>NZ_JAFWOM010000041.1 GCF_017545445.1 Fibrobacter sp.
AGGGGATGAACAACCTCAAGGTCCGCGACGCTAGCGAACACTTCCTTGCAAAGCTCAAGGGCGTGACTGCGCCCGAAACCAAGCGCGGCATCATCGGTAAGGAATTCCTGACGGTGAAGGACGAGGAAATGGCAAAGCTTAACCTCGATCCGAACCAGTGGATGATGGCTCAGGGCACCATCTACCCCGACACCATCGAAAGCGGCGGCACCAAGAACGCCGACAAGATTAAGACGCACCACAACCGCGTGCAGGAAGTCCTGGACCTCATGGAAAAGGGACTCGTGCTTGAACCGCTTGCCGACTTGTACAAGGACGAAGTCCGCGCACTCGGCGAAGAACTCGGCATTCCGCACAACCTCGTGTGGCGTCACCCGTTCCCGGGTCCGGGCCTCGGCGTTCGCCTGCTTTGCAGCGAAGGTAAGCTCTCCGATGACATGGTGAAGTTCGAAGACGTTCGCGATACGTCGGGCCAATCCCTCGCCGACTACCTCAAAGCAAACAACATTGCTGGCCGCCTGCTCCCCATCAAGAGTGTGGGCGTCCAGGGCGATGGCCGCACCTATGCGCAGCCGTTCCTCATCACAACTCCGGGCCTCAGCTGGAAGGATTGCGAAAAGTTCTCCACCGAACTAGCCAACCGCTTCAAGGCCATCAACCGCGTGATTTATCAGATCGGTAGCGTCGCTGACGAAGACCCGAAGCTTGTGGAACAGTTCGCCACCCGCGAAAACTTCGATACACTCCGCAAGTTCGACAACATCTGCACCGAATTTCTGCAGACAAACGACCTGTACGAAAAGATCTGGCAGATGCCGGTCGTGCTCGTTCCGCTCCGTACGGCAAACAGACCATGCATTGTAATGCGCCCAGTGAACTCCACCGAAGCCATGACGGCTAACTTCGCTGAAATCGACCAGGGATTGCTCGCCGGACTCTGGCGCAAGTTCGAAGCCGAAGGCGCAGGCTCGCTGTGGTACGACGTGACCCACAAGCCACCCGGAACCATTGAATGGGAGTAGCTGTGACGAAGTAAGCGACGGTTCCGAAAGTGTAACAACGACTTCCGTCGCCGACCGACCAACATAGAAGCAACTGTAGAGCCTTTTGGACAAGTTCCAAGAGGCTTTTTCATTTGTCAAGGGTGAAGCCGAGTCCCAGCCGGACATCGGTTTATTTGGCGTTTCTGGCCCATTTCCGACGGTTCCGACTGGTTAGAACAGTTTCACCAAGTGCACGGAGTTGCAAATGGCATCACTATCGAACACGACTTCCGTCGCCGTCCACCACGGTTCCAAACCGAGGGAAATAGTTCGCGCATCTTGGGAAAGTGGATTCATCCTTTTGGAGTAGCGCGGAGCCGCGCGAACACGCGCTTGAACAAAGTGAAAGCGCCGTGGGAATAAATCCTGCTGTCACCCTGGAGGGAGTGTAACGACCGATAGGGACCATAGATTCTATCGGCCCGATGGGCCTCCAGAATGACAGAATCCTGGGTGGATTCTATCGCGCTTCGCGCTCCAGAATGACAATGAGGAAAACACTCCAGAATGACTATGTTTCTGTCACCCTGGAGCGAGGCCGCTGACAGATGCGATAGGGTCCAGTCCTCTACAGTTTAAAGAACAAATCTTCCCATTCGGGATTCATTGATTGAATCAATTCAATCTTTTTGGCTCTTAACAAGTTCTTCATGGACTTTTCACGTTCTATGGCGTGACGCATATCCGTATGCTCTTCAAAGTACCCTAACTTGTCTATGCCGTACTTTTGGGTAAAGCCCTCAAAGATTTTTTGCTTGTGTTGAGCAATACGTTCTTTTAAATTACTCGTAACGCCGACATACAATGTGCCGTTCTTCTTGTTGAACAAGATATAAGTGTATCCCCTCTTTTGCATGAGTGTAAAATACAAAATCTATTCTGGAAAAACAATGGATTCTATCGCTACACTGCGTTCCGCTCCAGAATGACATTCCAGTTGTCACCCTGGAGGGAGTGTAACGACCGATAGGGTCCATAGATTCTATCGGCCCGATGGGCCTCCAGAATGACAAAGCAGGGTGGATTCTATCGCGCTTCGCGCTCCAGAATGACATTGGAGAAAAAAATCCAGAATGACAATGTTTCTGTCACCCTGGAGCAAGGCTGCAAGCCGATGCGATAGGGTCCCCTACCCCTGCATTCCTGCAGGGTCAACAACTTCGTGAATATTTTCGAGGTATCGCCGTAGCGGTATCATCTTATCATTGAACACTTCCATCAGTCGTTCGTCGAACGGAGCTTCGTTCACGACCGTTTCCGGCCCAATATCGCCGTTCTCGCACACATACGTAATAATATCCTTCAAAAATTCTTCTTGGTCAGCGTTAAGTACGCTACCAGAGAGAAATTCATTGAACCGTTCCATAGCGAGCTTTCGATCCACGCCAATCAGCGAACGAATCAGTATCGCCACATTCTCGCCGCACGGTTTACCATCGGCGAACTTGTCGTAATCTTCCTTGGAGCCTAAGTCCTTCCACATAACGCGTTCGAGTTCAATGATATCGTCATCCGTAAGCTGTTCCAGATTATAAATCTTTTTCAGTACTGGGTTGCTATCCTTGCCAGCGAGGTAGTCCATAACCTTACGCTTATAGGTCACGCGAGTCTGTACCCCAGCACTTTCACCATCGTCGGTAACGATGTCCTCGATGTCCACCGTCCAAGTCTTACCGCCGTCACCTACGAGGAACTTGATAAGGTCACGGAGTTCGACACGGACGCGTTCCAGCCAGCGTAAAGACAAGTTCTCCCACGCCGTCGGATTCAGCACATCCTTGATGGTATCCATCTTGGCGACAACTTGCGGAATAGTCGCCTTGGTCATCAGCCGTTCAGCCAGATTCCTTATATGAACGATTGGCTTGCTAGCATTAAATTCATCGTTCACGAAACCAAGTTCAACAGCCAAAACCAGCACATCGAACTTCTTAGCGTTTTCATCTTGCGTGTTATGCGGTAACAGCGGAGCAATGTCAAGTTTCAAGGTCTGTACATTGGCGGCGGTCAGGCATACCCACGCTTCGTCCGTCTTGAAATGACTTACGGCATCCCAACGATTACGGACGGAAATATGGCTATCGGAAAGCGACAAAACCTGTTCCTTCATAGTCGATTTCAAATCGTCATGTAGTCCCTTGGTAAACGCATCCTCTTGGTAGGTCTGATGCTGGAGATAGAATGCGATTTCAGCTCGTAAGCCGAACAAGCGTTCGGTCAGCGAAAGACTCTGCTTGACCGTCTGTCCGTCTGGATTCTTCTCGAAGTACTCGAAGTTACGACACCAGTCGAAAATATAGAAGCATTCCTTGTCCTTGGACGCGCCAAAGATACCCTCACACAAGCGGGTTCCGCGTCCAATCATCTGCATAAACTTGATTTTCGACTTGACAATCTTGAAGAACACCAGATTCAACACATCCGGCACATCAATGCCAGTGTCAAGCATATCCACCGACACGGCGATTTGCGGGTCTTTGTCGCGAATTTCAAACTTGTCAATCAAGTTTTGAGCGTAAGTCACATAGTTGTCGATTAAAACGCAGAAATCCGAGCCGTATTCTGGGTACAATACATTGAACCGCTTCACGATTAGTTCGGCGTGCTTATGGTTGTAGGCGAATATAATCGTCTTGCCGATGCGCTCACCGCTCTGGACTTTGAGACCATTCTTCATCAAATCTTGAAGCACATTGTCGATGGTGTTTTCATTATATATGTACTTGAAGATTTCGTCGTTACGGATGTCGCGTCCGCGCATATTGATGTCTGGACGGAGTTCTTGTAAGGTCTCTTCATAGTCCCATATCTGTTCAAGCTGCTCCTTTTCGTCATCGGATAGTGCACTGTACTTGATACCTTCCTTTAGAATCATAGAACCGCGTTTGAAGCCACGGTAATTCACTAGGAATCCATCGGACACGGCATCATCCAGCTCGTAGGCATAGTTAGGACAGCCGCTTTCCATTTCAAAGGTGTCATAAGTGCTCTTATCCACTTCGTCGCGTGGAGTCGCGGTAAGTCCTAGCAGTAAGCTATCGAAGTAGTTGAAAATTGCACCGTACTTACCGAAGATACTACGATGGGCTTCGTCGATGATAACGAGGTCGAATCGACCAACCGAGAACGGCTTATCCTCGGTATCGATGTAGTTAATCATCGTCTGGTAGGTACTAAAAACGATTCGAGCATTTAGGTCGATGTCTTCCTTGTTACCCTTGTCACTCAGTACCGTAATGGATGTATTCGGCAACAGTTTCGCGAAATTCTTCTTCGCTTGATCCACAAGCGATGTACGGTCAGCAAGGAACAGCACATTTTTCACCCAGTCGTTACGCATCAGCACATCGACCATAGATATCGACACTCGCGTCTTACCAGTTCCAGTCGCCATCACCAGCAATCCACGACGATGCTTGGCATTGAACCACTCGCACACAACCTTGATAGCCATTTTCTGGTAGGGTCGATCGGTGATGCTCGGTTTTACGCTAAAGTCGCCGATATCCTTACGCCCACGCTTCTGAATGAGCCTAACCAAGTCATCTTCGGTATGGAACGCGTATAAACGCCTTGGTGGATAACCTAAACCGTCGATAATGTTGGTCTCGAAACCGTTGGTATAGTAAATTACTGGACGGCGACCATACTGTTTTTCAAGGCAATCCGCATACAACTCAGCTTGATGCTTGCCCTTAATCGGCGATACGGATGTTTTCTTGGCTTCGATTACAGCCAACGGCAATCCGTTCGCGCCGAACAGTACATAGTCGGCATATCCGATACCGTGACCGTTCGGCATTCCTTCCACTTCAACTTCGACACACGCCTTGGACGGTTTCACGACACCATCGCTATCCAAGACATCCCAGTGCGCTTCTCGAAGCATCAAGTCGATGAACGCCTTACGCGTTTCAGCTTCGGACATTTCACTGGGCAATTCCTTGACTGGTTCCTTGCTATCCAGCGATTCCTTGTCGGCCTTGATGACGATTTCGTCCGATTCCTTGACTTCAATCTTGGCTTCGGCAATGACGGGCGCGAACTTGCTATCTGGAATAAGAGTCTTGTCAAACGGTGCGACGGTCTCGACCACCTTCAACTTGGTTAGAACAGCCGCCACGACATTGTACAAATTCAACAAACCGAAGAACGATTCCTTCCTACCCACACGGTCGTTATGAGCACCAGCGTTGCCTACCTTACGGATGTAATGAACCGCCATCATTATACGGTCATCACCAATGAAAGAACGGAATGGCTCACCATCGACCAACTCAAACAGCGAATCCCTGTCCGACACCGGAATCCGTTTCATAGCATAGATGGACTTGACTACATATTCCAAGGCTCTACGCGCACTGATTACGCTTAGGTCAGGGTGGCTAACTTGGTTATCCTCGGCGGCGGCACATAGGTTATACAGCCGAAGCACGCCGCAATCCTTTAGGTAGTCAAAGTTCTTCATTTACACCCCCAGACTATTTTCGTCAAGCAAAAAGTCAAAAAGGTTCATAATCACAAAGCCGTCTTCATTTTGATGCTTTTTGACGGGGTCAGCCGTAATCACAAATTTCAAAAAAGAATCGTCGATTGCTTTTAGCGGTCGCAATTCCTGATTCCACTTTTCTTCGTCGGGCAGGTGCAATGCGGATTGGATATAAAGGCGCCGACTTCCTTGATTACATACAAAATCAACTTCTAGTTGCCGTCTTACATTTTTGCCATTCTCGGTCAAATTAAGCGGAACCACGCCGACATCAACCGACATTCCCCTAATGCAAAGTTCATTGAAAACAAGATTTTCAACCAGATGCGTCGATTCATTTTGTCTAAAATTAAGCCGTGCATTCCTAAGGCCTAAATCTTCGAAATAATACTTTGCCGGAGTATCGATATAGCGTTTTCCCTTTACATCGTAGCGCACTGACTTTTTCAGCAAGAATACATCCTGTAAAATATCAAGGTAATTCTTGATGGTCGGTTGCGATATCTTCGACTTCTTTACGGAATTAAAGGTATTCGAAATCTTGCTAGGGTTAATCAGCCCACCGATTGACGATGCAACAAAGTCTATCAGTTCTTCAAGATCGCCACAGTTCTTTATATTATAGCGTTCCTCGATATCCGTAAGGTATGTTTTTTTGAACAAACCCTGAAGGTAGTCCATCTTGGCTTTTTCATCAGGCAAGTCAAAAAGTTTGGGCAAGCCGCCAAATGTAATGTACTCGGTAAGAGCATCTTCACGCGAGCCACGAAACACTTGCATAAATTCCGAGAAACTGAGCGGAGCTATTTTCACTTCGTCACCGCGTCCTCTGAACTCGGTAATAACATCACGCGAAAGAAACTTGGAATTGGAACCAGTCACATAAACATCGACATTCTTACGCTTAAGGTAACTGTTCAGGACATCCTCAAATTCGTCAACCAGTTGCACTTCGTCCAACATCACATAGTACATTGCTTCATCCAGAAGTTTGGAATCAATGTACGACAAGAGCGCATCCGGGTTTCGGAGTTCCTTGTTTCGGCGGTCTTCCAAATCGACCTTTACAATATGCGAATCATCGACACCGGAGTCTTTCAGATGTTTGTAGAATAGTTCAAACAGCAAAAAGGACTTGCCGCAACGGCGGACACCGGTAATGACCTTAATCATTCCGTTGTGCTTGCGAGCCACAAGGCGATTCAAGTAGAGGTTTCTTTCGACAATTTCCATACTTTATATTTTTGCGGGTTTATACACTTTTATAAAATATATGTAAAAATCAGGCAAAAAGCAGAGACAAAGCTCAAATATTTTAGATTTTTGCGGGTTTCCGCACTTTTGTAAAATAGCTTTACCCGAAGTATTTATCCATAGTGTAGTCCAGTAGCTTCTGAGTTTCGGCAATGGACTGGTTGACGGCGGCTTTCTGCTTTTCGATGGACTGAATCTTGTCAGCGAACTCTTGCTGGAGAGCTTGGGGTGGAAGGGGAACATTCAAGTCTCTCAACTGACCTAAAGATAAATTTGGTTGAGCAACCCCTTTTCCCATATTTTGAACATCATAAACAAAACGCATCTTCAAATAAGCAAAGATGAACGGAATATACTGTTCACACGCAAGTCGTACAATAGCACAAGCTTGATTTGTATTTGCTGGCAAAATAGATTCATCTACCACAGCCATTTTACCAATCGTAGCACCAGCAATACATATCATCAAATCATTTTTCTTCAATTGAGACCTTTCCAAGGCCTCATGACATTCATCAGATATATGCGCCAATTTTAAAGGGTCAATCCTTCCATTCGTGAAGGACTCAACCTTCACAAAATTAATTCCTTCCTCCACAAACGGAAAACCAAGTGTAGTGGGAGTAGTCCCTTTTGTAATCACCAAACATAAATCACCCAATTTCTTCATATCCCAACCCTTTTCATTATGAGTTGGGTCGCCGAACATATCGTAGAAGATGGACTGAGCTAGCGTATCGAGTTCCGTCAACTGCATCCTACGCTTGTCGATGACTTCCGTCAGCAAGTCCAGTTCCGCTACGATTCGTTGCTGTTCATCTAATGGCGGTACTGGAACTGGGATTGACAATAACGAAGACTTTACAAGATGCTTTATCGTTACCCCTTTGGCAAATCGAGAGTCCAAAACGCCTTTATTCTTTAAATGTCTTAAACAAAACAAGTAAAAACGAGGGTAACATCCAACAGAGAACCTTATACGATGCAACGCATTCTGATACAGCATAGGTTCATCACTTTCCCACAACGCAGCTCGACCAACATCACCGCCTTCACAAACAAGCAAATCACCCTTCTGTACACTATATCGTTCTAATTCATCATCCTCAAATCTTGCTTTTTTCAAATCTTGTAAATTCAAGCAATCCCATTGGATATTTATGGCACATAAATAAGGCCGTAATGTTCCAGTATCTTTCGACTGATTGAGAGTCTTTCCCAATTCACTTACACAAATATTGCCCAGCGTCTTATATTCCCATTTCGACTTCATACGCGCCACCTACAGATATTTCGCCTTGAACTCGTCCATAGCGGCGTTGATTTCGTCTTGGAGCTTCTGGATGCGCTTGAACACGGTCTTGGGACTTTCGTATTCCACCTTGACCTTCTCGACTTCCTTGTACTTGTTGATACTGAGGTCGTAGTCGTTCGCACGGATTTCATCGACTGGCACGAAGAACGACTGTTCCTTACGCGAACGCGTGGATTCGGCATCCAAGTTCTTCCAACGAGCTAGAATGTCTGGAATATCGTTTTCCTTGCACTCGGTACGCTTCTGGTCAAGCGTGTAGCCATCGGCTCTCATATCGTAGAACCACACCTTGTCGGTGCCGCCGTCGTTGGTCTTGGTGAACACCAGTATTGCCGTGGAAACGCCGCTGTAAGGCTGGAATACGCCGCTGGGCATACTGATTACAGCTTGTAGGCGTTGGTGCTCTACGAGCTCCTTACGGATAGCCTTATGACCAGTACTGTTGCCGAACAGCACACCGTCCGGCACGATGGACGCACAGCGACCACCCAGCTTCAACATCCTCACGAACAAGGCGACGAACAGCAATTCCGTTTTCTTGGTCTTGGTGATGGCCAGTAGGTTCTTATTGATGGCCTCGTAGTCCAGCGACCCAGCGAACGGCGGGTTCGCCAAGCAAAGCGAATAGGCGTTTTCATCGGTATTGTCAGTACTGAGGCTGTCACGGTATGCGATATCTGGATTGTCGGCACCGTGCAACATCAAGTTCATCGCACCGATTCGTAACATCGTCTGGTCAGTATCGAAGCCGTGGAACATTTCGTTGCGGTAATGGTCGGACTTCTCTTTTTTCAGCAATTCCTTCTTATGGTGCTCTTGAACGTACTTCGCCGCTTCCACGATGAATCCAGCAGAACCCATAGCCGGGTCGCATACGGTGTCGTTCAAGTTAGGCTCCATCATATCAACCATCATTCGAATGATATGGCGCGGAGTACGGAACTGACCGTTGTTACCGCTTGCGGCCATCTTGCCCAGCACATATTCGTACACATCGCCCATCGTGTCGCGGTTATTCATATCAAGACCGTCGATCCCCTCGACAATCTTGACCAGCGTACGAGCGTTAGGAATCAAGAAGGTGGCGTTATCCATAAAGCGGCTGTAAGCCGATTCCTTACCGTCGTTCAGCGTCTTGATGAACACGAACACATCCTTGGATATGGTCGCGAACATCGCTTCGGCTTCCTTATTCTTGAATATATGCCAGCGGAGACTTTCATAGGGTACATCCCTATCCAAGTCTGGGTTGTGCCACTTGCCGGACTTGAATACTGGTTCCTTGACCTTGACACCCATCGCGTTCGCCGTCGCTTCCTTTTTAAGCTGGCTATCGTCTAGCATCTTCATAAAGAAGAGGTAGGTCATCTGTTCAAGGATGGTAATGGAATTGGTGATGCCACCAGTCCAGAAGGTGTCCCAGATAGCGTCAATGCGGTTCTTAATTTCGCCAGTAATCATCGTTAATCCAGTATAAAATCTATTCGCCTTGAATATAACTATTTATACCGTCTCTATACGCATTCCAGCGCAATATCGACCACGATACCGCCTACGGCGCGACTGTAGGCAGCTAAACGACGCCTAACTTCCGTTGTTGCTTACGGACAGCCTCGACAAAGTTACGGTTCTCGGATAGTTCCGCCAACCCTTGAAGATTGGCAAGCCGCACCTCAATAGGCTTCGCCATATAGGCATCCAGCGTTATATCGCCTTCGCCATACAGAACGGCATCAATCACATCTTGCCTATCAGTGAAATCGAATATGGTTCGGTTCGCCATATTGGAAAAGTCATAGGTCTTGAGCTTGCCTATCTTACCCTTTAGTTCACCGGCTCGACGCAAGCGTTCCATAGCCATCGGCAAATCCGGCGAAGAGGCTAAGGAACAAGCCTCTTGACGAATCGTCTGGAACATCTTGACTTCAAAATTCAGCTGTTCGATATGCGTCTTCAACTTGGCCTTGGCTTCTTCAAGATACGCCATCGCCGATGCACAGTTTTCTTCATCTTGTAGCGGATAACGCAAGCCGAATTGATGCGCAAGGAAGTTACGGATAGCTACGAGTTCGTCAACCGACTTGAACTCAACCTTGCGATACGCCTGCTCGACCAAGTATTTCATAGTCCACTCGATACGCTGACACGCGTGTAGCAGCTCACCGAGGAGAGGATAGACTTCTTTAGGAGTCTGATTGCTCATTTTGAATCTCATTCACAACCCAAGTCCCCTGCTTATTGTTTCCGACACGAACAACGATACCCTTTTCTTGTAAAACTTTCATATTTTTGTTTATATGCACAAGAGAAATAGACGTAAGACTAGACAATTCTCTTTGAGTTATATTGGGATTTTTTCGCAATGCATCAATAATTTTCAACTGATTTTCGCTAATCACATTGTTAACCTTATTGTTAACCCTATTGTTAACCTCAAAATTTTCACCGTTATAACAAGCATTCTCTCCCACCATATCATTCAACGACACTGTTATCTTGAACACATCATCTTCCGAGAATGTCGGATCAGCACCGCCATAAGGTTTGGAATAAAGAAACAGCTTGCGAACACCAGAACCAAGCTGGTCTGCATAGCCGATATTCCTAAAGAACGATGCGATTGTCGGGTTCTTGGGCTTCGGTTCTAGATTTTCAGGAGTGATAGTCTTTTGCGCTGGTGCACGATTGGCATTTTCAACAAACATCCGGTTACGTTCAATGATGAACTTCGCTTGGAATGAACTCGTAAATTCGCGGTGCATGAGCGTATTTGAAATCATTTCGCGAACAAGAACCTCGGAGCTAGGCGGCACATGAATGCGGATAATCGTTTTACCTTCGTACTTTACGATTTCAGGGTCGAGATACGTCGTCGGCTGAAATAATGTCGGGTTATTTACAACATTGATGATATTCTTGACCATATCGATGGCAGCTTTTTCAGGAACACCCACAACAACTCCATTGTCTAGGACACCTAGATAGACATCGCCACCAAAGCGATTCAAAAAAGAGCATACGGTTTCATACACATCATCTTCGACAATTGCACAAAAACGTTCATAAAAAACACTTCATCAGAAAAGCACTCTATAGAAGTACAGAATATTTAATCTTTTTGCTATATATCAATGCGATGAAAAAATGGACGCTTATTCTATTACTTTGTATTTCAGCGATCTACGCCAAGGCACCACGCGACACCGTTTACGTGGAGCAAATAATCCGTGATACCGTTTATATTCCCGTAAAGTCTAAAACAGATACAATCTATATCAAAAGCGAAAATTTACCACAAAAATGTTGTACACCCACAGAGCAAAACCCACTTGGACAAGATACAACTAAATTTCTCCGTTACGACACAAGCTACACGCATCATCTTATTTATCTGCATTTCGACATCGTTTCCATTCTTTGGATGATTGATACAAACTTTACTTCAATTGGCGGAAACATCGAAATTTCCGCAAACCGCAAAAATTCATTCATGATAAACTTACGTTATAGTCAAATGAAGCCGCAAGTCGGCAATAAAGTATTCGTCGATGGTATTTACGAGGGCGATATTACCCAATACGACATCGGCATGGGCTACCGTCATTACTTTAGGCCCTCAAAATACAGCGTTTTTTTAGACGTCGGAAGCAACTGGCTTATCCGCAAATACAACTATACAAACACATGGGATGATCGACCAAACCAATATAACGATCGCCCTCACACTAGACACGATACAGGATATTTATTCGCACCCTACATTCACATGGGACACATTTTCAGGAGCAACCGTCCCATATTCGGGATTGAATACGGATTAGCTTACAACGTAAAAGACAGTGATCTTTTAAAAGGCGAATTTTCTTATATCACCGGAGGAATCCAATTCGACTTCAGATTAAACTTTGGCATGGGGATTCTATAATGCAGCACTTCAAACAATTTCTTTTCATTTGCATCACCATTCTCCCCATCCTCACGAGTTCTGCCCATGCAGTAACAGACACTATTTTCGTTCAAAAGCGAATTACAGACACTCTCTATGTAGTCTCCCCTCCAGACACAGTCTATATCCAAGAAACGATGGCCTCACAAACTAAAACAGATGAAATCGAAAAGAATCCATTTCTCCTTGAATACAGCACAGATACAATCGCACCCGCAAAAAAAATTTATATCGGCGGAATGACATTTTTGAATTTATTTTCAATTTGGTTTGGAATCCCTATTTTAGATTTTTATTACGAAATAGAAAATGAGCACAGAGGGTCGTTTATGTTCAGTTTTTCTTCGCTCATGCTCTTTCAAGACGTTAGCCTCCGTGATGAAGACCCCTCATGGGAAGGATTTAGAAGTATCATTAGTCCAGGCTTTGGCTACCGTCAATATCTGTTCTCTTTTTCGGTAAGCAAGACGAACCCCAAAAAACTAAAAATTGCATATAGGAATACGCCACTATACAGCTTATCATTTTACACACAAGCTGCAATAAATCCAACATTCAAAATCGCTTATGATAAAAAATTCAAAGATTCTTCCCCCAAAAAAGGGAGCTTCGATGCAGGGATTTCAGCAAGCGCAACCTTAGGAAGCGTTTGGAACATGAGCAACATGTTATGGGACACCGGCTTAACATTTGGTTATCAGTACTGGAGCGACAATTCCCGCAAATTCCTTGGCAGAAGCGGGAATGCAGATGAACTCAATTACCACCTTCTCAACGGATGGTGCGGCAAAGGTTTCTTTATTGGCATGGATATTAAACTAGGATTTTAACATGCGATATACACTTGTAATTATTTTATTCAGCTTCATCAGCGCGTTTGCGCAAGAACAAGTTGTCGATACCATTTACACAGACACGCATAAGGTCACTTACGTTACAGATTCATTCCAAACAAACACTCCAGATTCAAAATCAGACAGCAACATTACAAATTCAAGTGTTCCCAACGATACATTTGGATTAAGCGCACCGCCAGAAAAATTCAACAGACTTTCTGTCCTTTTGATAGCACAGAGTTTGAGTTTTACCTTAAGTTACGAACATTTACTAAGCGACTTCTGGAGCCTTTCCTTGCGATTCGGTTACGCTGGTTTTAGCAAAAAAGATATCATATCAAACACGAATGCAGAAGGTACTATTCACACATTCGCGGCCCCGATAGCGTTGCGGTGGTTTTGGGGACGGAGAAACTCAGGAAAATACCATTATATAGATGCTAGCGGGAACAATGTCTATCGCAATAAAAGTCAATTAGAAGGCTTTATACAAGCTCAAATAGTTCCTATTCAATACAATTTAGATTTACACCGGGACTCTAGTTCGTATTTATCCCAATTAAATATAAAAGAAAACGAATACGCTCTTTACTACACTATAGGCTTAGGATTCAATTGGGCGTTCGAGCATTTTTTCTTTGCTACAGAAATAAACATTGGAACATTCATAAACAAACCAAAATTCCAAGACCAAATTACAGTTTATCAAAGCAGATACGGCACTCGCCTATTAAACAAACTCATAGCCGAGAGCGTCATTTCTATCGGCTGGGCATTCTAATTTTTCATAAAATCCTTTATTCGCAATCGAGGCAAGTCCATTCCACAACGCCGTCGCCGTTACCGTCAAAGCGCTCTCGCGTATATTTTTCGATATCAATGAGGAACCCGATTTCGCCGGCATTTTCGGTGCAGCAACCATCGCAATCGCTGTCGGAGCACATGTCATAGACTACAGCGTCAATCGTGGAGCCGTTCATGCGAAGTCTAAAAGTTTTGAGTTTATACGTTTCAAAGTCTTTTTCGTGAACAGCGATGATGTTGTGCTGACTCACCCACTCTTCTGTCATTTGACCTTCGATGCCTGCAAAATAGCCCGCCCACGTGCAGCCATTATACTCGATGCATTCTTCGCTGCCAGGTTCCGGCCAAGACGTGTACCACGTGAGATTGGCCTGATGCCAAACCGTATCAGCAACAGTCTCGCTTGCAGAAGAAAGCGCACTTGACGATGATGGTGCAGTCATTTCCATACTGCTACAAGAAACAGATCCCGACACTTCGACAGGCTCAGTGACCTGAGAGTCCGGGATGACAACGCTAGAAGATGACTGCACGACAGATTCGCTTGATGAAGACAGCGCTGCTTTTTCCATACTGCTACAAGAAGAAGATTCCGCAGTATTCCATATATTCGAAGAATTTTCATCCGTGCAAGCGATTAGACCAAACGCAGCGCCAGCAATGGCACAAGCAACAGCAGACTTCAAGAATTTCATCATAATCATTCCACACTCAAAATTGTTCAACCCAATATCGTAAATATATACTTTTTTGAATCTGCAACAAACTTTCTTTATTCTTTTTTAGGTTACAGGTTATAGGCTGTAGGTCATAGGATTAAGTATCGTGCCAAACGAGCGTCGCAGAAAATGGTTGACGCTTCGCGTCCATTCCTTCGGCTCACAAATAGAAAACATAAATGTTTTCTGCTTGCTTCGCCTTGTGAACTATTGCATTTTCTATGACCGAGTGCAGCCGCAGACGCCAAAGGCGTCAAAGGGCATAAGCCCGTGCCCATACCTACTTACATAATCGCTATACCTAAGCTTATTGCGAATATGTGATTTATGTAGTAGTTCTCATATTTGACATCACGGTATTTATCGGAGAACGACCCAAATTCCGCAATATACTTAAGACGAAGCATAAGTCCCAAATTAAAACCGATTTCACCCGCATTAATATAGCCCGAATCAAAGCGAAAATCTACGTTTGCTCCCATAATAAACGTAGAGAAATCCATATCATCATTACCATTATTGAAGATATTTCCACCAAAACCAATAAAGGGCTGTAATTCCACATAACGTGAATTGAATACCGCATAACCTAAAGTCAGCCCAAGAGATTCGTCTGTTTCTTCATGACTGCGATCATATTCAGTAAAGCAAACACCATCGTAGAGGTAAGGTAAACTATGTATCAGCCCCCAACCATAGTAAAAGCCAACCGCCACTCGCGATAGTTGCAATTCGAAATCAATAATGAACGGGAAGCCCATCTTCACATCAAGATACTTATTCACATCACCCGTAGTAGTACCAACCCACGACCCGAAGAATAAAGCGATATCGATCCAATAGCTCCGTTCGTCATCGGAACTTTTCCCGGATGTGCCGATTGGTTCTGCCCACAGGCAGGTCGATGCAAGCAGTAGAATGGCCAGCAGACTTTTAAATTTGTTCAGAATCATCTGGTAGAAATATAAAAAAGAACCCGCGAACGGGTTCTTTTTAGTGGTTAGTACGCAGTGATTAGTAAACAGGGCGGCTCCGCCGCGATTATAAATCCTAACCACTAATCACTAGCCACTAACCACTGCGCGGCATCGCCGCGCTTAGCAGCCGAGTTTGGCGGAGAGGTAGGCTTCGAGTTCGTCGATCTTGACCAAGTCCTGCTTCATGGAGTCGCGTTCGCGAACCGTCACGTAGCCGAGCTTTGCCGGATCAGATTCACCCTCGCCCACCGTGTCGAAGTCAACGGTCACGCAGAACGGCGTGCCGAGTTCGTCTTGACGGCGGTAGCGCTTACCGATGGACTGCGTTTCGTCGTATTCCACGTTCCAGCGGTTAAGGAGCTTCTGGTAGAGTTCTTCGGCCTTGGCCTTCACCTGGCCCTTCTTCACGAGCGGGAGAACGGCAACCTTCACCGGAGCAATCTTCGGATCGAAGTGGAGCACGGTACGTTCGTCGTTTTCGAGTTTTTCGACTTCGTATGCGTCGCAGAGGAGCACGAGGAGCAGGCGTTCCACACCAAGGGACGGTTCCACGACGTACGGGATGTAGCGTTTGTTCTGCACCGGGTCGATGTATTCCTGCTTGACCTTGGATTCGTTCTGGTGCTGCGTGAGGTCGTAGTTCGTACGAGAAGCAATGCCCCAGAGTTCGCCCCAGCCGAACGGGAATTCGTATTCGATGTCGGTAGTGCCGTTACTG
>NZ_JAFWOM010000042.1 GCF_017545445.1 Fibrobacter sp.
AAGCCGATGTAGCAGGCGTTCGGGAATACCGTTCGCATCTTGGTCGCGAGCGAACCGTAGTTCGAACGGTGGCTTTCATCAACAAGGACGAAAATATCCCTGGAATTGTTCTTGACACCCTGATTATCTACCGTATTGAACTTGTTGATAATCGATGTAATGACATCGGCCTTGCCCTCGTTAATCAGGTCGCAAAGGTTTTTGCCGCTTGTAGCGCGGGCCGGAGTGAGGCGCGTGTGCGTAAACGTCTTTGCTATCTGCTTGTCAAGTTCTTTACGATCAGTCACGACAATCACTTTGGGGCTTACCGAGCTCAGTTCTTCAAGAATATACTTGGAAACCATCACCATGGTAAGCGACTTGCCCGAACCTTGCGTATGCCAGATGACGCCACTCTGGCGGTTGCCTGCCGGGTCATTTTCGGCAATGGTTTTCATAATCGCCTCTACCGCAAAGAACTGCTGATAACGGCAAATCTTTTTGATGTTGGCATCGTAAACGACAAAATACTTCGCGAACTTGCGCAAGCGCTCTTTTTCGAACAGCGAAATCAACGTCTTGTCTTGTTCCGTCGGAACACGCCCCGCAACAATCTGATCAACAAGGCTCGCTTGCCATTCTGTATCCTGTTCACGCCATATATTCCAGAATTTTTTCCCGGTGCCCACAGTCGCGTACTTGACCACGTTCTTGTTTGTTGCGACAACCATCTGCACGTATTTGAACAGCTGCGGAATATACTCCGCTTTTTGGTTGCGGATATTCTGTTCGACACCCTTTTCTTCAGAAATATCGGGAGCCTTGCACTCGATAACGGCAAAAGGAATTCCATTCACGAATACAACAATATCTGGGCGGGCGTTTTTCTGTTTGTCCCAACTGTCGCAAGAGAATTCCTCCGTCACATGGAAAACGTTGTTTTCGAAATTTCCCCAATCGATATAGTTCAGGTTGAAACTTTTTGTTGTTCCGTCCACCAATTTTTCCTGATAACTCTTGCCAAGCATCAATGCATCATAAATGCGTTCGCTCGTTTTTACCAGGCCCTCGGTCAATGGCACATCAAGTTCTGCGATAGCCCTTTCGATATTTTCGGCGGAAAACTTGTAAGCAATACCATTGTATTCAAACTGGTTGATTTTCTGGAGCTGCTTGCGGAGGATATCCTTGAGCAATACATTGTATTGCGTGCCACGCTCCTGGGCTGCATCTTCGGGCGAAATGTAGGTATAGCCCAGCTTCGCCAGCACTTCGATTGCGGGGTACTTGCTTGCATTATCTTCAAGCATCAAGTCTGATTGATTCGTAAAACTCATAAATCATACTCCTTTTAACCTAATGTGCCATTTAATATGCCATTTAATGTGCCAAAATAATCTGCCATTTTATCCGCCATCTTATATTGCGAACGAACTATTAGTATTTCATTAGTAGTTGCCATATAATTACCTCAAGTCCGTTAGAATGGCTGAAATCCATTTTTTAGGTTCATCCATTTTTTCAAACGCGAAGCACGCCTTGCCCAAATCCTTGAGCGACGCTCCGATATGATAAAGTTCCTTATTGTCGATAATCATAAAACGGTCATGCATCTTTTTTGTGCGCGCAACGTCTAAAGTTGGATACTGTTCATTGAATTTGTCAATATCAATTTGCCGTAGTTCTGCTCTCGGGTCAGTATAAATTTTCACCGAAACATTCTTTTGCTTTGCCTTGAACCTTTCCAAAACAGATAAATCTACATAACCATCGATAAGGACGATTTCTTTTTTCGCTGTTTTAATGAGGTCTTGGAAAAAGGCATAAGCATCAAAAATTTGCCCTTTGAAGAACACTCCTTCTTTCGCTTTCTTGGGAGACGAATCTAACACAGTGAATATCTTCGAGAAGTTTTCGTCAATTGTCTTGAATTTTGATTCAACCTTATTTTCTACGGCAGTCAATCGATTGGCAAGAGCAAGATTATTACGCAAATAATGACGCATTTGCACAAAGGCGTTCATAATTTCGATACTGACCTTAATCGCTTTTTCGCTACGAAGAACCGCAGAAAGCATCGCAACGCCCTGCTCTGTAAAGGCGTAAGGGAGATATTTGGTGTGACGACCGCGTAAATCCTCGTTATTTTCTATGGTCGCAATTTGCGACCATAAAGATTTCTTTACATTCTGATATTCATCTAATGATAATTGAAACATGAATTGTTCTGGGAATCGTTCAATATTTCTATTTACTTGTTCCTTCAAACGTTTGGTTTCAACGCCGTACAATTCAGCCAAATCACGGTCTATCATGACTTGGACATCACGAAATACTACGATTTTACTCGCAATAGGAGCGTCACTTTTACTTGAGATCACAAATTGTGACTTCAAATTTTCTGATGATTTTAAATCCTTCGCTACACTCATACCGCATTCCCTTCAAGGTCGCAAATTGCGACTTTGAACATTATTCCGCTATTTATTCCTATTACGAGCCTCATTGAAAAACTTTTGTGCCTCAATTGCGTTTCTTAAATTCGCTTCGTAGATTGCTACTTTTTCTGAATTTTCGAAATCAATGAAATTAGGAGTACAATATAACCGTGTATTCATTTTCATGCATACACCACCATTTCCCTTCCATACTTCATCTATATATGTCAAAGGTACAATAATAGACGTATAATTACTACGACTCAGTTTTATTTCATTTTCTTCCCCTGGAATGCATTCCGCATACCATACAGCTTGATAATTTCCTATTGGATACGGATATATGTATACTTTGCCTCCAGAAGGGAGATACTTTTGCAATTTTAAATAGACAAGCCTAGATTTACTGTCCATCATTCTCTTTTCAACCTCCTCAAAGGTCATAAACTGATTGCCGAATTCTGTTCGATACGGGAAATTGAATGAACGCCTATCTTTATCAAGGCAAACACCGACAAGATTTATAGACGGTTCAACATTTATTGCGACAATAAGATTTCCAGAAACATCAATCGGTACGACTTGAACATCTATTTTGGGGGAAATAATTTCGCAAATATGCGTATGGACGGTCTTTCTAATTTCTTCAACATTTATGCTGGGAACAAAACCGGAGGCAACTTTCTTTGCTCCATCGGATTTTTCCGCCACGCCAATTAGCAAAGTTCCACCAAATGTATTGGCAAAAGCAGCCAAATCAATTGCAAAATCTTCTGATTTTTTAGGACTGAAAGATTGCTTATAATCCCAATGTATGCTTTCTGAAGTCTCACCCAAATGGATAAGACTTTCGAAATCTTGCGCTGTTTTAAATGGTGTATAAAGCATAATTAAAACACCGTTTTTATAATAGAATCAACACCATTTATCATTTCTTCAACTTCTTCTTGCGTTGGTTCACGTTTTGAGTTATGATCGCATAAATTGCGGATATCCCCTAAATGTTGAATTTTTCTAAAAGTTGGAATGTCATAAACATTGCCCGCCTTTAATGCATCGTTTAAAGGAGAAATGGTGTCCTTTTTACATATCAAATTATGATTTTTCAAAACTTGATCTAGATGTTTTTCCAAAACAACCCCAGCAATTGCTCCCGCTGCACGCACAAATTTGTTTTTATTAAGCATTTTTGCCGCAGCAAGCTCATCATCAAACAAATCCGCTTGAACTAGTTGCTGAATGTCAAAAAGCGAACTCTCAAATCGAGCCTGAACGGCTTTTAAAATATTTAATTGCTGTTGAAATTTTG
>NZ_JAFWOM010000043.1 GCF_017545445.1 Fibrobacter sp.
ATCCTCTTTCAAGCCCTTTCTTGATAACGGCTTTTGAGCCACAATAAAAGCATTTTTTTTGTCATATAACAAAAATATCCCTCAAAGCCTGTAGCCATAAGGGATAGAAACGATTTTAGGTCTCCAAATGACACTTAAGCCTTTTAATGTAAAGAATCGAACGTTGCCTTGTAAACCTTGTTGCCGTCGGGCATGAAGGTCGGTATTTCGACTGAAACTACACCTAAAAGATTCGCTGCGAACATATAAGGAGCGATTACATTATGCGTGGGTTTTTCCCATTCGGGCAGTGCGTAATAAAGATCGAATGTCTCGCCCTTTGCTTTGCTTGCCGTCATGAAACCGAACAAAGCGTGTTCAAAGCTGTGTAATGATGTTTTCCA
Source organism: Fibrobacter sp. (assembly GCF_017545445.1). Taxonomy (GTDB): domain Bacteria; phylum Fibrobacterota; class Fibrobacteria; order Fibrobacterales; family Fibrobacteraceae; genus Fibrobacter. The sequence goes on from NZ_JAFWOM010000043.1 coordinate 384, forward strand.
GTTGTGGGCTTTAGGATAACGAATTATGGGTTCGTTCGTTGCCCCGTCGACATAATGCCAAATTTCGCCATTTTCTTTGTCCACCATGTAATTGAACCAGTATTTGTGGGTATTGTTCAGATATTCATAGTATGAAGGATCGTGGATGGCGAGAATTTCTGCGGCTTGGTCGAGTTCTGCAAGAATCCACCATTCCTTGTCCTTGTCAAGTTCATTGTCTTTGACAAATCGTCTTGCCCATGAACCGTTTTCTTTCAAATAGGCGTGCTTTAAAATCTTGTCGATTTTTTGTCTTGCAAATTGGATGTAGAACGGGTCACCGAGCAATTCGCCAACTTTCAAAATGACCCAGAATGTCTTGACGGAATGGCCAAAATCGGTATGGTCTGTACCAAGCTGCATGGAATGGGCATCGCTGTCAACGCCCCAGAAGAATTCATAGCGTTCGCTGTAGAACTGCGTGATGAGAATGTCCACGATTTTCTTCATGTCTTGCTTCCACTGCGACTTGAACGGTTCGGGCAGTGTTGGCGTGAGCATGAGCATATAGGCGTAAAGCTGGTCGAGTTGAGCCACAATTTGGACTTCGGAATCTTTCAGATAGCGAGGTTTCCATGTCAAGTAGCCCTTTGCGTCATCCATATAGACGTTGAAAATAAAATCTTTCAACTGAATTATACGGTACAGGACTGTTTTGTCTCGTGTCAAGAAGTAATACATTCCGAGACCCGTCAGACCGTAGGCCAAGTCTTGGCTTGTTCTCGCTTTATAATCCTTGTCGAATTCACCGCCGTTAATACCTTTGGTCACATGCATCCCGTAGTTGCCGTCGAATGCTTGCATCAGTGCCAAAGCTCCCTTGCGGCATACTTCAAGGTAATGCTTGTTTCCTGTCATGTGGAATGCAATCCCGAAAGCGTAGGTGAGGCGGGAATGCGCTCTCATATAAATATTTTGCGGATCGACTAATCCGTTTGTATCAGTTGCTTTTTTGTCTGTAGCGGCCTTAAATTCAGGTGGCCAATCCTTAGGATCTTCAGGAAGAAGGTGGCCTTCATTTGTAATGTAGGTCCGGAAAAATCCATCATCGGCATTTGTGATTTCGGGTTTGTCCCAGAACTTCATCAAATCATGAACAACATGATTTTTCCATGTTTCTGGCGAAATTGCGTTTTTGAGCAATTCGTCAACATTGAATCCTTTTTCACTTATTTTCATTATTGTTTACCTCGTATGTTTCGATTATTTTGTTGCAATAAATGTCCAAGTCTGCGGCAGACCTTCCAGTGACCAAGTCTCTGTCTGCATAAACGTGCGATTCGTCAGGAACAAATTCTGCTCCTGCGTTCAATACGTCCGAAAGTACGACAGTGTGGCATATCACTTTACGCCCTTTCAAAAGTTCTGGACATGGAGTCATAAACCATAGCGCATGGCAAAGAAACCCTTTGACAATCGCTGGGTTCATCATAGCGCTAGCCATAAATCTGACGGCGGACGGTGAGCGAATTTCTTCAGGACTTCCAAGATTTCCCATGGGTGGAATTTCGCGCAGACGACAGGCAACGTAATTTGCGGCGCACAGTACAATGGCGTAATCATTGGGATTTGCGTCGACAACGTCTTTGCAAACGGTCAACGTTTCTGGCATTTTACCAGGTTCCGTTACGTCGCTGACGATAACTCTTTCGCCTTGTCCCCAAAGATACGTCAGCAGTTCAACTTCTGCTCCCAATTCACCGAAAAAGGATTGGTATTTTCTTATTTCGTCAGGAATGTATTCTGTTTCAACTAGAACAGCAATTTTTTTCCCTGCGAGTATATGCTTCTCAGGTATCACGAGCTCCCCTTGTGATTTTTGTAAATAAAGAATTTTATTTTGTATGTCGTAAATATATTCTATTCAAAGTAATAATTACAACGTATAAATATAACAACAACTTATAAATTTAGTTTCATGTAAACAAAATATTTTCAATTTAGGGCGTTAATTGTGATTTTTCATCGACTGTTAATCAGATTGTTGTGATTGGAATCACCTCTTGTTGCAATGATGACTATGCTAATTGCGGTAAGTGCTTGCATCTATATATGAACTTTTCTGTCCGCTGTGTGCGAAAAAATTGCAAAATAATCTCCCATATAGACATAATTTTATTGCATTTTTTCCCTACATTAAATAAAAAAGCTATATTCATGGCATGATTTGTCCATTTTGCAAAAGTGATAACGATAAGGTGGTCGATAGCCGCGTGAGTGGCTCATCAATTCGTCGTCGTAGGGAATGCTGTAATTGCGGTCGCCGTTTTACGACCCGTGAGTACGTCGAATTGCAACCGCTGACCGTAATCAAGCGTAGCGGAGAACGTGAACCGTTCCAACGCGAAAAGCTTTTGCGTGGTATTATGAACTCTTGCAAAAAGCGTCCGGTGTCCATAGACGATATTGAACAGCTTGCAACACGCGTTGAGAATTCGTTGCAGATGTCGGAAGGTTTTGAAGTGGGTTACGATCAAATTGGCAATCTTGTCATGCAAGAACTCAAAAAACTCGATGCTGTTGCTTACGTCCGCTTTGCTTCTATTTACCGCGAATTTAAAGAAGTGGGCGAGTTCGTCGATCAAATCAAGACATTGGACAAGTAGAGCGGCGCAGAGCGCCTTTGGGGTTTGGGCTATGAGGACGCTTGCTATGCAAGCTTTGTGGTATGGGCAAAAGTAAAAAGAAACGCATCTGCAAAGAAATCTGTGTAAGAAAATTTTCGGATCACTTTGACAGGCTTTGTGCATTGCAATTTTTTGATGACAACGCAAGCTTTGATACCCCAAAGCGAAGCGACCTCAAAGCGCTTTAGCGCGACCTCATACCTCATAGCTGCGGTTTCATATGATTTATAAATACGCTGATCTTTTAAATTCTGCATTTTCCAAGCGTTCTTCGCTGTTTTCTGTCACAGACGCTTATCGCGTTGTAAACGGTGTAGCCGATGGCTTTCCAGGGCTTACGATTGATAAGTTTGGCGACCGTTACCAGATGCAGTTTTTTGGACCGGAGCTTTTGCAAAGTCGTCGTAAAATTGTCGAAGCTGTTGTTGAATGCTTCAATCCCATTTGCGTTGTCGTGAAGGAACGCCTTTCTAGTGCAGGGCGTTCGCTTGAAAATGCTCCGATGGATGTTGTAATCGGTTCGCGCGATGATGCTGTGGGCATTGTGCATGAAGGTCTTGCTAAGTTCCATGTGGATCTGATGGATACGATTAATCCGGGACTGTTCCTTGATATGCGGCATGTCCGTCTCGAAGTTGAAGAACGCTTCCGTGCGATGTCTGACTCGTCTTTGTCTGCAATTTCTGCATCCTCGACGCCTCTCGAAACTCCAAATGCTTCTCCGGCGAATTGCGAAACTGCGAATACTGGCTTTCGTTTTTTGAATTTGTTCAGTTATACGTGCAGCTTCTCGGTGCATGCTCGATTGGGGGGCGCTGCTGTGGCTACAAACGCCGATATCAGCGGGAAAATTCTTGACAAGGGTCGTGAAAATTATGCGCTGAACGGCCTCGATTTGCGACCGGGAGAATTTTTCCGTGGCAACGCCATCGAGTATGTGCGTTGGGCTAAAAAGAAGGGACTCCGCTTTGATGGTATTGTGCTCGATCCGCCGAGTTTTGCGCGTTTCAAGGGCTTTAACTTCAATGTGCGTGAACACTTGATGCCGTTAGTCGCCGAATGTGCGGAACTCCTGAATCCGCATGGATTCTTTATGGTGAGTTCCAATTACAGTGAATTTAACTTGTCCGCTTTTTCGCGTGATGTCCTCGCCGCTGTTGCTTCTATTCATTCGCAAGCGAAAACATCATGGAAAAAATCTCAGGATATAGACTTTGTCGGTAGCGGCTTGACTAAGGATTCTTGCTTAGTTGCGACGATGGTTGAGGTTTGACTCTCGGCTATGGGGTATGGGCTCGGTCGCCTGCAGCTCCCTCTGGGGGATGGGCTATTGTAATAAGAAGTGCTCAAAGCCTTGCAGAGCAAAGCGACCTCAAACCCCATCGTCACTGGATCCTTCGCGTAGCTCAGGATGACGCTTCCAATAGCCTACAGCCTCTGTCCACTAATCACTAACCGCTGCCTACTGCCTACTCTTCTCCGCCATCAATGGCTATTTTTAGCTCTTTTAGCTTGCGCCACAGCGTTGCACGGCTGATTCCGAGTCGCTTGCAGACTTCCGTCTTGTTTCCCTTGCACACACTCAAGGCATGCAGAATATGCCTACGTTCCATCTCTTCCAGCGAGAGAATTTCTTCTTCGACGACTTCCGTATTGATTGGCGTTGTATTGTTCGTTAAATACTTTGTCGGGTTATGTGACAATAGCCCGGCGTTGTCCGTCTTGCCTGTAATGGGGACAAATTGTATAGGCTTTCCGATAGGATTGTCGATGGACTTTTCCGCTTCCTCGGCTTCATCATCGTTGTTTCGTGTGAAAGTTTCTGAAACAACGTTGTTCTGAACAAAATCATCGTTTGTTGCATTCTCGTTGTAGCCATTCAAGTGCGGTATTGCGACCGTTTTTTCACGGGCTTCTTCTTGAACATGCTCGGGCAAGTCTTCGAGTTTGATGATCCCGCCTTCCGAAAGCACTATGGCGTGCTCCATGATGTTTTCGAGTTCGCGGATGTTGCCGGGGTAGGGGTATTTTGACAATGCGTAAAGAGCTGCCGGTTCGAGGTCGTGGATCTCTTTGCCCTGTGCTTCTTTATTCTTTAAAATAAAGTAACGAATTAGATTGGGGATGACCGGTTTGCGTTCCCTGAGCGGAGGCAATTGCAAGTGGAATGTATTCAAACGGTAGTAAAGGTCTTCGCGGAACCGGCCCTCGTGCATGGCTTTTTGCAAATCGCGGTTTGTGGCTGCGATAATGCGGATGTCGAGGTAGCGGGCTTCGGTTTCGCCCACACGCCTAATTTCATGACTTTGCAGAAAACGTAAAAGCTTGACTTGCGTTGCCAGTGAAAGTTCGCCCACTTCGTCTAAGAACAACGTTCCGCCGTTTGCGGATTCGAACAAACCTTTCTTGTCGGCGGTCGAACCTGTGTAAGAACCCTTCTTGCTGCCGAAGAGTTCGCTTTCCACAAGGTTTTCGGGGATGGCGCCGCAGTTGACTGGCACAAACGGTTCGCTTGCGCGCTTGCTGTAGCGGTGAACGACATTCGCCAAAAACTCCTTGCCTGAGCCAGACTCGCCGGTTATAAGCAAACTGCTATTGGTCGGTGCGACTTTATATACAGTTTTTAAAATCTTCCGCATCTCGGGCGTGTCGCCGAGAAGGCTATCCAACACTTGGGATTCCATGAGTTGTGTGTTGGATTTGTTCTGTTGTTGTGCCTGAGTTTTACGTGCTGTATTTTCGAGAAGCGACAATGTAATGGGCTTCTTCAAAAAACTGCTTGCACCACGCGTGATTGCGCTAGCTGCTCCCTGCCAGTTGCGATCATCGCATAGTACAAATATTTCGATACCGGGTTGACGTTCCTTGAGGTAGCTGATCATGTCCATGTTGTCGAGCATCAAAAAAGGAACCTCGATAAACGCAAGGTCTATCGACGTCTTTTTTACTAAAGGCATCAAGGTCTTTTCGTCGGAGCAGACATAGAGGTTCGTTCCGGCAACCGACCAGTTGCGCTGTAGCTCATCGACAAATTTCCGATCAAAATCAGCGATCAGGATATTCATCTTACGCGATTACGTATGGCTCTTGATAATCTCGTCAACCTTGGTTCGCAACTGCTGGAGATCCAGCGGTTTGCTGAATATAGCTGCAACATCGAAATGCTGGGCCGTTGCCAAATAGTCTTCGGCAGAGGTACGTCCACCACCGCTAATCGCTATGATGCGGTCGCTTAATCCCATGCGGCGCAAATCAAGAATTACTTCAAAGCCGTCACCCTCCGGCATAATGATATCCGTGATAATAATATCGTACGTATTCTTCTGATAGAGCGACTTTGCTTTCTTACCATTGCATGCAGTATCGACAGAGTAACCTTTCAATTCCAGGGCGGACTTCAACATGAGGTTCAACTGAGCGTCATCGTCAATAATGAGTATTGTAGACATTAAGCCTCCATTTTCTCGTTTCTTATAGGCCAATATAGATAAAAAATAGTTCCTTCGCCTAAAGTTGTTTGTACAGTATAGCCTGCATTGCCTTCTTTTAGCAGTCTAAGGGCCGAAGAAAGGCCTAAACCAAGGCCTTCACCGGGTGCTTTTGTTGTAAAGAACGGTGAGAATATGCGTTCGAGCGTTGCTGTATCCATTCCGGTACCCGTATCTTCGACTGTGATTTTGGCATAAATGCCTGCATCGATTTGCGGGGCGTATGGAGTGATGAGAGGCTCTTTGAGTTCTTCTTTATCGAGCGATATCGTAAGCGTTCCGCCATTTTCCTTCATGGCGAATATGGCGTTGTTTGCAAGGTTGCTGATGATTCGGTCTAGGGCAGCTACGCTTCCTTCAATGCGGATGTCCTTGTCTAGGTTGCCTACTTTGACCTTGACGTTGGGTGGAAGCGTAATCCAGAGCTTCTTGACCACGTCGTCGATAATCATGTATGGTGCAAAATTGGTTGTGACTTCACTTTCGGACGTCTTGCCTCGTAAGGTCTGTAGAAGTTCTTTCAAGGATTCCTGTCCGCGGGTCGCAGCCTTTCTTGCTTCTTGAATGAACATTCTCGCTTGGTTGTCCGGAGGGAGCACTTCGAGTGCTAAATCGCAGAATCCAATTTGGGAATTGAGAATGTTGTTGTAATCGTGGGCGAAACCTCCGCATATGGTCCCCAGTTCTTCGAGTCTCGAATGGATGTGTTTTTGCTCCTGCAACATGTCACGTTCTTTTTCAAGTTGCTTTTCTTTGGTGATGTCGAACTTGATCCCTATTATTTTATATGGTTTGTGCGGGGCCATAATGGGGATGAACATGTTTTCGAAAATTAAAATATCTTTTGCTTGACCCTTGCGGACGGCCATGTTATAGTCGTCTTGTTTCAGAATTTCGATATTATCTTCGTCTTCGTTGTTAGATTTGTTAATTCGTTCGTAAGAAATGAAACTTTGCGGTTCTCCGTTGTTGCGGGCTAGGAGCTCTTGCGGTAGAATTTTGTTGTCGGGTTCGGATGTCTGTAATAGGTTTCCACGTTCCTTGATATCGTTTTGGTTTTGCGTCATGAACACGCCTTGTTCGTTCTTGGACCAAAAACGGAAGGGTAGTGTGCTGATTAGGGTATCCAAAAAGAACTTGCTTTCATCGACTTTCTTTTTCCAGATGTTGAGTCGTTCTTGGTAACGAATTTGGTCAAGTTGGTATTCCTTGAACTGCTCATTACGACTTTTGATAATTTGTTGGTAATGCAACGTGTTTGATACATCGCAAAAAAACAAGGCGTTATAGTTTGTTGTCAACGATTGACGTATCTGGAATACCGTGGCGTTGATAATATGATCTTCATTGTCTATATTGATTTTGATTTTATTGTAGGCTGCCTCACGAATGGGATCCGTAATTTGTGGAAATATGGATGTAATCTTTTTATTGTAAATGTGTTCTTGTGTCGTGTGCAAAATGCTGAGTGCAGCCGAGTTTGCCAAAATGATATTGCCTTTGGTGTTGTAATACAGCAGACCGTCAGTCATCTTTTCTTTGAGTTTGTCTAGAAACCACGAGGCGCTTTTATTCTTGAACGAAACGGATGTAAAGTATTGTCCCGAAAGGGTTGCTAGGAACACCGATATGAATTGTGACCACTTAAGAAATTGATCGTAATCATTGAATTTTGTTGCAATGGGAATGATAAAGTCAAAGAAAACTGTAATCATTGAAAAAAAGGTGAATGAACTCAGCATGTATATGCCAACTTGCCGAGGAAGCGTCGAATCGCTAGACTGCACAATGTTGCGGAGAATAATGTAGCCTGTAACGATGATATTCGGAATGACGAAAATGCCAAATATCAGCATGTATAAATGAAATACAGGTCTTTCTACAAATGGGGTGAATCCCAAAATATTGATGTTCGCAATATAAGAAGGATCTTTGATGAATAAAAATGTTGCGATGATGACGGATGATGTTCCGAGAATATTCATGAGCTTCCATCCGTTTTTTCGTTTTATCTTTAGACTGTTTTCTGCAGTATGCTGTATGGCATTTCCGACTTGAACCCAAGCAATCGCAGAAATGCCAAAAACAATCATCCTTGTGGTGTAGGCTTTAGTTCCTGCTTCGAAGTCGCTGCCGCTGAAAAAAATGTTGCCGATCAAACAGCTTGCTTGCCAAAAAATGTTGATAATCACTAATTGGTGAATGGTTTTGGGAAGCTGTTTGACGGACGTTTTTTGCCCAAGCATGATGGGAAAATAGCATACGAGAATTAACGCAATGACTGAAAGCGCAATGACGTAGGGTGAGTTCGTAAAAAGGCTCTCTTGCATATTTTCCCATTTACTTGGATTTTGTTACTTTGTTCTCTTAATGCCGAAGGTCTTTGTTTTTTCAAACGAAGACTTTGTTGAGAAGTTTGCGGAAATTTTCGCATCGTTCTTGACTTCGGGGTTATTCATATTAGGCTCGAATTTGGCGCTGACTTGGGCCTTGTAGATATATGCACCTGTGCCTACAGCTCGGTCTTTCTGGGTACGTATGCCAGACGGAGCCTTGTTCGCCCATTCGATAATGAATTCAACCTGATTGTTGGGGGACAGGTATTGCTTCGGATTGACTTCAAAAGACTTGTTGAATCTATTGACGAAACTGCCCAAGTTGGAATAAATGGGGATGTTGAACTTGACGAGAAGTTTTTCCCAGGCGCATTCATCTCCAAGCGAAGCTCCACGAGGAACAACCAGATTTACGTCAAAGATTGCCCCGCCGATATCGGTAGAGTCTATGCCCTGCTGCGTGACTTGACCATTCTGGATGAGATCGTATTTGCCGCTGGATGGATTCTTGACATAGAAACGCATAGATTCTTTGGCATCCACTTTAGTGCGCGCTCCAGAGTTGGCGTCGGTTATCGTTTCACGTAAATCCAAAGAGTACTTGATTTTGGGTGCTCCTGTTCCGTTGACCAAAATCCATGGAACCTCATTTTCAGGATAGTTCCCGTTAGCATCCTTGAATACGCTGGTCATTGCAGAACCCATTCGCACAAAGTCGCCTTCCATGACGGTTCCCGCGCGTTCGCCCATGTAAAGAATTGTCAGCACGGAGTTGCTTTGTGAATAACTCCATATTGTAAATTCGTTGGCGAAAGCATTGGACTGCTTGTCGGCTCGCTTTTGTCTGTAGTATTGCTGTGCAGAATCGGCGACAACGATGGGCTCGCTTACAGTGATGTTCAGAACGTCCGCGGTCGATGTCTGGTTTATCATAGCAGATACATATACCGGTCCGACTTTGTCTTCTGCGAGAACGGAATTTGTTTCGATTGCCGCCCCTGTTCCAAGGTATTGCGTGACCTTACCTGCATGAGAGAGTATCTTTCCGCCTGGAAGCATGCCTTCGAAATTTCCGGCTGTATTGCCGAATTGGAACGGCTTTGCAAGGTCCAGAGAGAGGTTCGCTCCGTTAAAGACGAGCTTGCTCTTTTCGACCATAAGCGTTTCGGGATGCGCGGTACCGAAGATGATTTCCAAGGTGTCAGGAATATGCTTTTCATCGGGGGCGCGATCGAAGGTTACATCGATATGGCTTGCATAACCGTTTTGGAATTTGTCTGTAATGACCGCGTAGTTCATCGGAATAGGCAGAATCTTGAGGAGAATTTCAACTTTTTCAGGTGTGCAGATACCGGCGATTCCGTTCCCGTTCAAATCGGTGATTATTCCGGCGGGATCCAGCTGTCCCCACATCCCCGCGCTAACAAGCGATGCTCTGCTTGCGTCAAATGCAAGCTCGAAATCCCAAATGTTCTTCGCTTCGTTGTAGAGTTTGGCTGAAAGGACCGTCGGCGTTGCTGTTTTGGTCGTCTTGTCTGTACCGTAGAGAACGAGCGGGAAATTCGTACCCGGTGCAGAAATCGGTTCGCTGAATTGCAGATAAAGGTGGTCTGTCGTAGAGGTATCTAGACGTTCGAGGACTGTTGCTGAAAGAAGTGCTGGTGGCATGCCATCGGAATAAGAGTCGTCAATCGACTTGACTTGTCCTTGAATATTGCTGGTTAGCGTAATCTTTCCGCTGGCGTTTGTCACGATTTCTTTTGGAACGTCAATGTTTACGACGAGAGAACGACCGTTAAGCGATTTGACCGAACTCGATGTATAGGTTTGGTTTTCGTAGGTAAACGAGATAGAGGTGAACGTCTGGTTCTCCAAGTATTCCGATGAAAGCTGGATATCCATGGCATCAGGAATATGGTCGCAGTCCAAATCGACAATTTTTGCAACATCGATGATCGGCCATGGCGGCAGTTCCAAGATGTTCAACTGTGCAGTAGCCGGCGTGTAGGCGTATTCCTTGTCGCTGATGTGCGTTGCGGAAATAGCGGTCTCTACGGCGACCTTGGAACTGACGTAAATCGTAGCAACGCCGTTATAGAGCGTCACGGATGTTACAGGAATTGTTGCCGTCGGATCGGTGTAGAAGAGCACGTTCGGATCGTTTGTGAGGAGATCGACGTTTAAGTTCTTTTCGTCTTTAATAAGATCCAGGTTACTGTCGAGAAGTGAAATTTCGACTTCGATGAACTTGTCCTTATAGCCTTCGATTTCAATTTTGTCGAAGACGAGGTAACGCTTTTCGGGTGGAATGGTGATGCTGTCGATTTCGACGTTGCTACGGACGTAGGCGCAAGCGCAGTCATACTTGTTTTCGCTCTTCTGGTTTGCGTTTCTATTGTGCCAGCTGACCCATTCTATATAGTTGTTGCCGTAAGCGAGTATGGTATCCTGTTTCCCGAAAGAAATCGCATCGGTGCGCTTGGGGTTCAGGTATTCAAACGGGTAAGGATTGCTGTTCATTTCTACAGCATCGAGGAGACCAGTCGGCGTAACCTTACTTGTGGCCGAGTAAGTCGTGAGCGTGTCCTCCTTTTCGACGGAGTAGTATGGTGTCACGAACGGGCTAGTGAAGTTGATTTCTACGTTGCGGTTGACTTGTGGACCCGTTTCCGGCGTATCGTCCGGAGCGTAGCCGTAAATGTGCTTGCCGTGGTAATAGACGGGGACGTAGGGGTCGCGCACCATGGCGACAACTTTTTCTCCGCGAGAGTTCCTTTCGAGTTGTGCGGTCTCGGAACCGGTATAGTACGGGGCCTGCGTGAGGTCGATGCCTTCGAACTGTTCTTGGGCTTCGTCTCCTGTATGGGCGATAAGCGACCAACCGTCATTGAAGCTTGCGTATGTGGCGCTCAGCCACTTAATCTGGAAGATGATTCGGCCAGAAACATAGAGCTTGTCATTGACTGTTATGGGGAGGTAGTATTGCCCGGCCTTGTCTTGTGTTTGCGGTCCGAAGGTGACTAGAGGCTTGCTTGGATCGACACGAGGGACGACAAGACCGGTTCCGCCGAATACTTGTCCGATGTAGCTTACAGGAGTTTCAAGGCTTGCGTCTGCGCCGAGGTAAAGACGAAGTTCGAAGTCCTGGAAATCGGTCGTGTCATTGTTGTCGATTTCGACGATAAAGTCGCCGCAGTTCTTCCAGTTGTTGCCGGAACATTTGGATGTGTTCTGGTAGGCGCTTGGCTTGATGTAGATGTCCAGGTCCGCGTAAGCCGCATGGGATTCCGTCGTGAACGAATATTCGTCAGAGGTTGTCGTACCCGAAGAAACTTTGAAGTAGTAAGTCGTGCCGGCTTCAAGTCCAGTGAGGATGGCTTCGTGGAAGAGCACTGCGCCACCGCTTGCTGCGGCTGTTTGCGTGTAGTTGCCTTTTCCCTTGCCAAAGTTGACGATGCCGTTCAAACGGTCGGTACTCCACCAGTAAATCTTTGCGCTGCGGTGATCGACTTGGCAAATTGTGACTCCCTTGATTTGTGTGCCAATCGGAGTCATGGTGAACTGGTACCAATAACCATGGTTGTCATCCGTGGTGAGGTTTCTCTTGGTGTCCATGCCTTCGAGGAAGAAATAGTAGGTTTGCCCCGGTGTGAGGCCCGTAAGCGTTACGGAACCGCCCTTGGATGCCTTTTCCTGCTGTACGGATTTGGCCGTATTCGCATTTGTTGTTTCGTCGTAGAACACGGTCACGAGTGCGACTTCGTTTGCATCCCAGCTTATAATCGCTTCTGTATCTGAAATCGGAGTTCCGACGATATTGCTGAAGATCGGGCCTTCGTTATCAGGCGGGAGCGTTTCTGCAAGGCTTTGTGCCGGGAAGAGGAATTGTGCGGAGAAGTCGATGCATGTTTCGGTAGAGGTATATTTGCTCCAGTCTTCGATAAGCGTCTTTTCGGGATCGCGTCCGCCCATGAGTGCGCCTTTCGGGCATTTGTACTGGTAGGGCATGCCGCCTGCGTTGTAGCCGTCGGGGTTTGCGGAACGGTTATGCGGGTGCTGAGGGTTCTTGTCGCCGGCACCCATCAAGAGGGATATATCCCATGGGTTTGCGCCAAGGGCGTAGTACATGTTGTCCAGTGCAACTCTCAAGTAGCGTTCGTCTTTCGTGAGTTCGTACATCAAGAAGATGGAAACGGCGGTGCCCAAGTTGTAGCGGATAACGCCCCAGTCAAAGCTGGTCCATACGAGGTTGTAAGGGGTAATGACCTTGAGGTCCGTCGGTCCTTCATGCGGGTCGCCCGTGCCGACGCCCGGATTTACGAGAACGGTGGAGTCGCCTTGGTTCGTGGCGTCGTTCAGGATTTTGCGGAACGTGGCCATGGTGCGCATTGAGAGTGAGTCGCGTTCAATTTCGGTAAGGCCGTATTCAGCGGCTATTGCGGCGTCTTTCAATATCAAGTTCTGGAAGGCGAACAACACGTAGGTGTGGATGTTCTGGTAGTCTGTTGCCCAGCCACCGGGCGAAAATCCGCTTTCGTTGCCGAGGAATCCTGCCCTGAAGTAGTCCAAGTTGAATCGATAATTGGTGGGATTGTTGAAAATCTTTGTGTTCTTGTAAAGGTCGTAGCGGTAAGTGGTGTCTTTGGTGGCATACCACAAAGCGAGAGCTGCCGCTGCACCGTCGTCATAACGAGGGCCGCCGCCGGTGTAGAATCCCGGGAAGTCCGTCGTTTTTCCAGATTCGTTGCCGTTGCCGTAGTCAAAAAGCGGCATCATCACGTTTTTGTAAATGTCTTTGGCGGCTTCGAGTAACGTATCCGCATAGGCTGCATCATAGACGCGGTAGCCTGTGGCCACGTTGGCGAGTGCCGCGACGAACATGCCGGAGGTATTTGCGCCGATGCCTGTGAGTACTACGCGGTCTGGGCCACCTTTGGATTCGGGCTGGGCATCTTGGCGTTCCGGCAAATCCCAGAACTGGTGGTCTTTTTCGTCAACGCCTACGGAGTGGTACATGTCATTCTTTGCTATCAAGCCGTTTGCTTTGGATGCCTTGTAGAGCTTGAGAATAAAGTCTGCACCAATTTTTGCTTCGTAGAGAATGTCAGGGATGCCGTCCGTAAAGACTGTGTCCGCGTAAGAATGTCCATAGCGGTCTTCAGCCTTGTCGGGGTAGGTGAGATAAACCATCGAAAGCACATAGGCCGTATAACCCAATGTTTCGGACACCTTGAAATGGTCACCGCAGTCATGCCAACCGCCGGTCAGGTCGTGGCCGATTTTGGAACCGTCTTTCAAATGGCAGGGCTTGTGGAAGTGAGAATCCGTGTTGCCGCAGCGCTGGATGCCAAAGAACTGTAACGAGTTTTCGAGAATGGCATTGTAAATGGAGGGGTGCACATGGAAGGTTGCCGAAGTATCGTTTCCGACGACGAGGAAGTATTCGCCTGTTGTCGAAAGTGTCGTGAAATCGGCGCGGTACAGGTCCTCTTTTTGCGTACTGATAGAATCCTGCTTGCCGAACTCATAGACGCTTTCCAAGGAATTGAAGGATCCGTTAATCCAAATGTTGGGCTTTGTGGCTCCCTTCTTGATGAGCGTGAGGTTTCCGCCACCCGGCACTTCCTTTCCGCTATTGGCGTCGATGACCTTGAACGTTTTCTCTTTCGGGTCTGCCACGTAAGCGTACTTGTAGTCCTGCGGCCTGAATCCGCTTTGGTTCATGCGTATAGGACGCCTGTTATAGACATTCAGGGAGTCGAGGTAGCGACGGTTGCAGCTGGTACACGTCCTGTCGATATTGGGAAGTGTTTCGCGACTTGCCGCAATAGAGGTGTCAATGCTCAATAAGGTTAATAATGAAATGACGCTAATCAGTTTCTTCATATGTTGTTCCTCCTAAAAAAGTAGCCCCCTGAACGTTTAAGTTCAGGTGGCTACGCATTCATAATTATTTTCTTCTCTTGAAGCCAAGAGTCTTGGTCTTGCTGTCGTTTGCCTTTTCGACTTTTTCACCGACGGCCTTACAAGATGCCTTGTAGTCGTTACTTGCTTCGTCAAATGTTGTGGCGCAGAAGGATTCTGCCTTGAAGTCAAACTTGGCGATGTAAGCTCCGGTTCCAATCTTGTTGCCTTTCTTTGCGACTGGGGCTTCGTTGTCCTTGGCGGCCCATTCCAAATTGAGTTTGAGCGAACCGTTATCTACAAGGTGGCGCATGGCGGCGAATTTTTCCTTAGGAATTTCAGTCTTGTACGTATTGACGTACTGCCCAAGATTGTCATAGAGATCCATGACAATTTTCAAGCTGTAATCGTACATGTACATGCCACTATGAGTCATGAAACTTGCGGATGGCATCGAAATTTCGATTTCGAAGTTCGGGCCAGAACCGAAGTACGTGGCGGAGTCTGCCTGGCCAAGGATTGTTCCGTCCTTGCCAATGAAGGTGTGCTTGCCACCGATAACTGCCGTGGTTACGAAATCGTCGTTGTTCGTTGTTTCTGGGCGTCCAAAGTAGGCGCCTGTTTTCGGTGTTGAAACCGGTTCCGAAATCTTGGTGGTAAAGCGGACGTTATCGTCTCCAGTCACGCGGACATAGGGGTTGCCACTTGTCGGGGCATTGTTGTTTTTGTCTATATACGCAGAACCAAGAGAATTCGGGACAAGGCGGATGCGGTCTCCGGCATGGACTACGTTTTCTTTACCATTATAGATAAAGAGCTGGGACTTGCCTGGATTCTGCGGCTTCTCAGGCGGAATGTATGTGTCTCGTTCGCGCTGGATGAACGAACCTGTTTCGAGAATTGAAAGATGTTCGGACATGTTGACGGTGAGAATATTCCTGATGACTCGTGCAGAACTGATAACCGGAGGGCATTTGTCGTACAATGTGAATGTCGATTCGAAGAATCCGTTCGCCATACCCTTGAGCGGGGAGACTGTTCCGTTTCCGTCCTTTTCACCACTCGTGGAACCATAAGGATAGGCTAGACTTGGCGGAATGGTGATTTCGATGATACTATATGTATTGACGGTATCAATTGTGGTGACGGAGTCTTTTTGAATGGTGTATGGAGCGGAGTTCGTATCGCGGATGGACCAGTATGTTTCTTTGGGTGTGATGATTCCGCCTGTCGTATCGGCTGTGGTGATGAACGAACGTGCAATGCCCGGATTTCCCCAGACGGTCACGATACTGTCGAACAAGTCTTTCGGCTTGAGCTTGCGTTCAAACACGATATAAACTCTATCGGGGATGCCGTCGCCTTCTATGTCAATCATGTCTGCATGATAGATTGGAACTGGGCGGGAGATGAGTGTTATAGGTACGGTCGGCTTGCATCCTTGCGGATTGATTTGGTTCAAACTGTAGTCAGTGATGGATAGGTTGCCGGCAGATCTTGCACTTGCCTGTGCTCCGACCGGTACAAGCTTCTTGTCTGTGTTTCCGCTGATGATGTACTGCCAGCTCTTGCCGTTGTTTGTTGTGGTTGCGTTTCCGACAACTGCCGGCATGCCTGGAGCGCCAGCCACAGAGAGAGGCCATTCGCTCATGGACGAGAGAATGACGGGTTCAGAGTATGCTATCATGACAGTATCGAGTCCGCTATCATCGTCGTCAGCTCTTTCGAGAATCGATACGCTTTCGAGAGTGGGGAGGATGCCGTCCGTGATCTTCATGGATTCAGCATTTACAGATACGTTCGTTGCGGCATTGTCCGTGACGTAAGTTGTTGCCTTGCCGGATGGGCTCGGGTTTGTCGGAATGAGGCTTGTGTCAATCGCTATGAGAACTTCGTCCTTGTCCGCATATTTGGTCGCGTCAAGCGAAAGCTTCACTGAATCAGCCATGCCTTCGATGAAGTACTTGATGCTGTCTAGCATATAGCCATCGGCGAGCTTGTTTGTAAACGAAATTCTCAGTTGGTCGGCCTTGCCGTCGCAGTCGCTATCTTCTGCAAGTATCTTTTGCGGAGACGGCACCTTGGATATCGCGAAGAAGGACTGCTTGGAAATGTCGTCTTCATCATCCGGGTCCGTATAGATGACTTGGATGGTGTCGCCTGCGAAGAACGAAATTTCTGAGGTTTGGTCTCTCGTTTCCTTGGATTTGTTCACAGCCTTGAACGGTCCACCGGTAAAGTGTCCGGGGTTTGCAGGGTCTGCGCTCAAGGTGACTGTGAGAGCATCGTTCTTTTTGTTGTTGAGAATCTGGATTTCGATAGACTGAGTATTTTTCTTGACTTTGTCCTTGTCCATCAAGTCGATATAGAACACGGTTCCTTCGGGTTCGGCTGGGCTTACGACTGGGTTGCCCTTGTCATCCTTGAGGACGAGCGTCGATGCAGTGGCATCGCCCTTCGAGAAGTTGATGTAGTAGTTTCTGTTGACGAATGCGCATCCGCCGGTTTCGGAACAAGCTTCACAAGAGGGGTTCGGTCCGGCAAAGATGGTGATATCGACCTTCTTGCTGCCGAGCGTCATCTTGACCGGAATATCGAGATCCCACATGTCCGACGGAATATCGTACTTGGCGATAATATGGGTGCCGGATTCGTCCAAAATCCATTTGTCATTGCCTTCGGAGAATACCATGCCGCTAATCTTTACACCGTTGGCCCAGACCTTCGTGATGTAGCCGCCTTCGGTAATATGGGCCTTGCCGGTCACGTGGACGGTGCTGTTCGGTTGGTCAATGTCGATATGGGAACCGTTGGAAACATGGAACGGAGGATCAAAGGTCACGTCCATCTGGTAGTTCGCTCTCTTGGTTTCCATTTCGCTCTTGGAGGGGCTGAATCCCCAAATAAATTCGTTTTTACGATAAACGACAATGAAGGGGTTTACCGGGACTTCGTTGTCAAGGTCCCCGTAGTCCTTGTCTTCTGCGGGCATACCGTCATAGTCTGCGCCATCGACTAGGAATTTGTGCGGAGCCCAGGACCAGTCTCCCGTAGTCTTGTCCATGTGCTTTTTAGCTGGCTGGCGAAGAGTTTCGCATGTCTTGTAGCCGTCGTTAGAAAGGCCCGACGAATAAGTCAAGTCAACACGCAAACGGGACTGGGACTTGATGATTGAAGAACCCAGCGGCACTGGGAAGTAGTAAGAATACTTGCCCGTAGCCGGATCGTAGGTGTCGTCCAGACGGACCGGCAATGCGGAACGCATCAAGTCGCGGAGCTCGCGGTCGTTTTCGCAGGGCTTGTTGAAGCCTGCTTCGTCGTAAGCTTGGCAAATATCGGAGTCTATCAACGTGGCGCACTTTTCCACTTCTTCGGGCAATGCGCTGAAGTACATACGAAGCGTAAGGCTGTCGAATGCACGTGCTTCGTTGTTGTAGATGTTGAGGTTCAAAAATTCCGTTCCGCCAAATTCATACTGGTAGGCGCGCACGCTAAAGTCGTACCACGTGACTGGAGTTGTGAACTTGAGCAAGTTGCCGTTGTCATCAACCGTGGATTGAGCTCCGTTGCTTTCGACCATGAAGTAATAAGTAGTTTGTTCCTTAAGTCCGCCAATCTTTACATAGTGGAATTGCGTCGGGATGCCGGAAACATCGGCGTTGCCGCTACCGCTGTTGTATGCAAATTCTGCGGCGTTGGAGTGCGGTTTGGTGTCCCAATAAATCTTGGACTCGTATTCGCCGTTCGGGGTGTACCACATGATTTCTGCGCTGTCGGCACTGACATTACAGACGGTGACGTTTGCGATGTTTGCGTTTTCGACGATGCTGAGTGTCGTGAACGTGAACGGAGTCATCGTGCTGTCAACAAGGTACTTGTCCTTGGTATTTTCTGGCTTGTAGGCGTTTGCGCCAGTGGCGTAGAAGTAATAGGTTGTGCCCGGCTTCAGGTCGCGGAGTATGATTTCGTGCTGAACACCAGCTTCGGTGCTTGCTGCTTTCGAGGTGTACTGGCCTTCGGTCGTGCCGTAGGAGATGGTGGCTGTGCCACGCTGCGTGAGCTTGACCATCACGATAGCAGAGTCCATGCTCACATGGCGGATTTCTACGCTGACGTCCGGGGCGAGCGTCTTATCGACTTTCTGGGACGCGATCATGCTTGCGCTGACCAAGATTGCCGCAGCGTCAATACAGGTTTCTGACTTATGATAGTCTTCCCAGCTCTTATTGTCGGGAATCCAAGAGTTGGTGAGGCCCGGGGTCACGCCGCCAAAGAGTGCTCCGGTCGGCGGTCTGTACTTGTAGTTCGCGCCCGGCATGTTTTTGCCTTCGGGGTTTGCGGCACGGTGGTGCGGGTGGGCGTCGTTCTTGTCTCCCACGCCCAAGATGAACGAAACGTCCCACGGGTTCACGCCCAGCATGTAGTTGAGCTGGTTGATGGCCATTTGCTTGACTTTTTCAGAATTCCAGGAGAGAACGCCTACGCCGTTGGGCAAATCGACGTTTTCAAGATCCTTGGTGACATCTGCATAGGCGAGCATTTCGAAAATGTTGCCGGCTTGATAGCGGTTGTAAATCCAGTCCTGGTCCGTTTGCATGTTGTACCAGAGGTTGCCGAAGGAAACGGTTGTATTCGGGTTCCATTTGTTCAATGTGGGGACTGTAATAGACTCTGTGCCGTTGCCGCTGAGGTAGGTCAAGTTTGTGCCAAGGTTCAAAGCGACCTTTCCGGCATAATCCAGACGCTTTTCGCTAGAAATGCCGTATTTGGCAGCTGTCTCGTCATCCTTGAGCAATAATTTGTAGAAGGCGTACAGTGCGTAAGTGTATCCGTTTGCCCAGCTGGTGTTCTTGCTGCTCTTGCGCATGCCGTCTCGGGTGTAGGCCATCCATCCGCCGCGGAAAAATCCGTAATCGGATTCTTGATCAGTACCTATAGTCTTGTCTTCCACGGCATCGTTCAAATAGCTCATGTCGTGAGAATCTTCGTAAGTGGCGTAGTGGAGCGCGATTGCTGCAAGAGAAAGGTCGTCTTGTGCTTCGTTGTTGCCGTTGTAAGCTTCACTATCGAATTTGAAGGACTTGTGGTTCTTGAACGTCTTGCCTCCGTCGTAGGAGCCTTTCCCGAGCATAAGGTTCTTTGCAAAGTCGTACATCTTCTTTGCCACCATAAGGCAGCTATCGGCGAAAGCGTCGTATTTACCTCCGAACTCCTTGCCCTTGTACATTTTACTGAGGATGGCAAGGCCGGCTGCCGTTTCGCCACCTACTGTAGAGCCAACTTCACCAAGACGGACGGCTCGTGATGCCGGACCGCCACGGTCTGTTGCTGCGGCCGAATTGTCAACGGGTAGCTTGTCCTGGTTTTCGGGGCGGCCCCACCAACCGTGGTCAGTGCCGAACGTACCCACAGAAAGAGCCATGTCGTCAATAACGCCCTTTGCGCGGATGAAGGAGCGGAGAACGAAATCGGCGCCATGCTTTGCTTCACGGAGCATGTCGTCAACACCATCGGTATTGACGGTTTCGCCTTGGTTGAACGCGTAGTGGTCTTCGTCAGCGTCCGGGTTCGTCGCTGCCATGACCGCAGATACCATGAAGGCGTACATTTGGGTTAAGGATTCCTTCAGGTGGTCGCCGCAGTCGTAGTAACCGCCTTGCAGAGTCCCTGCTAACGAGGCATTGTAGCTGCCTCTTGCACCGTCGCTTGTTGCCGGGTTGATAACGATTCCGCCTGCACCGTCTAAGGTGTGGCTTGCCGGATGGAACCAGGAATCGCCATAACCGCTGCGGTTGATGCCGTAGAACTTTAGGGCGGCGTCCTTCACCATGGAATAGACCCTGTCGGAGATGATGAAGGTGCTGGAAATATCGTTACCCACTTTGATACGGAGACGTGTTTCCGTCGGGACTCCTTGCGGAATGTTACCGACCATGACCTTGCCGGACTGCCCCGTGATATCGACCTGATAACGTTTCTGGTCGTTTGTGGCAGCGTTGGTACCTGCGATAATCGTCCAGTTCGAAGAAATGGAGTGGCTGGTCGGCGTGAACGCGCCGGTGACTGCCGGGTCTAAAGATTTGCCATTGACATCGACAACTTCGAAGGTCGATGCGTTTCCGACGTAATAGAATTGACGTTCCTTGTCTTTTTCAAGGTAGCCCGCCTGGTTCACGCGAATAGGAGACATGCGGTAGTTGATAGCGTCCAAGTACGCCTGGTTCAGAGTATCGGGAATCAATGCGTTCGGAGCGTATGATGCCGGAGTCAAATTTTTCGGCAGCATATTCTTCTTCTTGGTGACCGAGGTATCAAAATGTTTGAATACGGTAGAGTCCCAAGTGAGTGGGTACGTCGGTCGAATCAAGTCATAAGGAGTCGGTTGTTCCTGCTGTGCTGACGTTAACCCGACGGCGGCGCACAATGCAAACAGATACTTCTTAATAGACACGGTGTCTCCTTTATATATGTAAAAATCGGGCAAAACATGTCTTGCCCTCTAATTATACTTTCAAAAGCTAAAATAGATTATTTCTTTAAAAATGTTTTGGAATAAATGCTTTTTTTGTTCTCAAATTATGCTCTATTATTGTGATTATTTCTTGCCATGTATTATATATATGGTGAAAAATTTACAATGTCAGGAAATATAGGCCTGATGGAAAACTTTTGTTTACGAATGATATTTTTAAAAGTTTACAATGCGGTGCGGTTTGCCTGTTATTTCCTTCTCTTGAAGCCGAGGGTCTTTGTCTTGTTGTCTGTCGAGCGTTCGACTTTATGGCCGATTTCGTCGCATTTAGCCTTGTAATCGTTACTCGTTTCGTCGAACGTCGCTGCACAGAAGGATTCTGCCATGAAGTCAAACTTGGCAATGTAAGCTCCGGTTCCAATCTTGTTGCCTTCCTTGGCGATGGGAGCTTCGTTGTCTTTGGCAGCCCATTCTAGGTTGAGTTTGAGAATCCCGTTATCGACGAAATTGCGCACTGCCTGGAATTTTTCCTTTGGAATGTCGAGCGTGTATGTGTTGACGTATTGTCCGAGGTTATCATAGAGGTCCATGACGATTTTCAAGCGGTAGTCGTACATGAACACGCCTTTGCGCGTTGTGAAACTTGCAGATGGCATCGTGATTTCGACGTTGAAGTTTGGACCTGAACTGAAGTAAGATGCCGTATCCGCTTGACCGAGGAACGAACCGTCTTTGCTGATGAAGTTGTTTTTGCCGTTGAAAACAGCGCTTGTGGAGAAGGCTTCTTTTGCAATGGTTTCCGGGCGGCCCATGTAAGCCGTAACCTTCGGGGTGGCAACGGGTTCCGCGAGCGTTACTGTAAAGCGGATGTTGTCGTCGCCTGTGACGCGGACGTAGGGATTCATTTTTGTAGGAACATTGCCGTTTTTGTCCATGTAAGCACCTCCAAGTTCTTGCGGAACAAGACGGATGCGGTCGCCAGCGTGGAAAACGTTGTCTTTGTCGTTGTAGGTAAAGATGTACGATTTTCCGGACCCCAGCGGTTTTTCGGGGGGAATGTATTCATCGCGTTCGCGTTGGATATAGCGATTATTCTGTTCGATAATGGAGACTGGCTCGGATACGTTTACGGTCAGGATGTTCTTGATGAGGCGTGCGCTTGCGATAACTGGGGCGCACTTGTCGTACAGCGTGTAAGTCGATTCGAAAAATCCGTTTGCTGTACCCTTGAGCGGAGTGATTGTTCCGTTTCCGTCTTTTTCGCCGCTTGTAGAACCGTAGGGGTAGGCGAGGCTTTCTGGAATGTTGATTTCGATAATGCTATAAGTATTGACAGAATCCTTCGAGTGGATGGAATCTATCATGACTTTGAAAGGTGACGAGACTGAGTCGCGGATGGTCCAGTAGCTTTCTTTGGGTGTGATTTTGCCACCGGTGGTATCTGCTGTGGTCATGAATGTACGCGTAATGCTTGGAGAACCCCAGTTTACGGTGATGCTGTCGAATATGTCCTTGGGCTTGAGCTTGCGTTCGAACATGATATAGACCTTGTCCGGAATGCCGTCGCCTTGCAGGTCTATCATATCGGCATGGTAAATCGGTACAGGGCGCGAAATGAGCGTTACGGGTACAGATGGCTTGCAACTGACATCTATTTTATTGAAGTTTTGGTCGGTAACGGTAAAACCGCTGGTGGTTTTAATGCTTGCCTGTGCGCCAATCGGAACAAGTTTATTGTTGTCGTTACCGCTGATGACAAATGTCCAACTTTTTCCGTTGTTTGTCGTTGTTCCCTTCCCGACGACAGTCGGTACGCCTGTCGCACCTAGGATAGAAAGAGGCCATTCGCTTTCGGATGAAAGGATGACGGGCTCCGAGAAGGCTATCATCACGGTATCGAGACTGCTATTGTCATCGGTCTTTTCGAGAATCGAGACACTTTCGAGCGTCGGGTGGATACCATCATCAACTTTTGCAGTTTCCTGGTTTACAGAGCCTTGGTCGGAGACGTAAGTCGTAATCTTTCCGGATGGGCTTGCGTTTGTCGGGACAAGGCTTGAGTCAATCGGGATGATGACTTCGTTCTTGTTGGCGTATGCGGAGGCTTCAAGCGGAACTTTGACGGAATCGGTCATACCTTCGATATAGAACTGGATGCTGTCGAATGTGCTTTCGTCGCTAAACTTGTTCGAAAAGATGATTCTCAGTTGGTCGGCTTTGTTGTCGCAGTTGGTGTCTTCGGCAAGTACAGTTTGTGGCGATGGCGTCTTGGATTCTGCATAGAACGTCGATTTAGAAACATCGTCTTCGTCATCCGGGTCGGTATAGACAATTTGGATGGTGTCGCCTGCGAAGAACGATATTTCGGAAGTCTGGTTTCTCGTTTCCTTGGAGTGGTTGACGGCGGTAATTGGACCTCCGACAAAGTGTCCGGGGTTTGATTCGTCTGCTTTCAAGGTTACAACGAGTTTGTCGTTTTTCTTGTTGTTGATGATTTCGATATCGATAGTCTTTGTATTGCTCTTTACTTTATCCTTGTCCATCAAGTCAATGAAGAATATCGTGCCGTCTGGATTGGCGGGACTTACGATGGGTTTTCCTTTCGCATCCTTGATGACAAGCTGGGATGCGGTCGCATCACCCTTGGAAAAGTTCACGTAGTAGGTTCTGTTCTCGAAGGCGCAACCGCCATTTTCTATGCAGACATCACACGTGGGATCTGGGCCTGCAAATATCGTTACATCTACTTTATTTGAACCGATTCCCATCTTGACGGGAATGTCGAGCTCCCACATATCGGTTGGAATGTCGTACTTTGCGATAATCTTTGTTCCAGATTCGTCTAAAATCCACTTGTCAAGGCTTTGCGGGTCAACGAAAGCCATGCCGCTGACCTTGACTCCGTTTGCCCAAATTTTTGTAATGTATCCACCTTCGCTCACGTGTGCCTTGCCAGTGACGTGGACGGTGCTGCTAGTTTGGTCAATATCGACATGGGAGCCATTAGAAACGTTGAACGGCTTATCTAGCGTCAAGCTGATTTTGTAATTGGCCCTCTTGGTTTGCATTTCCTTCTTGGAAGGACTGTAACCCCAGATAAATTCATCCTTGCGATAGACGGATACATACGGATTCACCGGAGCCGCATTAAAGTCTTTGTCTCCTTCGTCTTTTTCAATACACGGCATGCCGGGGTAATCTAATTCTTCGCCGTTTGCGCGTGAGTGCGGCATCCAGCTCCAGTCTCCCGGATTTTCGTTCAAGGTGGGGGCGCCCGGAGTTTCGTTGGACGGGGCGTACCATTTGTTGCCGGAGTAGCAATAAAGTTTTTTATTCGGAGCTTCGTTCATCAAGTCCTTGTACGGAGGGTACGGACTGCGGTGATCGAATCTCACGTCAAAGCGCAGGCGGCTAGAGCTCTTGATGACGGTCGAACCGAGGTTTAGCGGGAAGTACCATTGCCAGGTTCCCGTAGCATCATCGTAGGTGTCTTCGATTTTGACAGGATGGGCATCGCGCAGGAGTCTTGCGAGTTCCTCGATGGTTTCTTCAGGGCATGAGCCGCTGAAACCAGCTTCGTCGTAGTCGTTGCAAATGTCTGTGCCCATGCCGATATCGTTCTCGATTTCGTCGGTACCACGCATGTAGAGACGGATGGTTAAGCTATCAAATGCTCTTGATTCATTGTTGAAAATGTTGATGTTGACCATGGCCATATTGACTTGCCAAGGATATTGGTAAGTTTTTACGCTAAAGTCGTACCACGTGACGGGAGTCGTGAATTTTAGCGGCTTGCTGTCTTCGTCAACGTTGGCAAATGTGCCGTTGCTTTCGACCATGAAGTAATAAGTCGTCTTTTCCTTGAGCCCTCCAATCTTTACGTAATGGAACTGGGTCGGAATGCCGGACAAATCGGCGTTTCCGACTCCGGAATTGTAGGCGTACTCGGCTGCTGTGGAGTGTGGTTGGGTGTCCCAGTAAATTCTTGATTCGTATTCGCCGTTGGGAGTGTACCACATGATTTCGGCACTGTCGGCAGAAACATTACAGACGGTAACGTTTGTAATTTCCGCGCTTTCGACGGTGCTTAGAGTTGTGAAAGAATATGGCGTTTGTGTGCTATCGACCAGGAACTTGGTCTTTTGGTTTTCTGGCTTGTAGGCGTTTGCTCCCGTAACGTAGAAGTAATAGGTGGTACCTGGAGTCAAGTTGTGGAGGACGATATCGTGCTGGACTCCTTTGAGATTATCTGTTGCGGTAAGCGTGTATTCACCTTCTGCGGTGCCGTAGTGAATGACTGCTGTGCCGCGCATGGTGAGGTTTACAGTCACGATGGCGGAGTCTGCGCTTTTGTGGCGGATTTCCACGCTTATGTCTGGCGCCTGGGTCATGTCGAATTTGTGGGCGACAAGGCTGACTGCGCCTAAGAACGTTGCCGAGGCGTCAATGCAGACTTCGGATTTTTCGTAATCTTCCCAGCTCATCGTCTTGGGTACAAAAGAGTTGGCTCCACCGGGTTTGATGCCTCCAAGGAAGGCGCCTGTGGGGACTTTATACGGGTAAGGACTGCCTGGCACATTTGTTCCTTCCGGGTTTGAAGCGCGGTGGTGCGGGTGGGCATCGTTCTTGTCTCCAACACCGTAGATAAACGAAATGTCCCACGGATTCACACCGAGCATGTAGTTCATCTGGTTGATGGCGAGCTGTTGCATTTCGTCGGTTTTCCAGTTGGGGGTGCCCATGTGCGGGAGCGTAATGCCTTGAGCTTCTATGCTTTTGGCGACATCGACGTACGCCATGACATCAAAGATGTTGCCTGCTTGGTAGCGGTTGTAAATCCAATCCCCAGATGGCGAGGCCATGTTGTACCAATCGGCGTCGTATGTCACTTTATTCTGTTTCCAGATGATGCTGCCCATGGGTAGTTCGATGGAGGCTCCGGTACCTTCCGACATATCGGAAACGTTGTAAATCAGGTTAGCTACGCAGTCTTCAACGGCGTTCAGCCATTCATCTTCGGTCAGGCCGTATTGCGTAATCGCTTTGTTCTTGTCGGCGAGGATGAGCTTGTACAAAGCGTAAAGGGCGAATGTGTAGCTGTTTGCCCAGCTTGTTGACTTTACGTTTTTCAAGAACCCCTTGTCGTTTGTGACGAACCAGCCGCCTTCAAAGCAACCGGCACAGTTTTCCATATATTCCTGAGTTGGAGCCGTTTGCCCTTTATCGCCAATTTTTACTCCTGCAGGCACTAATTTCCTGGTACGGATCATATCATCGGCGTATTGCTTGTCTCCGGTGGCGTAGAGAAGGGCTACAGAAGCGAGTGCCAAGTCGTCGTAGAATTCATTGTTGCCGTTATAGGCTTGACTGGACCAGCTTGCTGCAGATGTGTTGTTCTTGATTTGCTTGTCTCCGTCATAGGTGCTTTTGCCTTGAGCGATGGCTTTGGCCAGGCTGTACATTTTTTCTGCAACCATCAGGCAACTGTCTGCAAATGCTTCGTATTCGGGATAATCCTTGAACATCTTGCCAAGAATGGCAAGGCCCGCGGCAGTTTCTCCGCCAATATTCGAGCCGATTTCGCCTAAGCGGACCATTCTTGAACTTGGGCCGCCACGGTCTGTTGCTGATGGAGAACCATCTACTGGAAGATCATCTTGGTTTTCGGGGCGTCCCCACCAACTGTGATCAGAACCTTTAGCTCCAATGGAAAGTGCCATGTCATCGATAACGCCTTTTGCTCTTACGAAAGAACGGAGTACGAAATCGGCTCCATGCTTGGCTTCGCGGAGCATGTCCGGGACGCCGTCGATTCCGCCCGCTCCGTGGTTGAATTTGTAATGGTCAACATCTACATCCGGGTTTGTGGCCGCCATGACCGCTGCTACCATGAAGGCGTACATCTGGGTTTGGGATTCTTTCAGATGGTCGCCACAGTCATAGTAGCCACCTTCGAGTGTCCCTGCCATTGATGCATCGTAATGGTTTCGAACTTCGGTTTTGTCGCTGACCGTTACTGCACCGGCGCCATCTTTAGTGTGGCTTGCCTTGTGGAACCAGGAATCTCCGTAACCGCTGCGGTTGATTCCGTAGAACTTGATAGTCGCGTCCTTGACCATGGTGTACACCTGGTCGGAAATGATGAATGTGCTTGAAATTTCTTTGCCGACCTTGATGCGGAGGCGGGTTTCTGTGGGAACTCCTTGCGGAATGTTGCCTATCATGATGGTGCCGGATTGGCCGGTAACATCCACTCTATAGCGCATCTGGTCATTTGTGGCGGCATTTGTGCCTGCAACAATGGTCCAGTCCGAGGAGGTGGTATGTCCAGAAGACTTTAATGTGCCTGTAATGGCTGGGCTAAAGGACTTGCCGTTGACATCGACTATTTCAAAGCTAGAGGCTGTTCCAATGTAGTAGAATTGACGTTCCTTGTCGCTTTCGAGATAGCCCGCCTGGTTTACGCGGATTGGCGATATGTGATAATTGATGGCGTCGAGATAAGCCTGATTTAGCGTATCTACAATATAGGCGTTTGGCGCATAAAAAGGAGTTGTCCTGATTTTGGGGACTGTGTTCTTTTTTTTGGTGACGGATGCGTCGTAATGATCAAAAACGGTTGTGTCCCATGTTAGCGGGAATGTTGGCCTAATCAGGTCGTAAGGAGTCGGTTGTTCTTGTTGTGCTATTGCAAAACTTATGACGGTGCTAAGTAGCAATAGATACTTTTTGAAAAGCATTTTTCCTCCCTAACTCATATAAACGGGCAAAAACGAGTTTTGCCACCGCAACGGTATTTATTTGTATTCTATAAAAATGAATATAAATTATTAGGAGGAAAATTTATTAGAATAAATTTTTTTCTGTTCTCAAAACGTACTCCGTTTTTGCAAAATTTTTGCATAAAAAAAGACCGTCACATGGACGGTCTTTAAATTCACAATAAAGCGTTCTTGAAAAAGCGCTTATTAGTCGTCTCCAGTAAAGATGATGACGAGAACGGAGGCAATGAATGCTGCGGAAACTGCGATGAATTCCCACGGATTGTCCATGATAGAGGACTTGGCTGTACCGCTAGTTTCGTCTTCGACTTTCTTCTGTTCTTCGGCCTTTGCCTGAGCTTCTGCTTCGGCGGCCTTCTTTTCTTCTTCGGCCTTGGCAAGAGCGGCGCTATCTACCGGAGCTTCTTCAGTCTTTGCTTCGAGAACTTCGGTGGCTTCTGCGGCTGGTGCTGCTTCAGCAGCCGGGGCGGCGGCTTGCGTGGAGTCTGTAACCGGAGCTTGAGCGGCTTCAGCCGGTGCAGCTGCTTCTGCAGCGGGTTGAGCTTCAGCCGGGGCGGCTACTGCTGCGGGAGCCTGTGCTTCGGCAGGGGCTGCTGCTGGTGCTGTTTCGGCGGGTGCCGGTGCTACTGCTTGAGCTGCCGGAGCGGCTTCTGCAGCAGGTGCTGCTTGAGCGGCTTCAGCTGCGGGTGCCGGAGCGACTTCAGCAGCTGGAGCGGCCTGAACAGCTTCTGCTGCGGGCTGTGCTGCCTGTGCGGCGGCTGCCGGAGCTTCTTCAACCTTGGTTGTTGTGGCTTTTTTAGCCGTAGTCGCTGTTTTCGTGACCTTCTTTGCTGCCGGAGCTGCAAAAACCAGTGCTGCCGAAATCATCGTGGCGAGCAAAATCTTTTTCATTATTCAATCCTCTTATGAAGTTTTTGTTTCGATATCAAAAATAACACTTCTTGTGTGATTTTGGTCATATTGAAAGTAAAAAAGAACGAAAAACTTGTGAAAAAAAGGGGCAGGGTTGTCGAATTTGCGGGATAAGTGGAACTTAGTAGGCGGTAGGAGGTTGGCTTCGTCATTTTGGAGGGTGCGCATGCCTTTGTTAAAGAAAAAGGAGATCCCCGAACATGTTGGGGATGACAGCCAGAGGCACATGCTTCTAACCACCAACCACTAACCACTGTTTACTAATCACAAGATTACACGAAAGAACGGGCCTTCGGCCCTACAGATAGCAAGTGAAAGATTTATCTTTATATTCGAAGTAACGAAACGAGGTCTTAGGTAGTAGGTTGTAGGTCGTAGGTGAGTTAGGCGGCAAAGCCGCGTGTTTATGAACCTAAAGCCAAACTCCTGTTGCCTAACCACTAATCACTAACCACTAACCACAGGATTAGACGAAAGAACGGACCTTCGGCCCTACAGACGAAAGATATAAGAATGGATAGTTATGCTTGGCATGAGCAAACACTCTCGTCTTTCGTTAAGGTTGGTGAGCCTGCCGAACCACGTCTCTCGTCTAAAACAAGGAAACTATGGCATTCAAATACGAAGCTACCGTCCAGCACGGTGAAGATACTACCGAATACGTGAACCTCGGCAAGGAAGGCGTTTCCGTCGCCGAATTCGAAGGCAAGAAGATTCTCAAGGTCGCCCCCGAGGCGCTCACGAAGATAGCCCAGGCCGCTTTCGAAGAAGTAGAATTCTGCCTGCGCCCGGCACATACCGCCAAGGTCGCCAAGATTTTGCAGGATCCGGAAGCTTCGGACAACGACAAGTTTGTCGCTCTCACCATGCTCAAGAACGCCTGTGTCGCCGCGAAGGGCATCCTCCCGTTCTGCCAGGACACCGGCACGGCTATCTGCGTTGCCCACAAGGGCCAGCAGGTCTGGACGGGTTTCGACGATGCCGAAGCCATTTCTGAAGGTATCTACAACGCCTACACGACGAAGAATCTCCGCTACAGCCAGATTGCACCGCTCACGATGTACGAAGAAAAGAACACGGGTTGCAACCTCCCGGCCCAGATCGACATCCACGCCGAAGAAGGGGCCGAAATGAAATTCTTGTTCGTCGCCAAGGGCGGTGGCTCTGCCAACAAGACTTACTACTGGCCGATGACCAAGGCGCTCCTCAACCCGAAGTCCTTGGAAAAGTTCCTCGCCGAAAAGGTTAAAACCCTCGGTACTGCCGCTTGCCCTCCGTACCACCTCGCTATCGTGATTGGCGGTACCTCTGCCGAAATGAACACGCACATGGTGAAGCTCGCTAGCTGCGGCTACCTCGACGATATTCCGACCAGCGGTTCCGAAGGCGGCCGTATTTTCCGCGACCTCGAAATGGAAGAAAAGGTTTTGCACATCTGCCAGAAGACGGGCATTGGCGCCCAGTTCGGCGGCAAGTACCTCGTGCACGACGTCCGCGTGATCCGCGCTCCGCGTCACGCTGCAAGCTGCCCGGTTTCTATCGGTGTCTCCTGCTCTGCTGACCGTAACATCAAGGCAAAGATTGACGAAAACGGTCTCTGGCTCGAAAAGATGGAACACCATCCGGAAAACTACATTCCGGCTGGCAATGCCGTGAACCTCGCTCCGGCAGTTGAAATTGACCTCGACCGTCCGATGAAGGAAGTGCTCGCCGACCTTACCAAGTATCCGGTTAAAACACGCCTCTCCCTCAAGGGCACGATGATTGTGGCCCGCGACATGGCACATGCCAAGATTGCTGAAATCTTCGACAAGCAGGAACGTGGCGAAGAACTCACGGACGAAGAAAAGACCGTGCTCAAGGTTGTTTCTGACCACCCGATTTACTACGCCGGCCCGGCTAAGACTCCGGCAGGCATGCCGACAGGTAGCTTCGGCCCGACGACGGCTAACCGCATGGACCCGTACGTGATGCGCTTCCAGAGCAAGGGTGCTTCGATGATCATGGTCGCGAAGGGCAACCGCAGCCAGGACGTGACCGACGCCTGCAAGAAGTACGGTGGATTCTTCCTCGGCTCTATCGGCGGTCCGGCAGCCATCCTCGCTGAACAGAACATTCTGTCCAACGACATCGTGGCCTTCCCGGAACTCGGCATGGAAGCCATCCGCAAGATCACGATTAAGGACTTCCCCGCCTTCATCTTGGTTGACGACAAGGGCAACAACTTCTTCGAAGGCTTGATCTAAACCCGAATTGTCATCCTGAGCGGAGCCTGTCATTCTGGAGCGAAGCGATAGAATCCAGGCGAAGTCGAAGGATCCAGACCCGAGTCTAACAAAAACATCCCGTCGGAAAACCGGCGGGGTGTTCTTGTATGTAAAAAATCGGGCTTTAATTTGAGGCTTATCTATTCTTTGAATTCAACGCTGTTGATGGCATCGAGAAGTTTTTCCTTGACTTTAGCATCATTGGCAAAGCTGCGCATGACGACGAGAAGGATGTTCCCTTTTTGAGTGAGTCTAGATGCGAGGCAGATATCTTCCGGTGTCCCATCGCCATGTGTTACTTTGTAGCATCTGTGTGTGTACTTCTTTTCGGAATTATAGTCGGTATCGACTAGGTTTTCATCTGTACAATCTTTGAAAAATTCATCGTAGGCGGTGAAAATTCTGGTTGTCTTTAGTGAATCGCTTATATCGTTCTGAAAAACTTCAGGATTGTTTTGTACGGCTTTGCTGTATGAAGCGAGTATGAAACCCATCTCTAAATCTTCGTTATTTAACGTAACGGAAGCTATTCCTTTTGTGGTGTCATGAACGGCGTTTTTGTAATTGAATGGGAAGTTGACGTTGAATGGGGTATCAATTTCGAGTTTCTCGGGCATTTCGGTGGCGATAAATGCTTTTGAAGTTGATACACGGAAGTAAATGAGCATTTGTCCAAGAACGATTGGCTGCATTCTTGTTCCCATCAGGACGGCGCAGCTTGAAAGTACTAGTACAGCGAAAATAAGCGAAATGGATAAAAACTTTTTCATAGAATCTCCTTTTTAGTTATGTTGAAATAATAATAAATTCTATACGGATTTATGCTTGCGGGGCGTTCTTGTATATAGGATTTTGTTTATATTTAAAGCGATGTTTAAGGCTTTGCGTATCGCTGTATTTCTTTTGATGTGCTACAGTTCTGTAGCGATGGCCCAGCTTTTATCTGATACTGCGAAAATTCAAAATGAAGAAAAAATTTGGGTCCCTGAATCTGTATTAAACATGTCTCCAAATTTACCTAAATGTATGGACTTAGGAAATGGATGTCTCGGTGAAAATCTTAATTATGATAAAGTAAAAGATGGGATCGAATGGGATAAGTGCCGCAATGGGGACGAAGATTGCTATTTGACGAAAAATGTAAAACTCGCAGCCCTCTTTGTTAAAGCTTTGGCTCAGCCGTTTATCTATAATCACGAAAAATGTGAGCGCCGTTCAAACGAAAGCTCGAAGTAGTGAAGTCTAATATTCCGTCGGTAGTCTGGTTTATCCGTAGATTTTTAATACTGTAGAAGGTGCTGCCCAGCTAAAAAATATATATTCTGGCTATGAAAATATTGAAGCTTTTATATTGCTTTTGTTTCCTCGCTCTTTTAGGGTGTGCTGGTAGCGAACCTGTTGTGCAACAGGAGAACAACGCCGATGAAGTCCGTGCAAACGTTGCTCAGGCTTACGAAGAACTGAATGCGGAGCAGGTAGGGCCGTAATGCAGAATACTCGTGTTTTTCCCAAATTTTTTGGCTTATTGTCATTGGCTATGTTAATGACGTTGACTTCTTGTGGCAGCGATGATGTGAATCCGAGTGCATCAAAGGATTCTCAGGATGAAGATTCTTCTAGTTCGTCTGTGAAAAAATCAAGTGCGAGTAAGACTAAGTCTAGTTCCAGTACGGTGAAATCTAGCGCTTCCGGCAAAAAGGTATCCTCTTCGAGTGCAAAAGGCAAGTCCGTAAGCTCCAGCAGCGCGGCTTCGAAAAAGTCTTCAACATCGTCCAAAACGAGTTCGTCTGCAACTGCAAAGAGTAGCTCCTCTGTAGCGAAGTCCAGCTCTAGCGTTGCGAAGTTGTCTTCGTCGAATGCTATATCGAGTTCTGCGAAAAAAGTTTCGTCAAGTTCAGTGAAAGCGCTTTCATCGTCTTCGGTAAAAGCAACTAGCTCTGCATTTGATTTAAGTCTTATTGGAACTTGCGCTCCGACTAACGCTGTGGCCGAAATGGGTGAAAAGGTGACGTGGAAATTTACGCGTGGCGAAGTGATTACTGTAACAGATTTGCTTAAAGGTTCGTTCAAATGGACGTTTGAAGGCGGCTCTGCTCCTACAGTGGATGGGAACGTGAACGATCTTGTACAAACGATTACTTATGCAGCTTCGGGTGACTTTGGAGCTACGTTTGAAATGGATATTGACGGCATCTCGTATTCAATTCCGTGCACCCCGGTTCATATTAACGGAGCTTCGATTACAGGTTGTAGTTGCGATGCCGACGCTCTTTCGGTGGATTATAAGAAAACGCCTTCTGTCGAATGGATGGTGTCTAATTGTACGACAGAGGGTGGCAAGTTGACATACGAGTGGGAGGGAAAATCCGGTACGGATACGTTCTCTAAAGCTTTTGACGCTCCGCATTCCGGATATTCGCCAACTCTGATTGTTCAAAACGAAGAAAATACAAAGGTCGAAGTCGCATGCTCTGCGGTGAAGGTTACAGACGGCCCGGAATTTACTATTGCAGAACCGGGTGGTTCTGGTACTGTTAAGTTGCCTGCGGGAGTTTCGCATGTGACTTTGGAGTTTAATTCTTTTGGTTCTGCTTGCGCTGTATTTTGCCAAGTGGACCGACAGGATTCTCCTTCGGGTGATCTTGACGGAACGGTTAATGGCGTAGCTCTTAGAGGACGTGATTACGTTTCGGAGCATTTGCCTTCGGGGTCGTGTGGTCCGGGGGCCGTCTTGGAATTTGTGCTAGATGTCCCTGCAACTTGCGGTGCTTATTGATTTCGTGCTGTTAGAATTTTAGCCAAGTTTTGGTTTGCAACTGTTAAAAATTATATATTGGGACTATGAAAATGTCTAAACTTTTATATTGCCTTTGTTTTCTCGCCCTTCTAGGGTGTGCTAGTTCTGAACCAGCTCCCAAGGAGGAGCCTGTAAACGTTGACGAAATCCGTGCCAACGCTGCGCAGGCGTACCAGGAACTTAATGCGGAGCAAGTGGAAAAGTAGCTTCGTTGCGTAAATGGTGTTTGCCTGAACTCCGGGGCGTTTTGCCCTGGATTTTGTCGTTGTCTGTTTTTTCTAAACGACATTGAAGTTTGTCATGCCGGACTAAGATCACTGAGCCTGTCGAAGTGCCGGCATCAGTTATTCCAATTGAGATAAATCTTATTACGTTTACTATACTTTTGCTATTGTTCTATTGTAAACAAAAATTCTATATTTACATCTATGAAGACTTTAAAGCTTTTGTATTGTGGATGCCTTATTTCTCTTATAGGGTGTGCCGGCAGCGAACCTGCTGTAAAGAAAAGTAACGCCGACGAAGTCCGTGCGAGGGCCGAACAGGCTTATAGCGAAATGGATGGTGGCGCAACTTCCCAGAAATCGAATGGGCAAAATGCGCCTCAGCCACAAGCTGTCGTTGAATCTGGCGTACCTTTAATAGAAATGTTGCATTCCCATGCGTGCCCGAATGCGGATGACTTGCGCGGTCAGGGGATTGCGGACAATGCGAGTTCTGCACTCACGATAGCTCAAAAGGAAATCGCGGCACAAATTCAGTCTGTAGTCGTTGCCAAGACCGAAGAAACGCGTCATTCCAATGTCGATGTTGCCGGGAACGAAACGCTCCGGTCCTCGTTCGAATCAAAAACACAGGTGATTACGACATTGCAGAATGCTCAGGATGCAAAGCCTATTATCACGTTGACGCAGACCGGTAAGTTTGGTGTTGTAGCTTGCATGCAACGTTCCGATGCGGCGAAACCCTTTATTCGTGAAGCGAACCTCTTGCAAGATTCTGTGACGCTTGCTCTTAAAATTTTTGAAGAACAGAAACATCCGATTATCAGGAACAATGCGTTCGTGGCTGCCCGCGACATGTACGTGCAGACGCTTTCAATTGTGAGCGTTCTTGATGGGCTGGGCTTCAATCAAGAAAACAGGGTTAAAGAATCTTTTGAAACTGAGCAGCAAAAGTACAACGACTTCCGTTCGCAGTACGCCTTCTATTACCAGATGGATGAGAACGATGCGTCTGTGCTACCGCAGCGTCGTGCCGTGTTTGAACGAATTTCTGCAAAATATCCAGTGCGTGCCGCTGCTTGCTCTAACGGCCTTTTGCTGAAGCTGGATGTCACTTCGACAAATTGTGCCGAAGGTAGCCTTGGCGTGTCTTGTACGGCGGACTTGAATTTGAGCGGCTCGAATTGCGAAGGCGAACCTTACTTTAGCGTCCATGCCAAGGTCAAGGGCAATGGCCGCTACGATGTGAACGAAGCGAGGGAACGCTTGAATACGAATATTTCCAATGGTGATTGGTTTAACGAATGGACTCAAGAATTGGATAAATGGAGACTCGAATGATGCGCTTTCTACTTGGTGTATTGGGCGGTGCTCTAGCTTTGTCGCTTTGCGTCTCTTCTACGGCGCAGGCGGCGTCTCAAGGTAAATCGGTCGAGATGAAGTTGCCTTCGTCAATTTCTGATTCGCTCCCGTGGTTTGCTATCCGCGAAGTTTCGGATAACATGCTTCCGTTTACGCGTACGCATTTGTCTAAAATTTCGATGAAGAACGAACGCACCGCGCTTGTCTATTTTGCGACATGGTGCATCCCCTGCAGGGCGGGCATCAAACGCCTTGTCGATAATTACGCGGAACTCCAGAAAAACAAGGTCTCGGTCGTGCTGGTGAACATTGGCGAACGCGACGAAGAACTTGTCAAAAGCTGGGTGAAGAAGACTAACGTCTCCAAATTTACTGTCGTGAGCGACCCGTTCAAACGTTTGACGGAAGGCTTCGGGCTCGTCAAGGAAGGCGAAGAAATAAGCCTCCCGCGTACGATTGTGCTGGACAAGAATGCAAAGCCGTTGTTCATGCTTGGCGAAGAAGGCAACGACTGGCCGCAAGTTCTTTGGACTAAATAGAATTATGTATCTTATTGTCGGTCTTGGAAATCCGGGTACGCAGTACTCTAACACTCATCATAACGCTGGTTTCATGGCGGTTGAAAAGCTTGCGGATTCAAGCAAGGACTGGAAAAGCGAACACAAGGCATTGACCATGAAGGTGAACATTGCTGGCGAAGAATGCCTGCTTGTGAAACCGCAGACTTACATGAACCTCTCTGGCGAGGCGGTGCAGGCGCTCATGACATGGTACAAAGTCAAGGTCGATCATCTGCTTGTCTTTAGCGATGACATCAATTTGGATGTAGGCCGCATCCGTTGCCGTGCAAACGGTAGCCATGGCGGGCAGAACGGACTCCGTAATATTATTGAGCATGTGGGCGACAAATTCCCGCGAATCCGCTTTGGCGTTGGAAAATGCCCTCCGAAATTTGACTTGAGCAACTGGGTGCTCGCCAAATTTTCTCCCGAAGACCGCCCGAAGTTTGACGAGGCTATTGCAAAAGTCCCGGCATTGATGGAATGCTACTTTAAATTTGGCATCGAAAAGTGCATGGAACGGTATAACGGGAAATAACTAATACTTGCATAGCCCAAAAGCGTTAGAGGCAATATTAAACGAAAATAGTCCATGGGGCTATTTTTTTTTGAATTAAAAAAGTAAAAAAAAAGAAAACATTTTCAAAAAAAAACTATATTTCGCATCAATTTAAAATAACGAAGGATGTTTGATATGAAATTCCAGAATGCAAAAATATGCGTTTTTTCTATCATGATGGTTCTTTGCCTCTTTGGCTGTGCTGAAGATTTCCTCTTTTCCGATGAAGCAGTTAATACATTTTCCACGATTGATGCTTTGACTGACAAATGTACCGAGGAAACGAATGGCGTTATGGTTTTTGTGAAAAAAGAAGCCACGATGTACGTGTGTACGGATAATGAATGGGTGGCTATGCAAAACAAGAATCATAAGTGCCACTCTGAAGATTTAGTGGATGGGGATGGAATCGCCATTGTCTGCGATGGGGAAACCATTGGCGTGGTCAATAATGGCAAGGATGCCGACATGGATGCCATTCAAGAGCAAATTGAAGACAAGGGGTGCCAAGTTGTTGATACGACTCGCAATTATGAGGAAGCTGTTATCAAGGTGACTATCCGGTGTGGCGATGCTCAGACCGAAATGAAAATTCCATTTACTGAAGAAAATAAGAATCTTGCTAATGTCTATAAGAAGCACGTTGTTGTGCGTTTCCCGGTGCGGACCACTAAGGAAACAAACTCCCAAGAAACTTTCGAAGAACTCTGGAAAAACTTCAAGAGCGGTGAAAATGCAGAACTTACCGTGATGGAACTTGATGAAAATCTCAATGCGACTGGCAAGATGTTTTTGAAGGACTTGTTTGCTTCTGATGATAAGTCTTTTGTGACGATTGAAGAATCGAACAAAAAAACGGTGGAATACAAGATTGCCCGCCTTGAAGGTGACCTTGACATAACGAATCTAACGTCATCGATTGTTCAACTCCGTACGAACCTCATTTTGAAACAGTCTAAAGCTGCAAAAGGCAAACGTTTCACGAATATCATTTACAATGCTTATGCAGACTTTTCTGAAACTTCTGATACGATTGTTATCGACTTCTTGACCGACTACAAGGCTGCCCGTGTAAAGAACTTGGTCGATGAAGGCCTCGGAAAAACGGACTTTGCAACTGCAAATAAGAAGGCCAACCAGGAACTCGCCGATGCCCTTTACTTGGAACATGAGGGGGTCGATGATTATCCTGCTTTCGAACACTTTGTTCCGAATGAGGTTGGCTTGGCCGAATACTTCAACAGCATCGTGTGGGTAATGGCCCTCATTGACCAAAAGGACAAGACTCCGGGTTTTAACTCGGTCTATAACGCTTTCCGCAATGTCTTTGCCGAAAACGGCAACTTTAACACCGCCGTCAATACGACTTACGCAGGCAAGGAACACAGCATGTTCTTTGTTGATTACCTCGCTTTGCTTATCGACGCGAACTTCTTCAAGTGGAACCAAATGCAGCATGGCGACAACACTGCTGAAACGAATGTCTGGAGTGGTTCGGATGCCGTCTATTACAAGATTTTGCAGAATGGATTTGTGGAAGCCTATAAGCTTAAAGTCGAAGACGCAACGGTTTTCAATGATCCGTCTGGCTATAGCAGCAAGGTATATAAGTCTGATGTCAAAGGGGGATATTTCCATTACTTTGAATATATCGAAAACGATCAAGTTTGGTATCCTGTAACACTTTGGGCTGCAGGCGCTGCAACGGTGGAAAAAGTTTGCGATGCTGACGCTGTTAATTCGACCTTCTTCTATAGCTTTGAAGGTCTTGATGATAATGCCGTTTGTGTATGCGACAATGGAAAATGCTACTGGAAAGATCCTGAAAATGTATGCTTGGGCCGTAATAAAGGAGATAAGGGATCGGCGTTCATTGACAGGGAAATTCAAGAGTATGAGTGCGAATGTAATCTATCAGCTTCTTCTACTTGCGATGATCTTGTGCCTGGTATTCCGAGCTCTTCGAGCTCTGTTGCATCCTCTTCTAGCGCTGCAAGTGGCAAGACTCCAGAAGAACTTGCAAATGATCCGTCTTTTAAGCTTTACCTCGGTGAATGCAGCGCTACAGTAAACGAAGGCAAAGAAAAACTGTTCGACTACAAAAATGCGGAACTAGCCACGACAACGAGCAAAATAACCCTTGTATGTGATGGCTCCAAATGGAGAAAGAAAGATTATCATGATGAGAAATTTGGAATATGTTCAAAAACTACGATGGAAAAGGGCGAAGTCAAGGCAGAAGTTGGTACCGCATATTATAAGTGCGATTACCTTGATAACGATAAAAAATACGAATGGATCGCTGCTGATTGGCAAGACGTGTATAATGAAAAGGCTTGCCATTATGGCTATGTCGATAAAAAAGTGGTTACTGGATCCGGTTATGAATATGTTTGTGAAGAAAATTCTGAATATACAGACAACGACGGTAACCATACCCATGAATGGCGTGAAACGACTGTTGATGAATATTGCGTGGGTGACCGCGTCAAGGCTACAGTGCAGAAGCTTGAAGACGAAGACCTCGGCGAATCGACCTTCAACGAAAAGTGTAACTACCACGGTTCTACCTATGCGAGAAACAATACTGCTAGCGGGGCCAAGGAATGGGTGTACTACGGTAATTTCACCAACGAAAGCACAAGAAACAGCGCCCTCTTGTTCTTGAATGGTTATAAGGATAATATAATTTACGCTTGTAACGATTGGGTCAACATCTACTGTGTGCCTGTTTCTGTAGAAATCGTGCAGAGTGCAATTGCTTCAGCGACAGGTGATGAAAAACAGAAATTGATTAATATCCTGTGTAATTATGGTGATTACAAGCAAGCTAGTGGCTACGCCGACGGCATCGCCTTTGAAGTCAACGTAACGTTAAAGAGTGGCGAAACTCCGAAGACGTTTGTCGCTAGTGCCAAGAGAAATGATTGGCACGAACCTACCTTTGAGGATATCTATGGCGAATGCGACGAAGATAAGATGAAAAATCAAACCAAAGTAGCAGTTTACGGAGGGAAAAAATACAAGTGTAACTACATTTCTGGAGTTTCTTCCAGCGGATACTCTTGGGTTAAAGCAAGCGATTTGGATGAAAACGCAACGCTTGGAATTTGCACAAGAAATCGAATGAAAGAAAAAGATGTCGCTATAGTCGGTGACGCATACTATGGATGTCTTGGTAATGGTGACGCAGAAGGAATCCCCGCAAGTTCTTCCTCCACAGATTGGCTAGAAATTGATGAAAATAAGTACCTTAACGCCAAGCTTGGTAAGTGCGATACCGATGAAGGTGATACTAAAAATATTAAAGACATTAAGAGCGAAACCCTCATGGATGGTAAAAGCCACAGTTTCAAGTGCTCTATAGCTAAAGAAGTCGTAAATGACTATGGTAAGTGGGTTGACGCCTCCACAGACATTGCTCTCAACCAGATTTGCTACAGAGATAACGAAGGTACAACTGTTACCAAAGAAAGCGTAATCTATGTCTGTGCGTACAAGGATGAATCGTCCATGTATCAGTGGATTACTTCTGATGAGTACTGCGAAACTAATGGTGAAAATCTGATTTACGGTGGGTATTTTGACAATCCGTCTAGTTCTTCTAGTATGTCTCACTGTAGCAAAAGCGGAAGTCCTAAATGCCAAACGGAAACCGGCAAGAAAATCTGCCATGTCGGTACCGAGTCTTTCGTCAAATTGGATAGCGCATGGCAATCTGTGGCAAAATATTGCGAAGACAATTCTACAGGTTCCGCCTGTGAATTTGTCAAACATGAAGGTAATATACGCGAGCCTACTCTTAAGTATTACGAACAAACGGAATACTACGTAAATACAGAACAAGGTTATTATAAGAAAGCAGAAACTGCAGAAGAATATTGCGATGCGTTTGATCTGAATCATGAAAAGCTCTGCGTATTTGGATTTGACGTTTATTCTTATAGCGAAAGTTCCAGTGAATGGATTCTTTTCCGTGAAAACTGACCGACCCGTGGATAGAATTTGTACTAGAACATGAAAAAACTTACCCTTATACTTGCACTTGCGCAGGCGGCGGTATTATATGCTGCGGAATCTATCCGTTACAAGGACCGCATGTTCGAAGTTGAAAAAACTTCGGATGTGGTTTTTGCGACGAATGTTCCGCAGTTGAAAACACTGCATTCGCTTGCACAAACGATAAAGACTTATGGTAGTCAAAACGTCTATTTTTACGCTAATGAAACCGATACGAAACAGGTTGATTTGAAAATGGACATCTACACTCCGAAAGGAGATGTGGCTACAAAGCGTGCCGCCGTCATCGTTGCTCATGGGGGGGCGATGATTAGCGGCTCTAAGAGTACGACGCAAAAATCGGTTGCTTATTGTGATTCTTTGGCTGCACGCGGTTTCGTTACCGTATCTATGGGTTATCGCCTTGGCGTGTCGCTTTCGGGAACATTTTCTTTACAGACTCTATTGAAAAAAGGTTCAAGTCAAGAATTAAAAGTTGATAGTGCTGATTACGCCCGTGCCGTCTATCGAGGTGTGCAAGATATCAATGCCGCCGTCCGTTACATGCGTAAACATGCAGAGGATTATGGCATTGACCCGAAACGGATTTACGTTCTCGGAAACAGTTCCGGTGCAATCCTTGCCATGGAAAATATATATGCAAACAGCAAGGACGATTTCCCGAGCTATATGGAATACAAAAATGTCCCGAATCTTGGTGAATTGAACGATTTTGGCGAACAAGATGTTGATGCCCATGCCAATGGCGGAGTGCTCTTGTGGGGTGCCATTCATGACCCGAAGGTTATCAAGTACAACAGGACTCCGGTTTTCCTTGCCCATGGAGGCAAAGATCAGACTGTTCTGTTCAAGACGGGCCGCCCGTTGCAATCTTATTCGGTGACGGATGCACTTCCTAAAGCTTTTGCGGAAAGGTTGTCAATTAATATCGAAACTCCGACACTTTATGGTAGCTATGTCATTGATTCTGCATTGACTGTCAATAACGGTAAGAGAGCTAGACCTGCGACTTATTTTGTTGAAAATGCAATGCATGAATTTTACAACAAAGAAGATTATACAGAAGAAGTCCAAACTAGAGCTTTTAATTTCTTGTATAAACTTGCTACTGAAAATAAGATTGTCTATACCACTGCTGCAATCACTATAAGCGAAGATGACAATGGAAAGTATCATGCTGTTGTTGACGGGGATTATGATGGAACCGATTCCGTCAAGGTTAGCGAGAACTTCGATGTGGAAGATGTCGTTTTTGATAGGGAATTTAGCCTGTCTGGCTTATCTACCGTCACGTTGCCTTTCTGCGTGGACTCTATCAATGTTTATGGAGCAAAGCAGTTCTTGAGGTTTGTTGGCGTGAAACCCAATGCTGCAGGTGTAAATGAAGTTTGGATAGAACGTGTTTGGTGCGATCTTCCGGCTCTTCTTGAGGATATTGATGATGATATGGGGTTGAGTGCCGACCAAAAAGAGAAAATGGCAACCAATGTTACGGAAAAGTGCAATTCTATACCCAACAAGCTATTTGCCTATACTCCGTATATTGTACAATTGAAGGATAATTCACTTTCGTTTAGCAATGCGGTGCGGGTCGAAAAGACGAAAGCCTCGGCTGATACTGTCGTTGGCAACTGGATTTTCCGCGGGACGCTTGCTGCGAAGGTTTGGTACGAAGGCCACCCTGAATTAGGCTATGCTTACGGCTATTCTGCTACAGAATACGACCGGATCAAAGTCGGTAAATTTGCAAAAGCTGGTAAAAATGCTTCTGTTGGCTTGCTCCGTAGCTATCTGCTTTACAGCCAAAAAGCGGCGGCGGTCTTGGGTTTGTCAAAAATTCTTGATAATATCTCGTCTGAAAATCTCCCGACGAATATGGACGTCGTGATTGTCGATAATGACGGATATGGTCATGAGTCTAGGACTGTTGTCGGGCGGTTCAATACACGTACCGGCGAGTTCAAGGCGTTGCGCTCTGTGGACCGCTCTTATGACCTCAAGGGTCGCGTCGTAGGTAATGAATCCCGTAATGCGAAAGGCGCGTACTATGGGAAAAAGAGTAATTAGAGAGGGGCGTGTTTAAAAAGGAATGAGACTATGATAAGCGGAAATGAGCAAGAAAAGAAAAAGGAATATGTCGCCCCTGCGATGGAGGTGCATATTATAAACCAACAAGTGAATCTCTTGGGAAGTAGTAGCGAAATTCCTGTTGAAACATGCGAAGGCTGCACGTTCCAGTAATTAGAATAAATACTGGAAGTTGATTTAATCGTCATTCCTCGACTCTAGCTTCCTTCGTCATTCCCGATTCTGGTTTGCTTCTTCACCCTCGACTCTAGCGTCCTTCGTCATCCTCGACCTGAGAGCCGAAGGGGATTGGGGTGGGAATCCGCGCATTTCTCTTTCTTATCGCTGATGCTTCAAGTCTTTTTTACGCTTGAATCGCTATACTCCAAGGTATAATAATTGTTTTTTTCTCAAAAAAAACTTATTTATAGGGAAAAGGAGCGTTGCGGTTATGAAACGATTCGCGTACCTGTTATTTACAGTTTTTCTTTTATCGGGGATTTCTTTCGCGAAGTTTGTCGCGGTTCTCGAAACGATGTCTGACGGCAATGATCAGCTGTCTCTTACGGAGCGCCAGTTCCTTACGAATATGCTTCGTGAACAGGCTGTGCGGGAACTCCCTGCCGAGCTGAACTTTACCATTATGACTCGCGAGAACATCATGATGATGCTCCCTCCGGGCAAGGCTATCGAAGATTGCGAAGGAAGTTGCCTTGCCGAGACGGGCAAGAATATCGCCGCCGACTACGTGGCACAGGCGCGAGTGGGCAAGGTGGGGGACAATCTCTCCATCAGTGCCGAAATTTATGAGACGGCTGGCAGCAAGTTGCTCGCTAGTTTCAACGGTCTTGGTGCTGATGTGAACGCCTTGATGAACGTTATCCAAGAAAAGGGACCTGAATTTTTCAGAAAGGCTCGTGGTGGAACAACGGGCATTGTGCGGACGGGAATGGACGGGCTTGAAAACCAGTCCTTTGTCTTACAAGTTTCAACGAATCCGCAGGGGGCGGCGCTGAGTGTTGATGGACGACCTGTTCCGAGCTGCACTTCGACTCCGTGTCAGATTCTTGTGGAAGCGGGCGAACACCGCATTGTGGCGGTCCTCGAACATCACGAAGATGCCGAAGGCGTTTTTAAAGTGAATCAGAATGGACAGACGGTATCGCTAGACCTCGTGCCTCGCTACGGGACTGTTCAGCTGGATTTGGATTTCCCGTTGGGCGGAACTTATGATGAACTGGAAATAAAGGTCGATGGTAAGCTTGTCAAGGGTTCGGACAAAGTGCTGATGGATCCGGGTACTCATGCTGTTTCTATAGGCCATCGCTGCTATAGCCCAATCTCGTTCCAGGTCGGAATGGTTAAAGATAAAATAGAAACGTTTAAAGAGTCTTTTAAACCGCTGAATACAGGGCTTTCGCTCACGGCGCATTCTGCTTCGGGTGAATCCCGTACTTATAATTTGTTGTCAAATGGAACGATAGTTGGAAAAACTCCGTTTTCTGGCAGTATTCCCCTTTGTGCTAAGTTGTCTGTGGAAAGTATGAACGGTAATGAAGTGTATCCTGTTGATGTAGAACTTGTTCAAGGACAGGTCGTTTCATTTGACTTTGTGGAACCCGCTCCGAATGCCGAAAATATTGCTGTAGATAAGTTAAATACCGATGGCTCGCAAATCGGTGAAAGCATCCCCGCGAATGTGGAACAGCCCAAGAGCGGCGTGCGTATGGGACTCCGGATTACAAGCGGTGTCGTTTCTGCACTCGGCTTTGGTGCCGCCCTATACGGAATCATCAAGATGAAGAACCTAGCGAATGAGGCTCCTGACAACAAAAAGGATTATGAGGCGCGTCTCGATGATATAGATAACCACGAGTGGTTCCGCAGATTTGGCTTGCTATTTGGTGGTATTGGACTTGTCGGCTTTGGTCTGACGTTCGTGTTCTAGGAGGGGTGTATGTTAGATGATAGACAAAAGACGAAAGACGAAAGAGGCGAGAGTCGCGAAAATAAGTTTACTTGTTTTCATGACCGAGCCTTACTGTCTGACGCTGAAGGCGTCAAAGACGAAAGATTAGAGGCTAAGGGTGTGAGGCTTGAGACGAGAGGCGAAAGAGTTTGTGTCATTGCGAGCCCAAGGTCACTGAGCGAAGTCGAAGTGAGGGCGTGGCAATCTCTAACCAGGATTTTGTCATCCTGGAGGCGCGTTTTCAATGTGTTGTCATCCTGGAGGAGCGTAGCGACGATAGGATCCATTGCGTTCCTCCTTACAGCTTGTACCGATTATTACCAGCAATTCGAAGATGAATATGCCTTTGGTAAAACAAGTGGAAGGTTTGTATTTGATGGGCAGACCTTGACGGACCAGCGCAATGACCAGACATACGAAGTCGTTAAGGTGGGTAACCTTTACTGGATGAATCGCAATCTGGGATTTGAGTTTTAT
Source organism: Fibrobacter sp. (assembly GCF_017545445.1). Classification (GTDB taxonomy): domain Bacteria; phylum Fibrobacterota; class Fibrobacteria; order Fibrobacterales; family Fibrobacteraceae; genus Fibrobacter. The sequence continues at coordinate 45,246 of NZ_JAFWOM010000043.1, forward strand.
CATTCTCATGATAATGCGACTAATGTCCATTGTCCGAAGTCAAGCATAGAGACATGTGAAAAGACTGGATTCCTGTATCCCGGAACCCGTCTCGATAATCTGTGTATTGATGGTTGGCGATTGCCTAGCACTGAAGAATGGAAGGAATACTACAATTCTTCAGCGTACCAGAGTAGCACATACGGGAAAGACACGTATAGTGGGTATCTGGGTGGGGATGAATCCCTGAACGAATATGGAAAGGCCGCCTATTTTTGGACCAATGCTGAAACGGACGGCAAAGGTTACCGGAAATGCGTATCCGTCACTTCAGAGAGTAATTCGTTCCGTCAGGCCGGACCTTGCCACGAGCAGTGGAAACTTGCCGTGCGCTGCGTGAAGGAAGTCGATGGGGAATCAGGTTCTCAATCAACCGCTAAATCGTCTGCGCAGACAACTAAAAAATCTTCATCTTCTGCGAAATCGTCAACGGCGAAATCATCTTCGAGCATGAAACAAGGAGAATTGGTTAACGCTGACCCCCTTAAGGATTCCCGTGACAGTCAGACTTATTCGACTGTGGCTATTGGCAAACAGACTTGGATGGCCCAAAATTTGAATTTTGAAATGGGCGGTAGCTTCTGTTTTGATAATTTAGATGGAAACTGCAGTGAGTATGGACGACTTTATACTTGGGATGATGCTAAAATAGTGTGCCCTTCGGGCTGGCATTTGCCATCTGTAGAAGAATGGGAAAAATTCTTCTCTACGGATATTGGAAAAGAAATGGCTGGGGATATGCTTGGTGCGTCTTGTCAACTCAAGAATGTGTATGCTCCCAAGGCGAAAATTGAAGTGTCGGTTAAGCCTTCGGCTTATCAGGATGAAACGAGATGCAAATCCTCATCCAATTATAAAGAGTGCGGGGAATTTTTCATTAAAGTTGTCAACAACGACGATGTTGATTATACGGATTTAGAATTGCGTTTGTATATAGGTAGTCGAGGCAGTCGTTTTTCGGAACTTCCGGATTGTGACATAAAGAGTGCATTCAATAGTTCCGGTCAGTCGATTTCTGCGCCGCAAATTGCTATGGTTCAATATTTAGAGGACGACTATACGGGGCAAACTTATCTGCCTATCTTTATTAACGGCAACATTCCCGCTTCTGGTGGAACATTTTTCTTCCAGGTCAAGTGGCCTACGCTTACTTTCCATGATATTCAGGGAGGCTGGTCGCTTGTTGGTCACGAAGGCTATGGGTACTACGCCGATTTTGATGGTATCGACCTTACGCAGGCTCCCAATAATAGGAGAAACGAAATGGCGTTGGAATCTTACACTGTTGACGAATATATCCCGGTTTATAAGATGGGCGAACTTGTTGCCGGTATTACTCCGGACGGTTCCACAGAAAAAGAATTGGTGAAATATCAGTGCGCTGAATTCGATAATGAATCGGCTACTTATTGGACTTCCGATGGTGATGAGTATGTTGCTCATTTTGTCGTCTGGGCCAACAATAAGTCGAATGAAGATTATTATTATGATTCGAAGACATCGTTTGCAAAAACTGTCCGCTGCGTAAAGGATTAGAGATGTTGTCAACGTCTTTGGTTCTTCTCATGTGTTGCCTCTAGTGGATGTTTTGAGCGTCCGCTATATGCAACGTATGCAACAAAATCGTCATACGCTTCCTTTGAAATGAGCTTGTAGGGGTTCTATTTTTCTCCTTAATTTATATATTTTGTAAAACGACAATTTTTTAATGTCGTTTAATAAATTATAAAGGAGGATTCTATGAAATTAGATTGTTGCGTAGGCGCGGAGAATGCTTTGGGCGTTTTGCTCATGGCGGCGTTTTTTTTAGTGGGGTGTGCTAGCGATGGCTCCGTTGCGGCCCCAGATTCTCAGAATGCAAAAAATTTGAACGGTAATTTGTCAAGTGTCGCTGAATCTAACGGCAACTCCAGCAGCAACGTATCGAATGTTAATCAAGCAGGGCTTTCCAAGACGGTTTATGGTCTGGCTCAAAATGGCCCTTATGTGGACAGTTCTGTTGTAAAGTTGACCGTATTGGATGAATCTACTTTGGAATCTACGGAGCAGGTTTTTACGGGCTTGGTGGGGGATGGCTATGGCGGTTACTCAATCCAGGTTGATTCCTTGAAATCGAATATAGCACAGATTTCGGTGTCGGGAAAATATCTCGAAGCGAGATCTGGGCGACTTTCTGAAAAAGAACTTACTTTATACGCGCTTTCGGATTTGAATGTCCATAATTCGATAAATGTCAATCTGTTTACGACTTTGGAATATGAACGCGTTCGTGAACTTGTCAAGAATAAGAAGCTCTCTTTTGCGGAGGCCAAGAAACAGGCCAAAGAAGAACTTTTAGATGCGTTTCATGTTGTGGCTAAAGACGAAACTGGCAATAATGTAAATTTTGATGACCCTGAAATGTGGAATATTTACGGGATTCGCGATATAGAAAACCGTGATGAAGACAAAGTGTTGATGGGGCTTACGGCTATTTTTTCCGCATTTAATGAAAACTATGTTGAATCATTGATTAAAACTATTGCGGAAGATTTTGCGAAGGACGGCAAATGGGATGATGATTCAACTAGAATGAGGGTTGCAAATGCAGCCTACGGATTGAATACGACGATTTTGTCGGGCGATGTGGTTATCCCTGCGGATATTGAATCTATTCGAAGGACTATGACGAGATGGAGAAGTGTATATACGACAGGCTTTGATTTGAGCAATTTGTCGGGCGGAATCCTTCCCGATTTTGAAAGTGTAGTTGACGGCTTTTGGTTGGGCGAATATGGTCTTAGCAAGTGTGCTTACAGTATTTTGGGAACGGTCGCGAAAACTCCATTTGGTAGTTATTTTACTTGCAAGGAAGACACTAGAACTCATACGGGCATCCACTGGTTGTCTTCGTCTGTTTTAGAGACGAATACTTATGGAATTAAATGCGATAGCACGGACTATTTTAAAACAGAGACAACAGATAGAACGCCTCGTCTGTACGTTTGCGAATTTGGAAAATGGCGCGAGGCTTTGGATGTCGAAGGGAAAGTAGGATTGTGTACAAGTGAAAAAGAAGGCTCACTCGAAGATACCGATTTGTTCGGCTATGTCTGCAAGTCGCAAAAGTGGGAGATTTTTACGGACACGCTTGAAGATAAACGCGATGGAAAGCGCTATGCGTACCGCAAGGCGGCTGGGCTTTATTGGATGATTAGCAACTTGCAGGATACTACGCTTACGTGGGCGGAGTCCGATAAATGTCCCGAAGGTTGGAGGCTTCCGACTGAGGATGAATGGAATGATTTGTCTAAACAGCTTGCTGGAGTGACTGCAAACGGTTCTCAGTTGAATTTAGTTCATGTGGGGGAGTATAATACCTGGTGGAGTTCGACGGAGAAAAACGATAGTCTTGCTGTAACGGCTAATGTTTGGCATCATCCGAGGAGCTATGATGAATCTTTGAGGTTTACGTTTTCGATTTCGGCGTTGGAAAAGAAAAATCGCGCTGCAATCCGTTGTGTGAAGGAACCTTAATAGCCCTTTCTCGGCTTACTTTAAAAGTCCGGACGTCCAATGACTATTGACCAATAACCACTTTTTTACATATTTCTAGTAACAAATAACTAGAAACTAGTTACAAATTTTACTATATTCAATGCGCAAAAGAGGTACTATATGAAACTTTTGCCAGAAGCTTTGACGTTTGATGACGTCCTACTCGTTCCCGCTGAATCTTCTGTTTTGCCGTCCCAGACGGACGTGAGCACTCAACTTGCTCCGAATATCAAATTGAACATTCCTATAATCAGTGCCGCTATGGATACCGTTACGACGGCTCCGCTTGCGATTTCCTTGGCTTTGCAGGGTGGCCTCGGCATTATCCACAAGAACATGTCTATTGAAGACCAGGCTGAAGAAGTTCGCAAGGTCAAGCGCTGGCAGTCCGGTATCGTGACGAATCCGGTGACGCTTGATGCAGACCAGCCGGTTTCTGCTGCTTTTGAACTTCGCGCTCGCAACAAGGTAAGCGGTTTCCCGATTTTGTCGAAGGGCAAGGTCGTGGGTATGCTCACGAGCCGTGACCTCCGCACGGTGAGCGACATGAACGTGAAGATTAGCACCATCATGACGAAGGATCCGGTGACGGCTTCTCCGAAGGTGAGCCTTGCGAAGGCGAAGGAAATTCTTGCCGAAAAGCGTATTGAAAAGCTCCCGCTGGTGGATGCTTCCGGTGCGTTGAAGGGCCTCATCACGATGACGGACATCTTGAAGCGCGAAAACAACCCGAACGCTAGCCTCGACAAGAATGGCCAGTTGCTCGTCGGCGCTGCTGTGAGCACGTCTGCAAATACGATGGACCGCGTGGCTGCCCTCGTGGAAGCTGGCGTTGACCTGTTGATTATCGATACGGCTCATGGTCACCACATTGGCGTTCGCAACATGGTGAAAACGGTTCGCAAGAAATATCCGAAACTCACGATTTGCGCTGGTAACGTTTGCACGCCGGAAGCTGTCGAAGAACTTGCCAAGTGTGGCGCGAACATCGTCAAGGTGGGTATCGGTCCGGGTTCTATTTGCACGACCCGTATCGTGGCGGGTGTCGGTTATCCGCAGTTCTCCGCTGTCGTGGAATGCGGCAAGATGGCTCGCAAGGTCGGCGTGAAGATTATCGCTGACGGTGGTCTCAAGTTCTCTGGCGATATCGTCAAGGCTTTGGCTGCTGGCGGCCATGCTGTGATGGTGGGTTCGCTGTTTGCCGGTACGGAAGAAGCTCCGGGCGAAGTGATTCTCGCTGATGGTCGTAGCTACAAGAGCTACCGTGGCATGGGATCTCTCGGTGCCATGCAGGCGGGTTCTGCTGACCGTTACTTCCAGGGCGGAGTCCAGGAACCGCGCAAGTTTGTTCCGGAAGGCATCGAAGGCCGCGTTCCGTACAAAGGACCGCTCCGCGACACCGTGTATCAGCTGATTGGCGGTATCCATTCTGCTATGGGTTATGCCGGTGCTGCAAACCTCGAAGAACTTTACAAGAAATCAACGTTTGTCCGCATTACGGGTGCAGGCCTCCGCGAATCTCATCCGCACGACGTGACGATTACGAAGGAAGCTCCGAACTACAGAACTGGGGACTAACGTCCCTGAGCGTGGTTCGGCAAGCTCACCAACCTTGTAAGGTCCCTGAGCCTGCCGAAGGGCTGACTATTTAGAAATGAAAACCCGGTGCGCAAAAAGCGTGCCGGATTTTTATATTTATAGCAAATAAATTTGATAAGGAGTTGAAATGAAATTTGCAAATACTTTCTTGATTTTGGCTGCGTTTGGCTTGGCTTTTATCGGTTGCTCGAATTCAAGGCAGCACAAGGATCCGTCGTGGACGGCGAAGCCCGCGAATATGCAGGTGGTGTTCACTGCACCTGCACCGATTGTCTTGGATTTTGCGACTGAATCAGGAAAACTTGCGGAGTGGTTCTCGAGCAATATCGATAATACGCTTAAGTTCAATTCGAATGTTCCATACAAGGTAAGTAAAATTTCAAAGGATCTTCTTTCTTACTCTGAAAAAGATGCAGATGGTGAAAAAGTTCGTGTTCCAGTGCTGAAAACCATGTCTGATAGTGTTGATATTTATATGGTTTTGGATAGTATCCAGTTGACGTCTGATATCGGCATAAGGGCGGGGGCTGGCACAACGATGATGTCGACGGTTGGTCCTATGATAAAGAATAACTGTGCGCATGTTTCAGCATCTTACGCTTTTTACGAAGTGAAAACTGGGAAACCGTTAGATTATGGTTATTTGGATGAATCCCAATGTTCGGATCAAAAAGTAATTGAACATGATTGGCAGAATGTTTTACGAAAATTAATTTTGCACATTATTAACAAAACTCCAATTGCGCAGTTTTAAATAAGCAAACGCAGCTTCGCTAGGCTGCGTTTTTTGATATATATTAATAGAGAGCTTTTATGAATTATATGTCTCGTTTTAGTTGGTTGTTTTCGGCGGTGCTTGCAGGTTTGCTTGCAGTTCCGTTTGCGTTTGTCGCTTGTGGCGAATCCTCGGTAGGAATGCCGATGGCGGCAGGCGATTCCTCGTCGTCTTCGAAAAACGTTGAAACGTTTAGTTCTGCAAATGTTGTTGCAAATTCGAGTTCTGCGGGAAACGTAGCAAGTTCGTCGAGTGTTCTTTTGAGCAGTTCGTCGAGAATTGCTGCGAGTAGCGGATTGGAATCGGAGGCTTCGAGCAGTTCTGTAAGGTTAGCGGATTCTTCCTCTGAAAAACTTACGGAATCGTCGAGTAGCCGTGCTGTAGAATTGTCGAGTTCCGCGAAGGCTGCTGTTTCGAGTTCTGCGATGCTTTCTAGTTCTTCTGTTGAGGCGCTTTCGTCGTCAAATGAAAAACTTGCGGGTTCGTCGGATGATGGCGTTTGTACGAAATGCGATAGCTATACGGCGGCAGATCCGACGCTTGTCGAGAATGGCGGCAAAGGTTCCGTGACGACTTATGGGAGCGTTACCGCGAAAGAAACGAGTCTCGGTGGCGCCTGCAATTACGGACAGACTAATATCCAGTACTATGCTGCGATTCATGTGAACGTTTCTCCGGGTGATGATAAAGGGCCATGGGATGGCGGCGCTGCTTGTGGCGGTTGCGTGCACGTGAAGGCTAAAACGCCGGATGGCTGGAAAGAAGTGACTGTGCGCATTACGGATCGTTGCCCAGATGCAAACTGTGGCGTGGATTTGGGCGGTGCTCCGGCAAGCGATATCATGGGAGTCACCGTCGGGCGTTACTACGGCGAATGGGAATTCGTGAGCTGCGAAGGCGTTGAAGGCGTATGGGGCGATTCAACGTCTATTTGGGTAAAGGAAGGGGCCAGTAAATTCTGGAGCATTATTCAAGTGCGTAACCCGAAGGACATGGTGAAGAAAATCGTGATTCGCGGGGTGGACAGCGATGATGCTCATACGTTAGAGATGGTCGTCGGGACGGAAAACTTTTGGACGGTGCCGCAAGAAATTTTGCAGACTGAAAAGCAATATAGCGTCGTTGTGACGTACCGCAGCGGAACCGATGACGAATGGATGTTGAAAGGCTCGGAACTTGCAGTGCCAGAAGCGAACCTTTATTTGTACGAACACCGTGCTGGTGTGAAATTTTAAAACCGTATCTATATTGAAAATGTGTAAGCCGATCCCGGCACAAGGCCGGGATGACGATTCAGGATGAAAAAAACGGCGCCTTGGTGGGCGTCGTTTTTTTGCGTTCTGCAAGAATTTAACGAAAGTCGCAACGGGAGTCGCGGCAATTAAGAAATGCGCGACTTCCGAAATGCGACTTTTACTTGTTCAATTGCTCTGTAGCTTCGGCGACTGCGAGCAAGTCAGCTTCCTGGAACGGCTTGCCAATCCACTGGAGGCCAACCGGGAGTCCGCCTGCCATACCGCACGGAACGCTCACGCCCGGAAGACCGGCGAGGTTCAAGCTAACGGTGTAGATGTCGGAGAGATAGACTGCCATCGGATCGGATTCGTTCATGCCGCACTTGAGTGGGAGACCCGGCATCGTCGGGCTTGCAATCACGTCGCAAGTCTTGAAGGCTTCGGTGAAGTCGTCTGTAATGAGACGGCGGACTTTTTGAGCTTGTACGTAGTAGGCGTCGTAAAAACCAGCGGAAAGAACGTAGCTTCCGAGGAGGATGCGGCGTTGCACTTCCTTGCCGAATCCTTCGCTGCGGGACTTGGCATAAAGGTCGAAAAGCTTGCGAGCTTCGGCACTGCGGTAGCCGTAACGCACGCCGTCGTAGCGGCTGAGGTTGGAGCTTGCTTCGGCGGTAGCGATGATGTAGTAGCTGGACACCGCGTAGCTGATGTGCGGGAGGCTCACTTCCTTGATGGTGGCGCCTTCGGCTTCCATCTTCTTAAGCATGTTTTCGATGGCGGCCTTGCATTCTGCGTCGAGACCTTCGCCAAAGTATTCCTTCGGAACGCCGATGACCTTGCCCTTGACTCCAGCATCGAGTTTTGCGGTAAAGTCTTCGGTCGGTCGGGTGCTCGTGGTGTTGTCGTGCGGGTCAATGCCGCAAATAGCACCGAGGAGCGTTGCGCAATCGCGGACGGTTGCACCGAACGGACCTATTTGGTCGAGAGAGCTTGCGTAGGCGAGGAGGCCGTAACGGGAAACGCGGCCGTAGGTCGGCTTCAAACCGACAACGCCTGTGCAGGCTGCCGGCTGGCGGATAGATCCACCCGTATCAGAACCGAGTGCGCAAGGAACCGTGCCAGAGGCGACGGCGACTGCAGAACCACCCGAGGAACCGCCTGGAACGCGGGATTCGTCCAGCGGATTCTTGACCGGACCGTAGTAAGAGGTTTCGTTGCTGGAACCCATGGCAAATTCGTCCATGTTCGTCTTGCCGACGATGATGGCGCCTGCGGCTTCGAGCTTTTCTAATGCGGTTGCGGTGTAAGGGGCAACAAAGTTGTCGAGAATCTTGGAAGCGGCCGTGGTGCGTGTGCCGGTCAAGCACATGTTGTCCTTCACGGCGACCGGGATGCCATCGAGGGCGCCCAGAGATTTGCCTTCGGCGCGGCGCTTGTCGCTTTCTTTAGCGCGTTCGAGAGCGCGTTCGTTCAGCACCGAGATGTAGGCGTTCAAATTCTTTGTAGATTCAATTTTTTCGAGGGAAGCCTGTGCGAGCTTTTCGGCAGTGGTGCTGCCGTTTGCAAGTTGAGCCTGAAGTTCCTGAATAGTCTGCATTATCTTTCTCCGGACCATTTCATAATGTAAATTGCTAAAATCATGCCTGCTGCACTCAAGAGATTGAATTTAAAACCAATCCCAAGTGCAAATTTGACCAAATACAAGTCGATGATGACAGGTTGCGGCGTGTCGCCAGAAAAACCAATACAAGGATCCCATGACGCTGTAAAAATATGGTGGACGCTGTTATCGTAGCCACCAGCGTTCAAGAGGACTCCGAGTTCGCCGAATAAAGCTCCGAGAGCTTCGCCCATGATGCCGCCTAAAATCAGGCCGACAAAAATGAAAAGGACGACACGTGCCATTGAGTTTTTGTGAGTCATGGGCACGAATATAGAAAAATAGTTATTTAGGAGCGAAAACCACCTGCTTTGCAAGAGGTTCAAAAGTGTCATTTGTATCATTTTTTTCGGAAAAAAGAATTTCCGTGGTTTCAAATAATGTGTGGTCTGTTTGCGATGTGTCTTAATAACTCTTAAATCATTTACGATTTACTATCTTTCGACCATAGAGGTATTAACATGAAAGTTTTAGTAACTGGTGTTGGTGGTCAGCTGGGACACGATGTGATGAACGAACTTGCAAAGCGTGGTTATGAAGGTGTCGGTAGTGATATTGCTCCTGCTTATTCTGGAGTTGCCGATGGCAGTGCTGTAACTACGATGCCGTATGTGTCGATGGATATTACGAATGCAGCCACCGTGGCTGAAACCATCAAGTGCGTAAAGCCGGATGTGATTGTGCATTGCGCCGCTTGGACTGCGGTGGACTTGGCCGAAGACGAAGACAAAAAGGCTAAAGTTTTTGCGATTAACGCCGAAGGTACTGAAAATATTGCCCGCGTCGCGAAAGAAATTGATGCGAAGATGGTTTATATTAGCACGGACTACGTGTTTAACGGTCGTGGCACTTCACCGTGGAAACCGGATTGCAAGGATTACGAACCGCTCAACGTCTATGGCGAATCCAAGCTCAAGGGAGAACTCGCTGTAAGTGGAACGCTTGAAAAGTATTTCATCGTGCGTATTGCCTGGGTGTTCGGCCTCAACGGTAAGAACTTTATCAAGACGATGCTCAAGGTGGGCGAGTCTCACGATACCGTCCGTGTTGTTTATGACCAAATCGGAACGCCGACTTACACGCTTGACTTGAGCCGTCTCCTCGTCGATATGATTGAAACGGAAAAGTACGGCTACTACCATGCGACAAATGAAGGCGGATTCATCAGTTGGTACGAATTTACCAAGGAAATTTACAAGCAGGCGGGGCTCCCGACGAAGGTTCTGCCGGTGACGACTGCGGAATATGGTCTTTCAAAAGCTGCTCGTCCGTTCAATAGCCGCCTCGACAAGAGCAAACTCGTGGAAGCCGGTTTCAAGCCGCTTCCGACATGGCAAGATGCCCTTGCTCGCTACCTCAAGGAAATAGGTGTGGTTGTTTAATCTCGTGTTATCATCCCAGCTTTCAGAGCCGGGATTAATTTTAATATTTCTTCATTATTAGCTTTTATTTTTTGTTTATTCCCTAATCGTTTTTCAACTTGTCTCAAATTCTTTTTTATATTGCATATTAATGAAAAAGATGCACTTACCTCTGGAGGGACTGCTGTCCCTTACGCTTTTGGCTTGCTATAGCCCCGAATCATTTGAGGCTGAATATTTGGATGATGAATCTAAAGTCCAAAACAGTTCCGAAATAGGAAAGATTTACACTGTAAACGGGGATAACCAAGTCTGTAACCCGTCCATATCTCAAGATACGGTGAATTTTCCGGCGTCGATGCTTTGGTTGAATTTCCAAGGAGATCTTGATGTGAAATCTCCAGATTCTGAATACACGGTTTCGATTTCGAAGGTTCGCCAACATGATCGACTGACAATCAGTGATACCGCGAAAAATGTGAAATGGTATTTGATGCGTGATTTGTCCAAAGGTGAATGCCAGTTTCAGGATCCGGAATGGAGTACTCATCCCGATTACATTATTGCTTTGCGCGGTCACGATATTGAGGGTGGTTCGGGTTGCGATGTCTTGGATTATGGAGTATTTGCGGTTCGCCTTTCGGACAAGAAAAAATTCTCGTTTTACGATAAGGGCATTATTGAAGTTGCAACTCCGCATTTGTGGGTTGACCCTTTGGCTGAACTCAAGAAAGACGGCGATGCATCTACGGTCAAAGGATTTTTTGGTACGAATGAAGTTCGACTTACGTATGTTGATGGCGATGAGGATGCAACGAAAAAGGGAACGCAGCATATTGTGTTTGTTGATTACTCCAATGGTGGCAAGGGAAAGTCTATTAAGCTCAAGAAACCTGCAAATCGTAGCGATTGGGGCATTGATAGTCCTTTGATTTCTCCAGACGGAAAGTTTGTGGTTTACCAGATGGATGAAAATAATGTTACGTGGGAAACATACATTCAGGAGCTTTCCAAAGATGCCGAAGCGATTAAGGTTCCTCGTACGAAGGACATGATGTCGGAACCTGCGCAACCGCACTGGTTTAAGTTTGGCAATCGTTTGTTTGTGCTTTGGGCTGAATTTCCGCAAGGTTCGCCAATATTTAACGAGAAACACTTGACTGAGAAATCTGTTCAGGATGGTTCTGCTGGTCGAACTGTGATGCGTGAAATTCGTTTGATGGCTGGCGTTCCGAGAGACCTTGCTGTGGAATGGGTTGGAGAAAATATCGAGATTGCTCCAATTCCTATGATTGGCGGACGTTCTCCTGATAGCAAATTCATATCGACTGGCTATGAATATGCATATCTGCTTCAGCTTCCGTGAGGTTCGACATGAAGAAGAATTTTTTGATTGAAGGTTGTGCTGTTGTCGCGCTTGTTGCGGTTGCTTTTTATGCAGGCTTTAGTTCTCCGATTGTTCCTTCGACTCCGTGGGAATCTATAGGCGGTTGCGGAGCAGGAGGTTCCGGTGGCGGTTCAGGCGATGGAATCAAGTGGATTGGCCAAGGCGTTTCTGGTGGATACTTGGAAGCGGAAGTCTTTACGAAGTACAATGTCGGACAGAATTTTTCTGCGTTTTCGGTAAATCCGCATTTTTCGATCAAGCCGACATGGGATACGAAAGTCGGGATTTCTCTTCCGTTTACGAGTCACCGGGGAGAAGTGCAGTATCGCAGTAACCAGTCTCCGGTTGATCGCAGCACGGGTGGTTTTGGTGATATTTCGTTTGATTTCTCGAAGACTATCGGTAGTGGTGGTGCCGCATCTCTTTCTGCATCGCTAACTATTCCGACGGGGCAGTACGATATTAAACGCGGCGCAGATGGCTCGAAGCAAATTCTTCCGAGCAGTTTCCAAAAAGGCAGTGGACTTTATTCGCTTACGCTTGGATGGGACTATAGCCGTGATACTGATAAAGGAATTTGGCTTTATAGCTTGAGTTATACGCATCCGTTTGCAATGCATTTGTTCTCGGGAGAGAACGAGTTTAATGACACTTATTGGAGCAGTATCAAGAATAAGGACGGAGATCGTTTCAAGTATCGTTTTAAACCGTATGGCGAAAATGACCTTGGTGCATTTACACCTCCTTCTATTGGTGGTTCTATTGCTTATGGATATCGCGGCCGTTCTGGCATTGTGCAAAGTTTCGGTATGAATTTCTCCGTGCCGCTTGGCGTTGCGTGGATTGCTTCTGAAAAGGTTGGAGAATACAATCCGAAACCGGATCCGGACCATCAGGCATGGTCTCTGTCACTTGTCTATGGTATCGAATTTTCGAATCCTGATTTTCCCGTTTTCTTAGCATTCTCGTTGCCGATTCATGATAAAGCGGGTGGTGCAAATAGCGTGAATGAATACGACGAAAAACCGATGAAAAAGTGGAATGCTCCGGATTGGAGCGATGTTGGTCAACAGTGGACAATTGCTGTGGGGGTCAAAGGAAGCTTCTTTTAGGTTATAAGGAATGAGCTCTTTTCTTTTTGTGCTGTAAGTCATTTTTTTGATCAACTTTTGGTGTTCTGCAAGTTATGGCAAAAAACTTTACCAAATTTCTTAGCAAAGTGACTCTCATGACTGCGGCAGCATTGTGGGCGGGGTGCGGTGATTCTGAAAAAAAGACCGATGCACCTGTTGCGCTAAACAACATTAAGACAGTGCAGTCGCAGAATGCGGACGTTTCCCAATCGCAAATTTTGGAAAAAGTCGTGCCTTTGGCGAAGGATTCTGCAACTGCGGATACTCTGGCATCAGAAAACGAGGCTGCGGAATCGTCAGCTTCGGATAGCGAAACTGTTGCAGAAACACCTAAGGACTCCTTGTTGAAAAAGGCGGTTCGCGTTGCCAAGATGAAGCCTGAAATTGGCATGATTCGGGCTTTGTACGGTGTTATCGAAGAAGATATGGGTCGAGCAGTAGCTCTTTATGGAGTTCGGCCACCGCGTGAGATTATTGCTCCTGATGGTCCTCGCGAAATTCACCAGCCTCAGCCTGTTCCTCGTTGCCTTGTCAAAGAATTGACAGGGGAAGATGTTGTCGCAGGGAAGGATAACGACATTGATGTTGAATATTTTTTGAATGTATTCCGTCAGCGTTTGCCGGGCTTTCGCCATATTTGCAATAAGGCTTTGTACGGCAAGGAGTCCCGTACTGCACGAACAAACGAATTTAATGCTAAAATAGTCTTGTCGTTGAAAATTGCTCCAAGCGGCGATGTAGAAAATATCAAAATTAAATCATCGACAATTGAAGAAAAAAGCGGCTTTAAAGTAATTAATGAGGATGTCAAGAAAGCTGTTCGCCGTTGGAGATTCCCGAAAACGCAAAGAGGCGGAACGTTTACATTCACGATTTCTTTGTACGAAGTGATACCTTCGGCTGCGTCAAGTGCTTCTGTAGAACCTTTGTCGCCGACAGAAAATTGAAAAATCAAAGTATGTCCAAGTTCTTTAGCAAATATCTTGGCAAATTTGCGTTGATGACTGCCGCAGCATTGTGGGCAGGGTGTAACGATACTGAAGAAAAAAAGGTTTGTTATCCGATAGAATTGAAAAAGATTGATACCTCTAAATATCAGGATAGTATTCGGAAAATAACTGTAAAGCCTCGTGTGGAGATCTTTCAACAAGCATACCTTTATGGTGTCCTTCCGGATGTTGTTCACAAGGGGGGGGATGGCAAGGTGGTCCCTAGATGCCGTATTAAGCCTTTGTCTGCAAAAAATGTTGTCGTTGAAGGTCGTGATATTGATGTTCAGACTTTTTTAAAGGTTTATCGCCAACGAGTTCATGGTTTACGCTTTATCTGCGATAAGAATGTAAGGCGAAGTGAATTTGAAGGAAGAATAGTCTTGACTTTGAAAATTGCTTCAAGCGGCGAAGTTGAAAATGTTCAAATTAAATCGACTACAATTGCCGAAAATAGCCCCTTTAGCGCTATTAATGAAGATGTCAAGGAATCTGTCAGCCATTGGGTGTTTCCGAAATCGAAAAACGGGGCGATATTCTCGTTCCCGATTTCCTTTTACGGGGAACTTCCGCAACCATCGATGTTTGATGATTCGTCTTCAATAAAGAACAAGTAGCTTGTCGCGAAGTTCTAGCCTTTTTGCGGTTCGCGATTTTCGTAGTCTTCTAGGAATGAATGCAGCTCGCCGCCGGCCTTGTAGCCGGGGAAAGTCTCGATGCAGACGGAGTGCAGGCTGTTGAAGATACTCTTTTCGATGTTCGGGTTTTCGCGCTTGAGACGCTTGATGAGCGCCTTGATTTCTTGACGCTTGCTGCCGCCACCGCCGTTGTCGCAAACGGTGCAGCTTTCGGTAAAGCGGCAGGCGCACTGGATAAACTGCAGCCCGTTGTAATTTTTCCAGTTGATGATGTCCTGCTCGTTGATGCAATACATGGGGCGGATGAGTTCCATTCCACCATAATTCATGCTGTGGAGCTTGGGCATCATGCCCTGCAGTTGCGAGCCGTAGAACATCGCCATGACGGTGGTCTCGATGACGTCGGAGAGGTGGTGACCCAGCGCAATCTTGTTGCAGCCCAGGTCCTTTGCCTTGTGGTAGAGGTGGCCGCGGCGCATCTTGGCGCAAACGTAGCAGGGGGATCGTTCGGTGTTGTTCGCCACGTCGAAAATGTTCGTCTCGAAAACGGTGATGGGAATTTCCAGAAGTTTCGCATTGCTTTCGATTTTCTGGCGGTTGATTTCGTTGTAGCCGGGGTCCATCACCAGGTATTCCACGTCGAATTTCACGTCGCTATGGCAGTGGAGCATCTGGATGAGCTTCGCCATGAGCATGGAATCCTTGCCGCCGGAAATGCAGACGGCGATTTTGTCGCCTTCTTCGATGAGCTTGTAGTTCTTGATGGCGGTAATGAACGGTGTCCAGAGCCTTTCGCGGTACGTTTTCGAAATGCTCCGTTCTACGCTTTGGACAAATGAAAGTTCTCTTGCCATTTTCATTACCTTTTTTGCGTTTATTTGCAAAGTTCCTTGTAGCAGCTGTTGAATGCGGCCATGAATTCGTCGATTTCTTTTTCGGTGGTGAGGTGCGAAAGGCTTATGCGCCAGGAGTTCAAAGCATTTTTGCGGTCGCGGCAGACGGCAAAAACGGCGCGGGAGGGGAGTGCATCCACGCTGCAGGCGGACTTGACCGACACGTAAATTCCTTTGTCCGAAAGTGCCTTTTGGAAAACGCTTCCGCGGACTCCCGCGACACTCAGGTTCAAGATGTGCGGGACTGCGTCTGCGGGCGAATTGATGCGGACCTTGGGATAGCCGCAGAGTTTTTCTTGCAAAATCGTTCGCAGTTCCTTGACTCGATCAAAGCGCTCTTCGAAATGCTCCATGGCAAGCGACAATGCGGTTTCGAGGGAAGCGTCCAGCGCAAGCGTCGGGGTTCCGCTGCGGTAAATGGTAGTGCTTGCGCCGCCGTAAATGAGCGGTTCCATGGCGATTCCGCTTTTTTTGTATAAAAGACCGCTGCCTGAAAGTCCGTAGAACTTGTGCGCGCCAATGCTTGCCGTGTCTGCCAGATTTAGGTTTATAGGCGTTTTGCCGATGGCCTGCGTTGCATCCACGTGAAGGCTGCAGTTCGGGAACTCGCGGACAATCTTACTGATGGATTCCAGCGGCTGCACGGTCCCGAGTTCGCTATCGACCGCGTTGACCGTTACGAGCACCGTATCTTTGCGGAGCAGGCTCTTCAAGTCTTCCAGGTCGATTTTCCCGTCGGTGCCGATTTTTACCATCTCGATTTCGTAGCCCGCTTCTTGCAGGGCCGTGAGCGTGGCGCTTACCGAAGAATGTTCCAGCGGGTTCGTGATGATGTGCTTGCCCACATGGCGCTTGGTCTGGACGATGCCGCGGATGGCGGTGTTGTTGCTTTCGCTTGCGCCCGAGGTGTAAATGATTTCGTCGGGGTTTACGCCCAAAAGTTTCGCGATGGAATCGGTCACTTGGGCGAGAAATGCTTTTGTCGCATGCCCTGCTTCGTGATTCGAATTGGCGTTGCCGATAAACCTGCGTTCAACTTCGCAGAATCGTTGCAAGGCTTCTTCGCATGTTGGGGTGTTTGCCGTGTAGTCGAAATAGGACATAACTGTCAAAAAGATAGAAAATTGAGTGGAACCTTCTGCGGTTAGATGAACTCGGCGAAATCTTTGATATGGCCTGCGGTGTATCGTGGCGACAAGGGGAGTAGATTCTCTGTTTTGCCGAAGCCTTCAAAAAGCGTGATGCAATCGATGCTTGCGTTCTTTGCTGCTAGAACATCGGGCGTATCGTCGCCAATCATGATTGCTTTTTCGGGGGCGATTCCGGTCTGGCGGAGTATCTCGTAAATGCCGGCGGGGCTTGGCTTGCGTTCGGGCGTGGTGTCGCCGCAGAGGTATGTGGCGAACGAATTTTCGAGTCCGAATTTTTCGAGAATTTTTTGTGCAGGGGCGACGGGCTTGTTCGTGAGCATCGCCGCGCATTTAGCCCCGGCGCAGTACCCATTACCATTTGTGCCTTTTGCATTATTTTCCGCACGGTTCTCATTGCTTTCCGTGCAGTTCTTATCGTTTCTTGCGCAGTCTCCATTACGATTGATGGCTGCGATTCTTTGCAAAAGTTTTATGACACCTTCGTATGGTTCCGTATTTTCGGTGCAATGCTCCCAGTAGAATTCTGAATAAACTTTATGGATTTCTTTGATTTTTTCTTCGCTGAAACCTTCGCGTTCTAGCACGGCGGCGACTTCGTCAAAGTTGCGAACGAGTTTCACGTCAATGAAATTTGCGGCGACTGCACGACGAATCAAGTTCATGGATCCGTTCCCGATGAATGTTCGCACATCGTCATTGCTGTGTGTGCAAAGCCCGAATTGCATCATCGCGTAATTCACGGCGGGGGCCAAATCGCCAAGCGTATTGAATAGCGTGCCGTCCAAGTCGAAAATGAACAATTCTTTTTGTGCAAGAAGTGCCTTGAGTTCGTCGAGTGAAGTCATGGCGCCAAATGTAGAAAATGTTGAGTTGTTAGTCGATGGTTTTTGGTCATTGGAAATGTGTGATGAGTATGGGACTATGAGGGTGTGCGTTGCTCTGGTTGTTGTAGATTTTGTATATTCCTAATATGGCTTTTCAAAGAATTTATTTGTTGCTTATGCTTGCGTTTTCGTGCACGTTCTTGTGGGCGTGCAGTTGTGCATCTTCAGATAATTGTGCTGAAGAATGGTTTGGGCCGACGGATCGAGAAACGATGGATCAAAAAAATGCAAAATGCCTCGACCAAGAAAAATATGATTCTTGCCTAAGCAGACATTTGTATGCTCAGAATACCGATGTTGTTGCTCAATGCCGCGAAGAGGCTATATATTTGTGTAAGGATGGAAAGAAACGTTAACAAACAACTAACCACAGCCCACTTCTAACTTCCTACTGCCTACTGTTTACTAACCACTAATCTCTAACCACTAATTTCTATATTCATACCATGATGTCAAAAATTTTTAAATCTCTTTTTGTGGCGGCTCTTGCGTTTTCAGCGACAGCCATGGCCGATGATGTTATCCGTTTTGTTCCGGATCCGTATCCGATTGGTTTTGCAGATCAGGGCGATGTTAAGCACATCGTTATCAAAGGTGCAAATGTTACGGATAAAGAGATTGTTCTTGAAAACGTGATTGGTCAGGGCATCGGCATGTCGAACTTCAAATATCCGCAAAAGATTGCGCCGAATGCTCCGGTGACTATCGAATTCGATATGGATTTTGCTGGCATGGATGGTCAAATCAACCCTGTCGTGGTCATCATAGATAATCAGGGAACGCCGTATCCGGCCCAGTTGGACGGTTATGTAAAGAATCCGATTTTCTTTGGCGAAAAGATGTTCGACGCTGGTTATTATGCACCGAATGAGAAACGCGAATGGACGTTCTATGTATGGGGAACAGACAAGAAGGAACGCCCAGATTTGACTCTTGACGAAAACGCCCAGAGGGAATTTTCAATCAAGACGAAAAACGTGATGCTCAATGTCGATAAAGTCGATCAAGTCAAGGAAGGGGGCAAGGTTCCTGGACTCAAGGTCACGCTTTCGACGAAGGGACTTTCGCGCACGGGCTGGGAACTCAAGCAGAAAAGTCTTCGCAAAATTGTCGGGTTCAAGAGTAAAAAGTATCCGAAGGCGACTCCCGAGGTGCTGGTTGTCGGTTATTGGAAGGAGTAGAATCGTTTAAAAAGGACCTGCGATGCCAGAGTGAGGTAAATTTCGCTTTTTTCGCACTTTTGCCTTGAAAAAATGTTCTAGTTTAACTAACTTTGGCATACTCTTGTAAGAGACCTCGGGATGTAGCTCAGCCTGGTAGAGCGCTTGAATGGGGTTCAAGAGGTCGCTGATTCGAATTCAGTCATCCCGACTAAAAAGACTCGTCATTGACGAGTCTTTTTTGCATTGTTCTTTTTCGCAGCGTTGACTTTGTTATGTTACTGCTGCCGTGTTGATGAATTTTTCTGTGCTGAAATTTCTTTGTACAGATTTAGTTGCCGTTTGAAGCAATCGTTCCAGCTGAATTTTTCGGCGTACTTTCGGGCTTTGGCTTTTTTGTCAGTGAGGTCGGAATGGTAAAGCTCGACGATCGCATCAGCCAAGGCTTCGGGCGTGCGTTCCTTGAGGATTGTGCCTGCACCTGATTCCGTGACGTGCTCGAATGCGGCTCCGGCAGAGGCTCCGACGAGGGCGTTGCCGCTGGCCATGCTTTCCAGAATCGAAAGTCCAAACGTTTCCCAGCCGGAGAGCGCGAGCCCTATATCGACGCTTGCGTAGTAGCGCGCCATTTCGTCGATGGAATTTACGAAACCGATGTAACTTACGTGTTTGTACTTTTCAGCGGCGGCTTGCACAAGTGGGAGGCTCGGACCAGTGCCTGCAAAAACAATGGCTGGCTCATGGCCGAGCTTTTGCGTCAAAAGGTCGTATGCTCCGAGAACGAGATCGATGCCTTTCTCGTTGCAGTGCCTGTGCGGGAAGAATATCGTCAAGCGTTCTGGACAACCATCCTTGAGATTTTGAACAAGCGATTCGTCTCGCTTGCTTGGCGAGAACGTGTCGATATCGCAACCGAGTGGAATCCAGCGCGGGTCGGGGAGGCCGTTCTTTTTGAGGCGTGCCATTGCTTCTTTCGAAGACGCTTGTACACAATCAAACCCATAAAATTCTTTTTTTGCGTACCAGAAGGCGGCCTTGCGGCAGAACGTTCCCGCCTTAACACCTAATTTTTTTGCGACGGGACGTCCCACGTAAGTCACTGGGAAATCGGCATGCCAAAAGCTAAATAACGCCGCTTTGGGAACAACCTTTTTTGCGATACGTCGGACCGCCGATGGCAGAATGTACGGCGAACCGACTTCAATCACGTCAGGCTTGTATTTTTCGAGGATTGGACGGATTTGTGAGGGCTTCCACATAAAGCGGTATTCCCAGTTGCCAGGGAATCGGAACGCTTCTACATGTTCGATAATGAGTCCGTCACTTCTTTTTTCGGTATAAGTTGTCTGCGACGGCATTACGAAAACAGACAAGGTTTCGCCTTGCTTTTCGTAAAACGACATTTTCTGCAAATGATAACGCCGGACTCCGCCTCCCGACGGACTCCAGAAGTTGTTGAAATCGACAATGGTAAACATTACACTTCTTTCATGCGACTGGATTCTGGATCCGTCACAATGTTTCCTTCATAGACGTGGCTTGTACCAAGGCGCTTGGAATCGACTGTGAGTGTCAGTTCGTCGTCCTTTTGCGTGAGCCAGTAAATGGCGTCCGAATCACGAAGGTAAGCTCTTGGCCCGAGCAGTCCCATGTTTGGAGAATCGATGAGTTCGCCGCCAAGGAATATGGGAATATCGAGAGCTTTGTACAAATCGAGCATCACGGAAGAACGCTTTTCGTGGATATCCGGGAGTTCCGGTCGATCGGTAATCTTCAAGTGGTCGATACCGTCAATCATGAGTACCAAGTCCGGATGGTCCTTGAGTTCTGGCTTTAGCGTCTTGAGGAGGTCGTTAAAGTCGAGCGAAGGCATGTCCTCCCAGATTTCAAGGCGATTGTTGCGAACGTAGTTCATCAGCTCGCGTGTCGCTTCCATGATGTTTTTGTTGACTTCGTTGTCTGCATTTTGCTTGCGGACGGAGAGGATGGATTGCCCGATGAGCATGGAAACGAATCGGTCAAAAATTTGGCGGCGTGGTGTTTCGTAGGCAACGTAAATGACTTTGAGTTTCGGGTTGCTCTCGATCAAGTCCAGGGCGAGGCTCGAAAGCAAAATCGTTTTGAGGCCGAATGGATTGGACGAAACAAAGAAACACCCAGATTGCACACCGTCGATTTCCTTGGTGAGCTTGGGGAACGTGTTCAGCTTGTAACCGACGCTTTGGTCTGGCGGACAAGCCATGGCCGTATCGAAGTTTTCCTTGATGTCCTGCAACAGCATGGAGCGGCGGTGCGAATGGATTGTATCGACTTCGGTTTTGGCAATGAGGTCGATGAGCTGGTCGGCTCCGTTCTTGCGGACAAGGGTATCGACAGTTTCGCCTGCCGGCAGCACGATGGATTTGAGGTTCATGTGCAGCTGTTCTGCCATCTTGAGGTACTTCTGGATTCTCAGTTCCTGTTCCCTGCGGTCGTGTTCGCGACGTAAGATGACCGTGAACGCTTCGGCTCCGCAAGCCTTGAGCTTGTACAGGTGGTTGATGTTCAATTCCTGGAACATCGTGGAGACGACCCCAGGAATGCCGGCGAGGTCCGCGGTGAGCGCGTCAAAGAATCCTTGAACAATGATGGGCTGTTCGCTATCGGCTTGGATATTGAACGGAATGACTGTCGGACCCGAAGCGTATGTAATGTACGTGTGGCTCTTTTCGTTGTCGTCGATAAGCCTTCCATAGACGGAGTGGATGAACCCCTTGGAATTACGGGCCGGGATGGTCAGTCGCGGTTCGTGGTAAGCTTCGAGGTTGTCGAGGTAAAAACTGATTTGGTGGCGTTCAACGCCCGAAAGCATGCAGTAGCTGATGAACGGTTCTGGGTCGCCACTGTAGTAGCCGAGGCCGTACAGTTGTGCTTGCCCGATGCTCCAGCCGCGGGCTTCTAGGAACTTTGCCGAGGATGGGCTTTTGCAAGCGGCCCAGTGGCAGTAACGCACGAAGCATTCCAGCACTTTGGATTTTTCTCCGCCGACTTCTTTGACCCATGGGTGTTCGCTATCTTGGGAACTTGTCAAATCTTTGTCGAGAGAGCCAAGAAATTCAAAGGCTTCGGAGCGGGCAGACTGTTCGTCGAGACCGTTGAAGCGGCTTTTCATTACGAAATCAACCAAATCGCCTTCGCTTCCGCACTGGAGACAGCGGTAACGCCAGTAGCCTAGTGCATCGTAGAAGAAAAGGGATGTTTCTTCTGGAGCGTGGAAAGGACAGCAGGCTATAAGGTTACGTCCCCAACGACTTAGGGGAATTCCCAGTTGTCTCGGGTGAGCTTTAGTTCTCATATAATCTGCATGTTCTTGATCAATTATCATTGGAGCCTCCATATATGAAATCTAATAAAGAACGCTCTCGTAAATTGTGATTTTTTTCAAAAAAATGCAAATCTTTATCTAATTTTGGGGTATGGTTATTCTTGGTATCGATCCGGGCTCCATTACAACCGGCTATGCTTTCCTGAAAAAGACGGAAAATCAAATTCATGTGCTTGAATATGGCACGTTTCACGCAAATCCTGCAAAAAATCTTGAAGATCGACTTGTGCATATCGTTTCGGAGCTAGAAAAACGGTTGGAGTTTTACCGACCAGACGCTTTGGCGATGGAAGGGGTGTTCTTTGCGAAAAACGTGAAGAGCGCTCTTGTGCTGGGGCATATTCGTGGTGCGATTCTCGTGGCGTGCCATCGTCGCGGAATGACGTACGACGAGTATCCGCCGCGTGTCGTAAAGCAAGCGGTTACGGGTGATGGGGCTGCATCGAAGGAACATGTGGCGAACATGGTCTTTGCGCGCTTGGGGATTGAGGCTGCGGAACTCCCGCTGGATGCGACCGATGCGCTTGCTATTGCGTGGACGCATGCGAACCCGGCGCCACTAGCCCAGTCGCTTTTGAAGAAAAAATCAACGACGAAAAAGAAAAAAGCTTCGGTTCAGCAGTGGAAGGACTTGATTGAAAAAATGGGAGGGACGATTCAATGATGAATGTTTCGATGTCGGATGTGTCGCTATTGCCGTATGGCCTTGGATCGCCGGACTTGGTAGAGTTCCAACCGGGATACTTTGTCGATCGTGAGATTGCGGGCGATTTGCAATCGCTGTCGAGTGCTGCGGATGCTTGTGGCTTTCAGCTGCGTGTGGAGTCCGCGTACCGTTCGTTTGAAAAACAACTTTCTATTTGGAACCGCAAGGCTCGGGGCGAACTTCCGCTCTTGTCGGCGGCTGGAATGCCCATGGAACGCCCGACGGACGAAGAAGAACTGATGTATGCGATTCTCACTTGGTCAGCATTGCCGGGGGCAAGCCGCCACCACTTGGGCACTGACATTGACGTGGTCGATGGCGCTGCGTGCCCGGAGGGCTATGAGGTACAGCTTACGCCTGCGGAGTGCGAAGGCATGTTTGCAAAATTCCATGCGTTCTTGACGGAGCGGATGGATGCTGGTAAGTCGTTTGGCTTTAATCGCGTATTCGTTCCCGGTCGTGGGAAAATCCGCCCGGAAGGATGGCACATTGCGCACTTGCCCACGTCGCGCAAACGGCTGGAACATTTTTCGCTCGATGTGCTGCGTGGCATTTACGAACGCTCCGATATGGAATGTAAACAAGCTGTTCTTGCGAATCTCCCCAAACTTGCGGAGGAATATATTTATCCTTACTTTGTATGAGATAGACGAAAGAGGTTTCAGGTTTTAGGTTATAGGTTTTAGGAAAAGAATCACGAGCTTTGCTCGTCTTTAATATAGACGAAAGAACGGACCTTCGGTCCTATAGACGAAAGGGGAGGCTTCGCCTTCAGGATGACTCTTCCTAACCACTAACCACTGACCACTAACCACTGACCACTGACCACTAACTTACTATATTCCCTCACACCTCAAAGCCGTGAAACGGCGACCTCACTCCTCAAACCTCTATGCTCTTCTCTCCTGAATCTCGCGGAATTATTCGGTTGCCATTTTCTGAATACGGGCGCTCCGTTCTAGGCGCTCCGCTACGCTATATTCCTTGCCGTGGTAAGTGCCGTTTGCTTGTGATGGCTGGAATTCACGGTGAGGAACCGGAAACGACGTTTCTCTTGAGCCGTGCGCTCCGTGCGTTCGACGACAACTTTGATTCTGTGGCCTTTATCTTGTGCGCAAATCCTGATGGCATGGCGCTGGGAATGCGCGGAAATCCCGTCGGTGTCGATTTGAACCGCAATTTTAATACGCGTAACTTCTTGCCGGATATGGTCGAATCTCGTTCTATCCTCGAAGCTCCTCGCGATACGATTTTGTTATCGGGATATGAAGCTGAGAGCGAACCCGAGACGAAAGCACTTGTCGCCTTAATTGAAAAACTGAAGCCGAAGTCGATTCTTTCGATGCATGCGCCGATGGGTTGCATCGACGCTCCGCAAAAGACGGAACTTGTTGAGGACTTGATGGGGGTATTCAACCTTCCATGGCGGCCTGACATCGGTTATGAGACTCCGGGGAGCTTGGGGACGTGGTGCGGTGAACGTAACATAGAGTGTGTGACGCTGGAACTCCCTCGCATGTCTCTAGAGCATTTGTTTGACCGGTATGGCGTGGCGTTCGCGAATTTTTTGGAACGCATAGATTCGCACTAAAGCGATTCAAAGATGCTTATAAAAAGAAGATGCCCGCCAAAACGGCGGGCATGACACTTTTCTAATGACCTATGACCAATGACCAATGACCAATGACTAACCACTAACCACTAACCACTAACCACTAACCACTGCCTACTGCTTACTGCTTACTTTTCTTAGCTTCTTCAATAATCTGCTTGCGGTAGGCGATGCCGACACCGAAACCGATCACCATGTAGCATGTACCCAAGATGAGCAGGTATTCGAGAATGAACGGAACTTTTTCGTTGTAGAAGAGGAGACCGGCAACGTAGGTAAGCACAATCAGCACAATCTGGAACATATTGAAAGCTTTGTTCTTGCGGGGCTGGAGCTTCGGGAGGAACAACGGACTCACCATCAAAAATCCAGTGACAACGAAGACGATTAAAGGAACCCAGAAGATGAACGTGCTTGAATCCGCAAAAACGCCTTTGGTATTGAGGAACACGATGAGAGTGGCGTTGACCATGCCTGCGAACGTGGAGGGAAGACCGGAGAAGTGGTGGTGGTAAGTGTCAGAGTCGCAGGCGTTGTACTTGGCGAGTCGCATGGCGGCACAGAGTACGTAAATGGCGAGGGCGACGACCATCAGGAGTCCATGGTTCTGGAACCAGTCCGGGGCGTACATCTTGTAAGTGAAGAAAACGCCGAATGCTGGAGCTAGACCGAATGCAATCAAGTCGGCAAGGCTATCGAATTGGGCGCCGAATTCGGAACTGGCATTTACAAGGCGGGCCGCAAAGCCGTCAAGCTTGTCAAAAAGGGCACTCAGGATGACGAAATAAGCTCCCATGCGGATTTGGTCTGCCGTACTGAATGAAGCGAACGCACCTGTAGTCCAGCAAATGGAAAAAACACCCAATAAAAAATTCATGCTTGTGAAGGCATTTGGCAAAATATAGCGTAAGTTTTGCACCATGAACTCCTTTAAATAATGAGCTAAAGATAATTTTTTTTAGAGAAAATGAGAACTTTTTTATTGATTATTCTGCTGTTCGACCGATTTTATTTCCCAAAGAGCAGTCACACCTGCGGCAACGACAAGATTATTTGGTGGTGCATAGGGGTTTTCTGCCGTAGGGAAGTTCGTCCAGTGCTTGGTGGAAAACTGGTAATATGTTGATGGTCTGTACATGATGGGAAGGACTGGCACCGTCTGCATGAAGCGCTTGTTCAATTCTCGGTATGCTTGCTGGAGCTTTTCTTCGTCCGTAATTCTTGGGATGCTGTCTAAAAGGCTGTTGATTTTTGCATCTTGAAAGCGTCCTGGATTTGCAAAAGATTCTTCACCGATGGGTTTGTAGGCGGTCAGGCTCAATAAGTGGTTGAACCTGTCCCAAGGACTTGCTACGGAGTGGTCTATCGGTGGCGTTATCATGGCGAGGTCAAATGTTCCTCGGCGCAAATCCGTGTCCCAAGTGCTGTAATCGACAAATTTCGGGACTGCAGTTATCCCGATTTCTGCAAATGATTCGACAATCACATTGATTGCTTCGTTCCAGTCGGTCCAACCTTGAGGACACTCTATAGTAATATTACGGATAAGCTTTTTCTTTTTGTCTTGGAGAAGGCCTTCCTTGTTCCAGGAGTAGCCGGCGTCTTTGAGTATTTTGCGAGCCTTGTCTGTATTGTAGCCGTAACCGTAAAAATCAGCATCCTCCTTGTTGTAATATTTTTTCTCTGCTCCGAAGGGGAGGATGAGTCCGGGTTGCATGCTCGGGGAGTAGTTAGATACAGCTCGAACCTTGATTTTTTCGAAATTTATGGCATGAGCTAGGGCCCGTCTGAAGCTTACGTTGTTGAAGGGTTCTTTTTGTGTGGCAACGGCCAGAACGGTGATGTTTGCCGGTTGTTGGTAGGGTTCTTCCCTGCTCCACGCTCGGATGCTGTCCCTGGCTTTTTCCCAAATTCTTGGCAAGTAACTGGAGGAAACGTCCAGATTTCCACGTATCATGGCGTTATTGAAGTTGTCATTGCTATTGTATATAGCGTGGATGATGAAACGGGGAACAGGCTTCTTTCCCTTAAATTTATTTTGTCGCCAATAGCTTTCAGAACGTTCCAATACGATTTTGTCAGGACTATAGGATTTTAAGTTGTATGGACCCGAGGCTACCGGGAGCGAGTCGTTCTTGAATTCTCGAATTTTCTCCATACTGTAGCCCTTGCCGTTTTTGGCGGACTTGAGGAGCGGCTCGAAGACCGCCTTTGGGAGAATGGAGGTCTCGGCAATGGCGTTCAGGACGATTAGCGGGTTTCTTTGTGACGCAAGATGGAATGTGATATTGTTGTTCCCGTCGTCTGTGATGGCCTTGATATGTTGCCAGTTGTCGTGATGGGCTGTCGGGAGAATGGAGTCTATCTTGAATGTGTAAATCACATCATCGGCAGTGACAGCTTGTCCGTTGTTCCACTTTGCTTCTGGATCGAGATGGACAGTGATGCTGGAATCCGTTTGGATGTAGGAATCGGCTAGCATCGGGTCTAGCTTTCCCGTAAGCAGGTTATAGGTGAGGAGCGATTCGTACAGAAGCCTGATGTTTCCGTCTGTTGGAAAATTGGGGTTCGGATCCAACGGGTTGAAAGTCGTGGGCGGAGCCCATTCGAATCCGCCGATGTATAAAGTTTCATTCCTCGGATATTCAGATAACTTTTGGAGAGGGGGTTGCTTGGAAACCTCTTCTTTGCAACCTGTAGCCATGAATGCGATCGACGTAAAAAACGTCATCATAAACACGTTTTTCCAGAACGTCTTCGTTATAGAATGGTTGCATGAAATAGTCAGTTTCTTGAAATTGTAACCCATCTTTTCCCTATAGAACTTTATAATAAAAATGTAGTGACATTTTGCATAACTGACTACTAAATTTTAGTTTACTATACTCTAAATTAGAGCGGAAAACCGTAAAGGACCCGTTTGGGGGAGGCGCTGAACAAAGTATGGTTCAAAATGAAGGGTGTCCCTGCCCCTCCAGGTGTGTTGAATGACTTTACGACTTTCCCGTCCTTGAGGGATATGGCGATAATTTCGTTGCCTTGGTCTATCCATGCAAGCCCATCGTCGATGAACGGCTTTGAAAATATGGATTTTTTCCCTTGGAATTTCCAAAGCGGAGTTCCGATGTTTGAATAAAGCAAAATAGATTGGTCGGCAAGCGAGAGAATGATTTTATTATCGTTCTGGTCTCTAAAAACTTGTACAGAGACGATGGGATATTCCATGAGCACCTGCGTAGGACTGAAATCCTTGCGCTTTGTATTTTGCAGGAACATCTTGTTTGTACTAGAGACGAGCACGAGTGTTGAATCGAGTCCTTCCATGCTGGTGATGTTCACTTGAACCTTGTTGATGAATTTGTCAATTGAAAAACCGGTGTCATCGTTTAGGCGAAGGAGTTCTCCATCCAAATTGCAGAGTTGTAGGTAACGGGAAAATTTGACAACATGGAATGGCATGGAATAAACTTTGCGGGACCAAACGACATTGTAATTAGAGCGGGCGATTTTCATCAGGAACCCGTTCCACGTGGAAACATAAATGAAGTCGTTTGTCAGTGTAAAATTGAATACTTTGCCTGGCAATTGGAGTGGTTTGTTGAATGCGTCCTTGTTGATGTCATAGACATTCATTTGGTAGCCGCTTGAAATGAAAATGGCGTTTTCGTCGGATTCAATAACTGGTGCATTCCCAATTTTTCCGATGTACTTGCTCCAGCGTTGTTCTCCATTTTCTGCATTGATGCAAATAAGTTGTTCTGTGGCTGGGTCTATGGTGTAAAGGTTTTTCTTTGCTCCTAGGAATTGTGGATATGTAGTCTTAGGAGAAATGTTTAGTGGACTTACAAAATTTGCACCGATGGTTTTGCTGTAATTACTTAAAATCGTGTTTGCTATTTGCGGATTTCCGATAGAGAGCCTGACGGCTTCGGCCCATGTTTTTTGGCGTTCCTTTTCGGGTGCATTTTTTTGTTCTAAGTACAGAGCCTTGAAAAAGTGGGCTTCGGCATTGCCGGGTTCGTTCTTGATGATGGAATCGAGAACGGGATTGATATTGTCCCAGTCTTCTTGTCTTGCTTTTAAGATTGCCTTGGATGCGAGCTTGCTAGAATAGAGCGGACGTTGTCCATAATAGTGGGCATCTATGACATAGATTTTTTTGTCGTCGAAAGGTATGTAGATGTACTTGCTTTTGACGATGGGGCGTGTCATGGGGGACTTGGCAAAGTTGAAATTCCACAGAGGGCGGAGCAGCGTATCGACTGCGATGACCGCGCCTTCGTTTGAAAAGAGTCCGAGAGTCCCTTGTGCAAGTGGGTACAAGTTAGACGCATTGACGCGGATGCTCGAAAGTATGGTTCCGTTGAGTCTGTTGTACAAAGTCACTTTTCCCGATGCTTCGAGCGTGACGATGTTATTCTCGAATGATTGAAGGCTTTCAATATTACCGACGCTTGCTTTCCAGAGCGGAGTCTTTGGATTTTTGGGAGAATAGCAGAAAAGCGTGTTTCCGGAAATCAGGTAAATGAGGTTGTTATAAACGAAAGTTTGTTGGATAATATCGTATTGGGCGATGACAAAAGATTCTGTTGCCGAGGCTGTTGAAATCACATGAAGGGCGTTATCGGTACAGTTAACGATAAAGAAATCGTTTCCAAGCATGTCTTTTTGCAGTTGGCAAGAACTGAATGTATTGTTGCCTCTGACGGACGTACCCTTGCGGTCAAGGACGTAAATATCGCGATCCGTCATGGCTATGGCGTGGTGGTTGACTGCGGTAAATTGCGTGATATCCTTGATATTGAATGAAAGCTCTTGTTTGGGCGATGTGTGCGACTTGAAAAATAGGGTGTCACGAGTGGAATTGTGGAACCACATCCCGTCGGAATCGATATGCAATAGAATATTGCCTTCTTCCAGCTTGGAGGAAACGTCTATAACGAGTCCGCCTTCAAGTTTGGCGATGTTTCCGTTTTCGTAAAGAATGTTGGCGTTTTTGCCGTCAAAGAATTTGCGAATGGGGCTTCGGAGAGGGATAGTCTTCTTTAAAAGCCTTTCCGGGGAAAAACTGGTGGCTGCATCGCGTTCGGCAAGCCAATATGCTTTGCTTGTCGTTTGGGTTATTGCTTGGCTGCGGGCGTAAAAGTGGTTTGCCTGGGCTTTGTTGCTTGCCATGTCGTAGATTTTTCCGAGATAGAAAAATGCGGCTTCCTTGTCGTCTGTATCTCCTTGGCGAGAAACTTTTTCAAGGAGTCTGATGGCGTCATCGACTTCGCCCTTCATTTCAAAAAGGTAAATGGCTTCTTGCAACTGGGATGCCATCTTGCTTGCGAGCGCATGAACCGAAAATACCGTGCAGAGGGCGAGGAATGCAACAATCCACGCCTTGCTGAAGGTGCTTTCTTTTTGCGCGAAGTTAAGCATCGAACTTGTAGCCCGCTCCACGGATGGAAAGGATGATTTTCGGGTTTGCCTGATCGTCTTCGAGTTTGCGTCTCAAGTTGACGATGTGATTGTCTATCGTTCGTGTTGATGGCATGTTGTCCGGAGTGTAGCCCCATAGGTCTTGCAAGAGATCTTCTCGGAGTATGACTTCGCCACGGCGTTGCCAGAAGTACTTGAGAATTTGGAATTCTCTTGTTGAAAGTTCCAGCGGTTCGCCGTTCTTGGAGGCGATGAATTTCTTGAAGTCCAGATGGATGTCTGCAAAATCGATGGCATCGACAGAAGCGAGTTGCTTTGCCGGGCGGGCTTGTGCTTGAGCCTGTTGGTCTATTCGGCGGAGGAACGCTTTTACGCGAGCCAACAGTTCCAAGATGGAGAAAGGCTTTGTTACGTAATCGTCTGCGCCCATGTCGAGGCCTGCGACCTTGCTTGTTTCTTCGGTCTTTGCCGTAAGCATGATGATGATGCATTCAGGGTGCTTTTTGCGGATGAACCGGCAGACTTCAAAACCGCTCTTTTTGGGGAGCATCACGTCCAGCAATATCAAGTGCGGTTGGAACGAGTCCGTCTTGGCGATAGCTTCTTCGCCATCGCATGCCGTTTCGACTTCGTAGTTTTCGAGCTCGAAGTTGTCCTGGAGCCCAAGCCGGATGATTTCTTCGTCTTCTACGATGAGAATTCTGTATGGTTGCATAATCATTCTGCCTTTTTGAATCTTACGGTGAAGGTTGAACCCTTGCCGGGCTTGCTGGTGAGAGAAATTGTCGCATGATGGGATTCCGTCACTCGTTTCACGATGGCGAGTCCAAGTCCGGAACCTTTCGTGCTGCGAGTCATTTCGTCACCGACCCTATAGAAATCATTAAATATATTTTTTTGTTCCGAAGAGGGAATGCCGATTCCGGTATCAGCCACAGAGAAAACGACTCTGTCTTCGTCGGGTTCGACGGTAATGGTGATGTCTCCGGGGGCGTTCGTATATTTGATGGCGTTTTCGATGAGGTTCTGGACCAAGCTATAGAGGGCCGTGTAGTCACCGACAACAAATAGGCCCGGTTCAATCTTTGTGCTGAACAGGAGGCCCTTTTCGACACCGATATCTTCTACGTTATCAAATACTTTTTGGACACAGGCTGAAAAATCGAGTTTTTCCCAATGGAATCCTCCTTTGCCATGTTCCATTCGCGTGTAGTTCAAAATAGCGCCAATCAGGTTTTCAAGTCGGGTCGCTTCCTTGCCGATAAGTCCCGAATATTCCTGTACTTTCTCTACTTTCTGGACTCGTCCGCGGGCCATCATTTCGGCGAACATCTTGATGGAGGTTAGCGGAGTCTTGAGCTCGTGCGAAACGCTCGAAAGGAAATTCGCTTTCATTGCCAAAAGCTTGTGCTCTTGCGTCAAGAAACGGAACATCACAATGGATCCCAAAAGCACCGAGATTAGCGAGAATGACAAAAGTCCGTACATGAGGAACATGCGCTTTCGAGTTTCTTTTTTGATTTCACTCAAGCCTTTTTCGTATAAGGTAAGCGTCCAAGAAATGGCCTTGTCTAAAGAAACTTGATTTAATATGGAGGAACTGTCTGATACATGCCCAAGGATAAGTGTTTTGTCGGAACCTTCGGTAATGGAGTATGGGATGCCTTTCCAACCTTGCGTTACGGCTTTGAGCTTGGAACGCATGCGCTCGCGGTATTCGTCGGTATTGACTTTGGCTAGCACTACTTGGTCGCCTGACAAGATGGGGTAGCTCATCTTGAGGAATGTTACCTTGCGGTCATTCATGATATCGATGCCGCTTTTGGTAATCGTTTCTTTGCTCAAAAGCGTATGGACTATGTCTTTGTTGTTAAAGAAAATGTCCATGTAGCCGAGCTGGCGGTTGAAGTTCTCGCGTAGGTTCCAGAATGCTTCGCGTTTTTCTTGGCTCAGGTTTTCGAACGAGAGAATTTGTGTAAATGTAGTTTCGAAGAAGAATTTTGCCGAGGGCAAGTTCTCGATGTTTTCGCTCTGCAAAAATTGATTTAAGACGGAGAGCGTGTAGTCTTCGGCTTCTTTGTGTTTCTTTTGTGCAACAAGAATTTCAAAGTGCAACAAATTCACCGAACGGGTCAGGTCCGAATGGAGATACCCTTGCTGATGTGGATGTTTTTCGAGAATGTTTAAAAGCCTGAGAGCTTCTTCGTAGTCTTTGGTTTTGTATGCAATACGGATAAGTCCCAATATATTCTGGATCTGGTCGTCGATGGATTCGAACGAAAACCGGAGTTGCCGTGCGGATTTGGAGAGACCTACCGGTTGCGGCATGACCGAAGTCACTTCTTCGCGGAACAGCAGTTTTTCGAAGGGGCTTGCGACGCTGTTTGAATAGTCAGAAGTCTTTGAAAAATGCTTGGAAGAAATGTCGGGATAGATGAGAGTTCCTTTGTTGTAAAGGAACATGGCTTCGATGCCGTTGACCGTCTTGAATTGTGTGGCGTTTCCGAAGTCTAAAAGACTGTGAGGCTGTTCGTAAAGATAAAGCGAGGCGGACTTGATTTCTTGAAAAATCTTGTTCTGCTCTTTTTGTATGGTGCTCGTGACTTCTTCGCGGAATGTCTCTGTACTTTCAGTAAAGTTCTTTTGCGCAAGGTAAGCTTCGTTTTGGATATTCCTTACGCTCAAAAAGGAAAGAATTGCCGTAGGTAAGACAATTCCCCCTGCAAAAAAAGAAAGAAAGAGAAGGTTGCTACGAGAAATCTGCATTGAAAGCTCACTTCCTTAAAATGGAATATGTGCTGACAATTCTGGATAATCTAGTATAAGAACACTTCCGGCCATGAGTATTGCTAGAATCGAAATTGCGATACCGATAATTATCAATAAGTTTTTTGTCACTTGGCCAAGTTTGCTTTATGTGTTATGGATACCTTATGCCCAACTTCGACACGGCGGCTGCTGGAATAGATTTCGCGTACAAGGACGGAGCATTCGTTGTCACTAGCTCTTGCTATGACACCACGCCCGAGAAGTCTCGGGGCAAGACCGGCATCGGAAGTGTCCTCGTCCCAGAAGGCGACTGCATCGCCTGTATTATAACCTTGCTTTGTTCCTTTATCGACAAGAATATAGGAGTACGCTCCAATAATAAGCATCGGGTCCATCGTGTAGCGGATCATTGCCATTTCTTCGATCTTGGCTTCTGGAACTGTCGTATAGCCGGAAACGTTCAAGATGTTGAGCGGTTGCTTGAGACGAGCCTTGGCGTGGTCGAGCTTGATTTCTTTGAAGCTCTGGACAATCATCGCTCTCGAAAGCGTATCGCCAACGCTTGTAATTTTTGCATATCCTGAAAGTCTGACCAATGCATAGTAGTCAAAGCTCTTGTCCTTGTGTGCCGGAACTTCGATAGCCCGTGCATCGACGATTTCGATCAAGTCGCCCTTCTTGAGGCTTGCGTTCGTCTTGCGTCCAACGCCAACGATGACCTCGGACTCAGGAATGTGGATGATGGGTTCCTTCTTTTCGCCAGAGCGGATGGAGAAGAAGCGTTTGTCGGTCCTGATGCCGTCTAACGTGTAAATTTCGGGGGCGAGAATTTGGTAGTAACCGTTGAAAATTTTCGGTTCTGGACGCTTTTGGTAGAAATAGGCATCCTCGACTTTTTTCTTCTTTTGTTTTTTGTCTTTTTCGCGGAGATTGCCGAGCATGTTCTCGAAGTCGCCATCGCGGGCGTCCCTTTCGTCACATCCAACGGCGGTAATGCCTTTGGGCAAGTTGGAATCGGCGACGGCAGCTTCGCACGGTCTCGTCTTGGCGGGGATGCGGTAGCCGTCGTCCTTGACGCCTTCACCCATGTAGATGGAATCGCCTGGATAAATCCAGTGCGGATCCTGAATATGTCTGTTGTTTTCCCAAAGGTCCGGCCATGCGAATGGATCGTTCAAGAATTCACCACTCAAGTCCCAAAGAGTGTCGCCTTTTTTCACCACGTAGGCGGATGCAAGCAGAGCCGAAAGACCAAGACAGATCGATGCACATTTTAAAAATCGCATACTTTTCCCTAAGCCAAATAATTAATGTTTTTTAGTTTCCAATCTTTAATTTAATCTTTTCTTTGCTTAAAAGACGGCGTTTTTTGCACAAAATGCGGAATATCGGACATATTTGCACGTTGTGGGCGTTCTTTGGGGCGTTGAATGTTCCTAGAACGGTGTGCTTGAGCCGGATTTTGGCCCAATAGACCCACGCGATCAGGGACGAACAGGAAGAGAAGTTCAAAATTGCCGCGCCCCGGTTCCATGTACAGTGGGATGCATTTGCGCAGCACATAGCCTTCGTTTCGGAACGCTTTGATTTCTTTGGTAGCCGTTTCTAGGTTCCCGGTCTGCAGGAGGATTCTTTCGGGACGCGAGGTGGCGAGTGTATGCTCGATTTCCGAGGTTAGAATGTCTTCTCCGGTCAAGTTGACGTAGAATGTCCAGCGGCCTTCGGCGTTTTCGCTCTTGGAGAAAAACTTTGCGATAAAGTTTGCATCGAGGTGGCTGCGGTGGAATCGCATGTTCGATGTCGCGAGGTTCTTGATGTTCATTCTGGACGACTGCATGGCGGATTCGCGACAGTCGAGAGCTTCGACTTGCTTAAAGCATGGAGCAAGGCATGCCGAAACGTATGACGAGCCGGAGCAGAACTCGAAGAACCGGTCTTCACGATTGGGGTGAATTGCATCTTTGATGCGGGTAGGGAAGTTCAGCCAGGCATCTTTGATACGTGGAGTCCAGTCCAGGACGTGCATACAGAATCCTGTGCTTGCGATGGGCATGAAATCGCTGCCGAGCGAGCATTTCGTTTCGATTTTCATTCCGCGTGCATCGGCGGGGTCAAAAAGGCGGTCGGGGAGGCACTGGATCTGGTGGCAACTGATGACTTCGGGACAGCTGCGTTCGACGAAATCGACGAACGTCTTGTAGCCGTGTGCCGAAATTTTTCCTTTGACGTTCACTTGTACAAGAAGCGCGAAGCGTCCGTCACCTGTGGCTCGGAACCAAATTTGACGTAATGCTTTTTTGAAAATGTGCAGGTGGTCTTTATGGAGTTGTTCCATGACGCGGACGACCAACTCAATCGGCTTCATCTCACGGGATGGCGCTTCGATGGTCAAGTTCTCTTGAACACCGCGGTATTCTTTGACGATTCTCCAGTCGCTGTGCTCGGGAATGGCGTCGGCGGTGTACCAAGCCTGTAGTTTACCTGGAATGCGGTCGTTTGTCATCCATGCTAAGACTTGGGCCTTGATGTCTTCGAACGAAAGAATTTTACGGACGACCGGTTTTTCGGTTTTGGCGCTTTTCTTTGTATTTAATTCATCGTCTGCGTAGATATCGTGTTTTTTGGAAACATTGAATTTGTTTCCTGCGATAGCTTTTCCTATTCTATTACCTACGGTTTTGTTGTGTGCCGTTTTGCTTACGGTTCTGCCCATCGTTTTGTTTTCCGTGCGGCGTGAAAATCGATTGCTTTGTTTGTACATCTTTTAATGTTCTGTTGAATGATTAAACTATAAATCTCGGATAAATCCAGGAACATTCGCGGGCGAGCGTTTTAGGAAATTCGCGGAACGAACCGTTAATCTGATACATGTTGAGGCTTCCCTCGACGGGGGAAAGTGACATGACGCTGTCGGCGCGCGCTTCGAGATAAGGGTATTCATTTATGTTGCACGAAGATACGACTGCGCAGCCAGTGAGGGAGATAATCGTATCGACCATTTGCATGAGAATTTGGTGCGGAGCTCCGCTCAATCTGACAGACTTCGGATTGTGGAGAACGGCTGAAATCGGGTCAATCACGACAACTTTATAATCGTGGTTTTCGAGCTTCTTTGCACCTTGAATACGTTTTACAATAAGTTGTGCGATTTCAATGGGCGATAGTGCTGTACCGCGAAGATTCAAGAAACCGAACCTCGGCGTGCTGGCGTTAAGCTTGCGTTTTGCGCCAAGCAAAAAGAGGCGGTTCAAAAATACGGACTTAGTGAGTTCCATATTAATGAACAATACGTCGTTCGAATTCGTCGTGTTGCCGAACCAGTCTTCGCCGTAGCAGATAGAAAGCCCCATGTCCATGAGGGCTAGTGACTTTCCGCTTTTTGGCGGAGCCGTGAACAGGAAAAATTCGCCTGCGCGGAGAACGTTCTCGATAACGCAAGGGTCTTTTTTAGGGGCTTCGTCGCTATCGCTTGCAAGAGCGATGAGCGGTTTGCCGTCTAGCGTGTATTCTGCCCATTCACGCCATTCCGTGAAGTTCCTGGCGCCTTGATCTAAAGCGATAAGGTATTGCTGCTTACCGTTGCGGAGCACGCCAGGCATGCGAACCATCTGGTTCGGATTGCGGTTGCCGTCATCGACTTTGAACCCTTGTGATTCCAAAGTCTGGAACAAAAAGTCAACGCGTTCGTTATATTCGTCAAGATCGGTTGCTTCGATTTTAATCCATGCTTGCACGGAGTTCGCACCTGTGTTGATGAGGGCTGCACAGGGGAGGTTCAGAGCTTTGTAATAAGCGAGCTGCTTTGCGAGTGTCATCTTCGGATTATCGACGACAACGTAACGGAAATGCCAACTTTCGTCAGTCGCCTCGGCCCCGCTCTTGACCGCATTGATTGTCAAAAGCGCTCCGTCGGGGCTGTCGAGTTGCCTCATGATTTTCTTTAGAGCATCGTCCTGGCCGATGATGTTCGATACAAGTTCTTGCGTACTTGTCGGTGTATTCGAAATTTTGAATTCGATGGTTTCGTCGGACTTGAATGTCGCAGAAAGTAACTTGGCAAGGTCTTTTCGCCAGTCGGCTGCGGGCCACGGAATTGAAAGCGCTTCTGGGTCAATCTTGAAGTTCTGTAAAAGTTCAAGGGATTGCGAGTCCAGACCAAGTGCAATCATCTGCTCCATCATGCTTGCCGGAATAGGCGAGATGATGGTGGGGCCCATGGCGGGGATGGGGGCCGCGCCTGATTGTGGTTGGGCCATCGAGGGTTGCATGGACTGGGCTTGTGCTGAGGATATTGGCGCTTGTGAAGTCGAGATCTTTTGAGCTTCATCGCGTTCCGATTTTCTTCGTTCTTCAGCAAAAGCGTTACGCAGAATTTTTTCTACATCGTCTGCGGAGAGACCGTCGTCTCTTGCTTTTCCTCCCAACTGGAAGGTGGCGTCCATGAACGTCCAGCCCTCGCTCAATGCGGCAACGCCCGCTTTGAACAGTTCCTTCTTCAGTTCGCTTTTGTCGGAAAACTTTCTTTTGATAAAGTCATTGAGAAATTTTTTTGCGTTTTCCATGGACACCTCCAGATTGGGTGGTTGTATGATTAAAAAATTCCTTTATTTCAGCGGGTCGCTTTTGGGATCGAGCTTTCCGGTACGCACGTATTCCTGTATGTCGCGGGATATGCGCATCGAGCAGAACTTCGGGCCGCACATCGAGCAGAAGTGCGAGGACTTTGCGTTGTTGCCGGGGAGCGTTTCGTCGTGGAATTCCACAGCGCGTTCCGGGTCGAGCGACAGCGCGAACTGGTCGTTCCAGCGGAAGCTGAAACGGGCACGCGAAAGTGCGTCATCGCGGAAGTGTGCTGCAAAGTGACCCTTGGCGAGGTCTGCGGCATGGGCGGCGAGCTTGTAGGTCACCACGCCTTCGCGAACGTCGTTCTTGTCCGGGAGGCCCAAGTGTTCTTTGGGCGTCACGTAGCAGAGCATGGCGGTACCGAACCAACCAATCATAGCAGCTCCGATAGCAGACGTGATGTGGTCGTAACCTGGAGCGATATCCGTGGTGAGAGGGCCAAGTGTGTAGAACGGCGCGTTGTGGCACATTTCAATTTGGCGGTCCATGTTTTCGCGAATCTTGTGCATCGGCACGTGACCCGGACCTTCAATGATAACTTGCACGCCCTTCTTCCATGCGATTTCGGTGAGTTCGCCGAGCGTATCGAGTTCGGAGAACTGGGCCATGTCGTTCGCATCTGCAATGGAACCCGGACGGAGCCCATCGCCCAAAGAAACGCAAACGTCGTACTTCGCGAGAATATCGCAGATTTCGTCGAAGTGCGTGTAAAGGAAGTTTTCTTGGTTGTGCACCATGCACCAGCGGGCGATGATAGAACCGCCACGGCTCACGATGCCCGTCGTGCGTTCCAAAGCGAACGGCACGTACTTGAGCAAAAGTCCTGCGTGGATCGTAAAGTAGTCAACGCCTTGTTCCGCCTGTTCGATAAGCGTGTCGCGGAACACTTCCCACGTGAGGTCGTCGGCGATGCCGTTCACCTTTTCGAGTGCTTGGTACATTGGCACCGTTCCTATAGGCACGGGGCTGTTGCGCAAAATCCATTCGCGCGTTTCGTGGATGTCCTTGCCGGTCGAGAGGTCCATCACCGTATCAGCACCCCAACGCACGGACCAGACCATCTTTTCGACTTCCTGTTCAATGGAAGAGGCAACAGAAGAGTTACCGATATTGGAGTTGATTTTCGTGAGGAAGTTGCGGCCGATGATCATCGGTTCGCATTCCGGGTGGTTCACGTTCGCGGGGATGATGGCACGGCCTTCGGCGAGTTCCTTGCGTACGAATTCCGGCGTGATGGCGTTTCCGTTGCTGCCGAAGATTTCGTCCATCTTCTGGTTTTCGCGGATGGCCACGTATTCCATTTCGCGGGTGATGACGCCTTCGCGGGCATACTGCATCTGCGTCTTGTGTCCGCCGTCTTTTTCTTGGCGTTCGCGAATCCACGGTTCACGGATGCGTTCAAGTCCTTTCTTTACATCAATCGTCTTGTCGGGGTCGCCATAAGCACCACTCGTATCATAGACAGGGAGCACGGGGCATTTGGGGTCGTCGAGCGTGATTTCGCGCATGGCGACTTTCAAATCCGGAAAAAGTTTACCGGGGACATAAATCTTGCGAGACTGCGGAAACGGCTTGAAAAAGCCATTGGTTTCAGACATAAACGTTCCTTTTGTTCAATTACGAACCAAGTTCAAGGGGTATAATCTCAGCCGACATGGGTACGGCACCCCACCAATAATATAGATAATATAGTGATTAGTGATTAGTGGTTAGTGGTTAGTGGTTAGTAAACAGTAGGACAAATGCGTAGGTCGAGCGTCGCGGCCAAGCTTGCTTGGACATGACCGAGGCCAGCATTTGGTGCTTGAGCGTAGCGAAAGTACAAGTAGGCAGTAGGAAGTAGGAAGTGAACGTCATCCTGAACGCAGTGATATATGAAACTTGGCACTTTGACGCTTTGCGTCCGCAACATCAGCTCGACCATAAAAAATGCAAGCATTTTTTGCGGCACTCGCTTCGCATGCTATTAGTGCCTTAGTTGAATTATACTCAAAGAGCATAACTCTACTAGGCCACTAAAGTGGCGAGTATCGTTTAGGTTCGTAGGAGCAGGATCCAGTGAATTATTTGATTTTCCAAAAAATCTTTTTACCTAAAAGGAGAGTGACTTTATTAGCTATTTTTGTATTTATATCCTAAGTAAAGGATGGGTATTATGCATAAACGAGTTGTTTGGGTATCTTTTGTTAGCGCTTTGCTGCTTATTGTTGTTTACGGTTTGAATAAATCTCTAAATTACGGTTCGTTCAAGGACTCTCGCGACGGTCAAACTTACAAGACCATAAAGATTGGCGAACAGACTTGGATGGCCGAAAATATGAATTATGAAATGCCTGATAGCTATTGCTATGGCGATAAGGCTCTTAACTGTGTTAATTATGGTCGCCTTTACTCATTGAAATCGGCAAATGAAGTTTGTCCGGCTGGTTGGCGTTTGCCGACGCCTCTCGATTGGAGTGTCCTGATTTTTTCGATAGGTGGGGAATCTGTTGCCGGTCAATATCTTAAATCAGCGGAAGGTTGGGTTGGTGGCGGAAATGGTACGGATGATTATGGGTTCTCGGCACTCCCTGCAGGGGCTAAGTATGGAGAATCAAATTACGGTGCTGAGGGTAAGTCTGCGTTCTTTTGGGGAGCGCTGGGTGATTCCCAGAATCATACGTATGCAATGGTTCTTGACTATTATAACACTAAAGCTGTTGTTGAAAGTGAAGTTGCTGAGCACTGGCTTTCTGTTCGTTGCGTCATGGCTGAAACTCCAAATTCCAGCAGTTCTGCAGAGCAAAATAGTTCTGCTGAGCAAATCAGTTCCGCAGAGTCTGTGAGTTCGTCTTCGGCTGCGACAATTCCTGCTGCTCGGGGATCCCGAATGGAAGGGGATTTTCTTATCGATTTACGCGACAATCAAGTTTACAAAACGGTAAAAATCGGAACTCAGACATGGATGGCTGAAAACTTGAACTATAACGTTGAAAATAGTTCCTGTGATTTGGTGAAGTGTACTGAATCTGGGCGTAGTTACACATGGGATGCTGCCATGAATGCTTGCCCGGATGGTTGGCATTTGCCGACACGAGCCGAATGGAAAACGTTGATTTCTTTTGCCGGTGGAAAATCTGTGGCGGGCAAGATGCTCAGGGGAAAAGCAAGCGGAAGTGGCGGAGAAAGAATGCGTGGCCCGTTTATTGAATTTTATCGAGTCGATGGTACAGATGAATTTGGTTTCTTGGCGTTGGAACCAAATTACTGGAGCTCGACGGAGGATGACAAGGATAACGCTTATCACATCGATATGCCCTCTAAGGATGGTTCTGCAGATGTCGCACGAGAAGCCAAATCAAAGGGCTTGCATGTTCGTTGTCTTTTGGGAGAGGCTGAACGTGCGGAACAAAAAAAGCAAGATAAAATCGTTGCTGCTTTTACGGATAAACGTGATGGAAAAACTTACAGGACTGTTGCTATAGGTGAACAGACTTGGATGGCTGAAAATTTGAATTATGAAACCGAAAACAGCTATTGTTATGATGATAACGTAAAAAATTGTGCACTATATGGTCGTCTTTATGAATGGGAGGTTGCAAATGTTGCATGTCCTGACGGTTGGCACTTGCCTTCGATTGAAGATTGGGAAGATTTAATCATTACTGTGGGCAATCGTGATATTGCTGCTTTGGAACTCAAGTCTAAAGTCGGCTGGAATGACAGTATAGCCGGTTTGGATAAGTATGGCTTTTCGGCACTCCCTGCCGGTTACAAATATGGGGAAAATTTTGGAAAAGGAGGCCTTAACACAGAGTGGTGGAGTACGACAAACAGCAAGAATAATAAAGGCTTTAAACAAACGGTCGCTTTGGAAAAAGATAATATGAAATGGACTCGTTCCTGTATCGGTAATGCTAAGAACTCCCCGTTCCCTTGGAACCAGGGCTACAAGCCACATCGTTTCAGTATCGAAAATTTCAGTATCGAAAAAACGGCTATTCCTGTCCGTTGCCTTAAAAATAAAGCTCCTAAAGTTCTTCGCAAAGTTGGGGTGGTTAAGGCAGCTCCACTCAAAGATGCTCGCGATGGTCATACCTATAAAACGGTAAAAATCGGTTCGCAAACCTGGATGGCCGAAAACTTGAACTATAAAACAAAGAATAGTTTCTGCCATGGCGATAGCGTTGCAAAATGCAAAAAATACGGGCGTTTCTATACGTGGTATGGAGCCATTCAATGTGAAGAACAATGGATTGATGAGGATGGTGATGGTTCGGGGTTTATGAAACGGTGTGACCCGAAGCCTCCTGTTCGAGGTGTATGCCCTGATGGTTGGCATTTGCCATCGTTAAGAGAATGGACGATCATGATTTCGGATGTGGGGGGCGAAAAAATTGCAGGAACTGAGCTTAAATCGAAAAACGGCTGGGCTGGTGGAATGAATGGCTCTGATGATTATGGTTTTGCAGCCCTCCCTGTAGTTTATCATAAAAGTTACGAAGGCGAGTTTACTGAAAATAATGATAAAGCTGAATTTTGGAGTTCTACGCAATTTGAAGGAGATAAGCAAGCTTATTATATGGGCTTGACGACAAGCAAAGATACTTATCGCATCGATCTTACCGGGCGTGAATCTCATATCGCTATGAGTGGGAATCATGCAAATCTGTTGGAAAATTCTAAAGAAAGTAAAATGTCTGTTCGCTGTGTGAAGGATGGCTTGGACTTGAGTAACGCTAAAGACGAAAAACGAGAAACTAGTGATGAAAATGTGCAACAGCGCAATGTTAGTGGTGAGAGTGTTGTCGATTCGTCAGCGGTTTTGCCGAACCATGTTGAAGCTATTGTCGAAGGTTTATTTACAGATTCTCGCGATGGCCATGTTTACAAGACCGTTACTATAGGTACGCAGACTTGGATGGCGCAAAACCTTAGTTACAACGTGGAAAACAGCATTTGCAAAGGTGATTCTACAGGTGTCTGCGCTAAATACGGTCGTTTGTACTCATGGAACTTGGCGAAAGAAGCTTGCCCTACGGGGTGGCGTTTGCCAATGCGCGTGGACTGGGATACTCTTTTTGCTGCCGTGGGCGGACAGTCGGTTGCAGGTAAATATCTTAAATCATCAACGGAATGGTATGGCCATGGAAATGGTTCGGATGCGTACGGTTTTTCGGCTCTTCCTGTCAATGTTTTTAGTCATAAGGACTATGAGGGCTTTTTTTCCAGCGGCAGTGTTTGGAATAGCAAGATAGGCCGAAGTGCATTTTTCTGGAGCTTTGATAATGGAATTTTGGCGAATGCTGTGTATTTGCTTTACTATAGCGATAACGCATTTTTTTATAGCTTTCCTAAGGATAATGCTTTTTCAGTTCGCTGCATCAAAGGGGATTTGTCGGATGGCAGTAAGAAAAAGATGATAGAAGATTCTCTGCTTACCGATGCCCGTGATGGTCGAACCTATAAGACCGTAAAAATTGGCAAGCAGGTTTGGATGGCGGAAGACTTGAACTTTGCAACTCCGGATAGCTACTGTAGCAGT
Source organism: Fibrobacter sp. (assembly GCF_017545445.1). GTDB lineage: Bacteria > Fibrobacterota > Fibrobacteria > Fibrobacterales > Fibrobacteraceae > Fibrobacter. The sequence goes on from NZ_JAFWOM010000043.1 coordinate 87,709, forward strand.
GACAGCACAAAGAAGGACAGTGCAAGTTATTGCGATAAATTCGGGCGTTATTACAAGTGGAGCGATGCTATGGATAGTGCTGGAGTTTATTCTCAGGATGCTAAGGGCTGTGGAGCCGAAAAGAGTTGCATCCCGACTTATCCGGTACATGGTATTTGTCCGACAGGTTGGCATTTACCCTCGCAAATCGAATGGAATGTCCTGTTTGCATCTGTCGGTGGAATGGAATCGGCAGGAAAGGCTCTTAAAACAGTAACGGGATGGAATGGCGATGCTATAGGCTCTGATGATTACGGCTTTTCTGCAATCCCTGGCGGTGGTTATTGGAGTTCTACGGAAAAAGGATATAGTTTAGCGTATTCTGTAGGGGTGTATGGTGATTGGGATAAAGCGAGTCTGAACTTAAATGAAAAACAGCGTGAAAGAAAAAGGGTCCGTTGTGTGAAGGATGGGAATATAGACGACAATCATTTAAGACAAGCGAATGTCGCTGTTTCTGACTCAAAGCTTGATTCTAGCCTTCTTGTGGATACCCGTGATGGACAAATTTACAGGACTGTTACCATAGGCAAGCAAACTTGGATGGCCGAGAACTTGAATTATGAAACTGAATATAGCGAATGTAGTGATGATAACGTAATTATGTGTTCTAAATTTGGTCGTCTTTATCCATGGTCTCTCGCGATGGACAGCGTTGCGGTGTATTCCGAAAATGGCAAGGAATGCGGTTATAGAAAAGCATGCTTCCCGACGGAACCTGTACGTGGAATTTGCCCTGATGGTTGGCATTTGCCGACAAGCAAGGAATGGGGAACCCTTTTAGAAACCGTTGGAGGTCCATCTTTCGCCCAAGTTGCACTCAAGGCCGTTGTTGGATGGAAAAACGACCGCAATGGTATGGATAAATTTGGTTTTTCGGCACTCCCGACGAGTCTAAGACATGTACCTTATAGGTACAGTTCTGATAGAAAGTATAATGCCGCATTTTTCTGGAGTTCTTCAAAATATGATGCGGACGAAGCGTTTGCGTTTGTTTTGCATGATAGACAGAAAGATAAACCTATTGAAGAAATCGCTAAGAATTCATTGCTTAACATCCGTTGCGTAAAGAATGATCCGCCGCAAGTACCGACGGAAACATCGGATTCCCTTTCGGGAAAATCGTCTGCATGGGGTGTTATGAAAGACCCTCGTGACGGACAAACGTACAAGACCGTTACCTTTGGCAATTATACATGGATGGCCGAAAATATAAAGTACGAAACAGAACACAGTAACTGTTATGATGACGATACCATCAACTGCGTTAATAATGGTCGCCTTTATGAATGGCAAGCGTTGAAGACGGTTTGTCCTGTGGGTTGGCACTTGCCTACAGAAGCCGAATGGGATACTTTGTTTGTGGCTGTGGGCGGAGCATCTGTAGCCGGGAAAAAACTAAAATCCATAAAAGATTGGCTTGATTGCAAATCTAAAACCGGTTTGGATAAAGATGGCAACGGCACAGATGAATTTGGTTTCACGGTGCGTCCTGTAGGAATATACAGCGGATATGGATATGGACCTGTAACCCAACAAGATGGGTACATGGCATGTTTCCATACGGCTGAAAAAGATGATAAATCCATGGAAGTTGAAATGTGTTTTGACTATTGCCAAGATAGTGTTGTACGCACAGACAACTATACGTACAAAGCGATTAGTGTCCGTTGCATCAAGGATTATCCGCAAAAAGACGATGGCAAAAAAATAGAGAAGAAATCATCTTCGATAATAGCTCCGTCGAGTGTCGAAAAAGGTTCTCTTGTCGATTCCCGTGACGGACAAACTTACAAGACCGTGAAAATCGGTTCGCAGACATGGATGGCTCAAAACTTAAACTTCAAAACGGAAAAGAGTTTGTGCTTTGATTTTGATTCTACAGGTTGTGCTGAATTTGGAAGCATCTACACTTGGGCGGATGCTATGAAAGCGTGCCCTGCCGGTTGGCATTTGCCGACGGAAAAGGATTGGAAAAAATTAATTAATGCTGTTGGGGATTCTACTACGGCTGCAAATGCTCTTAAATCGTCAGAAGGCTGGGTGGATTATAAAGATGTTAATGGCGGAGGTCCCGATGAGTATGGATTCTCGGTGCAACCTGTTGGCTGCTGGTGGAGTCCTCCAGAAGAAATGTCCGATGAAGGAAGTTTCAGCATCGGTGGTTATAATGCGGATTTTTGGACATCAAAAGAATTAGATGATGACAAAGCTTTAATCGTTGGAATGGGTTACTTTTATGGCAATATCAATATGAGAGAGGACCTTAAAGCTAATGGGTATTCCGTCCGCTGTGTGAAGGACTAGAAATGCGGTTAGAGACAAAGGTGAAATACTAAAAAAAGACTCGATTTTCATCGAGTCCTTTTCTGCGGTCGGACAGACTTGAACTGTCATGAGATCGCTCCCACTAGCACCTCAAGCTAGCGTGTCTACCAATTCCACCACGACCGCGTAGTCCTTAGCGGAACGGCAACAAATATAGTATAAATGCTAGATCATGTAAAGGGGTAAAGGCTCATTTTTATCATTTTTTTTTTGCTCAAAGGGGGCTTTGCCCCTCCGGCCTGTCACCCCGGACTCTGTTCCGGGGACGGTATTCCCTATTACAGTTAGATCCCAGCAACTAATTTGTCAAAGACTTGTCCGCGAACTTTGTAGTTCTTGAACAGACCGAAGCTTGCACATGCGGGGCTCATAATGACTGTGCCGCCTTTACCAATATTTAAGCTATCTGCAAACGCTTCTTCGAGAGTGGGGAAGATAGCGGTTTTAATGCCCGCTTCATCGACTCCTGCTTTTTTCAAGTCGTCTAGCATGCGTTCTGCGGTTGCGCCAATCAGCGCGATGCGTTTCAAGTTCGGGCGCTGTTCCACAAGAATTTTAGACAATTCCGTGAAGTCGGCATTCTTTTCCGAACCGCCGAGAATTAACGCGAATGGGCGTTTCATGCTGCCTGTTGCTGCAATCGTTGCATCTGGGCGTGTGGCATAGCTGTCGTTGTAGAATTCAATGCCGTTTTTTTCGCCTTTGAACTCCATGCGGTAGGGGAGAGTTTCGTAGCTTTTGAGTGCTTCGAACGCTTCGGCAACACCAATACCGATGGCTTTACAGGCGAGTGTTGCTGCCGCCATGTTTTCGAGCTGATAAATACCGCGCACCTTGCAGTCGGCGAGGTCTAGCGTTTGTCCGCTAATCGTAAGCGTCGCTCCGTCAATCACGGCATCTCCATCGCCTGCGCTAGGGCCATCAGCGAGGCTTACGGCATACTTTGTCTTGGCCGGGCTTTCTGCGGCAATCTTTGCGGTCGGTTCTGCGTCTTTCAGATAAACGCATGCACCGTCACGCTTTTGCCAACGCACGAGATTTGCCTTTGCGTCGCGGTATTCTTCCACGCTTTTGTGCCAGTCCAAATGTTCTGTCGAAACGCGCAAAACAACGCCCACGTCTGGCGATACAGACAACGTCATAAGCTGAAAACTCGAAAGTTCTAAAATGCTGATGCGGTCCGGAGTCTCGTCTTCGAGCAAGTCCAAAGCCGGCACGCCAAAATTTCCGCCAATGGAGTTCGCTTTGCCGCACTTGTCCAAAATATGGCTGATCATGCTTACTGTAGAACCCTTGCCGAGTGTTCCTGTCACGCCGATTACTTTTGCAGAACGAGTTTGTTCCAAAAATAGTTGAATCTGGCTTGTCATGAGACCACCGTTCATCTGGAACTGGAACAGTTCCTTGCTCATCGGATAAACGCCTGCTGAACGCACGACCGTCACGCAGTCCTTAAGCCCGTCCAAATAGTTCTCGCCGCTGCTCACCTTGACATTCACGCCCGCAGGGACTTCCGGCAAACTGACTGGGTTTTTGTCCATCACGACAATGTCCTTGACGCCTTCGCGGAAAAGATAACGTAACGTGCTCTGGCCCTCAACGCCAAAGCCCAAAATTCCAACTGGAGAAACAAGTGTATTCTGCATAAAAATCCTTGATGTAATTCCAACTAAAATTTAGCAACCCTTACCAAATGTGGGCGCCAAGACCAATCATGAAATGGTTTTGAAAGCCTTCCTTGCCATCCCATTCGGCTGCGTATTTGATTTTCAGGGCTAAATAGTCTTGAGTGTGAAATTCAGAATCGGGTTTTCCTAAATAAAAACGCCAATCCGCTTGTGCTCCAGCGTATTTTGCAAATGTTTTTTTGTCACTATCGTGTTCCCCTAAGCCAACAAATGGGTGAATCTTGAAACGCTCTGAATCGTATGCTACAAATCCTAGTGTCCCAAACTTTTTTTCAAGGATTGTCATTGTGAAAATTATCCGTTTAACTTGTATGGGAATACTTAAGAATATTTTTCCTGGAGTTGAATAAAATACTTCGACTCCTAATCCTCCCGTATATAATTTTTTTGTTGCAGGATTGGCAGTTAGTGTTTCGTATCGTCTTTGAATGGTGCTTTTTATTTGTCGAATTTGCGGAATGTATTGGAAATTGGGGTATTTGTTTTCGAAGTTTTCTAGACTCTTCAGACTTTCTTCGTAACTTTCTTTGTCCGGTACTCCAATTGTGGCATCGCGGATTCGGTTTCTACTGTAACTTCTGGGCAAGCAGGCGAGAATCCTTGCCAATTCCTTTTGCTCTTGTGAAATATCGGACGCTTCTATTTGATGAATTTTCTGGACTAGTACTTCATTTGTACTTGCGTCTATTACTTTGTTTAAATATTCGCCTAGATAATTCTTTGTCGTTGGAAAAATTGTTACGCTGGGCTCGTCGTCAATGTACTTGTTCACCCAGAGATCAACGGCCAAATCGTATTTTTCAATGAATAAATAGATTTGCAACCTTTCGTAATCTGTGATGATTGATTTGTTCGGATTCCCTGGCTCGGTAAGTTTTAAAATTTCATCGGGCTCGCGTTCAAGATCATCTAGTTTTAGCGCATTGTATAAACGCATTCGTGCTTCGTGTACTGCTCGTTCTTTTATGGGCAAGCCTGCGAATAGAGTGTCTATTCCATTTGAATCCGCTGCTGTCGATAGAGTCTCTGTTGGATGTAACGGCTCTGTCGGTGTTTCTTGCGAAAAACACCAACCTGCAAGTAAAAACGTTAAACACAGAACAACTCTCATCATTTATCCAATATACAATTCTCCAATAACCATTGACCAATAACCAAAAACCATAGACTAATGACTACTGACCAATGACCAAAAACAAAAATCCGCTCTCTTTCGAGAACGGACTTCTGAATGCGGTCGGACAGACTTGAACTGTCATGAGATTGCTCCCACTAGCACCTCAAGCTAGCGTGTCTACCAATTCCACCACGACCGCAGAGCGTAGCTCGCCGTAATCATTGCTGATACGGCGAATTACAAACTCTTACTTCGCTGCTTTCTTCTTGCCTTTCTTTGCGGGTTTCGCTGGGGCTTCCGGAGCCGGAGCTGCAGCTTCTGGAGCCGGTGCTTCGGCCTTCACTTCGGCAGCAGGTGCGGCTGGAGCGACTTCAGCGGGAGCTTCGGTCTTCACTTCAGCAGGTGCTGCAGGAGCAACTTCGGCAGGAGCGTTGAACGTTGCCGGGAGTGCCGGAACAGCCGGTGCAGCTTGTTCTGCTGCATTTTCGCGAGTAGCCTTCTGCATGGCGGATTCTTCAACAACCTGGTCTTGCTTAGCCGTGATGAGGCCAAGAGCAAAAACCACGATGAAGAAAATCACGGCGACGACACGGGTCAACTTCTGGATGAAAGTCGCTGCGCCGGCGGTAGAAAATGCAGATTGCGAAGTCATGCCACCAAGTCCAGCAAGACCTCCCATCTTGTCATTCTGAACGAGAACGAGGAGAGAGAGGAAAATGCAAAGGAACACGTGGAGGACGATCAATACCCAAAAGAGAGTTGTCATAGTCGTTTTTTACCTTGAGTTTAAAGTTTTGTCGGAAATTACTTAGCTTCTGCAGCGTCGATGATTTCCTTGAAGGTGTTGGCCTTGAGACCTGCACCGCCGATAAGGCCACCGTCGATGTCCTTCTGAGCGAGGAGGCCAGCTGCGTTGGCGCCCTTCATGGAGCCACCGTACTGGATGCGCATGCCTTCAGCAACAGCTTCACCGTAGATTTCCTTAACAACGGAACGGACATAAGCCTGTGTTTCTTCAGCCTGTTCGTCGGTAGCGGTAACGCCAGTGCCGATTGCCCAAACCGGTTCGTAAGCGAGAACGCACTTTGCGGCGTCTTCAGCAGAAACGTCCTTGAATGCACCCTTGACTTGAAGGCCGAGAACTTCCTTGAGGATGCCGCCGTTGCGCTGGTCGAGAGTTTCGCCAATGCAGATGATCGGCTTGAGGCCAGCTTCGAGAGTCTTCTTGACCTTGAGGTTCACGGTTTCTTCCGTTTCGTGGAAGTACTGACGCTGTTCGGAGTGACCGATGATCACGTATTCAGCACCGATTTCCTTCACCATGTCGATGGAAACCTTACCCGTGTATGCGCCCTGGTCCTTCCAGTGGATGTCCTGGATAGCGAGCTTCACGTTCGTGCCCTTAACAACGTCTGCAACCTTAGCTGCAGCGAGGTAGGTCGGAGCGATCACGACTTCGGTCTTCTTCACATCCTTAACAGCTTCCACGATATCCTTAGCGAGCTGAACGGATTCGCTAACGGTCTTGTTCATCTTCCAGTTACCAGCAATGATATACTGACGCATAATTAACTCCTTGAGAGGTTTAAAATTTAACGGGCGTAAATGTAGAAAATCCTATTATGAATGTCACCCTAGATTACACTTGTCACCCCAAAAACTTTCCCTACCTAATACCTAACCCCTAATACAAAAAATCCCCTCGGCATTAAACCAAGGGGTGCAGTGCATTTTAGGTTATAGGTTGTAGGCTATAGGGGGTAGAGTTAAGTGATTAGTGGTCAGGATTTATAATCGCGGCGAAACCGCCCTGCCTACTAACCACTGCTTACTGTTTACTACCTATTACCTAAACCCTAACACCTAATAAACTAGTGGTCGTAGTTGCTCGAACGGCTAGAGGTCGGCGGAGGAGATCCACCATAGCGGTCGCCTTCCATCTTGTCGAGGACGAGTTCCGCTTCGTAACCCTTCAAACGAGCCTGTTCCGGAGCTTTCCAGAACAAGCGTGTGATGAGCTTTCCTTCGAGTGTGTAGTATTCCCAAATTTTGCCGTCAGCAAGTTCCTTGTCTGGTGGTCCCCACAAGAGGTTCACCATGTCGGTGGTCATGCCTTCTTCGACGTAGCCCTGCTTGAAGGTGTTCTGCAGGTGTTTGTCGATGCCCATGCTTTCCTTCGAAACGAAGTATTCGCGTTCGTATTCGTTCTGTCCCACGCCGCGTTCAATCAGCACGGGCGACGAATACTTGTTGTTCGCGCATCCAAAAAGCATGAGGGCACCGAAGGAAATTATGCACAGATGTGAAAATTTCATTGGATCTCCTTGTATTTGATGACCACAAAATAAGTATTTATTGTGCAAGTAGCTAAATAATTTTTAGATTTTACATTGAAATGAAGAAGATTAACGCTTTGTTTAAAATTATTTTACTTAATGTCGCCTTTTTAGCCACCATGTCGCTTGGGGCGATGGGGTTTGATCAGTCCAGCCTTGTCGGATTCCGCTACGGACCGAACCTCTCTTGGGGAGGAATGGTCAATTCGCCAATTGTTTGGGGACAGTGGGTTCCGCAATTGAGTGCCGGAATGCGCTATACATGGCTTGAACCTTTGCAACCGTTAAATTACGGCGAACCGCTTGGTATAGCTTCGTCATATCTCAAAATGGATGGATCCATTGAAATCACTCCGTTTTATGGAGGCTTTAGTGCAGGGCTTGGACTTCGTCCGTTCAAGGTGAACCCGCAGATCGAGTTCAATTTTGTCTATGAAAGCTTCTTCTATTTCAAGTCCAATCTTGAAATGGTCAATGCTGATGTCAGCGGCGGCGGTCATATCGCTGAAACATGGAATTCTGATTACATTTTGGACCACGTTGGAAAATCGGAATTTGACTATGCCCAGCTGTTCGACATGGGGCTTGATCTCAGTTATAGTTTGCCGCATGGAGGCCTTATTGGCATTGGGGCTCATTATATCCTTTCGGATATCAGTACGGATTTCGATGGCAAAAGCTATGATTACGAACGTAATATGCCTGTGTTCAGCCGAGACTATATCGTCCAAATCCAAAGTTTTGGGCGACTGCCGGTGTCGAGTCTCGTATCCGTCATTTACGAGGGATTGTTCCTGAAAACGGGACTTCTACGTAGTGGCGGTAGCGTGAAAAAAGAATCCTTGAGTTACCGTATGATGCTTGTCGGAGCTCACTTCTCTTGGATGGATGGTCTTCGCAATTTTATCGTCAAAGCCGGTATGTGGAATCGTGACAAGAAGCGCTTTTATAATGGCTCATTCGCCCAGCAGCTTCTTGTTCAGCTTGAGTATAAGGGGTATTTTTCGTTCCCCTTCCATGGCAATTTTCCCAAATAACTTAGGGACTGGGAATAATATTTTAGACTTTATCGACTTGAGCAACGGGTCCGTTTTCAGTGCTTGGGCCGGGTAAGCGGATCTAATCCAGATGTTTCCGCCGTAATTGCTGCTGGCGACGTTCACTAGAGTCGGAAGTTCCTCGTTGGCGTAAGATTTCCAGTTTGAAAGTGCGAAATAGCGTGATCTTGATGCTCCGTGCATGACCGCTTTGCCTGGTTTGGGGAGAGAATCAATGACGAGACTCCACCACATCATGGAGTTCGAAGTAGCAAAGACATTGGGGGAGGTGCTCCTTGTCGAGTCGGGGCATTTGAAGTAGCCGTTGGCGAGGAGTTCTAGGTCGTCAAGTCTAAGCGGCGTTTTTCCGATAGTCTCTTTGAGGTGGTGCAGTCCGAGCTGCCGTTTGATTTTTGAATCTCCGATTTCCATGTAGCGGTAGCTGCCGGATGTGATGAACGCGAACGAGTGACCGTCATAAAGGTTTACAAAGAATGTATCTAACGTTTCGTTGTGGTGTCTCCATTCGACAGACACGCTAGCCCTGTTCTTTTCTTCGTTGACGAAACGTCCTTCGATGTTAACGACGATTGACGAGTTCGTCAAAAGATGCGGACAGTTTTTGGGCATGCTGTTATCGGCCATCGAAAACGAGGCGAAAAAACATATAACAATAGCTGTTAATTTTATGCTTTTAATCATACCTATGAAGATAGATAAATTTACACGAATTGGGTCTATCCCAAAAGTTAAAGTTATGTAAATTATGAAGTATCAACGACTTACAACTCTGTGAAATGTTGATAACTTACAATTTAAAATAAAAGAAAACCCCGGCTCTCCCTAAATGGCTAAAAAGGAAAGGCCGAGGTTTATTGTTTTTTCAGGAAGAAAAATTTTAGTAGATATTGGCGGTAGGATGTCGGACGTAGGCGGTAGGAAGTAGACTGTAGGATGTTGGAAGTGTCATCCTCGAAGCGGAGCGGAGGGGATCCAGTGAAGGTATGGAGTCGCCCGCTAAGCGATGAACTGGTTGGTGAGGTTTGCTTCGACAAGCTCAGCACAGGCTTAAGGTCACTGAGCCCGCCGAAGTGCTCCAACTTTATGCTGAATCATGGGGTATGAGGTGTTCAGTAGGTTGTTACTGTGTATCATCCTGACTCTCCGGCTGCCACTTCGGTTGTCGCCCCGGCCTATCAGGTCCCTGAGCCTGCCGAAGGGCCGGGGGCGGTATGTACGTTTAAGCCTAAGCTTCGTCCGGCATGACTTCGCTTTCGCCGTCTTCACCGATATCGACAGAGTCGTTTTCGCCCAGCTTGAAGAGTTCCACGTCCTTCATGCTTTCGCGAATCTTCTGTTCGATTTCGTTGCAGAGTTCAGCGTTGTCCTTCAAGAACAAACGGGTGTTTTCGCGACCCTGGCCAATGCGTTCGTTGTTGTAGCTGAACCAGGAACCGCTCTTCTGGATGATATCCAGTTCGCAAGCGAGGTCGAGGATGGATGCTTCGCGAGAAACGCCCACGCCGTAGAGAATGTCGAATTCGCACTGCGTGAACGGAGCCGCGACCTTGTTCTTCACAATCTTTACGCGAGTGCGGTTGCCGATAACTTCTTCACCGTTCTTGATGGCCGCGATACGGCGGATGTCGATACGCTGCGAGGCGTAGAACTTCAAGGCATTACCGCCGGTAGTCGTTTCCGGGTTCCCGAACATCACGCCAATCTTCATGCGCAACTGGTTGATGAAAATCATGCAAGTGTTTGACTTCGAGAGAATGCCGGTGAGCTTGCGGAGGGCCTGCGACATGAGGCGAGCCTGGAGGCCCACGTGGTTGTCGCCCATTTCGCCGTTGATTTCGGCCTGCGGGACAAGTGCTGCCACAGAATCGACGACAATGATGTCGATTGCGCCAGAACGCACTAGCGTTTCGGCAATGTCCAACGCCTGTTCGCCGGTGTCCGGCTGCGAGACGAGGAGCGATTCGATATCGACTCCGAGCTTGCGGGCATAGACAGCGTCGAATGCGTGTTCTGCGTCGATGAACGCCGCCACGCCGCCGAGCTTCTGGGCTTCGGCAATCGCATGCAAGGCAAGCGTTGTCTTACCGGAAGATTCCGGTCCGTAAATTTCGATAATGCGTCCGCGGGGGAATCCGCCTACGCCAAGTGCCATGTCCAGCTGGATGCACCCGGTCGGGATGACCGGGATGTCTTCGACCGGCTGTTGACCGAGGGCCATGATGGAACCTTTACCATAATTCTTTTCGATTTGTGCAATTGCAGCTTCGACTGCTTTTGCCTTGTCGGCGGAAAGGTTGCTTGTGGGGGTTGTTGTTTTTTTGGCCATTGTTGACTCCGTTTTTTATCTTTTTTTTTGTTAATATACTAATTAGTGAACTTTTGTGCAAGTGCTTTTTTGGTTATTCAACAAAAAAAGAAGCTTGCCCATTATCTTTAACACGCTTTTTTCACGGATTTGTCCACGGTTTCCTGTAAAAATTTCGTAAAAAGCTTCATTTTGCAAACTGTTGGCGACACACATCCATACTGTACCGACCGGTTTGCCCGGTTCCGCACCGGTTGGGCCGGCTATTCCCGAAGTCGCGACCGCCCATTCGCAGTTGAATATTTTGCGGGCGCCTTCGGCCATGGCTTTGACAGTTTGCTCGCTCACGGCTCCGTACTTTTCGAGAATATCGCTATCTACTCCCAACAAGTCGTGCTTGACTTCGTTCTGGTAAGCGACGATTCCTCCCTTCAAAATTGCAGAAGAACCCGCTTCGTTGACGATGCTCGATGCGATAAGCCCGCCTGTGCAGGATTCCGCCGTCGCCATCATCTCGCCGCGTTTGATCAGTTCTTCCTTGATTTTCAAGGCAAGTTCGTGAATTTCGTGTTCGATATTGGTTGTTTCGTTCATCATTACACCCATAAGTTAGAAACGTTAAATGTCAAAAACAGACATTTTTGTAAAAACTTGAAAATTTTTTACCCCGCACGCTCGTCATCGGAGCTGTCATCCCGGACTCTGTTCCGGGATCGGCTTTTGGCGAGGAAAAAGTAGATAACTTTTAAATCTTTGTTATTTAAAGTAACCCTCTTTTTCTATATTCGCCCTCAATGATAGCGAAAATCCTCATAACGGCTCTATTGATGCTTTGTGCGTCTCTTTTTGCGGTGACTCCTGTACCGGCATCGGCTGTTGTGGATAGTCTGAAGAAGGTGGCTCCTTCTCGTGATTCAGTCGCGACGGATTCGGTTCTGGCAAGATTTCGCGAATCGTCCATTGGCAACGCTGTTGCGAATTCCACGCGTGCTGTTGAGGCCGTTGAATCAGACGACGATGAAAATGATGCTATTATCATTGAACATGAAGAAGAACCCATGACTCCGCTTGTTCGAGGCAAGACGGGCATTGTGGCTATAGATACGCTCCCCGTGAACGAATGGGACATCCCGACGGAGCGTAATTCTCTAAAATACGCTATGCTTTTCAGCTTGCTTCCTGGCGGTGGCCAATATTATACAGAGCATTATGTCCGTGGCGGATTCTTGACGGGCATCGAAGGCTTGCTCATTTACGACATCTTTTTCAACCGTTCTTTCCAGCGGGATAGGCTTCTAGAACGCGCCGGTTCTTTCCAAGATTCCGTCCGCTATTTTTCAACGCGGCAGCTTGAAGGCCCTCGCGACAGTATTGCCGCTTATCATTCGAAACGCCTTGAATTCCTTGAACGCGTTCGTGCTCAAAGCGACAAGAAAATGGAACAAGAAGATGTCCGCAAGGCCGAAATGGCATGGCTTATCGGCATTCACCTTTACGGAATGTTCGATACGTTTGGCATCTGGTACAATAATAATTGTCGAAGCACCGAATACCGCGATATGAAAACGGCTGTTCTTTGGGCTATTTTGCCGGGCGGCGGACAGATTTTCAATCGCGATTTTGGCAAGGCGGGCCTTGTCTATATGGGCTTGCTTGGGGCTATCGTGAGCGTTTCCACCTCGCAAAATATGGTCAATTATTACCTCGATCGTAAACACTTGGTCGAAAAAGAAAGCCCCGGTTCCGAGGAATACGAACGTATTACAGAACGTGTCACGTATTATAGAAAGAACCGTAATACGTATATTTGGGGTGGAGTGTTAATTTACTTGTACTCTATTGCCGATGCCGCCGTTGATGCTCTCCTGAGCGATTTCGACAGCCCTCTGCACATGGCGCTTCTCCCGAACTTTGCCGGCGGTGCCCAAGCCGTCATGACTCTTGATTTTTGAGCATTGAGGTCTGCATTGTCATCCTCGAAGCTGTCTTCCTGGAGGCACTGAGTGCCGATAGGATTCATTATTTCTTGCGCTCCCATAGCCCATAACCCATAGTTATCTCGTCTAAATGCCCATCTTCAGCGTAGGCATTGGGATTCCGTCGTGAATCTTCGTGAATGTTCCACGGTAATGACCTTCATTGTCTCGATTAAACTCAAATTTCGTCACCATGGAGTAACTGGACTGCCCTTCGACAAAAACCTCGTCTGGCAGTCCACAACGGGAATGCTGCAAGGCGGCGATAACGCCAGCATGTGTGATACACAAGAACTCTCCGTCGTCCGGCAGCGAATCCAAGAATTTTCCGGCTCGCTCGTCGATGTCGTAAAAATTTTCGCCTTCAGGGAATCGGAATCCGCGGAGGTCGCTAATCCAAGCGTGCATTTCTGAACGGGGGACGGCGGTCAGCTTTTGACCTTCCCACGTGCCAAAGTTCAGTTCTATAATTGCTGGCTCTTTTTCGATGGTAAGTCCGGTCGCCACAGATGCTTTTTCTGCAAGCTTCAGACAGCGTAAAAGCGGACTTGAGAATAGCCGTGTCGGTTTGGCTCCGGTCGCCAAGAAAGCCTTGATTGCCCCTTCGGCTTCATCTTCGAATGTGGGGGAAACGTCAAAATCCAGTCTTCCGTAGCAAACGTCGTTAGGGTTGTAGGGCTTGGTATGTCGAATTGTCCAAAGAATCATTTTTAGTAAACAGTGGTTAGTGGTTAGTAAGCAGTATGTGGTCAGGCGTTGGCTATGGTTGAATGTTAGTTTATGGTCATTAGTTATTAGTCATTAGTCGTTAGTCTTTGTGACGGCTCGGACTTGCGATACTCTGCTTGTACTGAATTCAATAAAAGTGAGCCTTTCTGAAGTGTTCCAATGACATTCCTTAAACAAAAAACGCCCTTGCCGGGCGTAATATAAAAAATCCTAGGCTACCTGAGCACATAAAGATCCGCAAGTCCGTTGCTGCTTTCGCCCTGGCGAGTTGCCCGCAAATAATCATTGCGCAGGGCCTAGGACCCGAAAATATAGAATCAAAACGAAATATTTTCAAGGGGTGTCCTTCGGCGATGTGAAACAAATTACCCTATATAATACAAAGTCATAATACAATATTCTTAAAATTGGGGGAAATGGTCCCATTTTCCTTATTTTCTTCGTAACGAATGTTTTACAGTTAAAAAAAAATTACTATATTCAATAGTAGGTGTTTAGGGTTGCAGATTTTTTTTGTTGGGGTCTGTTATGAAAAAGGATGATTTTACATTTCGAACCGTAATAGGTTCGGTTATGCTGGCATTTGGATTTGTGGTGCCGGCTTCGGCTCAAAGCGATGCTCCTGATGTTGAACGCGTCGTTGTCGATTTGAATCCGCTTCATTTTGAAGTGGGCGGGGTCGCTGTGACGGATTCGGCTAAAAACCAAAACCTCTGGACTGAGCTTATGAAGTATAAGCTCTGGGGAACGGATCAGGTTATTTTTAATAAGCATGGCTTCAGAATTTCAGAAACGAGCGGCTTTACTGGTACTGCTCAAGGTGACGTGATTTTCAACGATTACGGTCATACTCTTGGCGGCCCGATTGTTTCGGGTCGAGATCTCGTTTTTGCAAAGGGCGATGCGAAAAAGGATTCCTTGATTGGTGGCTCGATTTATGCAAGGAACCTTTATTTATCAGATTGGTATAAGGTCGAAGATTCCCGATATGATGGAAATATCTGCTTTGAAGGCACGATTAATTTTGGCATGCCGAATAGAAACTCCCAATTTAGCGATTATGTTTGGACGCTGAATCGCTTTATTGAAAACGCCCACAAAGAAAACGATTCAAAACTAAAAAAGGGTATGGTCTATGCCGATTGGAATGCGGATTTTTCGGATCCGAAAGCTGTGAATCTGGATGGTCCCTATAGTCGATGCCCGGAAGATGTTCCTAAACCCGAAAAGAACCTTAGCGTTCCGCTGTTAGATGAAACTGGCATTACATGGGAACCTGCTGTAGATTTGAACTCGAGCTACTACGGCGAAGTCCAGTATATTCATGTTCCGCCTGTTACCGTAGAGGATGTCAAAAACGAGCACACTTGGTTTGACAAGTTTGTTGACAATATCCATTTCGAAGGTAATTACGGAAAGAAACTCTACATCTTGATGCCTTCAAGATCTCAGAACGCCGATGGTAAGACGGGGCGTTTGACGCGTATTTTTACAAAAAAAGGTGTTAATATCAGTGGTTCGGCAAATGACACGAAGATTCAAGTGGCTTACGTCGATAACACTGCAAAGTGGAATGGTAGCTCTTGGGAAAAAGCGGATGGCAGCGCCATTGATGTATCCGCAATAACTGTTGTGCCGGATTCCAATTATGCCGGTAATCTCTTGTTCTATACGAATGCCGATATTTACTGGTCTGCGATGAATGCCAACAAGGAATCCGATTACCAAGGTACGTATATTACGACGGGTGATTTTACAATCAATGACCATATCAGTGTTGCCGGGCAGCTGATTGCTGGTGGCACGCTTTGGTTCGAATCGGAATTTAGCGGAGAATTCCACTATGTCCCGTTCAACTCGCCCGAAATCAATACAGATGTGTTTGCCAAAGGTTTGTTCAAGGAAAGCGACGAATGGCATCCGATGGATTTCTATTTGACGGATACGGCGCACACCGATGTGTCCTTTGACTATTGCTTTGCGTTCTTCGGTTCCGATATCGATACGACGGGCGGCAAGTATGACGGTTACCGCCAAAACGAAAAGGGAACGTTTGCAGAAGAAAAAGATTTGGACTTGTCGGATAAAACGCATCCTATGCCGTTGTGCTCGAAAAACGAGACTGCTCACATTACCATTAAAAAGGGAGATCGCAAGCCTTCTGTTCCTTCGTATATCAAGGTGAAGTTGGACGAAGACCGTGAAGGCGATGAATTCATGGTGTTCAAGATAACGAATTTGAACGGAGCCATTCTTTCGGGTAACAAGTTTGATGGTGGCCTTGTTGTCCAGCTTGTAGATGTCAACAACAATCCTCCCGTATTTGTGGATTTGGACAAGGTGAAACTCAGTGTTCCTGAAAATAAGACGAAGGCTGTTGTGGGTCAAATCAAGGCGGACGACTCGGAAGGCGATGAATTCATTTATTCCATTGAAGGCGGTGATTCGGATTTGTTCGAAATTAATCCAAGTACTGGTGTTGTTTCGATGAAAGCTGGAGTCAAGGCTTTTGATTACGAAGAATGGAAAGTGACGGGAAAAACATATTCTATCGTTGTTGAAGCATGTGAAGTTAGCACGTACATGTTGCTTTGCTCCGATGATTACACGTTCAAAATCTCCATCACCGATGTCAACGAAATGCCGTACTTTACTTATTCGGAAGTCAGCGAACAAGTTGTCAAAATTGCCGAAAATGAAATTTTCTCGGAAGATTCTGTAAAGTTTGCGGATACGGACAAGTTTAATACGGATGGCTTGCTGACGGATAACGAAGTTGTCGCCATTGGCGGAGATACAGCTGTTTTCGATGTGTCCAAGGCAGGCGTTGTCTATGCGAAAAAAGGCGTTGTGTTGGATTATGAAACGAAGAATACATACACGCTTACGTTGAGAGTCCGGGATGCAGATACTCTTAAGTATCCTGATCTTTACGATGATATGGAATTTACGGTTATTGTGACGGATGTGAAGGATGGTCCTGTATTTGACGCCAAGGTCTATAATGGTTCCATTGTCGAAAATTCTGTCGCACCTGCCGAAGTCGATATGGATAGTCCGATTTATGCGACGACAACGCAGATTGGGGCAACGATTACTTACATCTTGCTCGATGAAACAAAGTCGTTCGTGATTAATCCGAATACGGGTGCAATTTCTGTGGCCGCAGGTGCCGTTCTGGATTACGAAACGAAGAGTGTCTATACCATGAAAGTCGTGGCGTCTGATGTGTCTGGTATCGCAAATCAAATTGTACAGACCGATACCGCAGACGTTGTTATCAATCTTATTGATGTGAATGAAAATCCCATTTTTGTAGATCCGGCGAACCCGCTCAAGTTCCCCGAAAACCAGAAGGGTTGGGAAATCGGAACGCTTACGTACGACGATCTTGATACGGCTGCTAAGTTCCGCAATAACAAGTTTGAACTTGTTGAAGAAGTCGATGGCTTTGACTTGGACGAAGATGGTGTTCTTACGACGACCCGCAAGTTTGACTACGAAACGGAACCGACAACGTATAACTTGACGGTCCGCATTTTCGATGCCTCCGGCAACCCAGATCTTGCTGTAACGGGTGTTGTTACTGTTGAACTTTTGAATACCAATGAACCTCCGTATTTGAAGGATTTGGTCCTTACTGTTCCTGAAAGCGATACGGTCGGCTCTGTGTTTAAACAGCCTCTTGATGTCACGGATCTCGATGATCCTAACAATACTGGTACGTATAAATTCTTTATCTTGGATGGCGATAAGGAAGTGGGCGCGACTAGCGAATTTAAGTTGGATTCCGTTACGGGTAAGTTCACGGTGGCTACTTCGCTGGATTTCGAAAAGACGGAATCTTATTCTATCCGCGTTCGCGTTAAGGATTCTGAAGGCTGTGAAAACTTCGGCTGCTCCGATACGACGGTTACTATCAAAGTCATTGATGTGAACGAAACTCCGTCCATTATTGTAGATACAATTTATGTGTATGAAGATCAGGGACTTAATGATCCGTTCAGCTCCGTCAAGACGGATGATGACGATCCTGATTTCAAAAACGATAATTTCCGCAATAACGTTTATGAAAATACGGATAGCGATATCTTTAAGGTCCTGCCGGACGGTGATGTTGTTATCTTGAAGCCGATTGATTACGAATCGGATTCCCTCTATACGATTACGGTTCGCGTGACGGACAAGGACAATAGTGAACTTACATCGACCAAGAAAGTTGTTGTTAAAGTACACGATGTCTATGAAAAGTCCGAAGTCGAAATTACTCGTGTCGAGACCGATAAAGATGTCTATCTCAATACAAACGATACCATTTTTGTGAATCAGGAAGTCGTGGGTGTCGAATGGAAAGAAGATGACAAAACCAAGGCTAGCCGTGATTCGCTTAAACCTGGCTGCAACGAAGTGATCAAGACGTATCACGACAAGTCGAAGAACGATCCGGGTGCTGATACCGTCGTGATTTGCTATAGTACTGCAACTCCGGTTGTTACTGTATCGACCAAGAGTAAATCTGTGACTGCCGAAGATATTTATACGGTCGTTGAAAAGACATCTGAGAGCGATAGCGCTGTTTATGTGAACAATGTAAAGAATGATATTCAGGTGACCGTCAAGGACACTGCAGCGAACGTTTCCAATTCGTTTACCGTCAATGTGAAACTGGATACGGTTTCAGTGCCGTCGGATGAATTCAAAGATGTCACGAAAATTGCCGAGACGGGTATTTCTCGCAAGAAGAACCCTGCATCTGGAATAACTTCTGTTCCTGAAAACGGAGATTTCGTCAAGAACTCTTATTCGGAATCCGTCAACGGTGTGAATGTGACCGTTTCTTACTACACCGACAAGAAGGGGAAGGATGTCAAGCGTTCTGTGATTACATCTTCGGGTGAAAAGAAGAATATTGCTGTTATCGAGGTCTCTTATACCACGAAGATTGACGGCAAAGATGTTACGATTTCATACTTCGCAGATGCTTCTACCGGTGAACGCGTTTCTCTCGATACGGGCTTGAGCGATAGCGAGTCTGTGCTTTCTGCCGAGGGCGATGCCGTTGTTGGTTCGTATAAAGTATCGTACAGTTATGTTGATGAAGATGACAATACTGTCGAAATCTCGTACTATCTCGATGAAAAGGGCAAGATTGCGAAGAACAGCGAAGGGAATATTGGTTACAACGTAAGCTATACCTATGTGAACAAGTATGGCAACTCTTCGAAGAAAGAATTGCTTATCGTGCTTGACCAGAAGGGCCCGGTCGTAAAAATTGAAACACCGTCAGAAGACGATGTGCTTACGGCTAACTTTGTCGAAGTCTTGTGGACTGTCAATGGAATCGAACAAGATACGCTTAAAGTTCAAGGCTTGGAAAATGGTGTGAATACGATTGTGCGTGAGTTCCGCGACAAGGCTGGCAACAAATCCCGCGATTCTGTCCATGTCATGGTCAAGAAGGTGAAGAACATTGACATTGACGTGGAAAAGCCGGTTACGCTAGTTAATCGCGACTCTGTCGAAAAATTCTACAAGTCCAAGGCGCCTAAAAAGGATCAGACTTTCGGCGTGACGTTCTATAACTACAAAAAACGTTCTGAATCCGAAGCTGTTGTCGGTATCAAGGACAAGGCTCAGGAAGGCTCCGGTAGCGAACCGTATCCGGGACTTGATGGACATCTCGGACCGACACTCGCGGTTGACGCTCGCGTACCTGTCGCGAATGCTCTTGGCGGACTGGCTACGCTGGATGACATTATGAGCACCGGCGGTATGATCGCACTGGATGGTGTGGATGCCGCTAATAGTAGGAAGGTCTCGGTCAGCGAATACGTGGAACAGTATTGCACGGACGAGTTCAAGCAGTCCATGACTTCGGATTACAGCAAGATGAACCTTTACTGGACGACGCTCAAAGTGAAGGTCTGGGTTTATACGAACACGGGCGTGTTTACGGATTACTTCAGCTTTGATTACGACTTGAACAATCCGGAATACGTGAACGATGCGGGACTCCTGAAATTCTTCGTTGAATTGAAACCCGACGAAAATGGTGATGTTAGAAATTCTTTAGGCCGTCTCTATGGCACCGGCGCTTACTTCTTCAAGACTGAAGTCAAGATGAGCTCCAAGCTCCGCTGTGACCTCCCGACGTCGCCCGAAGAAGAAAACAAGGATAACAAGAAGAAGAATGCTGTTATCAAGTCAAGCGATGAGCTCTTGAAGGCGTTCGGTTACCGTCGCCCCGTGGATAAATAAAGCATTACCTGTTGATAAGTTGTAAAAGGTGGAACGTCGTTCCACCTTTTTTTCATCCTTGACATGTCATCCTGGAGGCGTCAGCCGATAGGATCCATGCAGTGCTAGCGGTAAACAACCGATCTTGGCACAGGGTTCGATGACAGTGTGAGTGCAGCTTTGTCACCCCGGACTCCGTTCCGGGGTCTGCTTACGCAATTCTTATATAATACGTATGAAACGCTTTTAGCAAGATTGCGTATGAAAACATACTTTTTTGTACTCTTTTACTACACTTTCTAAAAAAAAGCTTTTTGAATTTTAAGGTCTCGTTACTATATTTATAGATAGAATATTTGGATGTTTGGGAAAAATACTATGGCAAATTGGATGCATACGATTTGTCGTGGATAAAGGAGCATAGAAAAATATGTTAAGCAAGTTTGGACTTAAAGTAGCAGCCCTGGTCTTGGTCGGCACTGTTTCGTCGATGGCTCAAGGCGTGGCCCCAATAACTTTTGGGGATTCTAAAACAGATGTTAATAACTGGAATTACCTGACTCAATATAAGCTTTGGGGAACCAATGGTATTGAGTTGGGGAATAGACCTGGTTTCTATAATCCAAAATATTTCAATAAATCCACTAAGAGTTATCCTCCTGATCTTAATTATCTAGACTCTTTAGGAGCTGTGGGAACTTTAAAAAATTTGGAATCTAAAGGCGATGGCGGATGGCTTGATGGTCCTATTGTTGTTGGCGGTAATATTACCAATAGTGGGCAGAATTTTGAACTTTTGACGGGACCTGTTCGTACGAATGGCTCGATTGCTGCTATTCATAATGATGTAAAAACGACTTGTAGCTTGACAAATGTAGATGGTAATTGTAGCCCGGATAAAGTTCCCGATTATCGTTCCACTATCAAAGTCCCGACCTTGTCAGGGTCTATTGCTTGGCGTAGTGCTATAACGGTGCCAAACAGCAGACGTTATACGATTGATGTTAATAATATGTGCCCTGGTACTGGCACTTGCGATATCTTCTATGAATCCATCAATTTTGAAAACGATGGACGCCTTGTTGTTGCTATGCCTGCAGAGGGGCGCACTACCCGAATTTTTACAAAAGCTCTTAATATGAGCACCCATCCTCAGATCGTGGTTCGTTATCCTGATGGCGAACTCAAACCAAATCAGTATCAAGGTAATTTGCTGATTTATGTTGATAATAATATTACTTTTGTAAATACCGATAATGCTGACATGATGGGTACTTTGGTCAGTAATGGAACGATTGAAATGCGTTGTAATATGATTGTTTCAGGACAATTTATTGCAAATAAAATTGTTATCGGTAACGAAATTGAAGCTGAAAAATTTACTTTTAAACCTTTTAACAAAGTACCAGAGCTTTCCATTCTCGGAAACAGGGCTATCTATTTCGAAGAAGGGACTGATTGGAAAACTATTAATGTTGAATTGAGCGAATCTACCCCAGAAAAAGTAACGTTTGGATATTGCTTTGAATTTTATTCTGCTACCGGCGCCCAGAATAATTATGCGGGTTACCAAGATGTGGGAGATGCTGATGCTAGTCATAAATTCCCGATATGCAATAAGGGAGAAGAAGTCAAGGTTACTATTCCTGCGAACCAAACCAAGGCCGAAGGAATTTACATTAAGCCTTTGTTGGATGGCTATGTTGAAAAAGATGAACAACTTTGGTTCCAGGTTACCTCCATTGAAAATGCTAAGCTTGCAAATGATTATGAACAAGGGAAAGGCTATAAGATTTATATTGTAAGTAACGATAAGTTGCCGACGGTCTCAAGTGAACTTGTTGTTAATGTAAATGAAGATGAAAAGCATACGTTTACCGCAGCGGAATTCAAATTCCAGCATGAATCACAGTCGCTCGCTGCTGTTATCATAACAAGCCTCCCCGCAAGCGGAACGCTGGTTCTTAATGGAGAGGCCGTTAAGTCTGGTAATCCGATTGACGTTTCTAGTTTCTCTAAGTTCACTTACACGCCTGATCCGAATGAATTCGGTAACAACTATACTACGTTCGGTTATAAAGTTGTTGGTGACGGAACTGTTGACAATACTTCTATTGAATATACGGCTACGGTTAATGTCATTCCTGTTAATGACAAACCGGCTGCATCTGATGTTGTGTTTATCGTGAATGAATTGGATCACGCTATTGCGGGCGGTCCGATTGAAGTGACGGATGTTTCTAATGAAAGAAGCCTGGATACTTACACTTTCAAATTGGTAAATGTGACGGGAAGTGATTTGGCTGCATTTAACGATGCGTTTGAGATTGTCAAGTTGACTGGCCAAAATGCGACGATTAAAGTGAAGACGGGTGCTGTTTTGGATTACAGCCAAAAGAAAGAATATGTCGTCTATGCGACAGTCTCTGATGATGCTGCTACAGAAACGAGTGTTCAAGCTGGTCCGCAGACATCAGAACAGTTCAAGATTACAGTCAAGGTCAAGAATGAAAATGATGACCCGGTTATTGCTCCTCAGGAATTCTTTATTGCAGAAAAACAAGCTGATGGTAGCGATTGGCCGAGTGGTACATCTGTAGGCAAAGTCGTTGCTTTTGACCCGGATGATGACCCGCTCTCCTTTACGGTTGATGCTTCTGAAAATGTTCCGTTTAAGTTCTTGAACAGCACGAACGAACTTGTCGTGACGGATGGAAGTAAGCTTGATTACGAAGCCCAGACTGGATGGAAATTCAGGGTTATCGTTTCTGACGGTCAGGGAGGCTCCAATGCTACCTCTGTTATAGTGCACATTACGGATGTGAACGAAAAGCCGGAACCCGAAAACGTGAAGTCGGAATACTCTGTTGCAGAAAATTCCATTAAGGGCACCGTTGTTGGTTCATTTGATGTTTTTGACAATGATAAGATTTCTACTGCGTATGAAACGCTGACTTATACGTTGACGGGTGCTTTGACTGGTGTTAAAGGCGGTACGACCGCTAAGGACATGGGTGAAATTTTTGAAGTCAAGGAATCTGGAAATATTGGCGGAGCAAGAACAGTTCAGATTGTTGTAAAGGATCAGGCTTTGCTCGATTACGAAGCTCTGTTCAACGGTACGAACGCAACTTATCCTGTGACGATTACTATTGCAGATGCAAAGAATTCCATCGAGGTAACGACAAAGATTGCTGTAACCGATGTCAATGAAAAGCACTCTGCCACGGGTGGAACATTCTATGTTCTTGAACATTCCGCAGGCGGAACTTCTGTATGTTCTCAGAAGCATAATGCCGATGGCGAATGTGAAGGCGACTATGGTCAGGTTAAATTCATTGACCCGGACTTGAACAATGCTTTGAAGTTCAAAATGTCCGCTGCGAATACGGGTGACGATGCAAGTGCCTTTGCCGTTGATTATCAGGGATTCATAAAGACCTCTGGTAACGAAGAATTTGAATATGATGGTACCGGAGCGAAACGTGAATATACATTCCTGGTGACTGTCTATGATACCGATTTCTCTGTAGATGTCGAAGTCACCGTGAAGATTGAAGATATCGAAGAACCTAAGATTGAGTTGACTGTTAACGGTTCTGGTTCCATCAAGGAAAATGCAGATAACAACTCGGTTGCTGACAAGTTCTCGAAGGAAAAGTTGATTGAAGAAAATCCTTCCATGGCGGCTGATTTTGATAATATTGGCGAAATCCAAGAATACATAATTGGTGATGTGAAGGGACCCCATGGTTCAGACATCTTTTTTGTTGACGCTGAAAAGGGGAATATTCAAATTAATGACAATACATACCTGAATTTTGAGGAACTGTATCCGAATAATTCTTATGAGGTGCAGATTGTAGTTCAGGGTCAAAAAAATGATCTCATCATCAATAGAACTGTTGTCGTTGTGGATGTCAACGAAAAACCTGTAAGTAGGGATACGACGTTCTCTGTCAAGGAAACGGTTGAAGGTGGCACTATTGTTGGAACGCTGTGGGCTACGGATCCGGACTCCTGCTCCAAGATTCTTGCGAGCGCTTGCCGAAATGGAACTCATCCATACGGGTTCAATAAGTTAGTCTATACGATTGTTGACGAAGATGACGATTTGCCGTTTGAAATCAACCAAAGCTCTGGTGTAATCACGCTCAAACAGGGTGAAAAGCTGGACTTTGCAACAACAAAAGAATACGAATTTAAAGTCAAGGTGATGGACCGCTCTTTGGATCCCGAAAATCCGCCGATGTCCACGACGGCTACCGTTAAGATTGTAGTAACTGATGTAAACCAGCCTTCGGAATTCAGGGTGCTCTCTGACCTTTATGAAACAGAAGAAAATGTTGCGGTCGGTACTTCGTTGAAAACGATGGTTGCTTCCACTTTGACTGTTGGCAAGATTGTAGTCTATGATGAAGATGTTGCTGATATTGACAAGTTGAAGATTACCATAACGGATATGGATGCTACAACTGCTCGTGATGCGGCGAACCTTTTTGAAGTTGTTCAAGATGGTAAAACCGATTCTGATCGTTTAAGTACGTTCGTCATCAAGACGAAGAAAGACATTAACTATGAAGATCTCTACAAGGTGGTCGACAAGAACGCTATCTTTAATGTCACCTTGACCATTGATGATGCTAGTACTGATTTTACGCATACGAGCCAAACGACCAAGATTCGCGTGATTGACGTGAACGAGGAACCTACTGTTACAGCTCCGGCTCCGTTTACAATTGCTGAAAACACCACGAAAGCCACTTCGCTTGGTAAGATTACTGCAGATGATCCGGATAAATTCAATGCAAACTTCGGTACGTTGTATTTCTCTCTGAAGGGCGACGAAGCTGCACAGTTTGATATTGATGCTAGCACGGGTGAACTTTCCACAATCAATAATGCCAAGTTCGATTACGAAACCAAGTCTTCTTACAAGTTCAAGGCTGTCGTTACGGACAAGACGTTTACGAAGGAAGTCGATGTCGTTGTCAACGTCAAGGATATGCCGGAAGTTCCGAAGTTCCCGGATAATCCGCCGGCACTTGCTGTCGATGAAAATACCTTGAAGGGGACGAAGGTTGGTGATGTTGTAGCTACGGATGACGATTGCAAGGATACGCTTATTGCAACTTGCAAGCAGCCGACTTACTCGCTTACCGCAACCGACATTGCTGCAACCGACTACAAGTCCTTTACGATTGATAAGAACGGAACCATTACGGTGGCCCAAGACAGTATTTTGGACTATGAAACCAAGAAGGAATATTCTGTCCGTGTCGTGGCGACGGATGGTAGCGATCCGACGCTCTCTAGCTACATTGACGTGACTATCAAGATTAACGATGTGAACGACGCTCCGACATACGCAAAGAAGAAATATGTATTCGAAATACATGAAAGCGCTCCGAAGGGTGAATTTGTCGGTTCTGTTGTTGCTGGTGACCAGGATTCTTGGAGTAAGTTGACATATACACTTTCGGACTACGTTGCTAATTCCAAGGACTCTGAAGTCTTTAAGATTGATCCTGCAACAGGAAAGATTTACTTGGATGCTACTATAGATTACGAAACAAAGAACACGTATGAAATTTGGGCAAAAGCTACCGACAATGGTAAGGATAAGGGTTTTGAAAACTACTCAGCTTCGACGTTTGTGACTATCAAGCTCATCGACGATCCGGATAAGCCTGTAATTGTTGATGATGGCAAGAAGGGTTATGATGTCAAGGAAAATACGGTTGATAACAATACCCCGACTGGTTTTGAAATTGCATGCTACGAAGTTCAAGACCAGGATAAGGACCAAGTCGCTACGTTGGTTCCGTTCGTGAAGGATGCGGGTGATACTGATGCTGACCGTCTGTTTGACGCTAAGCTCAAGAAGAACGGCTCCAAGTATGAAGTTTGCTTGACTGTGAAGAACGGTGCCAAGTTGAACTACGAAACGATTGCTCATGAACACAATGTGATTGTTTCCGTGATAGATGCGGATAACCAGACTGCTGAAGTCAAGAAGACTATCAATATCATTGACGTGAACGAAATGCCGATTATTTCGGGTACGGTTAATTTCTCGTTCTACGAAGACAAGGCTCCGCACGTCATTGGTAAGTTGTTCCCCGATGATTTGGATACTCTTGAAGCTTTCCGCGACGATATCTTTACCGTTGTCGGCGGCGATGTAGATTTGTTCGAAATTTCTGAAGATGGCAAGGTCAAGACCAAGCGCAAATTCGACTACGAAACCGAAGAAAAACGTACGTTTGAATTGATTGTCGCCTTGTCTGATAGAAATAAGACTGATTATCCGAAGCTCACGACTCAAGAAAAGTTGACGATTACGCTTAAGGATATGCCGGAAGTTCCGGAAATCACGAGCAAGGAATTTGATGTTGATGAAAATTCCAAGGCTGGTACCGAAGTCGGAGTCCTTAAAGCTACGGACCCGGATGGTACGGGCAAGTTGCTCTATGAACTCACTGAAGAAAGTCCGTATGTGGTTGTTACTCCTGAAGGTGTAATCAAGGTTCGCGAAGGTGCTGATATTGATTATGAAAAGATGCAGGAATTCACGATTAAAGTGATTGTCAAGGATGAAGATGGTTTGCAGTCGCTTCCTGAAGAAGTCATCATCAAAGTCAACGATCTGAATGAACCTCCGACCATCAAGCCGCAGACGTTCGTATTCTATGAAGATGATCCTCCGGGAACCAAGACTGGTCCTATCGAAGCCTCTGATCCGGATACGAAAAACGAAAAGTTCAGCAAGTTGACGTATTCGCTTGTCGATTCTAGCGATGTGTTCACTGTGACTCCGGATGGCGACATCGAAGTGAAGGGCAAGCTCGATTACGAAACCCAAAAGACTTACGTTGTTAAAGTCGCTGTGACGGATGGCAAATCTACAGCCACCACTGATGTGACAATCAACCTTGAAAACGTGGTTGAAAAGTCTGAAGTTGAAATCACACGTGTTGAAGCTGGTGATTCTATCTACTTGAACCCGCCGAAGGAAAATCCGATTTACACGAACAAGGATGTTATTCTTGTGGAATGGAAGCAGGATGGAAAGACCAAGTCTAGCCTCGATACTTTGAAGGAAGGCAAGAATGTCATTATCAAGACCTATAAGGATCCGAGCCGCGACCTTGAAGGTGCTGATACCATCGTTGTGTTCTACAGCACAGCCGCTCCGCTTGTCGAAGTGACTGCAAAGAAGACTGTTGTCACTGCGGATAACATCTACACCGTGGTCGAAAGTGTGGATAAGAAGGACTCTTCCATTTATGTGAACAACGATAAGAAGGATGTCCTGGTTATCGTGAAGGATACTGTGGCAGGTATTTCTGATACATTCGATGTCGATGTGAAACTCAATACGGTTACTGTTCCGAATACAGTCGTGAAGACTCTTACGGAAGTTGCCAAGTCGCAACCGACGCTCAATAAGAATCCGAAGTCTGGAGTCAAGGAAAATCCGATTAATGGCGAAAAGACCAAGATTTCTTACGAAGAAACTGTGAGCGGCAACAAGGTTACGGTTTCCTACAATGTCGATAACAATGGCAAGATCATTAAGGAAGCTGTCATTGATGAATATGGTGAAAAGACGATGATCGAGGTCATTGAAGTTTCTACCGTGGTCGAAGTGAATAAAACGAAGGTCGTTGTCTCCTACAAGGCAGATGCCAAGACCGGTAAGATGCTCTATGGTGACTCCGAAGGCAACTTGTTGACTAGCAAACCGAGCAGTTCTAGCTCTAAGCCAACATCTTCGAGCTCGAGCAAGAAGGGTCGTTCTTCGAGTTCTTCGAAGAAGGGTTCTGAAACGACTAGCGATGATGTTGACTTGAAGGTTGGCGTTGGAGCCTTTACTGTGACTTACGATGCTGATGGCGTCGATGGCAACAAGGCTACGATTACCTACGTTGTTGACGAAAAGGGCGACATTGTTGCTAACGAAGAAGGCGATAAGGGCTATCTCGTGACTTACACTTACACCAACAGGTATGGCAACTCTGCTGACAAGTCGGTGTTCATGGTGCTCGACAAGCTTCCGCCGGTGGTTAAGATTATGTCTCCTGCCGATGGTGATGTGGTCTATGCAAACAATGTCGATGTCGATTGGTGCATTGCGATTGACGGAAATGAAAAGAACTGCGTCAAGCAAGATACTTTGAACTTCCAGAGCCTTTCCAAGGGTGTGAACACAATCAAGCGTATCTATCGTGACAAGGCTGGCAACGAAACGATTGCTGAAGTCAAGGTCATGATGAAGAAGGCTAAGGATGTCGATATTTCTCTTGAAAAGCCGATGATTATCGTCAACAGAGATACTGTTAAAAAGTACTACGAAATCAATCCTCCGCTGGAAGATCAGACGTTTGCAGTTAGCATCGTAAATCCGACGACTCAGAAGGAAAAAGAAGTCATCAAGGGCTTTATGGATGAAAAGAAGAACAAGGAAGGATCTGGTGAAGAACCGTATCCGGGTCTTGACAGCCATCTTGGTCCGACATTCCAGATTGATTTGAGATTGCCAATTGCTACATCTGTGGGCGGTCTTGCAACGCTGGACGATATTGTTGTCGGCGACATGGTTCCGCTTGATGGTGTTGATGCTGCTGAAAGTAAGAAGGTCTCTGTCAATGATTATGTGAAGGATTACTGCTCTAGCGAATTCCGCGAAGAATTCAATAAGACGAAGGACTTTAGCAAGGCTAATCTTTATAGCTCTATCGCTCATGTGACGCTTTGGTTCTATTCCTTCGATGGTGGCCGTTTCATTGACAAGTACAGCTTTGAATATGATGTCAACGATCCTGAATTTGTCGATAAGGCTGGCCTCATGAAGTTCTTCTACGAAATGAAGCTTGATTTGGATGGCGAATTGAAAGATTCTCATGGACGTCTCTATGGTACGGGTCCGTTTATCGTGAAGACGAAAGTGGATCTTCGCTCCAAGCTTCGCTGTGTGGTTCCGCCGATTGATGGAAACGCCAAGATTGGTGATATTCTCAAGTCTGGTGATGAATTGACAAGACGCTTTGGCTATCGCCGTCCGGTGTTGCGTAACAATGAGAAGGCTTCCGGTAACACTTCGAAGAACTCTTCTTCAAAAAGTTCTTCGAAAAAAAGTTCCTCTAAGAAGAAATAAGACTTAATAAAAATTCAAATCCCGGTTCAGCACGCAAGCTGGCCGGGATTTTTTTATCTGTCATGCCGGATTTATTCTGGCATCTGTGTTGTATAGAGTAAGCTGACCCCGGAACACTTCGGCGTAGCTCAGTGCATCGCAGAGTCCGGGGTGACAAAAGTGATTGGATCAGTGTAAGCCGACCTCTGATTTCTAGCCTCTAATCACTAGTCTCTAAAATTCTATTATTACTGTCAAAAAGAGGTTTATCATGGGTATTGAAGAACGTTCTACGCTTGTTTTTGCAAGCGGTATTGGTCGAATCAAGGAAGAAAAGCAAAAGCCTGTTCGTCCGCAGGGTGATGGTGTTGTGCGGATTTCTTTGAAACGTCTCGGCGGTGGCAAAATGGTGAGCGTTGTGTTGGGAGTACCTTTGGATGAAGACGAACTCAAGGAACTAGCCCGCGTGCTGAAGCAGAAGTGCGGTGTAGGCGGCGCTGTGAAAGATTTCTCCATTGAAATTCAGGGCGATAAACGCAATATTCTAAAAGCGGAACTTGAAAAAAGAGGCTATACAGTCAAGCTTGCTGGTGGTTGATGTTTTTTTGATACATTTCTTTTAAATTTTTTACTTTATTTCTTACAAAAAAGTTAAATTTCTTATAAGAAAATAAATATAGAGGTCTTATGTTTAAGCATCTGTTTTTTTCGTGTTTATTGCTAGCCGTGGTTCTTCCATCAGCGGTGTGGGCTGCACCCAAAGGCGAAAAAGTCGGTACTATTCGTGAAGCGCACGCTGCGTTCAAGAATAATGGTAACGGAAACTGTGCTGAGAATGCCGAGTGGAAAGATGAGGCCAAAAGCAATACTAAATTCCGCCAACTAGATTGCTTTAAGACTAATAATGGCGGTGCTGTTCGTTTGGAATTGAATGACAACAGCTCTTTTACGATTAACGAAAATTCTCTAGTGGTCATCGGTAACCTTGTGGAAAAGGATGAAAGTGGCGCGTTTCGGATTAAGCTCGATATCCAGAAGGGATATATGGGTTTTAAAGTCAAAAGTAAAAGTGGTAATGAAGTGGACTTCACTACGGGGACGGCTGCAGCTTCGATCCGTGGTACAGAAGGATTTATCGGTGAAGTCAAGGGAATATTCTATTCGAGTTTGAAAGAGGGTAGTTTAAAGGTTGAGATGGATAATGGTGATTCTATTTTTATTAAAAAGGGCCAAACGATTATAAGGAACAAGGATAAGGTTGTCGTCCTCGATCTCAAGTCGTCCGGCGATCCTGAATTTTCGAGAGTGCTGAATGATATTTTGGCCGATTCGACAAAGACTTTTGAAGATTTGCAAAAGGAAGTTGAAAAGGCTGATGAAAAATTCCAAAATCATGAGTATGTAAAAACATCTGCCGTTGATTCTTCGTCTGTTGTAGATTCGTCTGTTGTAGATTCGTCTCACGCGTATGCACCGGTTACAACGGAATCGCCTGTTAAGACTGCTGAATTGAAGGCTCCTCAAATTAATTTTTACTCTTATGATTCGTTGAGATGCGTAGCTACTGTTAAAGTTTCTGGCGCTAGTGATCATCCGGCTAGTTTGTCTGCTCTTGCGGATGGTTCTTCTATTTCTGAAGTCTCTGTAAAAAATGATACGCCAAAGAATGTGGCTTTGCGTAGCGGTATTCATGACTATGAATTTGTTGCAGAAAACGAAGCGGGGCGTAGCAGTGTCAAGAAGACTTTGGGTTGCTATCCGATGAAATCGTTCTCTGTGAAAATATTTGGCGGCAAGTATGTGCGTCTCCAGATTCCGCCTCCGCCTCCAGGTGTTGAAGACGTTATTACCCAGACGTTGCAGTTCCAGATTCGTGTTCCTGAAAATGACCCGAATGTCTTGAAGAGTGTTGTTGTACGACAGAATGGCGTGGTGCTTTTGCAAGAACGTTTGTCGCAAATTCAGAATTTGGAATACCAGATTCCTGTGCAGTTGAAACGTGGGCAAAAGAACAACTTCACAATTGAAGTTATTCATAAGAGCGGTTATTTTGTCAAGACTGCCAAAGTTTATGAGGTTGGAAAATGATTTTTCGAGGACTCGCACTTGCTTCTATTTTAGCAGTTCCTTCTTTGGCACAAACTGTTGCTGACTCGGCCGCCGCACCAACGGCACAGCCAGTAGCGGATTCAGTCGCCGCCGCACCAACGGCACAGCCAGTAGCGGATTCAGTCGCCGCCGCACCAACGGCACAGCCTGCAGCGGATTCGACTGCCGCCGCAGCAACGGCACAGCCTGTAGCGGATTCAGTCGCTGCCGCACCAACGGCACAGCCTGCAGCGGATTCAGTCGCTGCCGCACCAACGGCAAAGCCTGCAGCGGATTCAGTCGCTGCCGCACCAACGGCACAGCCAGTAGCGGATTCAACCGTCACCGCAGCAACGGCACAACCCGTAGCGGATACGACTGCCGCAGCTGCATCGACTCAACCTGTAGTTGATTCCGTTGCTGTATCAACAGTGGATTCTGTAACGGTAGCTGTTGCTGACACTGCCAAAACTCAGGCGAATACCTCGTGGACTGTTAGCGGTTCCTGGGGGGCTGAGTTTGGGTATCATTCTGTCGTTACTCAAAAGAATGAATCGGGTGAAGTTTTCGTGAATGGCACGGATTCAATCCAACCGGGAAAAAAATACAAGAACTATTTCCAAGTGCCCGGTGTTTATGCGGCCTGGAATGCGTTTGTTCAAATGGAATCTTCGACAGGGAAAAAATTTGAATTTACTTTAGATGCAACAAGTAATAACTGGAATCGTTTTGACCCTAGATATGTGCAAGCTTTATATGAAGATCGTTACCAGAAATTTATTTTGGGCGACATGCTCGTCTGGGGTGGTGATTTGTATTTGGGCGGTATAGATCTTTTCGGTGCCAGCTATGATTTGAATATTGGTCGCGATTCTTTGCTTACGTTTAGTATTTTCGGTGGTGAAAATCGCGCTCCGAAATTACCTTACGAAAAAGATCCCGATATGTACAACCAGTACATTGGTCTCGACGAAGTCGAGGCCCAGAAGATGGTTCTTGGAACAAAGGCTCTTTGGAATGCTTCGAAAAATGTCAATGCGACGATTGGCTTTATTGGTAGCAAGGATTACTTGGAAGATCCGTATTTCCGTGACGGAACTAGCAAGGACGTGAAGTTGTCAAATCCGATGTTCTCATCGAAGACTCTCTTTAGCGAACTTAATGGCAGGATCATGGGCGGTCGCGGTTCGTACAACATCCAGTTTGGCCTGGGTGGTGCGGATACGTTGAATGTTGTTGCCCATCGTGCTGTAAATTCTGTTTTTGAAAGTGCCGGGCTTGATGTTTCGTCTTTTGCTCAGTTGCGTCGTTTGATGAACAACACCTCTCTTGTGAACCGGATGAATCGCGAAGAATTGGAGCTTATGTTTGGTGAAAATACGGACATGAGTGTCGATGAAATGCGGACTGAACTGAAGAGGGTTTTAAAACTTGCGAGTGAAGCTTTGAAGCAATACCGCAAAAATAACGATAAGGATCCGAACGAATGGACTTTCCAGAATCTCGCTTTGTCTGGAATTTACAGTTGGAAAAGTCAAACGTCGGCAGTCGATGCGTATTTCCGCATGGTGGGACGCAATTACTATAGTGCCGGCTCGCCGGATTTGCTGCAAAACTCTCGCCAGATGGGAGCCAAGTACGAAACGAAAATAAGAGATCCTTGGAAGCTGAATGTCGGCTATGAGATGAACATCGAAAATGCTTCGGGCAGTGGAGATGCTTATAACTTCTTTGGACTTGCGGAAGGTTCTAAGTTGGGATTTATTCCGGGGGCCGATGACGATTGGCTCAAAAAGCATGAACAAGATGCTTCGAGAACACTGTACGTTCATGATTTTGAATTGAAAAATACGTTCAAGATTCGCGATTCTGCTGAAGTTATGGTTCGTTACGCATTCAATTATCGTACTCGTAGCACTCCGCAAAGACTTCATGGAAACTTTATTGCGTCTTCAGGAATTTATTCAGATCCGTGGTTCGCTAAGCAATCTGGAAAAACTTCCATTGATGTGGAAACCGATGATGGCGTTATTCAAATTGACTCGGCTCGTTGGGCAAAGTACGCTGCTTTGCAAAAAGAGGAATATTTGGCAACGCAGTTTGACGAGCGTTTGTTGAAGCATACGTTAGAACTTGGTGCCACGATTAAACTTCCGAAAAATGTGTTGAAGGTGGGCTCTGTCTTTACGTTCCGATTTGATTTGTCAAAGTTCAATCAGGATGATTTGTTGGACGATTTTGATTTTTCGAATAAGACGTACGGCATTCTTGGGTATTATTTCCATGGAAGCGACTATTTCGAAATGCGCATTCCGATTTCTTTGACGACGACACTTGATAAGTTCCGCAATTCTGTTACATTCACGCCCCGCTATAGGTCTTACAATCGTGATGACATGAGCGAGTTTGAATGGTACCTCTCGGAAAGTGCTGCGATTCAATTGAAGCCGAATTTCTTGGATTTGATGCTGAATGGAAGTATTCGTCAGAACTTTATGAGTCGCCAAGAAGAAAAGAAAACTCTTGATGAAATGGAGTTGGATTTAGATTTGTCTGCCGGATTGAAAATCCAGTTGACGGAAAGGCTGAGTAACGAATGGACGTTTGGTGCGTTCTTCAATCACCGTCCGGATAATGAATCCGAAGGTTATAGGGATATTTACGGATCTATTTCGGTCAATTTAGACTTTTAAAAATGCATATTGGTTGTCATCTTTCGTCTTCGGGCGGCTTCCTTTCGATGGGGGAGACCGCTCTTTCCATAGGTGCAGATACTTTCCAGTTCTTTACGCGTAATCCGCGAGGTGGTGCCGCTAAGCCTTTTGACAAGGCCGATGCGGATGCCTTGAATGCGTTGATGGAAGCCCATGGTTTTGCACCGATTCTTGCCCACGCTCCTTATACGTTGAATGCCTGTGCCGCAGACCCAGCACTCCGGCAGTACGCTCAAGACGTAATGAAGGATGACTTGTTCCGCATGGACCATTTCCCGCGAGCGATGTACAACTTTCACCCTGGTAGCCATGTGAAGCAAGGGGTCGAAGTTGGCATAGAGTTTATTGCAGAGCATTTGAACAACATATTGCATAAGGACCTCAAGACGAAGGTGCTTTTGGAGACGATGGCAGGGAAGGGATCCGAAGTCGGTCGTACTTTTGAAGAATTGCGATCGATTTTAGACCGTGTGGAACTAGATGAAAAAATGGGAGTTTGTCTGGACACTTGCCACGTATTCGATGGTGGTTACGATATAGTCAATCATTTGGATGACGTGCTTGAAGAATTTGACAAGATTATTGGACTGAAACGTTTGTGCGCAATCCATTTGAATGACAGCAAGAATCCATTGGCAAGCCATAAGGATCGCCATGAAGTCATTGGGGGTGGTTTTATCGGTTTGGAGGCTCTTGTTGGTGTCGTGAACCATCCTGCTTTGAAGAATCTTCCGTTTTATTTGGAAACGCCTAATGAGTTGCCAGGGTATGCTGCGGAGATCGCATTGATGCGGAGTCGGGCTTGCTAAAAATCGCAAAAAAATGATTTTTTTGCCACTAAATCCCTTGACAAAGAAAATGAAATCATCTATATTTGTGCGCGTCGATTGATTATCTTTTGAGATTGACAAACGATGCCTCATAGCTCAGTTGGTAGAGCCCGCGACTGTTAATCGCGTTGTCCTTGGTTCGAGTCCAAGTGAGGCAGCTCAAAACCCTCGG
>NZ_JAFWOM010000044.1 GCF_017545445.1 Fibrobacter sp.
ATCCTCTTTCAAGCCCTTTCTTGATAACGGCTTTTGAGCCACAATAAAAGCATTTTTTTTGTCATATAACAAAAATATCCCTCAAAGCCTGTAGCCATAAGGGATAGAAACGATTTTAGGTCTCCAAATGACACTTAAGCCCGTGAAAAAGATTACTGCATTACTTTTCTTATGTACGCTTTTTGTGGCCTGTAGCGAAGAAAAAACGGTTTCGGTATCACCGGAATTAGCATACGACGAAGTTTACGCATACAGGAATTTGCCCAAATGCGACGAAGCATTATATGCCCTGACCTACTATGTACAAAGCGAAAATACTAAGTACAAATGCATAGACGGGAAATGGCAAAACGAAATTTCGGCAGACACGGAGAGAAAAATAACTAGCAATTCCAGCAATTCTTCAAAAACAAATTATTCAAGTATAATTTACGTTAGCCGGAGTTCATCTTCTTTACGTTCAAGTTCATCAGCACAATCCAGTTCGTCAAGCCGTTCAAGTTCCTCATCATTCAGCTCCAGTTCAGTCTTTTACACGATTGCGTTGTTCGGCAACTGCACCGCAGACCGCAAAGGCGAAAAAATCTTGCAAAACGACAGCACTAAATTTAATTATCTTGCTGAATTTATATGCGAGCCGCCATCTTGGCATCGTATGATGGCCTACGACTATTCCCTCGAAGAACTACACAAATCAAGCGCTAATTACGGTACGTTAATCGATGAACGCGATGGAGAAATTTACAAAACGGTCGTTATCGGAAAAACCGAATGGATGGCAGAAAACTTGCGCTATAAAATTCCAAACGATCCCACGTTCGAAGGCGGGAAAAATTGTTTCCAAGAAAACCCGAAATACTGTAAAGTAGGTGGATATTATTACAGCTATGCCGACAGAGATTCCGCTTGTCCAGCTGATTGGTATTTACCGAATGACGATGTAGTAACCGAACTCAAAAACCGAACAACAGATAATTCCATTAAGTCGCAAATTGGATGGTACACGAGTAAGGGGTCTCCCGTTTTCGACAACACCAACGAATCGGGCTTTACATTGCTACCAGAAATTGCGATTATGGCAGCAGGAACAAACACAAAACAAAAAAAGCTTGGCTATTATAAGTTACCCCAAAGCGGCATTTACAGCGGGCAAAGTTACGCTGGAGACGGCAAATATGTAAAAGCCTATCACATCCGCTGCGTAAGACAAGCGCAATTATCTTCTAGCAGTGTCGCAAGCTCCTCAAGTGTAGTAATCTCATCAAGTGCGGCAAATTCTTCGAGCAGCGTCGCAAGTTCATCAAGTGCAGCAAATTCTTCGAGCAGTACCGCAAAATCATCATCGAGTATCGCACAATCTTCAAGTTCTTCAGCACCCCTGAGTTCTTCTAGCGTGAACGACGCAACATCTTCAAGTTCATCCAATTCTACAGAGCAACAAAGCTCATCGAGCATTGAAGAACAGCCCGTATCGTCAAGTTCTGCGAATTCGTCAAGTGCAGCTGAACCACAAAGTTCATCAAGCGTTGTAGAAGAAACTTCTTCAAGCGATGCAGAAACACCAAGTTCATCAAGCGATACAGAAGAGTCTTCTGCAAGCACTGCAGAAGACCCATCGTCATCAAATTCTAGCGAACCAGAAAGTTCGGGCAGCTTATAAATTTTATTTCAACAGCCCCTTTTCCAGCACTTCTTTCGCGTGGTACGTGATAATGATGTCCGCACCAGCGCGTCTGAACGCAATCAAGTTCTCACGGATAATCGCGTTTTCGTCAATCCAGCCCATCTTTGCAGCAGCCTTGACCATCGAATATTCTCCGCTGACGTTATATACAGCGACCGGCACGTTGCTGATTTCAGCCGTTTCACGCAGCACATCGAGGAACGCAAGCCCAGGCTTCACCATCACGATATCGGCACCTTCTTCCAAATCGAGCTCCACTTCATGGAGCGCTTC
Source organism: Fibrobacter sp. (assembly GCF_017545445.1). Taxonomy (GTDB): domain Bacteria; phylum Fibrobacterota; class Fibrobacteria; order Fibrobacterales; family Fibrobacteraceae; genus Fibrobacter. The sequence continues at coordinate 1,958 of NZ_JAFWOM010000044.1, forward strand.
ACGACCGTTGCGCACATCCATCTGGTACGTCTTGCGGTTGCCAAAATGCGGAGCAGAATCCGCAGCATCGCGGAACGGGCCGTAAAACGCACTCGCGAATTTAGCACTGTAACCCATAATCGGCGTATTCGCAAAACCAGCCGCATCAAGCGCTTCGCGAAGAGCCGTGATGTGGCCATCCATCATGTCGCTCGGAGCGACCATGTCAGCACCGGCAGCCACCTGCGAAACAGCGGTCTTTGCCAAAAGTTCTAGCGTCGGGTCGTTATCCACGTCACCATCATTGACAATGCCGCAATGGCCATGGCTCATGTATTCGCAAAGGCACACGTCTGTAATCACGTACAAATTCGGGAACTTCGCCTTGACCGCACGCACGGCACGCTGCACGATACCGTTCTCGTCATAAGCGCTGCTCGCAATTTCGTCCTTGTAGTTCGGAATCCCGAACAAAAGAATAGACTTTACGCCAACAGCAACACAACTTTCGAGTTCCTTCAAAAGTTCATCCACCGAGAAGCGGAACTGGTTCGGCATGGACGGGATTTCTTCTTTCACCCCCTCCCCTTCTACCACAAACATCGGATAGACGAGGGAATCGGGATTCACGGCAGTTTCTGCAATCATGTTGCGGATAACTTCATTTCTGCGTAAGCGACGAGGACGGAATAACATAATTTAGGTCTTAGGTTTTAGGTGATAGGTTTTAGGATATTAAAAGTATGCAGTAGTTAGTGGTTAGTGATTAGGGTTTGTTGATTTCGAGAGGAGCAAGCATAAAAAATATCAAAATCACGCTGAATCCGCGCTCCATTTGAACAATAAAAATTATCTCCGAGATAATAATCGCAAATAGTTTCCCGCATACGTGTAAATTCTTTAAGATTATGCTTACCACGTTGTGCTTCAATTGTTAGATCAATGAGTTCCAAAGCACGAAAAACAGCCCGTTCTACTTGAGCCTGATTTCCCTTCGCCTTCCAACGATTTGCTCGAGAAATTTCGCTCCCGATATTTAGCATCTGAAGTGACAGCGGCATTTCTGCCCACCGCCCAGCAGCTAACGTTTTATGTTGAACATTTTCTACTTGCATAAAGAATTAATGATCTCCTTCACACAATCTCTAACAACAGGATCATCAATACTACGACTGCGATTTCCTTGATTTGGACGAATATTTATAAGCGAATCGTATTCAATAAAATCATCTCCATCCATTTCTGGATAAAGGTTAAAGCCCCATAAATCCGCTTGCTTAGATCCAGACTGTAAAAGCAAAGTCTCTAAGTCCGCATGCATTTCTGCATCAAGCGCAATTTTCTTTTGAGCAACATCAACAACTCCTTTGACCATATCGCCAAAGTAATGCTCCTGCATTTCTAAAAGTATTTTTTTTTCAAACGGTTCTGAATAAATAATCATTTTTTAGTAGTCGGTAGGATATTAAAAGTAAGCAGTGGTTAGTGGTTAGTGGTTAGTACGCAGTGGTTGAGAATTTTTCTTTAGCAAAAAATAACAAATAATGGTCGGATTTGCCTCCATATGCAAAAAATCTGGCCACAAGGACCAGACTTTTCAAATCAAACGAATTTGTAAACTTTCTACTTCAGATTAAAGAGCATGAGGGCCAATTTGTGCACATGAGAACTTAGATGATGCATCATCATAGAAGTATTCCACTTGATTATCGACATCGCAAGCACGCTTGGCAGAAGCACAACCCGAACCAATCTTATAGACAGTTTTGTCCAAATCGCTTATCGGAGCGCACTTCGCCTTGAAAGATTCTACAGCGGCATCGTCAGCGGCAATCGCATGGCAGGAATGTTGTTTCTGATCCATAATCGTCATTACTTTGTCGCAAGATACAACTGTTTTTCCGTCAAGCTGGGTAGGACCACCCGCATTAGCAGAATAAAAGGGATGAGGACGAATTTCTGTACAAGAGAAATGAGATGAGGCTTCATCATAGAAATATTCAACTTGATTTTGAACATCGCAAGCGAGCTTGGCGGATGGGCAACCCGCACCAATCGTATAGGTATATTTATCCAAGTCGCTTAGCGGGGCGCACTTAGCCTTGAAAGATTCTACAGCGGCATCGTCAGCAGCAATCGCATGGCAGGAATGTTGTTCCATGCCAGCAACCGTCATTACCCTGTCACAAGATACAACAGTTTTTCCATCAAGCTGAGTCGAACCACCTGCATTGGAAGAGGAATCATCGCTACAAGCGGTAAGTGAAACGACAGCGCCAAAAGCGACAATAATTAGCAATTTATTCATATTACACTCTGTAAATAAAACGTTATATTCATATTTACAAAATATTACGGACAAAAACAAAGAAAGCAAGCCAAAAAAATTTATTTACATTCAAACTCACGTTCAATTTTAGCTAAATCGTTGGCCCATTCAGTCTGGATTTTCTGCTTGAGTTTTTTGGCGAGCGAGGGGGCGCGGCCCTGCGTGGAGACGGTCACGGCAATGTTTTCGCCGAAATCCATGCGTGCAGGCACGATAAAATCGCCATCGCGGTAATCACAAGCGTTGTTTACCAGAATACGACGGGCGCGAGCGTCGTTGCTGACTTGAGCGTTTACCGCAGGCTGGTCCGTTCAAATAAAAACCATGAATATTCCGCGAAGGTCCAATGACTCGTAAGGACGCTTAATTAAGACGAGGGACGAGAGATTATTCTGACTAGACACATCTCTTTCGTGTTCGAGAATTCTTTCCAGTCGCCGAGGCAAGGCAAAAGAGTTATTGGAATTTGCAGGAGCTCCGCCCCTAAGACCCGGTAAAGCAATGTAAGACAAAATTGGTTACTACGAAGAGCGCTTTGGCATCAAAAACCGTCCTTTTGCAACATTTTTATCACTTTTTTCTCCGCAAAAAAACATTTCCCTCCCCTTTTAAATACAATTGTATTATATTTATCGTAAATAATTTTTTTCCAATGGAGTTCACATGAAAAAATCAGTCTTTTGGAAACTGGGTATTTTAGCAGCCCTAGCCTTTGGGCTTAATGCCTGTTCAGAATCAACATCCGCTGAAGATGACGATGAACCAACTTACTCGTCGCCAAGCAACGCTGGAAAGACATCATCATCCAGCGTAAAGGGGTCTTGCAAATCTGTAACAGCAAACCTTTCCACCCCAACCAACCTGCAAGTCGTTAAAAACGGCGACAACAAGTGGGTCCTTATTTGGGATTATTCCGCAAACGATGATCGTCCTGAAACTAGTTTCATCATCGAATCTCTTAACATGTCGGACAAGCAGCCCAAGTGGCAAACGATTGATTCCACTAACGCTGGTGTGATCATGTACAACTTGAGCGGGGAATCCAAGGCCGGCAAGTACTACCGCGTTTCGGCTAAAGACGCGTGCGGAGTTTCCAAAGCGACAGACATGGTAGAAGTCGCTGCCGCAGGTTCCAATACCACATCTAATGCTGAACTTGCCGTACCATCGAATCTCAAGCTTGAAAACATCGGTGAAAACTTGTGGCAACTCTCTTGGAGCTACACAAACAACGAAAACCGCCCCGAACAGGGATTCAAACTCCAAAGCTTAGACCTTAATGCAGACAGTCCTAAATGGACAGATGCAGGAACCACCAACAAAGGTGTCCATGTTGTAAAAATCGACGGCACCAAGAAGGGTGGTTTGCTCTACCATGTGGCCGCCAAGGACAACAATGGTGTTTCCGAATATTCTGCAGAAATCACCATTCCACGCGTAGATAGCACAAGTTCTTCATCTGACATCAACATGGATTTGGCTGTACCGACCAATTTGAAGCTCGATTCCATCGGTGTCAACAAGTACCAGCTCTCCTGGAGCTACACCGACAACAAGAATCGTCCCGAAAACGGATTTAGATTGCAGAGTCTCAACGTAACAGCCTCCAAACCGGCATGGGCAGTAATAGACTCTACAAACAAAGGTGTACGTTTTATCATTATCGATGCAACCAAGCAGGGTGGACGTTATCTCCGTGTCGCCGCCAAGGATGCTAAGGGAACATCTACGTATTCCGCCGAAATTCAAGTTCCCGCTGCGGATACAACAAAAGTAGCCGGTCAGGAGGTCAACTTAGCAGTCCCCACCAATTTGACACTCCAAGAATTAGGAAACAACGAATACTTGCTCTCTTGGAACTACACCAATAACGATAAACGTCCCGAAAACGGTTTCAAGCTCCAAAGTTTGGACTTTAACGCAGCTAAGCCCCAATGAAGTGACGAAGGAACCACAAACAAAGGTGTTCACGTCTATAAAATTGACGCAACAAAGAAAGGCGGACTCATCTTCCATGTAGCAGCCTATGATAAGAACGGAACTTCAGAATATTCTGTTGAAATCAGCATTCCGCGTGTCGATACAACGTCATCAACCTCTTCAAACATGGACTTGGCAGTGCCAACCAACTTGAAGCTCGATTCCATCGGTGTCAACAAATACCAGCTCTCTTGGAGCTACACCGACAACAAGAATCGCCCCGAAAACGGATTTAGAATACAACGCCTCGACTTGACTGCCAAGACGCCGGCTTGGGCAGCAATCGATTCCACAAACAAGAGTGTACGCCGTATCATTATCGACGCCAACAAGATGGGCGGTTACTACCTCCGCGTTGCAGCAAAGGACGCTAAGGGAACATCGACATACTCTTCTGAAATCCAAGTACCCAAAGCCGATACAACTAAAGTTGCCGGTCAGGAAATTAACTTGGCAGTCCCCACCGGCTTGACGCTTAAAGAATTAGGAAACAACGAATACCTGCTTTCTTGGAACTACACCAATAACGCAAAGCGTCCAGAAAACGGATTTAAGCTCCAAAGCCTTGACTTTACAGCCGCAAATCCGCAATGGACTGACGATGGTACAACCAACAAAGGCGTTCACGTCTATAGAATCGACGCAACAAAAAAGGGCGGCCTCATATTCCACGTGGCAGCAAAAGATGCCAATGGGATTTCTGAATACTCTGCTGAAATTAGCATTCCACGTGTCGATACTACGGCATCAACCTCATCGAACATGGACTTGTCCGTACCCACCAACATAAAATTGGATTCTATCGGCGTTAATAAATACCAACTTTCTTGGAGCTACACCGACAACAAGAATCGCCCGGAAAACGGATTTAGAGTACAGCGTCTCGACTTGACCGCCAAGACTCCGACATGGGCTGCAATTGACTCCACAAACAAAGGCGTTCGCTTTATCATTATCGATGCCAACAAGATGGGCGGTTACTACCTCCGCGTTGCAGCTAAGGATGCCAAGGGAACCTCCGCATACTCCACCGAAGTTCAAGTTCCCAATGCCGATACGACTAAAGTCGCCGGTCAGGAAATTGCATTAGCAGTACCGACAAAACTGACTCTTACCACGTTGGGAGACAACCAGTACTTGCTTTCTTGGCAATATAACGACAACGAAAAACGCCCCGAAAACGGATTCAAGCTCCAAAGTTTGGACTTTAGCGCAGCGAATCCGCAATGGACGGATGATGGCACGACAAATAAAGGTGTTCACGTTTATAAGATCGACGGCACCAAGAAGGGCGGTCTCATGTTCCATGTGGCAGCAAAGGATAGCAAGGGTATTTCCGCATACTCTGAAGAAATTACGATTCCAAGCATTTCTGATAGCACCGGCACCGGTACAATTGACTTGGCAGTCCCGACAAACTTGAAAGTGGATTCCATCGGAGTCAACAAGTACCAGCTTTCTTGGAGCTATACCAACAACAAGAGTCGCCCGGAAAATGGCTTTAGGCTGCAAATTCTCGACTTGAGCGTAGCAAAACCGGCTTGGGCCAACTTGGATTCTACAAACAAGGGCGTTCGCTTGTACAACATCGACGCCACCAAGCATGGCGGCAAGTACGTCCGCATCGCCGCTAAGGACTCCAAAGGATCTTCGGAATACTCTTCTGAAGTCATGATTCCAAACCAGGATACGACGAAGGTCGCCGGTCAGGAAATCGACCTTGCCGTGCCTGCAAACCTGAGCCTCACCTCTTTGGGCAACAACGAATACATGCTTTCTTGGGAATACACAGACGCACCTAAACGTCCAGCTAAGGGATTCGTCTTGCAGAAACTCGTTATCGCAAACGGTAACTCTTGGGAAGATATTAAGGCAACCGTCAATAAAGACGTCTTGTTCTACAAGCTTTCCTCCGACACTGAAAAATACTATGTGAGAGTTGCCGCCAAGGATGACAAGGGCATAAGTGCATACTCTAATGTCATGGAAGTTCCGAAAAAAGGCGAAGGTGAAGATTTGACAACGCCTCCGACGAACCTCACGATTGCTCGTATTGCACCGAGCGTTTGGGAACTGACTTGGGATTACGGTGTCACGGTTGATAATCCGAACAGAAAGTTCATCATCCAAAGCTCTAAACTCAAAGACTTCAAATGGGTTGATATCGGAACGAAGATTGATGGAGGCTTACGCAACTATTACATCCAGGGTCGCGACAAGATTGAAACATACTACCGCATGGCTGTCGTCAATGACGGAGATACGTCTGCCTTTAGCGAAGTTGTGCAGTTGACTCCGGAAATCAAATACCGCGACTACATGGCACTTGACGTTCCTCAACCATCAATGAAGTTTACATTAAGCTTTACCAATGCACTTGAAGTTGATAAAGACACTTCGACTAAAGAAGATGTCACATTTACGAATGCAATGGCCACATACACAATTACAAGTAACTTCATCAGTAAATACATTTTCGAATCGGAATATACCGATACAGTTTATTACGAAGCTCGTTGGTTCAACTCTCTAGAACATTACAATTACTACAAGGAAACCTGTGAAGGAAGAAAACATTCCGACTATTGCGACAGCTGTTATTGGGATGAAACATTCCCCTATCAGGAACCATCTATCAGAAAAGGTGTCTATAGCAGTGATTCGTTAAAATCCGGAGAAACGGTTTATGAATACTGTATGGCAACATCAAATTACAACCCCAGCGATCATTACAAGCTATTCGTATCAACAACACCCGAAGATGAATGGAACCGTATCTTATATACTGAAGTAGATATGTCTAGTTGCCTAGAAAGTCATGTTCGTAGTATATGTGGCTATTATGTACAACTCCGCATTGTCTGGACCGATAAGAACGGAGAAACAGATTGGAGTGAATGGACACAACCATACAATGTATCCGACATCAGTGGAGCAGATCAACTCTGTGATGCAGGACATTAATATATAAAAGACTAATTAAACAGCCGCTGCAAATTGCAGCGGCTGTTTTTTTGAGCAAAGTTCAACAAAAAAATGCTCGAAGCATTCTCTACGAAGAACTACTTTTTTTCGTGATATTCGCGTTCGACTTGCGTGAGGCCCTCGGCCCATTCCGTCTGAATTTTTTGTTTGAGCTTTTTCGCAAGCGATGGGGCGCGCCCCTGCGTCGAGACTGTCACAGCAATATTTTCACCAAAGTCCATACGTGCAGGCACGATAAAATCGCCATCGCGGTAATCGCAAGCATTGTTCACCAAAATGCGACGGGCACGGGCATCGTTGCTGACCTGAGCGTTTACCGCAGGCTGGTCGGTACAGATGAAAACCATGAATATTCCGCGAAGATCCAAAGACTCGTAAGGACGCTTGATTAAGACGATAGGCGATAGACTATAGACGAAAGGCGGAGCCTCATTCTTTCGTCTAAGAGTTTCAAATTCGGGGTCAAATTGCGGGGCGACTACGGTAATGCGTGCACCTGTAGGCAAAAGCGTTTTCACTTTGCGGAGCGCAATAGAACCGCCGCCAACCACAAGTACATTCCGCCCTTCGAGATTGAGTTCGATGGAAAAGAGGTTTGAGGTTTTAGACGAGAGACGAGAGACGAGAGACGAGAGATGATTTCCTTCAACAACGCCATTATTTTCTTTCGTCTTTCGTCTGTAGCCCGCGTCAGTGGGCGTTCTTTCGTCTATTTGCGCATTACGGAGGCCGCAGACAACCATGTTCGAGAATTCTTTCCAGTCGCCGAGGCAAGGCAAAAGAGTTATTGGAATTTGCGGGAACTCCGCCTGCAAATGAGCAACAACTTTAGGCACATCATTTTTCGTGTGCTGCCCGTTCAGCAACAAGTACGGCAAAAGCGTCACCGATTCTACATCTTCACGCAAAAGCGTACGAAGGTCATTTTCCAAATCCAAAAGACTCGTACTCGCCACACGCGTACCCGGCATGTCATGATGCAAGCGGTCAAGAATTTCTTCGAATCCTTTGTACGCACCCGGCAAAATGCAATGATGAGCTATAATCAAGACGGCTTTCATATTTTTAGTAGGATGTAGGCAGTAGGAAGTTGGAAGTAGTTTGCTATTGTTTTTTCACTGTATAATATTCAACGATTTTTTTGACAAGGGAATCCACCGTGGTTTCGTCGGACGTGATGGTTTCAAAGCCATGCTTACGTGCGGACGCTTCCGTCATGCGGCCAATGCAGAAGGCGTAGTTCGGCAGGCTCACCAACCTGAACGAGAGACGAGAGAGGCGACCATTGTCATCCTGAGTGAGTTCCGCGAACGAAGTATCCAGAGAATCACTGGATTCTTCACTCCGTTCAGAATGACGTGCTGTTACATTTGAAATCAACTTTACAAAATTCTCGACGGCGCTGGAACTTGCAAAGACGATTGCATCGGCACTGGCGATGGCTTCGCGTTTCCACTCGGGGAGTTCTGCAACCGGGAGCGTTTCATAAACAATCCAACGAGTCGCTTTGGGCAAAAGCTTGAGCAAAGTATCATCGGCGAGGTTGCCTTGCAAAAGAAGGATGCGAGATTCATCAGGTATGGGGTATGAGGTCGCACCTTCGGTGCTTTGGGGTATGAGCGATGCTAAAAGCTTTCCCAGGCCTTCGCCGGTATGGTCTTCGGGGACGTAATCGCAGCGGATGCCATATTCGAGCAATTTCTTTTCGGTAATCTTACCGACGCTCGCGATTTTTTTGCCAGCAAGTACGCGAACATCGTAACCCGCAGCAAACAACTGTTTGAAGAAACTTTCAACGCCATTCGTACTCGTGAAAGCGAGAACGTCGAAGTTCGCGAGGGTGTTGAAGTCGGCAATACAATTCACATCTAGATTCTTCGACTTCGCATCTTCGATGCTCCGCTCAGGATGACACACAACCAAAGGGCAATCGAGCGTGCGGGTTTCAATCATCGGGGTCTCGATGACCTCGGCACCGAGGGCTGTCAAGCGAGATGCAATTCCGCTCGACTGTTTTGCGGCTCGCGTTACGACTAAACGCTTGCCCGAAAGCGGCAAATTCTTTTTCCATGCAAGCGATTTGCCGAGTTCAACCACACCGCCCATAATAGTAATCGCTGGAGCAGTCACGTGTTCACGGACAATAGTCTCCCCCGCTGTTTCAAGCGTCGCCATCACAGTACGCTGAAATGGAGTCGTTCCTTTTTCGATAAAGGCTAGCGGAGTTTTTGGATCCTTGCCGCACTCGATAAGGCGATGTGCGATAAAGTCCATATTACCAATACCCATCAAGAAAATGAGCGTCCCCGGACAACGTGCGAGAGATTCAAAGTCAAGCGAGAAATTGCTTTGGATTCTATCGCCTTCGGCTCCAGAATGACATTCATCCTTGATTCTATCGGTCGCTTCGCTCCCTCCAGAATGACAGCATGTTTCGTCGTTGTGCTCGGAGGGCGAAATGACAGAAGTAAACTTGTTTTCGCGACACTCGCCTCTTTCGTCTTTGCACTCTGTGCAAGACCGGTCGGCTCGGTCATGCAAGCATGTAAACATGCTTGCGCGACTCTCGCCTCTTTCGTCTTTCGTCTGTAGCGAGCCGGCGAGCGTTCTTTCGTCTAACTTCTCATGCCCAGTAATGATGTGAAAGCTTGTTGCGATACCTCGATGGCTCACAGGTATTCCAGCATAAGCGGGTACTGCAATCGCAGAGGTCACACCCGGCACAACTTCAAATTCTATGCCCGCAGCCACAAGCTCTAAAGCCTCTTCGCCGCCACGACCGAAAACGAACGGGTCGCCGCCTTTCAAACGAGCGATGGTCGCCCCCTTCATTTCACAAGCAAACTTCACCAAAAGTTTATTGATTTCAGACTGTTTGACTTTGTGGTGCGTCGGCATCTTGCCCACATCGACCATTTTTGCACTAGGATTGCACATACCAAGAATGGCGGGCGAAACCAAGCGGTCATAAACGACGACATCGGCTTTTTGCAAAATTGCATGAGCACGCAGAGTCAAAAGCCCCGGATCGCCAGGACCCGCACCAATCAAATAAACTTTGCCTAAATTTTCCATCAAACCTAAATTTAGAAAAACTTCCTGTTTTAAATTTGCTTATATTTTTAGCATGAATAGTTCTAGAGCAAAGCTTCGCGACGAAGTCTATACGCAGATGATGTGTGCACAGGCACGCCTTTCTAAAGATCAAAATACGCAAATGGGCGCAGTTCTCGTCAGTGCAGACGGACGCGTCATCAGCACAGGTTACAATGGCGCTCCCGCCGGATTCGACGACGAAACTGTCCCATACACGCGAGAAAAGCAACTCCTCGCCTACGACCTTTTAGATGCCGATACCGGCGAACTCATCAGCCATCACGAATTCGAAGCGAACAAGTATCCGTTCATGGTCCATGCCGAAATCAATGCGCTCCATTACGCCCGCGGCAAAGTGCCTCCAGGTTCCAAGCTCTACGTGATCGGATTCCCCTGCGAACGCTGCGCCCTCGATGTCAGCCTCTCCGGCGTTGCAGAAGTATTTGTAACAAAAGATGATTACGACCCCAAATCCACGCTGAACAACAGCCGTGACACAGCTTACTACATGTTCGCACAAGCGGGCATCATCGTAACACTTTGCGGCAAACGCATCAAACCGATTGTTTCCAAGCCGAACAAATAAAATTGCAGCAGCTGTGTTCGAATTGTCAGGATGCCGCGAGGGGAATTGTATAAGGAGGTCCCCGGTCCAAGCCGGGGAAGACAGCGAGGGAAACAGCACTGGTTCCTATCGCATTCTGTCACCCTGGAGGGAGTGTAACGACCGATAGGGTCCATACATTACACGAATCATCGTCATGTTGAGGGGCGTAGCCACGAAACATCCAGTCACTTTCCGCCTAAGCTTTTCAAGACTTCACTGGATCCTTCAGGCTTTCGCCCTCTGGATGACGGATGAAAAAAGAACTCGCAGACTATCCGCGAGCTCTTTTTTACATACCGATTTACAGATTACTTTGCATTCATGCCTAATTTATTCATACGGTAGTTCATCATTCGCGGTGAAATACCGAGTTCGCGGCCCGCGGCAGAAATATTGCCGTCGTTTCGCTTGATGGCTTCCGTAATCAATTCCTTTTCGTAATTATTCAACATGACATCAAGCGGGGCCTGATTTGCAACAGGTTTCCCCGATCCTGTGCTAAGGCTCGTTTGCAGCGAAGGCGGCAAATTGTAACTGTGGATGCAGTTGTCACTTGCCGTAAGCACCGCACGTTCAATGCAGTTTTCGAGTTCACGCACGTTGCCCGGCCAATGATAGCTCATCAACAAATTAATTGCGGTCGTCGAAAGGCGAACGATATTCTTGCCGTACTTCAAGTTCATCTTTTCGATGAAATGTTCTGCAAGCAAAATAATATCGCTATGGCGTTTCGCCAAATCCGGCATCGAAATCGGGAAGATATTCAAGCGGTAAAACAAGTCCTCGCGGAAAAGCTTTTTCGCCATCAATTCTTCGAGATTACGGCTCGTCGCCGCCAAGAAACGCACGTTAGAATGGAGTTCTTCGTTACTGCCGACCCTGCTGAAGGTTCGCTCCTGCAAAAAACGCAAGAGTTTCACTTGGGTCTGCATCGTCAAATCGCCAATTTCATCCAAAAAGAGCGTTCCGCCGTCGGCAATTTCGGCACGGCCTTTACGCATGGTGATAGCACCCGTAAACGCCCCTTTTTCGTGACCGAAAAGTTCGCTTTCTACAAGATTTTCAGGGAGCGCGGCACAGTTCAAAGTCACAAATGGCTTGTCTTTGCGGTTCGAAAGATCCACAATAGCACGGGCAATCATCTCCTTACCCGTTCCGCTACCGCCACGGATGAGAACCGTAGCATCGGACTTCGCCACCTGATTCACTTGTTCATAGACGATTTGCATTTCGCGACAATTACCGACAAGGTTGCTCGGCTTGCCACTGAGCATGTCACGCAGTTTTTGGTTTTCATCCACCAGCGACTGGCGTTCCACAAGCATCTTTTGACATTCGCTTGCAGCATCACCCGTAATATTCGCGATAATTTCCAACAGAGCGACATCTCGATCCAAGTCCGTCGCCCCATCAACAGGCCTATCCACGGATAGCGTTCCGATAATTTGTTCATCATGAATCAGCGGAACACAGATAAACGCCACCTGGCAATCATAATTGCGGCTTTCCGTACGGTTCAAGAATCGGGAATCTTTTCTCAAATCGGGAATCACATGGCTACGCCCCGTCTCGGCAACATGACCTGTAATCCCCTCGCCCACCTGGTACTGACCAAGCTGCTTTTTCTTTTCGTCAAGACCATGCGAAGCTTCGATTTTCAGAACATTGCCAAACAGCAGCGTAAACGTGCCGTTCAGCATTCCCATTTCGGTATCCAAAATCGAAAGCACATTATCCAAGAGCTTTTCGACATTTCTCTCATGGATAATTGCCGTACTGATTTTTTGAATGACCGATATTTCTGGACCAATAGGTTGTTTCATAATTTGTAAAATAGAAATTAGTTAGTGGGAAGTGGACGGTAGGAAGTAGGAAGTGGTTAGTGGTTAGTAAACAGTGGTTAGTGGTTAGACGATAGACGAAAGATGAGAGACGAGAGATGAGAGACGAGAGAGAAATAAACGCGGCTTCGCCGCCAAAAAATTAATTTCATTCTTTCTTCTAAATTTCATTAAAACCTCTTTCGTCTTTCGTCTATAGCCCGCCGTAGCGGGCGTTCTTTCGTCTATTTACAGTCTCTCTTTGATGCGCTGGAGTGCAACTTTCGTCTGTTCCTGATCGCCAAAAGCAGTCAAGCGGAAGTATCCTTCACCGCATGGACCGAATCCGCTACCCGGCGTACCGACGACTTCGCACGTCGCAAGGAGCCTGTCAAAGAAGTCAAACGATTTTTCATTTTCTGGAAGTTTCCACCAAATGTAAGGAGCATGTTCACCGCCAAAAACAGTGTAACCGCACGATGTCAGTTCCTTACGGATAATCGCTGCCGTATCCATGTAGTCCTTGATGACAGCCTTTGTTTGTTCCCAACCTTCCGGCGTGTAAATCGCTTCGGCGGCACGCTGCGTCACGTAGTTTACACCATTGAACTTGGTGCACTGGCGACGGTTCCACATCGAACGGAGCTTGCCGAGTTCGTGCGGAACAATCGTGTAAGCACAGCGAACACCCGTGAATCCAGCAGTCTTGCTGAAGCTGCGGAATTCAATTGCGCAAGTGCGAGCTCCCGGAATTTCGTAAATGGAATGCGGCAAATTTTCGTCGCGGATGTAGCAGTTATACGCTCCATCGAACAAAATAAGAGCCCCCGTTTCGTTCGCGTAATCCACGAATTTCTGCAATGTTTCGCGGTTCAGAACCGTACCCGTCGGGTTGTTCGGGCTGCAAAGGTAAATCAACTGCACCGGATTTTTCGGCAAGTCCGGCTGGAAGTTGTTCTCGGCAGTCGATGCAAGATATGTCACTTCGGAGAAATGTCCGTCCGCCTGAAGCGTTCCCGTGCGGCCCGCCATCACGTTACTATCAAGGTAAACCGGATATACTGGGTCAGGAATTGCAATTTTCGCATCAGCCGCAAAGAGTTCCTGAATGTTCGCAACATCGCACTTAGAACCATCACTTACAAATACGTCGTCCGGGTCCATCTCGACTCCGCGGGGAGTGTATTCGCCACGGATAATGGCTTCACGCAAGAAATCGTAGCCTTGTTCGGGACCGTAACCACGGAATGTCCACTTGACGCCCATTTCGTTCACGGCCTTGTGCATGGCCTCGATGACAGCCGGGATAAGCGGAGATGTCACATCGCCAATACCCAAGCGGATGATGTCGGCGTTTTCATGGGTGCCCTGGTATTCTTTTATTTTCTTTGCAATCGTTGAAAAAAGGTAACTGCCAGGAAGACGATCGTAGTAAGGATTGATGATTGATTCGTTCATGATCTAGTGGTTAGTGGTTAGTGATTAGTGGTTAGGCGATTTTAGGGTTTAAACAATTTCGCCTTTAAAGACTTCTTTTGCGGGACCAGTCATAAAGACAGGGCCGCCTTCTTCGTGCTTGATGTGGAGCGTTCCGCCATCGAGAACAACGTCAGCTTCAAGGCCGATGCGTCCAGTGCGTTGAGCAGCCACAAGCGTTGCACAGCTACCCGTACCGCAAGCCATCGTAACGCCGCAACCGCGTTCCCAAACACGCATACGAATCGTGTTGGCATTTACAATCTGTGCAAATTCGATATTGCAGCGATCCGGGAAAATCTTATCGACTTCAAGAATTGCGCCCCATTTTTCAAGCTGAATCTTTTCAATGTCATCGACGAAAATGACCGTATGCGGGTTGCCCATCGACACCGTCTCGCCCGTAAAATCAAACGTATCGGCAGTCAACTTGATCGAGCCGAGGAAATCGCGCGGAAGCCCCATGTTAACACAAACACGGCCATCTGTCAAAACAGATGGCTTCACGATTCCGCTCTTGGTGTGCAATGAAAATTCTGACGCCTGGCTAAGTCCACGGCTTTGAATAAACTTAGCAACGCAACGGGTTGCGTTTCCGCACATGGCGGCTTCGGAACCGTCTGCGTTAAAAATGCGCATTTCAAATTCGTTATTGGCGACGTTTACTGGAGTCACAACGACAACACCGTCAGCACCAATGCCAAAACGTCTATCGCAAAGGTCAACGACTCTTTTTTCAAGAGCAGCCCCAGGAGTCAAATCAAACGATTCACCCGGTTCAACCAAAACGAAGTCGTTACCGAGTCCAGTCCATTTTGAAAATTTCAATGACATAAATTGTAATCCTTTTTGCGGACTATAAGCAAAAACCGTGCCAATTTTACATTCCGTGTAAAAACGGCTTTTTTCACGTAAAAATCGGCATTTTTCAAAAACCAACTATTTTCACAAAATGAATAGATTTACAAAATGTGTAAAATAAAGCAAAAACTTTTACAAAATATGTAAAACTTTAAAATTATCATAGCAGTCATTAAACTTTTTTTAAAGGCAAACTTTCTTCCATATTTTCACACACGTCCCATTCAAACACTTGCAAAATTCCGCTAAACCATCATATCAAAACAAGCTTATTTTTTTTACTTTATAAGCAATTAATTTATTTTTCAAATCAGCCTTTTTGTTGTAAAGCTTTACATTGACATTTTGTCAATGGGGCTTAACAAATGAGAGAAAAAGAATAATATTATGGACATGAATACTACAAAACTCTCTCTCTTCTCTCTCGCTTTGTTGCTCGGCGCATCTGTAGCCACAGCAGCAGACACCATCTACACAGGAACTTTCTTTGACGATAAAGGCGCCTACTACGGCCCGGACTGCGATAAAGAAAAAAACTA
>NZ_JAFWOM010000009.1 GCF_017545445.1 Fibrobacter sp.
AAACGAAAAGCACTTCTCAAAGAGAAGTGCTTTATCGCGGGATAGACGAGGCTTGAACTCGCAACCTCCGGCGTGACAGGCCGGTGCTCTAACCAAAATTGAGCTACCACCCCAGTGGTTTGTTAGGCTTTTCAACCGAACGAACCAAATATAAAAAGATTGAATGAATGTGTCAAGGGCTGTGGGCTGTTTTTTTGAAAATTTTCAAAAAAACTTTGTTTGCTAATACCAAAATGTCTCGGGATTCTATTGCATCCTGTCACCCTGGAGGGAGTGTAACGACCGATAGGGTCCATACCGCCCTCAACGCAAATATCGCATGGAGCCTATCGGGGCTTCGCCCCTCCAGGATGACAAAAAAAACAGATCCCGGAACAGGTCCGGGATGACGCTCTATAATTTATCGTCTATAACCGAAAAACAATGACTAATGACTAACCACTAACCACTCGTCTAACGTTGACCAGGATACTTCACGCGGGTGTGATACGTTCCGTCGAGGCTGTGGAGGAACGCTTCTTCGAGCTTGGAGAGTTCCTTTACGGACAAGTTGCTTTCGTTGAACTGCCCGTCCATGAATTTGTCAAGAATCGTCTTGTGGATCATGGATATGAGCGCTTCGGAGGAGGTGTCCGTCATGGAGCGGCTTGTGGCTTCGATAACATCAGCGAGCATGAGAATTGCGGTTTCCATGCTTTGCGGACGTGGTCCTTTGTAGCGGAAATCTTCTTCCTTGACTTCCTTGCCGGTTTCCTTGGCGAGTTCCTTTGCCTTGTGGTGGAAATACTGGATGAGCGTTGTGCCGTGATGTTCTTGAATGGCGGAGGCGACGAGTTCTGGAATCTTGTATTCCTTTGCGAGCAGAACGCCTTGAGATACGTGCCCGGTGATGATTTTGACGGACTGGTACGGATCCAAATTGTTGTGCGGGTTCACGCCTTGCTTCTGGTTCTCGGTAAAGTATTCGGGGCGCATCGTCTTGCCCAAATCGTGGTACAGCGCCATGACGCGGACTAGCAACGAATTGGCACCGATGGTTTCGGCAACGCTTTCGGCGAGATTCGACACTTGGATGCTGTGATGGAACGTGCCTGGTGCGAGTTCTGAGATTCGCTTGAGGGCGGGCCTGTTGAAGTCGGACATTTCCATGAGCGTAAGGACAGTCGTGATGCTGAATACTTTTTCGACGACGTGGATCAAGAGCACGGATGCGACTGCGGTGCAGATGATGATGTTTGCACTAGCCGCGATGAGCGTTTGGTAGAACGTGACAAAATTGAATCGGTTGCGCAAAAGCAGCATGATGCTGATGGCTGCCGCGGCTGCAACGGCTCCGGCGATCATGCTCCAAGCGAACTGGACGCGGTAGCGCATGCGGAATAGCGGAGTAATCACGGCGATGTTGATGAGCATGCTCGTCAGCGTTGCTGCAAGGTCGTAACCGTTCAGGAGGCCGAAAAATCCAGACGAGAATGTGGCAAAAGCAATACCCATGCGGACATCGTAAAGGACTGTTGCAATCACCGGTGTAAACGTAATCGGGTACAGCCACATGAAATCGACGTGTTCCGGGAGGAGGCTGTCAGGTTTGTTGAGTAACCCAGACAAGTTGTGGATTGCCCAGAATGTAAAGAGTTGCAATAAAGTGAGGAAGAACAGACTCCACAATTGGCGCGGAGTCTTGAACATTGTGCGTGTCGGAGTGTAAAGGCAGTATGCAATAAGGAGCGAGATGATGATGACGAAGATGAGGATGTTTCCGTAAGGGGCGGTAAGCGTCTTCGAGTTTTCTTCGTTCTGCTGCGCCAATTGGAGCGCATCGATTTTTTCAAGAATTTCTTTGGTGATGGGAGTGCCTTGCGTCACGATTTCCATGCCGCGCGGAACCATGCCCTTGATGAGCGTTACTTTGTTGCTCACGTCGAGCTTGCGGGCTTCGGTTTCTTTTTCAAGATAAAATACGTTCGGGCTTGTGAAGACGTAGAGTGCTTCGTAGAATGCGCTCTGTAACCCTTGCTCTACAGAGAACGCCCTCTGCAACTGGCTGAACGCTTCATCGATGCGGCGCTGCATAGGCTGGATTTCGCTGATTTCTACAGGGTTTTCTTCGTTTTCCTTGATGAGCGAAATGAACGGCTTGTTGTAGATGAGGTTCTTGATGCTCTTGATGTTGTAGCTGTTGCAGAACAACGTCGCTTCGGTTTCTGTCTTGGCGAGGAGCGTGTTCGAGACGCCCTTCTGCATCATCTGGTAGAATACGGACATCAGGGAATCACGCGCGGTCGCATTTGTGCTCAACGGCTTGATGGCGGTGATGGAGAGGCGTTGCTTGAGCTGGTCGTAGATGCGTGAGGCTTCTTGGACTTTTGTTTGGATCGAAGGGTCACTGCCGTCGTCCTTGCTCGCGCTGATGGCGGCTTGCATCTTGCCGTACTGTTCGAGCTTCTTCAAATACTGTTCCAGTTCACGCAAAAGGCGAGTCGTTTCATCGGAGTTGAATTCGAAAATGGCGTTCACCTTTTCTATGGCTCGTGCTTTTTCAGATTGGATTTCTTGTTCGGTCTTGGGGACTTCGAACTTGAACGGCGCGACGATCGTTCTTGTGCTCAACTGGCCCAAGTGTGGGCGTTCAGCACGGAGCGCGATGTTCTTGTCGGGGAATAAGAGTACGGCAAAGAGAATCAGTAAGACCCAGCCGATAAATAAATGAATTTTTTTCTCTTTCTTGTTCATTTAATGCTCTTCTATTTTTTAAGCTCGTTATTTTCGTAAGCTAGCAAAATGTCTTTGACTAAATGATGACGGAGAACGTCGGTGGCACTAAATTCGACTTCGGCAATGCCGCGAATGCCTTTGAGGATTTTCATGGCGTGCTCAAGGCCGGATGTTTGCCCTTTGGCCAAATCGACTTGGCTAGTGTCGCCGGTGATGATGGCCTTGCTGTGGGGGCCGAGTCGCGTGAGGAACATCTTCATCTGGGCGGTCGTCGTGTTCTGAGCTTCGTCCAAGATGATAAAAGCACGTTTGAGCGTGCGACCGCGCATGTAGGCGAGGGGAGCGACTTCGATAGCTCCCGTCTCTTCGTAGCGGTGCAACTTTTCGGCGGGCAGCAGCTCGGAGAGGCTGTCGTGGATGGGCCGCAAGTAGGGGGCGATTTTCTCCTTGAGGTCGCCGGGCAAAAATCCGAGCGACTCGCCGGCTTCGACTGCGGGGCGCACGAGGCAGATGCGTTCGGCTTCGCCGCGTTCGAGGCTTGCGACGGCAAGCGTCACGGCGAGGAATGTCTTGCCTGTACCGGCGGGGCCTTTCGCGAAGATGATGTCGTTTGATTCGACTGCCTTGACCAGTTCCGCCTGCGCCGGAGTCTTTGCGGATACGCTAACCCCGAACCTGTTGCGGAAGACGGGCGTGTCGGGTATAGCTTCGGCAGGGCTCGATTCCTTCGGCCCGAGCATGCGCTCTAGCTGGCGAGCGTCTAGAATCTCGCCGTTGCGGGCTGCGATTTTCAGTTGGTCGAGGACAGCAAGCACACCTGACATATCGGCATCGTCAAGAGGAACGATGTCTAAGCCCGGAAGACGGGTGCGTATCTCAACGCAAAAACGGCTCTCCAGTAATCGGAAAACCGTTTCACGTTCGCCTGAGATAACTCGCTTCAGGTTGTCAGATAAGGAGTAATGCCTTATACTACTCTTCATCTGAAGAGCCCGGCTGCTGGATCGGGAGACCGAGCTTGGTCCTGGCGTCGAAGATTTCCTTGCGGAGCTTGTGGTTGTCTTCGTTTGCTGCAGAGGCTTCTTCCTGAGTTTTCTTCAAAGTGCCTTCGTTGATGACTTCCTTGGGTGGTTCCTTCTTAACCGGTGCTGCCGGCTGGGCGGCTTCGGCCTGATTATCGCTGTAACCCGTGTAAGAAGCGCTGTTGTCAGAAGAGGTTTCGTTGCTTCCCGTGTAGCCTGCGTTATCGCTGCTACCAGAGTTAGAAGAACCTGCGCAAGCGGTGAACAATGCTACAGAAAGGGATGCGAGAACTAATTTCCATTTTTTAAGAGACATTATTTAAGCTCCATTCTAGTCTTTGATGGCTAAAATATATATAGTTGTGGCAGAAAAAATGTTAAAAAAGGTAAAATTTGACCATGCAATCACGAAAAACTGATGTTCAGACCTATTCTCAGGTTTATTTGTCTTCAAAAAATTACAATTCCACGGAAATTTATGCTAAAAGACGCACTTCGTTGATGAAAAAATTAGGCTCTTTTTGCGTTTTTGCCGGGATGCCTGTTGAACCGGGGGGCGAGGAAGCTTTTGTTCAAACTTGGACGCGCTTTGTGCAGGACCCGGCCTTCTTGTATTTGACGGGCGTGAACCAGCCGGGATGTTATTTGGTGTTGGACCCGCGACGCGGCAAAAGCATTCTTTTTGTGCCCCATAAAGATCCGTTCAAGGAGTTCTGGAACGGGAAACGTCTTGGATTTGTGGATGGCGACGATTCCGTAAAGCGTCTGACCGGAGTGGATGAGGTTTGTCGGATTGATATTCTTTGGGATTTTGTTGAAAAGCTTGCCGCGGAGTATTCTGCGGGGAAGGATGCCGTTGATTATGCATTCGCCTTTTATTACGAAAAGTTCAAGGGCGACCACAACGAAAGATTGAAGGACAAGTTAAGGAGCGTGCTCCGTCCGTTCAAGATGAAGGTGAAAAGCTGTGCCGACTTGCATTTCGAAGACCGCCTGGTGCTGGAACCGGAGCGTTTGGGTGATGCCCGCGAAGCTCAAAAGATTACGGACGAAGCTTTCCGTGCGTTGCTCCCTGCGGTGAAGAATTTCAAGACGGAACGCGACGTGGCTCTTTTCCTCAATTACGAGATGCAGCGTCATAGCGACGGCGACCTCGCATTCCCGACGATTGCCGCCGGTGGCAAGAACGCTTGCTGCTTGCATTACGTCAAGAACGACGAACCTTTGCGGAACGGCGAATTGATTCTCTTGGACTTTGGCGTGCGGTTCGGGACGCTTCACAGCGATATTTCTAGGACCATTCCCGTCAACGGCAAGTTCAATCCTTTGCAAAAAATGTTGTACGAAATCGTGCTGGAGTCTGCGAAGGTGTATCAGCGCGTGGTGCGTCCGGGAGTATCGCTCAAGGAAATCGGCATGATATGCTGGGAGTTCATCATGATGGAGCTGGAACGTCGCCTAGTGAAGGGGGCTAAGGGTTCGTATAAACTCTTGTACGAAAAACGCCCGCATGGGGTGAGCCACTTTATCGGGGAGCATATCCACGAGGGCGATCCGGGGTCGCGTTCGCTCGATGTCGTGCTCAAGCCGGGAATGCTAATTTCTTGCGAGCCAGGGATTTACGGAGATTTTAGCGCGACGATTGACGGAAAACGTTACCGTGAAAGTATCGGCATCCGCATTGAAGATGATTTATTTATTACAAAAAATGGTTTTGAAAATATTTCGCAGAATATTCCGCGTACAGTCGAGGAAATTGAAGCTCTGATGAACTGAATTTGCTATTTTTATGGCTAAACAATAATTGGCTAAAAAAGGGTTTAGTCCATGTGGAAAGTTAAAGGTGCTACAAGATTTTTCTTGTCAATCCTAGCAACAGTTTTTGTACAGGCGGGTGTCTTTATTTACGCCCAAAAAATTCTGTCTGGTTCGTTTTTTGCTCAGAACGGACTTATCTGGCAGAGCTTCATGCTGCAAATATTCTTTATCGCGCCATACGTGCTGATGGTGTTCTTCGCCGGATTTTTCACCAATAAGTTCTCGAAGAACAAGGTGATGGCGTGGTCGTCCTTGATGATGACGATATTCGTCATTGCGCAGTCGGTGCTGGTGACCGTCGATTGCCCGCGAATTGCGTTCTGGCTTTCGATTGGGCTGAGTTGCGGCTTTGCGATTCACAGTGCGGCAAAGTACGCGATTATTAAAGAAATGTTCGGCGTGCGGAATTTGAGCTATGCGAACGCTTTCCTCCAGATTTTTGGCCTTTGCGGCATTATCGCCGCTTCTTGGTTTACGATTGTCGGCGTGAACCTCATTGATTTTGAAAAGTTCGCGTCTTATGAAGCTGTGCGCTATATCACTTCCAAGTCTGTCGTTATTCCGTGGATTCTTACGGGTGTGAGCGTTCTCGGGACGGTTGCGAACTTCCTTATTCCGCGTGTCAAGTACGAAGACCAGAAAACGAACATCAACAAGGTGCGTCGTCACTTGAGTCTCGGATTTCGCGTGCCGACCTTGCGTGCTTCCATCATCGCCCTTTCGATGTTCTGGGCCTTGGCTCAGGTGTTCGTCCTCATTTTCCAGGACGTATCAGGTTCTACGACTGTCGATATGATGCAGAACTACATGGCGTTTGCGATTGTGGGCCTCATGGTCGGAACGATTGTTGCCGCGCATTTCTCCAAGGACTTTATTGAATCGGGCTTTGTGCCGCTTGGCATGTTCGGAGCTTCGATATGCATGTTCCTTGTGCCGTTCCTTGTGCATCCGGTGGCATTGGTGTTCCTTTATAGCTTGACTGGGTTCTTTGGCGGCCTGATTCTCGTGCCGGTGAACGCGCTTTTGCAGTACAATACGCGCCCGAACAATTCCGGCTCCGTGCTTGCGTTTGCGAACATGATTCAAGCTTTGGTGCTTGTCGTGTTCCTGTTCGTGTTCTCTATCATGGTCCAGTTTTCGGATATTCGTCCGCAAAACTACTTCATTGGTCTTGCCGTTATTTCTGTAGGCGTGTTTATTTGGTCCATTTACAACTTGCCGCAAGCTTTGCTCCGCACTCTGCTCCGTTTTGTGTTCAGCCGCTACAAGATTCGCGTCTTGAACGTGCAGAACATTCCGAACGAAGGCCCGATTCTCCTTGTCGGTAACCACCACAGCTTTATCGACTGGGCGATGGTGCAGATGGCCTCTCCGCGTCCGCTTTGCATTGCAAGCAACAAGGACCATTTTGAAAAGTGGTATTTGCGTGCGGTGCTCAAGCGCCTTGGCATGATCCGCATCGATAACCGCAACCCGAAAATTGCGATGGACAAGATTCACGAAGCACTCCTTGCAGGGAAGGCCGTCGTGATATTCCCTTCGGGCGAAGTGTCCAAGTCTCCGCATGTGGAACCGTTTACGATTGATTATTCGTCTGCGGTGGAAGGGACGGACGCTCAGGTGATTCCGTTCTACATCCAGGGCTTGTGGGGCAGTAACTACAGTTACAGTTCTTCGAACATGTTTGGCGCTTCGTCGGAACGCTCGGTGACGGTTGCTTTCGGCGATGCTCTCCCGGCGGATACGCCTCCTAATGAAATTCGTGCTATTCTCCGCCGCATTTCCATTGACGCTTGGAATTACGCTGTGTCGTTTGTCCACCCGATTGCGGACAGCTGGATTCGTACGTACAAGAAGTACGTGAAGAACGGGCCTGCGATTTATAGCCCAGATGGTGCTCATTTCTCGGGTTACAAGCTCATGGGTGCTGTGATGGCGTTCCGTGGCTACCTCAAGAAAACGCTCGGCAAGAACGAACAGAACGTGGGCATCATGCTCCCGCCAAGCCCTGCCGGTGTGATTGTGAACCTTGCGCTTTGGGTGCTCGGCAAGACGAACGTGAACTTGAACTATACGTCTTCTGTCGATAACGTCAAATTCTGCTGCGACCGTGCCGAATGCGCGACTGTCATTACGAGTCGCCAGTTCGTGCAGAAGTTGAAGGGACGCGGCAACGACTATTCGAAGGTCGCTTCGGATAAAGTGCGTCTGCTCTACGCCGAAGACATGATGAAAGAAATCCCGAAGGTAAAGATTGCTGCTTTCCTTGTGCTTTGTATGATTATGCCGAGCTGGTTGATTCGTCTTGTGTTCGTGAAGCACCGTTCGATGGACGACAATGCGGTAATCGTGTTCAGCTCCGGTTCCGAAGGTACGCCGAAGGGCGTGGAACTCACGCAGCGCAATATGATGGGCAACATCCAGCAGCTTGCTTGCATTTTGAACGTGAGCCGTGGCGACGTGATGCTCTCGGAACTGCCGCTGTTCCATAGCTTTGGCCTTACGGTGACGACGCTTTTGAACCTCACAGAAGGCTGCCCGATTGTGGCTGTGGCTGACCCGACAGACGTTAAGACGATGTCTCGCGTTTGTGCGGAATTCAAGGTCACGATCATGGTGGCGACCCCGACGTTCTTGCGTGCGTTCACGGTCAGCCGCTATGTGCACCCGTTGATGTTCAAGTCGGTGCGTATCATTATTGCCGGTGCCGAAGCTCTCCGCCCGGAACTCGCGACTGCGTTCCGCCTCAAGTTCGGCAAGGAAATCTACGAAGGCTACGGCTGTACCGAAACAGCTCCGGTGGCTTCGGTCAATACCGAAAATACGTTGTTCGATGATTACACCACGTTGCAGGTGAACAACAAGCCGGGTACGGTTGGCCCTGCGCTTCCGGGTACGCAGTTCTTGATTGTGGACCCAGAAACGAACGAACCTTTGCCGACGGGCGAGGCTGGTATGATTCTCATTGGCGGTTGCCAGGTGATGAGAGGCTACCTCAAGGATGAAGACCGCACGAAGAGCGTGATTGTGCTGAAAGACGGCGTTCGCTATTACCGCACGGGCGACAAGGGATACCTTGACGAAGACGGCTTCTTGACGATCGTGGATCGCTACAGCCGCTTTGCAAAGCTCGGTGGCGAAATGATTAGCCTCGGTGCCGTCGAAAAGAAAATCCAGGATACGCCGGTATTGCAGGGCTGCGATTACGTCGTTACCGCAATCCCCGATGCGACCAAGGGTGAAAAGATCGTGCTCTTGTACCAAGGCGAAAAAGACCCGAAGGATGTGCTCTCGGAACTGCGTGCAAGCGGCATGCCGCCTTTGATGCTCCCGTCTGCGGCGTTCAACGTCGAGGTGATGCCGAAGCTCGGTTCTGGCAAGGCAGACTTCGTCACCGCAAAGAAAATGGCGAAGGAACTGGTGGAGAAGAAGTAATTCTTTAGATATGATATACGCAAAAAGCCCATGTTATTACATGGGCTTTTATTGTGGGCAAAAGGATTTTAGAGAATTTTATTTTTTCTTTTTTGTATTCTTTTGCGCGAGTGCCGCTTTGACAAGTCCGCTGAACAGCGGGTGAGGTGCCGTGGGGCGGCTCTTGAATTCCGGGTGGAACTGGCAAGCTTCAAAGTACGGGTGGTTCTTGATTTCCACCATTTCAACAAGCTTTCCGTCGGGAGAAGTACCGGCAATCTTAAGGCCGGCCTTTTCTAACTCCTTGCGGAATTCGCTGTTGTAGTTGAATTCGTAGCGGTGACGGTGACGTTCGCTAATCTTTTCGCACTTGTAGAGCTTTGCCGCGTTGGAATCCTTCATGAGCTTGCACGGGTAAGCGCCGAGGCGCATCGTGCCGCCCTTTTCGGTGACGTTCTTTTGTTCGTCCATCAGGTCGATGACCGGATGAGTCGTCTTTTCGTCGAATTCCGTGGAGTTTGCGTCTTTCCAGCCGAGCACGTTGCGGGCGAATTCAATCACGCAGCATTGCATGCCAAGGCAAATACCGAGCAGCGGAATCTTGTGCTCGCGGGCGTACTTGATGGCAACGCATTTTCCGTTCACGCCGCGGCTGCCGAAACCGCCCGGAATCAGAATGCCGTCTGCATTCTTAATCAAGTTCGGGTTCTTTTCGAGTTCTTCGGCTTCGATGCATTCCACCTTCACCTTGGCGTTGTGTTCCATACCGGCGTGCTGCAAAGCTTCGTGCACGGACTTGTAGGCATCGCGAATAGCGATGTACTTGCCCACAAGCGCGATGGTGCATTCGTACTTGGGCTGGGTTGCTTTCTTGACGAGTTTGTCCCATTCGGAGTGGATGATGGGGTGGACTCTCAAGTTCAGCTGTTCCAGAACGCGGAGGTCAAGTTCCTGCTTGGAAAGTTCACGCGGGACTGCATAGACGGAATCCGTCACGTCCTTTTCTTCGATGACGCATTCGGGCTTCACGTTGCAGAAGAGGGCGAGCTTGTCCAAGTGTTCCTGCGGAATGTGCATTTCGGTGCGGCACACGAGAATGTCTGGGAAAATACCGATGTTGCGGAGTTCTGCGACGGAGTGCTGCGAGGGCTTTGTCTTGAGTTCACCTGCGGCCTTGAGGTACGGCACCAAAGTCAAGTGGATGAAACATGTGTTTTCTACGCCGACTTCGAAGCGAAACTGCCTTGCGGCTTCGAGGAACGGGAGCGATTCGATGTCACCTGCCACGCCGCCGATTTCGCAGAGCACGATGTCTGCACCGCTTTCTGCTGCGGAGCGGAATGCGTCCTTGATTTCGTTCGTGATGTGCGGAATTACTTGCACAGTGCCGCCGAGGTACTTGCCTGCGCGTTCCTTGGAAAGCACGGAAGAGTAAATGCGGCCAGAAGTGTAGCTTGAAGCCTTGGAACACTGCACGCCAGCGAAACGTTCGTAGTGGCCGAGGTCCAGGTCTGTTTCGTAACCGTCATCGGTCACGAAAACTTCACCGTGCTGGTAAGGGCTCATGGTACCCGGATCAACATTCAGGTACGGGTCGAGCTTCTGCATGAACACGTTGTAGCCGCGGCTCTTGAGGAGTAGTGCGAGCGATGCCGAGGTGATGCCCTTGCCGAGGGAACTGACTACGCCGCCGGTGATAAAGATGTACTTGGTCTGTTTGCCTTTGTTTGCAGAGGCGGCCTTAGTCATGTTTTGCTCCCTTAAAATCGAGAATCATTTGTCTAAATTCGCCGAACAGGTAGTAGGAATCGTTCGGACCTGGAGCGGATTCCGGATGGTACTGCACGCTGAACGCCGGGAACTTCTTGTGGCGGATGCCTTCGACCGTATTGTCGTTCAAGTTGATGTGCGAAACTTCCACGTCGGCGGGGAGGCTTGCTTCGTCAATGGCGTAGTTGTGGTTTTGGCTTGTGATTTCTACAGCACCAGTTTTCAAGTTCTTGACTGGGTGATTGCAGCCGTGGTGACCGAATTTGAGCTTGGAAACTTTCGCTCCAAGTGCGAGGCCCAAGAGCTGGTTGCCGAGGCAGATACCCATCAGCGGAACCTTGCCGAGCAACTGCTTGACCATGTTGTAAACTTGCGGGAGGCTGTTCGGGTCGGCAGGGCCGTTCGAGAGGAACACTCCGTCCGGATTCTTTGCCATAATTTGTTCGTAGGTCGCAGTAATCGGGAGGACCGTCACCTTCATGTTCTGCGCGGCAAGATTCCTCAAAATGTTCGTCTTGATGCCGAAATCGAGAGCGACGACGTTCAAGTCACCTTCGGTGCTGAACTCGTAGCCGTTCGGGTCGGAAACTTTGCTGGCGTAGTCCTGACCATCGAGGCCTTCCCATTCTTGTGCTCGCTTGATTCCTTCTTCTTCGCTAATTTCTTCATTGGAAACGTGCAGATAAGCCTTCTGTGCACCGTGTTCGCGCAGATGGAGCGTGAGGGCGCGCGTATCGACTCCGGCGATGCCCGGCTTGCCCTGGGCGAGCATGTAGTCGTGCAGACTTTCTTCGTTTTGTTCCTTGGAAACCCAGTCGAGCGAGTTCACCACGATTCCGTTCAGGAATACTTGGCGGGATTCGTTCTTTTCAAGGTTTGCAGCGTAAGCGCCGACTTCTGCCGTGGTGAAAACCACGAACTGGCCCGCATACGACGGATCGGTTATGATTTGCTTGTAGCCTGCCATGCCGGTATTGAAAACGGCTTCGCCGACTGTGTCGGTTGCCGCACCAAAGGCATAGCCTCTAAAGACCGTGCCGTCTGCGAGTGCCAAAAACGCTTTCTTTTCGCGTTTTGCTTTCCATTGGAACTTCTCTGTCATACGATTCTCATTGCTGTAGTGTTAAAAAAGTGTGTCGTTGTCATCCTTGCGACTCTGTCCAAGTCGAAGAATCTAAAAAAATAAAGGCAAAAGCCAAATGCTTTTGCCAGACGATAAAGACGATAAAAAACGGAAAAAAGAAAAATTTTGTGAAATTCGGGGAGTGTCGCCTGATTGCGTTGCGAAATTGTTGCAACGGCTGCGCTCAAATGTGCTTCGATGGATTCCGATATTTTCATCGGACTCAAAATATAGTAAATCTTTCTTCGAGTTTGGAAGAGTGTTTTGGAATATTTTTTCAGGTGCACGGTTGGTTCTGTTTCTGTAAAAAGAATCCGTCGGCATAAGGCCGACGAATTGAATTTATGAGGTTCAGTCTATGAATTTAAAAGGTGTTTTTCATTCGTGGATGAAAAGGTTTGAGGCCTCCCATCTTTTGCTTCGGTTTATTCAGCACGGACAATGGGAGGCCTTCATTAGTAGAGTAGATGATTAGTAAATGAAAAGCATTTCTCTGTACTTCGGAAGCGGTCAGAGTTCGTCCGGGACGATCTTTTCGAGTGAATCGACAACCAAGCGGAGGTCGATCATGCCGTTCAAGATATCTTCGTGCTTGGAAGCGAGAGCCTTTTCCATGACTTCGATGGCGGCAAGGAGCTTCTTGATGATTTCGCCAAGCGGCTTGGCGTAAGAATCGAGAGCCGGGAGACCCTGGTTCAGAGCCATTTCGTTAGCCTTGAGCGTGCAAGAGTAAGCCTTCACAGCCTGCGGGAGGATGATGTCCTTGGCCATGTCGCGTGCGATTTCGCCTTCGATGTGAATCTTCTTGTGGTAATCTTCCATGTTCACTTCGTAGCGGGAATCGAGTTCGCGCTTGTTGAACACGCCGTACTTTTCGAAGAGGGCGACGTTTTCCTTCTTGTTGAGAGCCTGGAGAGCTTCCATCGTGGTGCGGATGTTAGGGAGACCGCGCTTTGCTGCTTCTTCCACCCATTCGTCGGTGTAGCCGTTGCCGTTGAAGATAACCTTCTTGTGTTCCTTGACAATCTTCTGCAACAGGTTCTGCAATTCTTCGTGGAACTTGTCAGCGGGCACGTTTGCGAGTTTGTCTGCGATGATGTCGAAGGCTTCGGCAACGATGGTGTTGAGGATAACGTTCGGCTCAGAGCAGCTCTGGCTAGAACCCGGTGCACGGAATTCGAACTTGTTGCCGGTGAATGCGAACGGAGAAGTTCTGTTACGGTCGGTAGCATCGCGCGGGAGCGGCGGGAGCGTGTCGGAACCGAGCTTGAGTGCGCCAGCCTGCTTGCTGGACTTCGGATCGCCCTTTTCGAGCTGTTCGATGACGTCGGCGAGCTGGTCGCCGAGGTACATGGAGATGATTGCCGGAGGAGCTTCGTTTGCTCCAAGGCGGTGATCGTTACCGGCACTTGCAACAGCCATGCGGAGCAAATCGGCGTGAGTATCGACTGCGTAAATGACAGCGCAAAGGGTGGTGAGGAAGATGGCGTTCTGGTGCGGATCCTTGCCCGGGTTCAAAAGGTTGGTCTTGCCGTAGTTCACGGACCAGTTGTTGTGTTTGCCAGAACCGTTGATGCCTGCAAACGGCTTTTCGTGGAGGAGGCAGACGAGTCCGTGGCGGTCAGCGACCTGGCGAAGGACTTCCATAATCTGCATGTTATGGTCGCAAGCGAGGTTCACTTCTTCGAACATCGGAGCAAGTTCGAACTGAGCCGGAGCGACTTCGTTGTGGCGGGTCTTAGCCGGAATGCCAAGCTTCCAGAGTTCCTTTTCCACATCGTTCATGAAGTTCAAAATGCGGGCCGGAATGCTACCGAAGTAGTGGTCTTCCATCTGCTGGTGCTTAGCAGGTGCTGCACCGAACAAAGTGCGGCCAGCCTGGTAAAGGTCCGGACGCTGGAGGTAGAAGCGCTTGTCAACGAGGAAGTATTCCTGTTCTGCACCGAGCGTGACGTTCACCTTCTGCTGGGCAACGCCGAAGAGGCCCATGAGGCGGTCGGCGGATTTCTGCAAAGCCTGGATGGAGCGGAGAAGCGGAGTCTTCTTGTCGAGTGCTTCGCCGGTATAGCTACAGAAAGCGGTCGGGATACAGAGCGTTGCACCGTTGCCGTGACGCTTGATGAAAGCGGGGGAGGTCGGGTCCCAAGCCGTATAACCGCGGGCTTCAAACGTAGAGCGAAGGCCACCGCTCGGGAAGGAAGATGCGTCTGGTTCGCCGACGATCAAGTTCTTGCCGCTGAAGGCCATGATGGCCTTGCCGTCTTCGGGTTCAAGGAAGGAGTCGTGCTTTTCGGCGGTAGATCCGGTCAAGGGCTGGAACCAGTGTGTAAAGTGCGTTGCGCCGCGGTCGATAGCCCACTTTTTCATGGCGTGAGCGACTTCGCCTGCGATGCTCGGATCGAGCGGTGCGCCACCGTCAATCGTTGCGAACAACTTTTTGCAAATTTCTTTCGGGAGGTAGGCGCGCATGGCGTCTGCGTTAAACACGTCCTCACCGTAAAAGTCGAGACTTGCAGGTGCTGCGGGGAGGTTCGAGCCGGCGTTTTCGCTGGCAATTTCCTTGATGGCTTTCAGCCTATATTCGTTGCTCATTTGGCAAACTCCTTATGATTTTTTTTGTTTTTCGCTGCCCTTAATGCAAAAAACGTGCCAAAAATCTGTTTTGCCTGTAAAAACGCGAAATTTACCCAAAAAATGCAAAAAAGACGTTTTTCATGATGTGTCTTTTGTTCATGTAAAGATTACAATTTTTGGAAAAATGATGTATGAATTACAAAATGTGTAAATGAAGCGTGGCCGCAGTTCTTTTCACACTTACATTGTCTCCCCGGCCTCAGTGCCGTTTTTTTTCATGTACCCCCTTACATCTGTCACCCCGGCTTCAGTGCTGGGGCCGGCTTTTTTTAATAAACAACTGATGCCGGAACGGTGTCCGGCATGACAGCAGCACTTACTTTTACATTTTTTGTATTTAAAGTTGCTTGTACATCCCCTCATCTTTAGAATCGGTGTTCTTTGCAGTGCTGCATGGCTTCTTTAAGATTCTTGAACATCGGCTTTTCAAATTTTTCATAGCCGACTTTCGTGAGGCCGTCGTAGAAGAACATGCCATGCGTTTTGCGGGCCGCTTCATCGCCCATTCTTCCAATATCTTTATCAGTAATCCCTTCGGGCAAGATTTCGCGATATTTTTGGCTAGGCGGGTCGAAATAGAATAGTTGGTCTATAAATTCGTCGATTCCTTCATTTTTCTGTCTAAAGAAGTAGTGCATGCCTTTGCGGTTCCAGCCTTCGAATTGCAGGTTTTCGCCGATGATAAAATCAATGCCGTGCTCCATAGGCTCGCAGCCGCCTTCTTTCAGGTTGAATTTTTCGCATAAATAGAAGGGCGCTGTGAGTTGCGGTGCGATTGAATCTTTGCAATTGCAGTTGGTGCTATCCGTATAGCATTTTGCGAACGTCTTATAGGGAGATTGTTTATAATATGTTTCGGCGGGTAAATCGGTGGCAAAATTAATGTAGGATTTTCCGTCAACGCGGTAGCATTCCAAGCTTTCGTCAATTCCTGAAGATTTGCCGTGAACGGGCAGCGGTTTCATGCTGGCGTAGTTTTCGATTTTACAACCGCCATTGACATAGTCTTTGGTGTAGCAAGGAATCCAGGCCGGGTTGGCGATGGGTTCTGGTTTGCGGGCCCATTCGGGAATGGCGGTGTCTTTGGGGATTGCTTTGGATGCAATTTTCAATTCATTTTTGAAATCTGGTTGGCATTCCCCGATGATTTTGGCTTTGATGGTAGATGCGTGGTGCGACATTTCAAAATGAGGGCAGGTGCAGGCGAGGGCTGTTATCCAGTATCCCGTGAATGTTTTATTGTAAAATTTTTGGATAAACTTGCGTGCGTTTTCTTTGTGGTATATGCTGCCGTCGATGGTGCTGGTATTCCATACAAGAGAAGGCGTTGCTTTTTGGGTGCTTGCTGAAAGGCTTTTCTCGTCGCATAGCTTGTCTAGATCGTCGATTCCTCCGCGGTCGTAATCACGGCGTCGGAAATTGCTCCGTTTGTCGCCTTCGAAACTGGGCCAGAAGCTGTATGCCCAAAAGGGCGTGTTGCAAAATATGGAATCAGGTGCACTTTCAAATTTTTTTGAAGGCGTAAAATCCGTCGGGGTCTCGTCGAGAAGCAACAACCTGTAGTGATCTTCGTCTTCGAACGAGGCGCAGAATTGGACAGGCGTTTTGGCGAATGATGTGATTGCCCAAAAAATGCAAAGGAGCAAAGTGAATTTTCTCATTCGAGGCCTCCTTTTATCGCGCAGTTTTTGGTCTCGGATTCTCCGTGAACTTTAACCTCGTTCAAGGCCCAGAAATCATCGGATTTAAGCATGGTCTTCGGTGGTTTTATGAATCTCGGACATTTTCCAGTCAGTATAATCTCGTATTCGAAAGGTTGCTTTACTTTGTCGAAGCCGCATTCCATGGAGATGTTCCAGACGGCTGAAATGCTTTTGCCGTAGAAACCTTTTAGCTGTTTTGAGGTGGCCTTGAAATTTGTGTCTATGGATAAATTAATGTATTCGGGAATTAGGGCAGACGATTTCCGTTCCCAAGAACTTTTCCCGTGGCAGGAGTCTTCTTCGGTGTAGGGGCCTAATTTGAATTTTCCAAGTTCTGCGAAATCCCATTCGGTTGAAGTTTCTTTTTGTGCCGTGCCGCTGCAAGTTACGTTACGTACCTCTGTTCCTGTGCTATCGAACAAGCTAATTTCCGGAACGTTCTCGAAAATTTCGGTGCGGTAAAGTGCGGGGTGTTTCCCTTCTATAATGCAGTAGTGGGCGACGGGCATGGATTTTACGCATGGGCCGACAAGTAATACATTGTATTCACGTTCTTTGCGCTTGATGTCGGCGTAACATTCTGATTTGCTTTCGCTTGCGCGGAAAAGTTGTCCGTAATAATGCGGAAGAACTTTTGGGGCATTTTTCAGATGGAATACGTTTTGTGGAGTGTAATCGCTTATTAAGTTTCGCGGAAGGTTGAGGAAGAAATCATCGTTTTTAAAAGGTTTCTTTTGGGCTGGCAAAATTTCTTTGCGAATAAGTCGTGCTGTGTAGGTACTGTCGTTTTCGAACGTGACGCAGTAGGCGGCGACGCTGTCTTTGGCTGATGCAGAGCGATCGTGGGCGAAAGCCGTTAAGCAGGTTCCCGCAAAAAATACAGCAATAGCGATGAAGCGGAGTGCAGAAAAAGAAATCATTTCCCACCTCCGTTTTGATTCGTTTTAGGAGCAATCCATTCTTTACAAGTCTTGATGGCGTCTTGCATCGTGTTGAAATGCTCATCTTTCCGTTCAGATTTTTTTATTCCCGAAAAGAATTGCATTCCTCTCGCCTTGTGGATGGACGTTTCGATTATGTTTGTTGCGTCGTTGTCATAAAAATGATATGGCAATATAATCTTGTAGCTTCGATAACGCTTGCCTTCTTGCTCTACGCGTTCCATGAATTTCGTGATGTTGTTTTCCGCTTTCATTTCGAGGTAGAGCAATAGACCATCCCGTTTCCAGTGCTTAAAGTTGCCCGTCTCGTCAAAGACAAGGGAAAGCCCGTTTTCTGCAATCGGGCAGCCTTCTGTTGTCGCGTACGCATTCTTGCAGGAGTAAAAATATTTATGAGAGTACGGCTTTGGAAGACCTTCGTGGGGCAATGAGTCGCTTTTGATGTTGCCGCAGTTCAGGCTGTCGCTGTAACATTTGGCTTGAACGGGAAAATGGAAAACCGAATCATGAACCTGTTCCGGGATGGATGTAGGAATGACGATGTAGGATTCGTTCTTGTAGCGGAAACATTCAATGTCTTGATTGAGAACTTCGGGTGCACCGACAATCGGGAGCCTTGTTTTGCTTGCGTACCGTGCGATTCGGCAGCCTCCGTTGGAGTCTGGCTCGTAACAGGGAAAAATGTCTTTTGGCCCTTCTTCAGGCAAAAAATGGCAGATGGTTTTAGTGGAGATTCCGCCTCCGCCACCACCAAGTAGGCCCGCGAGACCGTGACATCCAACATCTTCGGGTTCTAGCCAATAGTCATGTGCGAAAAGCGGTGCTGTAAGCATCGCGAGCGAGAAGATGACTATGTGGAAAATTCCCCTATAATTTCGCATGATTATAATATACAAAGGGAATACTTTTCGATTCTAATTTTTCCCGATTTGTCTGTGTTTTTTTACGTTTTATCGTATTTTGTTTTAAATCGCTTGAAATCTGCGATGTGATTAATATATTGTCTTCAATCATGAAGTTGAATGTAATTTTTGTAGCTGTTGCTCTTGTTTTTTCGGGATGTGCGATTCATCCGCCTTCTGCTGCCGCTTTTATGGAAAAAGGTGATGGCGATTTGCAGAAAAATGTAAGTGTTTCGGGAGTCTGGGGCACAAAGGGCGATGGGTATTATGAATCTTACGAAAAGATAAAGAGAAATCCATTGCCTAATGAAGATTATAGTTATAATGATATGGAATGGAATTTCCAGGCTAGCTTCGATGTTCAAGAACAATTTGGAAATCTTAAATTCGGTTTTGGTTTGGATTGGATTACACCTTTTGTAGAATTAGGCTTTGTTTCTGATTATTTGGGCGTAATGGGGTGGAGCAACATTTGCTTATGGCAACTTGAGAAAAAAGAACACGCCTATTTTCAATGGGGTGGCGGTATTACAATTATTGAACAATTGCCTTTTGCCTCTCGCAAACTTCGTGTCGGTCTCACTCAGCATATCTCCAGAAATGGACGCGAAGCGTACGGGAACGAAATTGGTGAGCTTTCTGCAACACCGGCGCCTGTGTTCTACGATGAAATTGGTGGTGGCGCTTACGTTGCGGGAGTTGTTGGCAAACGTTTGGGAATGGGTCTTGAGTTCCGTTATGGTCGAGATTTGACTTACAAGGTCGTAGAGGGGAATGGTGAGCTGTCTATGAACCGCTTTACGCTGACGCTCAATCTCCAGTGGTGGTAAATGACTATGCATCGTAGTTTATTTTACGTAAATTGTAAAAATGCGTCGTTGTTTTTCAAATTATGTAATTAAAGAATAGACCTTACTGTTCGAATTTTAACCCTAAAACCCCTTCTTTTACATTTTTGACCGCTTTTTCAATAATTGATGGGCGGTTTTTGATTTTTTGGCACGATTTTTGCATAAAGGTTTCGCAAAAATTGAATGCGCGATTTGCGCAGAATGCTGAAAGGAATTTTATGAACGCTCAAGCACTTTACAATCCGACCTATGAACACGACGCCTGCGGTGTCGGCTTGGTCGCCAATATTAATAATGTAGCCTCGCACCAGATTGTGTTGCAGGGAATTACCGTTCTTAAAAGACTCATGCACCGCGGTGCAGCAGGTGGAGACCCGGAAACCGGAGATGGTGCGGGTCTTTTGCTTTCTATGCCGCACAAGTTTTTCCGTAAGCTTTACCCGGAACTTCCGTCGCGTTATGGCGTAGCGATGTTCTTTGTCGAAAATACGCTCGAAGCGAATGCTTTTGATGCTGAAATTACGAAGGTTGCATCTGCCGAAGGCGTGCCAGTTCTCCAGTTCCGCGATGTGCCGGTGAATGCCGCAAAAATCGGTCGCACGGCTCGCGAAACTTTGCCGCATATCCGCCAAGTGTTCTTCGACGGTTCTGCTTTTGAAACGGACCAGGCTTTCGATGTTAAGCTTTATGTGGCCCGCCGCTTGATGGAAAAGTCTTGCAAGGGATTGTATGTTTGCAGCTGCAGTCGCAAGAGCATTGTTTATAAGGGACTTTTGCTTGCAAGCCAGATTGAAGGCTTCTACAAGGACTTGAACGATCTCGATTTCGAATCTCCGATTGCGCTTGTCCACCAGCGTTATTCCACGAACACGTTCCCGACTTGGCCTTTGGCTCATCCGTTCCGCTACTTGGCGCACAACGGAGAAATCAATACGCTTCGCGGAAACCTCAACAGCTTGCGTGCTCGCGAACCGCATTTGAAGAGTGAAATTATCGGCGACGATTTGCAGAAGCTTTTGCCGCTTATTCCGGGTGGCCAGAGTGACTCCGCCAGCCTCGATAACATGTTTGAGCTTCTCGTCGCTGCGGGCCGTAGCCTTCCGCATGCGATGATGATGCTCATGCCGCAGGCTTGGGGCAAGAAGCATTACTTGGGCCGCGACGTGCGTGGCTTCTTCGAATACGAATCCATGCTCATGGAACCGTGGGACGGTCCGGCTGCTGTCGCGTTCAGCGATGGCGTGAATGCGGGTGCAATCCTCGACCGCAACGGCCTCCGTCCGGCACGTTACACTTTATGTAAAGACGGCCTCTTTGTGATGGCTTCTGAAACGGGCGTGCTCGACCTCCGCGATGACGAAGTCGAAGAAAAGGGCCGCCTCAAACCGGGTGAAATCATTTACCTTGATCTCGAAAATCACCGCATCTTGAAGAACGCCGAAATGAAGGCTCAGGTGGCACGTAGCAAGCCTTACCGCCGCTGGGTTGCCGAGAACAAGATGAGCGTTCGTGGCCTCTTTAGCGAAATCAATCCGTCCGATGTTCCTGATGATATCTTGGTGCAGCAGAAACGTTTCGGTTATTCTGCCGAAGACTTGTCCGTGATTTTGAAGCCGATGGCAAAGACCGGTGCAGAACCGATTGGTTCTATGGGTAACGATGCCGCATTGGCCGTGCTTTCGGACAAGCCGCAGCCGCTGTTCAACTATTTCAAGCAGCTGTTCGCCCAGGTGACGAATCCGCCGATTGACCCGATTCGTGAAGAACTCGTGATGAGCCTTACGACTTACATCGGCAACCACGGCAACATCCTCGAAGAAACGCCGGAACAGGCTCACCTCATCAAGATTCCGCGTCCGATCGTGACCGAAGACGAAATCCGTCGTTTCGAAAATATCGGCGACAAGGCTTTCAAGGCGAAAGTGCTCAAGATGCAGTTCCCGCTTGGTGGCAATGGGGAAGTCCTCGAAGCCGCTTTGCAGAACCTCGCGGGCGATGCTGTGCGTGCTGTGAATGATGATTATGACATCATCGTGCTTTCGGACAAGAACATTGAATGGGGCTACGTGCCCATGCCTTCGCTTTTGGCGACGGCTTGCGTGAACCGTGCGTTGGTCGAAGCGGGTGTCCGTCCGGAAATCGGTTTGATTGTGCAGTCTGGTGAAGTCCGCGAAGTGATGCACTTTGCGTTGCTCCTCGGTTTCGGTGCGACGGTCATCAACCCGTATCTCGCTTTTGAAACCATTACCAACATGTGCCATAATGGCGACTTGGATGTAGATCCGGTGACGGCTGCTGCAAATTATGTAAAGGCTGTTGATAAGGGTCTTTTGAAGATCATGTCGAAGATGGGTATTTCGACGCTCCGCAGCTACCGCAGTGCCCAGATTTTCGAAGCGGTGGGCTTGAACCACGAACTCGTCGAGAAGTTCTTGCCGGGTACGGCAAGCCGCATTGAAGGTATCGGCCTCGAAGAAATTGCCCGCGAAGTGGGCGAACGCCAGAAGATTGCATTTGCCGATGCAAGCAAGGTGCTCCAGTCGGGTGGCCAGTACGCATTCCGCAAAGAAGGCGAAAAGCACTTGTGGACTCCGCAGTCCTTGGCCGCATTCCGTCAGGCCGTGCAGGGTAGTGATTACGAAAAGTTCAAGGTCTATAGCAAGCTCATTAACGATCAGTCCGAACGTCAGGCGACTTTGCGTGGACTCTTCAAGTTTAAGCAGACGACTCCGATCGATATTTCCGAAGTTGAATCTCGCGAATCCATTATCCATCACTTTGTCGCGGGTGCCATGAGCCTTGGCTCTTTGAGCCCGGAAGCTCACGAAACGATTGCCATTGCGATGAACCGCATCGGTGCTATGAGCAACTGCGGTGAAGGTGGTGAAGATCCAGACCGCGATACGCCTGCACCGAACGGCGATATCCGCAGCTCTGCCATCCGCCAGATTGCGTCGGGCCGCTTTGGCGTGACGATTGACTACCTCCGCCATGCGAAGGATTTGCAGATCAAGATGGCTCAGGGTGCAAAGCCGGGTGAAGGCGGCCAGTTGCCGGCTCACAAGGTGAACGAATTTGTGGCCCGTATCCGTCACTCGATTCCGAATGTTTCTTTGATTTCTCCGCCGCCGCATCACGATATTTACTCCATCGAAGACTTGGCCCAGCTCATTTACGATTTGCGTAATGCGAACCCGAAGGCTCGTGTTTCTGTGAAGCTCGTTTCTGAAGTGGGCGTGGGTACGATTGCCGCTGGTGTCGCCAAAGCTCATGCCGATGTGGTGCTCATTTCTGGCCACGATGGCGGTACGGGTGCATCTCCGCTCACTTCCATCAAGCATGCGGGCCTCCCGTGGGAACTTGGTATTGCCGAAGCGGAACAGACGCTTGTGCTCAATGACTTGCGTGGCCGCGTGAAGCTCCAGGTCGATGGCCAGCTCAAGACGGGCCGTGACGTTGTTGTGGCAGCTCTCCTCGGTGCCGAAGAATTTGGATTTGCGACAAACTTGCTCGTTAGCCTTGGCTGCGTGATGGACCGCAAGTGCCATACGAACCAGTGCCCGATGGGTATTGCAACGCAGGATGCTGAATTCCGTAAGCGTTTTGCAGGCAAGCCGGAATACGTCGAAAACTTCCTCTTCTTCATCGCCGACGAAGTCCGTGAAATTTTGGCAAGCCTTGGCCTGCATTCTCTCGAAGAAGCATGTGGCCGTAGCGACTTGCTCGAACGCGATCAGGCAATTGCATTCTACAAGGCTCGCAATCTTGATTTCTCGAAGATTTTCGAAACGGTCAATGGCGGCATCAAGTCTTACGACAAGAACTACGAAAAAGAAGATTTGGTCAACTTCGACCGTCGCGAACTCTTGCCGTTCGTTAGCGATACGCTCAAGAACGGTGCTTCTGTAGAACTTTGCACTGTTGTTCACAATACCGACCGCACGGTGGGTACGGAACTTTCTGGCGAAGTCGATGAACACTTTGGCGTGAAGGGCCTCCCCGAAGATACGATCAAGATTCATTTGCAGGGTGTCGCGGGCCAGAGCTTTGGTGCGTTCCTCGCTCCGGGTATTACGCTTGACCTCGAAGGCGAAGCCAACGACTTTATGGGCAAGGGCCTTTCGGGTGGTAAGATTGTCGTGCGCCCGCCAAGCAATGCTAGCTTCAAGGCCGAAGAAAACGTCATTGCCGGTAACGTTATCGGTTACGGCGGAACTTCGGGCAAGATTTTCATCAACGGTCTTGCCGGTGAACGCTTCGGTATCCGCAACTCCGGCATGCTCCTTGTTTCGGAAGGCGTGGGCGACCATGGTTGTGAATACATGACGGGTGGCCGCGTAGTCGTGCTTGGCCGCGTGGGCGTGAACTTCGCCGCAGGTATGACGGGTGGCTTTGCTTACGTCTATGACGAAACGGGTCACTTTGACTTGAGCTGCAACGTGGATTCCGCTGACTTGGAAAGCGTGCTCCCCGGTACCGACAGCGAACGTGAATTGATGGACATCATCCAGCAACATGTTCAGGCGACGGGCAGCGAGAAGGGCAAGCGCATTCTGGAAAACTGGAATAGCGAACGTCCGAAGTTCGTGAAGATATTCCCGATTGATTACAGGAACGCATTGCAAGCAAAGGTGAAATGAAAGTAGACAGTAGGCAGTAGGCAGTAGACAGTGATAGTAAGGCGGCTTCGCCGCGATTATTAAACTTCCTACTTCCTACTTCTAACTTCCTACTATACATTGAAATTTTAACTATAAAAGTTGAAGTCTATTATGCAGCAAACTAACCGAATCGCAGACATTTACCGCCCTGTCGAAGAGCGTGTCAAGGACAACAACGAAGTCGAGCGCAAGCTCACATCGATAGAAGTGGTGGGCCAGGCGGGCCGCTGCCACACGTGCGGAATCCCGTTCTGTCATGGCGCGGGTTGCCCGCTTGGGAATCTCGTCCCCGAATTCAATGCGGCAATAGCCGTAGGGAATGCGGAACGTGCTTACGACATCATCAGTAAAACGGCGTTCTTCCCGGAGTTTACGGGCCGCGTTTGCCCCGCGCTCTGCGAGTCTGCCTGTACCGGCAACGTGCATAACGACCCGGTGATGGTTCGCCAAATCGAAAAGTTCATTATCGAAACAGCATTCGAAGAAGGCCGCGTGGTGCTCCCGACGGCTGAACCGAACGGAAAATCTGCTGCGGTTATCGGTTCAGGCCCTTCAGGACTTTTTGCCGCCGAAGCTCTTCGCCGTAAAGGTTTTGCTGTTACCGTTTATGAAAAACGCGAGAAGGTGGGCGGGCTTTTGCGTTACGGGATTCCGAACTGGAAACTCGACAAGTCCGTCATTGACCGCCGCGTCGCGTTGCTCGAAACTGCAGGCATCAAGTTTGTTTGCAGTACAGAAATCGGCAAGGACATTTCGGCTGAATACATCCACAAGAATTTCGATTACGTGTTCTTGGCGATTGGAACGCCGAACGCCCGTGACTTGAAGATTCCTGGTCGTGATGCCGAAGGCATTTTCCTCGCGTTGGACTTTTTGCATGGTGCAAACAAGCCGGGTGAAACGAATCCTGAAAAGTTCTCTGCCAAGGGCCGCAAGGTTCTCGTGATTGGCGGCGGCGATACCGGTAACGATTGCGTGGGTAAAGCCATTCGTGAAGGATGCGAAAGCGTGCTGCAAGTCGAATTCATGCCGAAACCGCCCGAGGAACGTTCTTCGTCAACACCGTGGCCGGATTGGCCGTACATGTTGCGTACAAGTTATGCC
Organism: Fibrobacter sp.; assembly: GCF_017545445.1. Taxonomy (GTDB): domain Bacteria; phylum Fibrobacterota; class Fibrobacteria; order Fibrobacterales; family Fibrobacteraceae; genus Fibrobacter. Next base: position 24,659 of record NZ_JAFWOM010000009.1, read on the forward strand.
CAGCATGAAGGCGGTGAACGTCGCTGGAACGTTTCTTCAAAGCAGTTTATTGTGAAAGATGGTCGCGTGGCTGGTGTCGAAGCTGTTCGCGTCGAATGGGAAATGTCTCCGCAGGGTCGCCCGCTCAAGCCGAACGAAGTTCCGAATTCAACCGAAATCATTGATACGGACTTGGTGGTGCTCGCGATGGGCTTCACTGGAGTTCCTGCCGAAGGCATCGTGAACGACCTTGGCCTGCAACTCACTCCGCGTACGGCGATTATCCCGGATCCGGCACGCCATATTTATGCGGTGGGCGACTGTGCAAATGGTGCGTCCCTTGTGGTGCGTGCGATGGCTGATGCGAAAGCGAAAGTGGCTTCCATTGAGTAACGAGGTTTACTAGCAAAATTATGTTTGGATTTTATCGTTTTGCGGCTGTTTCGCCTATTCTAAAAGTGGCTGATACAGCTTTCAATACCGAAGAAATCATCAAAAGCGCAAAAATTGCCGTCTCTAACGGGGCGGCTTTTGTCGTTTTTCCTGAACTTTGCATTACGGGTTATACATGTAGCGATTTATTCCATCAGGAATTGTTGTTGCAGAACAGCTCCCGTGCGTTGTTGAAGATTGTAGAAGCATTCGCCGATAGCGATGCGGTAATAGCAGTGGGATTGCCTCTTCGGATTTTTGGCCGTTTGTATAACTGCGCAGCTTTTGTGCAGCGTGGCAAATTGATTGCGGTGACTCCGAAAATCCATTTGCCGAACCAGCGCGAATTCTATGAGAAACGCCATTTCTCCAGCGGTCGTGATTTGTTGCGTGGAGCGTGTGGCGCTCTGGCTGGGAATGTCGCGGGTGCTGTGAAGTGTGCTATAGAAGGCGTGGGGGAGGTTCCGATTACGAATTTCTTCACGGTAAAGGGCTGCGGCTCAGGTGTTGCGAATGGCGAGGGTTCCGAAGTCCGCGTGGGCGTAGAACTTTGCGAAGACTTGTGGACTCCTATGCCGCCTAGCGGTGAACTTGCTTTGGCCGGTGCAAATGTAATCGTAAATTTGTCTGCAAGTGATGCTCTTGTGGGCAAAAGAGATTATCGCCGTAATTTGGTGATAAACCAATCTGCCCGTTGCATGGCGGCGTACGTCTATGCATCTGCCGGGGTTCATGAATCGACGACGGACATGGTCTTTAGCGGTCATTTGATGATTGCGGAAAATGGCAGCATGATTGCTGAAAGCAAGCCGTTTTCTCGTATTACAGAAATTGTATATGCCGATGTCGATGTAGAACGCTTGAATATGCAGCGTTTGAGCGAGGGGTCGTTCCAAGATTTTGACAGCCGCAGTTTTTATGCACGTGCGGCATCTTTCGATGGCCTGCGAACTTGCGATACGCTCCGGTATCGATTCGTTTCTCCTACGCCGTTTGTGCCGGGTTCTCTTGAATCCCGCGACCAGTCGTGTACAGAAATTTTCAATATACAGTGCGCGGGCCTTGCGAAGCGTCTTGATGCATCGCATTCCAAGCGTGCCGTGATTGGACTTTCGGGCGGTCTCGATTCTACACTCGCGCTTTTGGTGGTGGCTGAAACGTTCAAGTTGCTAGATCGCCCTGCTTCGGAAATTTTGGCTCTTACGATGCCTGGTTTCGGGACGACGAAACGCACGAAGAATAATGCGGTTGAATTGGCAAAACTATTGGGCGTAGAACTTCGCACGGTTGATATTCAAAAAGCTTGTCTGCAACACTTTGACGATATCGGCCACGATCCGCAAAAGCTCGATGTGACTTACGAGAATGTTCAAGCTCGCGAACGCACGCAGATTCTAATGGATATCGCGAACAGCGAGGGCGGCATTGTGATTGGCACGGGTGATTTGTCCGAAATTGCACTTGGATGGAGCACGTACAATGCCGATCACATGTCCATGTATGCGGTGAACTGTGATATTCCGAAAACGCTTGTCCGCCATATCGTGAACTGGTATGCAGACCGTTCCGATGTTGCGCTCAGTGATGTGCTCAAGGATATTTTGGATACTCCGGTTTCTCCGGAACTTTTGCCCGCCGATAATAACGGACAAATTGCACAAAAGACCGAAAGCATTTTGGGGGCGTACGAGATTCACGATTTCTTCCTCTATCATTTTGCAAAGTACGGTGCATCTCCAGAGAAACTTTTGTTCTTGGCGAAGTACGCCTTTGCGGGTAAATTTACGGATGAAGCTATTGAGAAAGCTCTCGCTGTATTTGTGCGCCGATTCTTTACGCAACAATTCAAGCGCAGCTGTATCCCGGACGGTCCAAAAGTCGGAACGATATCGCTATCGCCCCGTGCCGATTGGCGCATGCCGAGCGACGCCTCTTTTACCGATTGGCTCAAATAACTGGAAAATCTTTAAGCCGCGCTACAGCTACAAACCGATGCCGTCTCGCACGGCATTTTTTTTCATTTCCCGTTTTAAACAGTCCTTTTGGCAAAAAAGTGTTACCAAATCTCAGAAAAAAACTTTTTTGGTAGCATAATTCATGAATAAAATAATCAATTTTAGCATCTAAACGGGTTTTATGCACTGTGATATGTTACCAAATTAAAGAAAAGTACGAATTTGGTAACATGAAACCAGCCTTTTTAGCACGAAAATTAACAGATAAACTAGAAAAAGTGCTACCAAAATCAAAAAAAATTTCTTTTTGGTAACATAAAATCGCAAAAAAGCTTCGAAAAATCGTAAAACCCCGGAACGAAAGTTCCGGGGTTGCTTAGTCAACAGAGATACTTTTCTAGGTTTTAGGTTGTAGGCTATAGGGGATAGGTTCATTAGGCGGCTTGGCCGCGATTATAAAAGGCCTAACTCCTAAAACCTATTACCTAATACCTCAATTCTACATATTGCTGAAGATTTGGAATCCGCTGTAAGATTCTTGTCCGTGTTCGCTTTGGTCGAGGCCGCGGAGTTCTTGACGTTCCGTAACGCGCAGGCCAATCGTCTTCTTGATGGCGAGGAAGATCACGCTTGCAGCTGCGAAGCAGGGGAGAGCGTAAGCGATAACGCCAATGGCTTGAGTGCCGAGCGTGTAGTCGCCAGTGATATCGAAGAGGCCGACTGCGAGCGTTCCCCACACACCGTTTACGAGGTGAACCGAGAGAGCACCGACCGGGTCATCCAAGTGGAGGCGGTCAAAGAGGAAGACTGCACCGACGACGAGCACACCAGCGATAGCACCGATAATCCAAGAGGAGAGCGGGGTTACAACGTCTGCACCAGCGGTGATGGCGACAAGACCAGCAAGGCATCCGTTCAAGGCCATGGTGGCGTCCGGCTTCTTGGAAACAATCCAGCTCGTAAGCGTTGCGGTAATGATGCCAGCCACAGCGGCGAGGTTCGTGGTCACGAGAATCCAGCTAGTTGCCTTCGGGTCACCGTTAAGAGCAGAACCGGCGTTGAATCCCCACCAACCGAACCAGAGCATGAATACACCGACGGTTGCGAGCGGAATGTTGTGAGCCGGGATTGCGTGCACCTTGCCGCCGACATACTTGCCGATACGCGGTCCGAGAATCATCACGCCAGCGAGAGCTGCCCAACCACCCACAGAGTGGACGAGGGTAGAACCCGCGAGGTCGTGGAAACCAGCCTTGCCAATGGTAGAAAGCCAGCCGCCGCCCCATGTCCAGCTACCCACGATCGGATAGACGAGCGCAACATAGACAAGCGTGAAAATCAGGAAAGAGTTGAGCTTCACGCGTTCAGCAACAGCACCGGAAACAATCGTTGCGGCGGTTGCGGCAAACATGGCCTGGAACAGCCAGTCTGTGAACAAAGTGTAATGGCCATTGTATGCGGCGGTGAAGTTTGCCGGGTTTGCCCAGTCGCCAATGCCAAAGCCTGCGAATCCGAGCCAGCCCGTGATGGCGTTGAATGTGCCCGGATACATCAGACCAAAGCCGAGGGCTGCGTAAACCGTGATGCCGATGGCCGGCACGGCGATGTTTTTGAAAGCGACGTTCGCTGCGCACTTGGCGCGAACAAGACCTGCTTCGACACAGGCGAAGCCGAGACCCATGATAAACACCAACATGGCGCTGATCATGATCCAAATGTTTTCCGTCATAAAGATTGCATCGCTGACGGTTGCGACTTGAGTTGCTGCGTTCATTGGTTTAAATCCTTTTTTAGTTGATAGTTTGCTAACTAAACAAGTAGGCAGTAGGAAGTCGGAAGTTGGAAGTAGAAAATCAATTGTGTGATTCTACTGCCTACCGTCTACTGTCTACTTCCTACTAATACTTATCCAATCGCCTCCGACCCTGTTTCGCCGGTGCGGATGCGGATGCACTGTTCTAGACTCGTGACGAAAATCTTCCCGTCGCCGATTTCTCCGGTGCGAGCCCCGGCAATAATCGCATCAATACAGGGCTGTACATATTCATCATTCACGGCAATCTTCAAGCAAATCTTTTTGAGCAAATTCACTTCGGTCACGACGCCGCGGAAACGTTGGTTGTAACCCTTCTGCTGGCCGCATCCGAGTACGTTGGTAACTGACATCTTGTAAATCTTCTTCTCATAAAGTGCTTGCTTTACGAGGTTCAGTCGTTCGGGTTGGATGTAAGCTGTAACGAGCTTCATGTTCCTATCCTTTTGTTGAGGTTGTTTTTTGTTTTCGCTGAACCTATTGCAAAAGGCGTGCCAAAAAAATCAAAAAGTCAAGAAAACCGCTAAAATAAGCGAAAATAGAGGGGAAAATGCCGTTTTGACTTCATTTTGTATAATTCGTCAAGGAAAATTGATTTGTTTTCTTTACATTTTATTAGCTCAAAACGGAAAAGATGCATAAAATGTAAAGCTTTCTTTCGCGATTTCTATTTTCTGATTTGGAGTTGTTTACTTCATTTTTGCTCATAATCACACTTTTTATCTTTCTCTTATAAAATTAATTTTATTTACTTATATTTATATTAATATATCTAAATGGCTTCCGTTTGACAAACGGGCCACTGAATGTCGTATTTCAATAGGTGTAAGATAAAGGTGTAAAAATGACAAAATTGAATTTTATTCGTAGTGTAACTATTGCTTCATTGACTGCAACTTTTTTCAGTCTAACGATGATCGGTTGCGGAGAAGATTCTTCTTCTGCCCCCGAAGATAACCTGATGGAAAAATCCATTGACAAGATGACTCTCCGCGAGAAGGTGGGACAGATGTTCTTTGTGCGTCCCGAAGCGCTGGATACGGGTATCCATTGGAACGAATATGCTGAACTCACGGATTACAAGCTGCAAAAGGTCAATAAGACCATGCTTGTCATCAACGAGGATTATCCTGTCGGCGGTGTGATCCTGTTTGCGCACAATATCGAGAACGCAAGCCAACTCTCCTCTTTCGTGAAAGAAATCAAGAAGCTGAACGGTTCTCCGCTGCTCGCGATTGACGAGGAAGGCGGGCGTGTGGCACGCATTGCGAATAACGGCACTTTCAACGTTCCCAAGTACGAAAGCATGGCCGCCATTGCAAAAAACGGTGACCCGAATGATGCCTTCAAGGCATCGTTTACCATTGGGAGTTACGTCAAGGAGTATGGATTCGACATCGACTTTGCCCCGGTCGCTGACGTGAACACGAACCCCGAAAACATCGTCATTGGTCCGCGTGCTTTCTCCGACGACCCCGAAACTGCCGCCAAATTCGTGGTGAGCTACTTGAACGGACTTGATTCCGCAAATGTCATCGGCACGCTCAAGCATTTCCCCGGCCACGGCGACGTGAAAACCGACACGCACACGGGCTATGCCGAAACGAACAAGACATGGAATGAAATGCTCAAGTGCGAAATGATTCCCTTCAAGGCAGGAATCAAGGCTGGCGCGCAGATGATTATGACTGCCCACATTGCGGCACCCAAGGTGACGGGCAACGATTTGCCTTCCACGCTTTCTCCCGTAATCTTGCAAGAAAAACTCCGCGGTGAACTCGGTTTCAAGGGAGTCATCGTGGCCGATGCCATGGACATGGGGGCCATCACCAAGCAGTTCAGCAACAGCGAAGCCGCCATCAAGGCGATCCAGGCGGGCGTCGATATCATCCTTTGCCCGAAGGATTTCGTAGGGACTTTTGACGCTGTGGTCAAGGCGGTCGAAAAAGGTGACATCAAGGAATCGCGTATTGACGAAAGCGTTCAACGGATTCTTGAACTGAAGAAATAGAATAAAAAAATGAGCGGCAATCGTCATTGTCTTCGCTCGCCGCTAGCCAACTAAAACGAAGCCTTGCTCCGTTTACTCCGCAAGATTCCACCCCAAGGGGGCACTATCCCTAACGCGAAAGACGGGATGGTGTCTCCGCCCTTAAAATATATTGAAATCAATGAATTTGTAAAAACCAGCGTTTTTCGCCGCTTCAAATTCACCTTCGTCAAAGGACTTGTTTACTAGACCTTCATGGATGTTTTTTACAAAGGTTTCTTTTAGCGGATCAAGGTCATTTTTTATAGTGTTGTAAACGACAAACGAGTCAAGCCCAGCATAATCGTGGACAAGTTTGCAAGCAAGGTCAGACACGCATTGAATACCATTTGATCTTCTTTCTCAAGAAGTTCTTCTGTGGAATGAATATCCTTTGTATATTTTTGAATTTTCAAGAGGGATTCGAGCATTCCCAACAAATGGAAAAGGTCATTCCTGGGATGATCATTCGATACGGATGGACTCCTTGCTTGCTCGATACAAAATAATGGGATTTGCAAATTTCTCTATGACGACATCCACGGACTTGCCTGTCTTTTCGGAAAGTTCCTTCCGCAAGGACAACAGGTCATTGTAGTCCTGGTAATCGCGAACTAGCAGGTCAATATCGTTGGGAGTCGCTGTCCGGACAGACGAGCCGAATACAAATACATCCTTCAGGCGATACTTCGCAAGAAGTTTGTTTTCACGGAATATCCGTAGTATGTTTTCGGCGAACACCATAATTTTCCCTTGTTACATTACCAATATGCATTTTTCGGTCCGTTCGTGCAATGGGACTAGGGGTGACTTAGGGTTGATTTTGTAATGATAGAGAATCTACAGAGGGAAGATTAAATAATAAGATAGCACATCTGAGCAATCGTATTCTCCGATACCGTCCATGTTCATCCAAGCAATATCAAATTCAACGGGCCATGTTTTATCCTTTAAAATAAAATAGAAACCATAATCGTCATGTATAGTTATATAACGCCGAGATTCCTTCCAATTTTCATCTTCAAAGTTAAAATTCACTAACGAATCTTTATCCCAATTGTCGAAATCTTTTACAATAGGTTGTTGTAATGCTAGAATCATGTTGTCTTTTACTTTCGTATAGCATTCAGCCCACTCATCGCTATCTTCACTTTTTGTTTTTTCGCCTGAAATATGTACTCTGTATATTTTTCGTTCTTCAAGATCGTTAGCATCTAAGCTTATCATTAGCATTGCTGTGACATTGTCTAGGACATTTTTGAATCGCTTTCTATCCTCTGTTTCACGAGTTAAAAACCAATAACTGTAATGTAAAAAAGACGAGAATCAAGATTTCTCTTGACTCTCGTCTTTAATTTTTCGTATCCGGTAGGAAAGTGCAGGACTGGATTGGACGAACCCTGTCTACTGTCTACTTCCTACTGTCTACTTGCCGAAGGCGGCTTACAAGCTAATCAACCCTTCCGTATCCTTGGACATGGCGTCATAGAATGCGTAGCGTGCATCGACTTCCTTCTGGAGGTCGTCGGCGAGCTTCTTGGCCACTTCCGGATTGTTACGGGTGAGCTGCTTGTAGCGGTTTTCGGTGTAGATGTATTCTGCGACCGGAATAGTCGGCTTCTTGGAGTCGAGGATAAGCGGAGCCTTTCCTTCGGCGGCGAGAGCCGGGTTGTAACGGAGCAGAGTCCAGTAACCGGAATCCACGGCCATCTTCTGGTGCTGAAGCTGGCTGTTGAGATCGAAACCGTGGTTGATGCAGGGGCAGTAGCAGATGATCAGAGACGGACCATTGTGAGCTTCTGCTTCCTGAAGAACCTTCAGGGCCTGGGCGTCGTTTGCGCCGAGGGCGATACGGCCCACGTAAACGTTCTTGTAGCTCATGGCGATAAGGCCGAGGTCCTTCTTGCCGGCGCGCTTACCAGCGGCAGCGAAGAGGGCGACTGCGCCACGGTTCGTGGCCTTGGAAGCCTGTCCACCGGTGTTGGAGTACACTTCGGTATCGAGGACGCAGATGTTCACGTTTTCACCGGTTGCCATGACGTGGTCGAGACCACCGTAACCGATGTCGTATGCCCAACCGTCG
>NZ_JAFWOM010000045.1 GCF_017545445.1 Fibrobacter sp.
ATTGCCGATAATGCGGATTATGTAAACTAAAGTCACTTTTGAGATTTTTCTTTTGTTAAATAAATATTTATCATAAGTTGTACATTTTCATCAAGGTGTTTTAGTGTTTTTTCGGTATTTCTAAATGTAGAAGCCAAAGACCATAAAGTGAAACAAATTGATGAAATTCCAAAAACTATGGCAATTTCCCATAAAAACATAATTTAACTCCTTTTTTTTTCTCAAAAATATAAGAATAAATGCAAAAATTTCATTAATTATTCAAGTTCATCAATGATATTGGGGCGGTTTTGTTCATTCATATAATTCGAATTACATATACCTCTTAAAAACGCCATTGCAAAATTGCAATCGGTTTGAAAATACATTCCGCCAAGGTTGCGTAAATCATATCCGCTAAAGTCATCATTGAACGAAAATGCTATGGAATTATTATTGCATGCAACATTCTGTTTTTTCGGATCGCTTTTGTGTTTGGCGCATAAATCGTTAATTTTTTCGTCGTCATAATCGGTGAAAATTTTTTTAACAGTCGCTATACCATTTTCAATGTTCAAGATAAATTGATATTTTTTATTTAGACTTAACATGTTTAAATGAACTTTCTCTTTGTCATATTGGACATCGCATGAGAAAACGTCTGGCCAACTACAGCCACAACCACAATCTGTTTTAACATAATAGTTCTCTTTCATATCAAACAAAACTGAGTCGAAAACGTAATTTTTTATACGGTCAAAAATAACTGTAGAATCTTTTTCGCTTTTTACAGACATCTCCGCAGAGCTTGATCTATTTTCTTGTGCTGTCGAGACGTGTTCTTCAAGCAGGCTTTCGGACTGCGGCACGGTTGATTTGCACGCCGCAAGGAACGCAATGGCGATTATGGGTAAAATTTTAAGGAATCTCATTTTTAGTTTTCATCAGATCGCTGTCCGCAATAACTGTGGTTGAATATTAGCCACCGAACACATTGACAATATAATTCATCCTCGAGATTCTTTAAATCGATATCGTTAAAGTTATCTTTTAAGGTGTAAATGATGGTTTTATTGACGCATTTGACATCTTTTACTTTTTTATCATTTTGATGCAGTTGGCAAAACTTCGCCAAATCAGCATCGTTGTAGTGGCTTGTAAATTCTTCTTGGACCGTTGCAATTCCGTTAGCAATATTTACTGTTGTTTTTACGTTTTTTTCTTCAGATAACACATTTAGCTGGATTTTATCATCTTTAAGAAGAACTTTACAGGATGAAACGTCATGATCGAATCCACATCCTGATATATTTTTATCTGTTAATAACACTGGGAATATGGCTTGTTCTAAAGAATTTTTTGCGGCCTTAAGTTTCAAATTTTCTGGTCTATTTCTGCAATTGTGTGATTCATATTCTTTATCAAAAGCTTGAAAAGCTGAATCTAAATTTAGATTGTCATTGTCAGACTCGGTTTCTGCATACGAGAACGACCAGCACGCCGCTAGGAGTGCAATAACGATTATGGGTAAAATTTTAACGAGTTTCATGTTTTTCCCAATTTTTTAATTTTCACCATTACCGAAATAACATTGTGAACGTGTTTGATCCATATGCCAGGCGTCGCAAGCTTCTTTGTCGAGTTCATTAGCAAGGATTTTTAAATCGTTATCGCTAAAATTATTTTTTATGGTAAACGTTATTGTATTTTCAATGCATTCAACATGCTCTGTTTTGGGGTCTTCTTTGTGATAACTACAGATTCTATCAAAAAACTCTTTTTGTGAATAGTTGATTTTTTCTTGTATTGTTGCGAGACCTTTCGTTATTGTCACAGAAATTGTCACCACACTTCCAGCAGATGACGCGTTTAATTGGAGCTTATTGTCTTTATATAAAACTTCGCACGCTGAAATCAAAAAAGTGCCACCGCAACTTTCTTGAAAATAGACATAAGCACCTTGATACAGTGCATGATATAAGGAAGATAATAACGAATATTCCGCTATTCTGAAATTCAATAGTGAATCTTTTTGAAGTTCATCATAATTCCAACAGAAAAGACGTCCCCACATAATACAAGTATCGCCGAAATCGATATCATCGTCTAAAGTTAAAGTATCCCATGCTATAGGAAGTACTATTGCGCTAGAACTAGAGCTGAAACTCGAACTACTTTCTAGAGTAAGCTCCGTTATTGAACTCGAACAGATCTCCCCCGCCGACGAAACGTGTTCTTCAAGCAGGCTTTGGGACTGCGGCACAGTCGATCTGCAGGCCGCGAGAAGCGCAATAACGATTATAGGTAAAATTTTAAGGATTTTCATCTTCTTCCCATTCAACTTCATTAATTTTTAAATTATGAATAATTCCGCAGTTCACATTCACATGAGTCAATCCAAACACGCAATCCTCATAATATTCACCGCCAAGATTGCGTAAATCATATCCATTAATGTTGTCTTTGAACGAAAATGATATGGATTTATTATTGCATGTAACGTTCTTCTTCGTCGAGTCGTTTTTGTGTTCGGTACATAAATTACGCACTTTTTCATCATCGTAATCAAAGAACATTTTTTGTACGGTAGCAATCCCATTTTCAATATTCAAATTAAACTGATATTTTTTATTTTGACTTAGTATGTTTAAATGAATTTTCTGTTTGTCATAGTGGATATCGCATAATGCTAAAGATGGGGTTCCATCGCAACCACCACGAAAATCATCTAAAAAATTTTCCGACATATCAAATATAATTGAATCAAAAACGTATTTACTTAAATCTTTAAAAATCGCCGCAGAATCTTCCGGGCTTAAAAATCTCGGTTTCGAAAAATCTACCTCCACAGCAACACTTGAACTACTCTCGACTATCGACGAAGTATGTTCTTCGAGCAGGCTTTCGGACTGCGGAACGGTTGATTTGCAAGCCGCCAGGAACGCAACGGCGATTATAGGTATAATTTTAAGGAGCTTCATAAGACATCCTCCCCTAATTTATAAAAAGCCGGACTTTCGCCCGACTTTCTTTTTCCTATTCACATTCCTGATTATACCAGATGTCTTCAAGAGTCATCATCCCGTTCAATAACCTCGGGCATTGATATTTTTGATCGTATTCTAAATAATCTGCGATTTCAGGCACTTTCGAAGTGTTGGATTGATAGGTGATTGTCGAACCTGAGCAGACAACATTCTTAATGACGCTTTCTTTGTTGTAGGCTTCGCATACTTTTGCCAAAGTTGCGGCATCGATCCCTGTATATTCTTCAGTCATCGTGTAACCGCCATTTTCTTTCGTCATTTTCATGATTGCACTTTTATCTGGATACTTGATAGTCGTTGTTATTGTGTTTCCGTTCAAGACGGGTTCGCAGGACTCTGCTTTTTCACCTAAATTACCGTTTTGAGCCATATCGCCAAATTTTTTTGAAAAATCATCATGCCAAGAATCACACTGGCTTTTCATCATGCTTTTTGATGTTGCCATGTGCAATTTCTTTTGCGATTCATCGTAATCCGAAGGACTTGCACTAATGGTTGCACCATTTTCTGTGCATGTATAACGTCCATTGTCCATTTCATTTGCGAGTTCCTTCATTGATTCGCATAATTCATCTTTCATGATGACAAAGAGCCCCGACACTTCTGATTTTCCACGGTAATTCGCTTTATTGCCGAAACTCCATTCTAATTGTTGTTTCAAATAGGTATTGTCATTAATCACGTTGACTGTAAAATCTACAGAAACGCTGTTGTCTGTTGCATAGACGTAGCATTTCCCATTCCCCAAATTGCTATCAAAATGACGTTCGTAGATTAAATCGCCTTTAGTGAAGGAATCCGGAGCTGTACTGCTAGAATCGCAGGCGACAAGAAAAGCCGTGACGGCCAATGGAAGGGTGAATAAATATTTCATGATTACCTCGTTGTTTGTGTTTTAATATACAAAGTAAGATTTTGTAAATTTTTGTAAGAATTAAATATTTTGGTAACTTTATGTTTACAAACGTTTTCTATGGTAATAAAAAAAATTTCTTTTTTTGTATATTAAAAAATATCTAGACTAAAATAACAACGAATAAATTATTAAAGAATAAATTCTACATCGCCATTTGAAGAAGTTTCTTACAATTCTTCGTTAGCCTGCAGGTCTTCTAAAGTCTTTCCGCTGCTAAGTTCTGCGAACCCTTGAGCAATTCCTTCGTACATTTCATCACAAATGGATTCCATCTTACCCTTCAACGTAAAAATATAAAGATTTTTGCTCGTTTCATTGACGTGCTGCGGCATTGTTGAAGTAAAGGAGACTTTGTTGCTAGAACAAGAGATCTTTTGGTTCTCTAATTTGGCAATAACTTCCTTTGCTCCTTCGCAGGTCTGCTCACTAGACATTAAATACTTCCCAGACATGTTGTATTCGCCACGAAACGTCGCAGGATTTTTTCCAAAATTGCTTTCCAATATCACTATATAGGAATTGTCCCCCATCGAATTCACGCTAGATTCTATTGTAATGACATCATCTGTTGCGTAAACCTTGCATTGCATAGAGCCGAATTCATTTAGGTCTATATGACGTTCGTAGATTAAATCGCCTTTAGTGAAGGAATCCGGAGCTGTACTGCTAGAATCGCAGGCGACAAGAAAAGCCGAGACGGCCAATGGAAGGGTGAATAAATATTTCATGATTACCTCGTTGTTTGTGTTTTAATATACAAAGTAAGATTTTGTAAATTTTTGCAAGAATTAGGCAAAATTGTAATTTTGTGTTTACAAATATTTTTTTTTGAAGAAAAAAAAAACTCTTTTTTTGTATATTAATATTTAGGTTAAAATAAAACATAAAGGATATCATGTATAAAAAGTTTCTTGCATTTTCCGCTGCGTCGGCAATCGCTTTTGTCGCTTGTTCTCCGGATAATTCTACAGCGCCATTTGAAGAAGTTTCTTATAATTCATCTTCAAGCCAAATCGTTTCTTCGTCGTCGGTTCAAGACATCGGGCAAAATTCAGACAACCTGAATCTCCAAACACCAGGTTCTTCATCTTCAGAGTTGTCAACCCCACAATCGTCATCTGCAGAGTATTCTACCCCACAAACATTTTCAAAAAATGAATGTACGGTAAAAAAGCTGTCAGACAATACAATCGAAATGAATACAGTCGTAGCAGGTCAAGCCGCAACAAAGACGACGATGGTTTTTGTCGGGGACATGGTCGAAATCGAATCGAGCATGACATACGATGCCGCTCTACCCGATTCTTTTGTCGAAGAACAATGCGCAGAAAGCAAAAGCTTGGCTACAGAACTCGATGCGACCGTAATTTGCAGCAAGCGAAATATTACCGCTAAAATGAAACAACCCGCCGGAGGACATAGCATTGACGATATCGTCAAGTCTTCACAGGCTACTTGCGATGCCATGAACATCCCCGTTAACGTTCCTGATACAACGGTAAAGCCCCCAGTTGACAATCCTCCAGTCCCCTCACAAGACACAAGTACTGTAGCCAAACCTTCAGGCCCAGCCAAGGCGACATGCCAAATCATCGAAGATACGGACAACCTGTTCAAGATGAAGGTTGTAGTAGAAGATTCGGTAACTGCGACTGTAGAAGCTATTTTCCAAAATGGTTCGTTCACAATGAAGGAAGTGGATGAATTTGATTCCAAAGTTGCACAAAGTTCAGTTGATCAAGAATGCACGGATTCAAAGGCCGAGGCCGCAGACGAAATAAAGGAATTTGAAGAAGCTGGAATAAATCCAAACTACACCATCAAATGCGAAGGGCATGTAATAACGGAATCTTTATCGATACAAAGTGCAAAGAATATTATGCCCATGATTGCAGCCCCCTTAATTGGCGACTGCGACAAAATTCAAGAGACCGGCGTCATTCCTGACGACGATGAATAGAATAAACCTCTCCCCTAACCCTATAATCAAATACCTTAACTATGCGTAAAGATTTTGGAAAAAAAGCAATCATCACTCCCCTGCCGGTACTCATTATCGCGACTTACAACGAAGACGGCTCCCCTAACGCCATGAACGCAGCCTGGGGCGGCCAGCGCGAAGATGACGAAATCGCGATTTGCCTTGGCACAGACCACAAGACGACCGCAAATATCAAGGCGCGTAAAGCGTTTACCGTGAACTTCGGTACACGTAAGACTGCTGTCGTCTCAGATTTCTTTGGCGTGGTCAGCGGAAACAAGATGGCGAACAAAGTTGAAAAGTCTGGCCTTCATGTTGTCAAAAGCGAACATGTCGATGCCCCGATGTTCGAAGAATATCCGTTGACTCTCGAATGCGAACTCTTGGAATGCAGCCCGGACTTTGACGGCAGCACTTATATCGTAGGCAAAGTCGTCAACACCAGCGCAGACGAAAGCGTCCTTGGCGCAGACGGGAAGGTCGATTTGGGCAAAGTCGAACCGATTTCGTATGACTCGGCGGCTCATGCTTATCGCGTTGTTGGCGAAATAGTCGGCAAGGCGTTTAGCGACGGCCTTAAAATCGCCAAAAGTTAATGATTTGTGCGTGGGGGCGGTCTCCCCCACTTTGAAAAAAAAATTCAATTATTTATATTTGATACGGTATCATTATCCGTATCATTTTCATTTGGAGGGATGCATGAACTTTAGTTTATCCCACAATAAAGCATTACTAGCCCTTGCCGCTTTGGGAATTTTAGCGGTTTCCGCCAATGCCGCAGAACGTTACAAGGATCGTCAATTTTCGGTCGAAAAGACTAAGGATGTTACTTATGCGACGAACGTCCCGCATTTAAGTTCCTTGCATTCGTTATCCTCGACCCTTATTGAAGAAGTCGGTCAGTACGTCTATTTTTACACAAACGAGAATGATGTTGAACTCAAGCCTTTGCTGATGGACCTCTACACGCCGAAGGGTGATACAGAAAAGAAGCGTGCCGCAGTCATCGTCAGTCATGGCGGAGCTTTTGTGGCCGGAGCGAAGGACGATACGGACCAGCAGACTGTCACATATTGCGATTCCCTTGCCGCACGTGGTTTCGTTGCCGCATCCATTGAATACCGCATGGGCGTGACGCTTGAAGGCAGCGGCATCAAATACAGTATCGACAGCGTTGACTTTGGCCGTGCCGTCTATCGCAGCGTTCAGGACATCAATGCCGCGGTCCGCTACATGCGCAAGAACGCGGACAAGCTCGGCATCGACCCCAATCGAATTTATCTTGTCGGTAACAGTGCCGGAGCTATCCTCTCCCTTGAAAATATCTATACAGCGAAAGAAACCGATTTTCCGAGTTACGTCCAAAAGAATGGGGCTCCGGACCTCGGCAGCTTAAATATTTATGGCGAACAAGGCGTAGATGCCCATGCGAACGGTGTTGTCGCTTTGTGGGGAGCCGTGCATAACCCGAACATCATCGGCGATAACAAGACTCCAGTTTTCCTCGTTCACGGGACGGATGACGAGACTGTGCTCTTCAAGACGGGCCGCCCACTCGCAAATGCAAGCAAGATGATAGCGAACATGCTCCCGAACAGCATGGCGGCGCTGGCATCGTTGATAAAGCTTGATATCGGAACGCCGACACTTTATGGAAGCTTTGTTATCGACTCCGTATTGAAGGCTAAGAAAATCGATCATGAGACTTACTTTGTAGAAAGGGCTTATCACGAATTTTACGATGAAGCTGAATATGAAAAGCCGGTACGTACAAAAGTTTTCGATTTTCTATACAAACTAGCTTCCGCGGATTCGCCCATATCTATTGGCAAACGTGCTGTTGCTCGTGAATCCGGTATTCAAATGTTGCATGGCAACAAGAGCTTTACCGTCACTCGCGGCCATGCGTTGAAATATGAAGTCGTGGATCTTCGTGGACGTTCTGCAATGTCTGGGCGCGTTTCTGCTGGTGAGTCCGTGGATTTGAGTTCTCTTAAAAATGGAGTTTATGTGCTACGTGTGCATGGCGAGCCGTCAATCCGCTTTGGACTGAGCAAATAAACAACAAACTCCCCTATTCCTTTATTGAACTCCCTGTGCGCAATCAGCGTGACAGGGATTTTTTTTGGATAAAAACGATACAGTTGATACGGATTGAAATATGAAATTGTTTAGAACTGTTGGTTGATGCTTTTAACAAACGTATTTTTATGTTCAGTGAGATAGGATGTCTTGGTAGGTGTATGGGATGTATCTTTAGCTTTCTCGTGGAGGAATAATGAATATCAAGAAGACGGCCATCAAAAGTGCTCTTGTCGCAGCTGCTCTTACGTCAACAGTTTGTGCAAAGCAATATAGCGGGGCCGAACTCTACACTAACGATACATGGATGTACGGCAAGTTCGAAGCTCGCATGCAGATGGCGGCTGGCTCGGGGACGGTAAGTTCCATGTTTCTTTACCACAACGATTCTTACTTGGGCGGTAACGAACCCTGGGTCGAAGTGGATATTGAAATCTTGGGCAAGAATCCTAACAGTTTCCAGTCCAATATCATTACAGGTTTCGGCCCTGGCGATGGTCAGCCAGATCGCAAGGTGACTAGCGAAGCGCATCATACCATCAATCCTGCGTCAAACCAGTCGTTCCACACTTATGGCATGGAATGGACCCCGGATTATGTGGCATGGATTCTCGATGGTAAAGTTGTCCGTAAAACGGTCAAAGGGCAAAACGACAAAAACCAAGTGCAAGATTTAGGCCTGAAGCCGCAAGGTCTCCGCTTTAATTTGTGGTCTCACGAAGATGCTGGTTGGGTCGGTGCATGGAACGACAACATTTTGCCGGTCTATCAGTTCATCAACTGGGTGAAAGTTTATGAATACAAGCCGGGCGAAGGCGACAACGGCACAGACTTCAAGCTCCTTTGGACCGACAACTTCGATAAGTTTGACAATGGTCGTTGGAGCAAGGGTGATTGGACTTTTGACGGCAACCGCGTTGACATTAGCCCGAGCAACATCTTCACCAAGGACGGCATGGCTATCATCGCCCTCACCAAGAAAGGTCAGGAAGGTTTTAACGGTCAGGTTCCGAAAGACAACGAAGAAGCTCCTGCATCATCTAGCAGCGTAAAGTCTTCGAGTAGCGTTGCGGCTAGTTCTTCTAGCGTTCCGCAAAGTTCCTCAAGCGTCGCTTCTTCGAGCAGTCAGGCGACTCCGCCTAGTTCATCAAGCGAAACGAATGCCATTCATGGGATCCGCACTACGCCGACTGTAGCAAAGAATCGCCGTGGGCTCGTGAATGCAAAGGGGGCGAAAGTGAACCCCAATGGTCACAAGCGTTATCGCGTGAACTTTGAATATTAATTAATGTCCATTTTGTTCAGTAATTCTCTATATCGCAAAGACCGTGTGGCTTTGGCCACATGGTTTTTATTTGAATGCAAAAAAATGGAGCAAAATTCGTTTTTTTTAATTTTTGACACAAAACTGTCATATTTCTTTTTGTATTTTTGTTTGCGAAAATTCAAAAAATAAAACAGGATAATAATATGGCTTATTTGAATAAGGTTATGCTCATCGGTAACATTGGCAAGGATCCGGAAGTTCGTGTCAATCCTAACGGTGGTCGTAAGCGTGTTTCTTTTTCTCTTGCAACATCTCGTCGTTATCGCGATAACAACGGTGAACAGAAGGAGCAGACCGATTGGCACAATATCATCGGCTGGGGTAAGATTGCAGATATCGTCGAACAGCTTGGTATTCGCAAGGGCATGAGCCTGTATGTCGAAGGTTCCCTCACGAACCGCAGCTGGACGGACCAGACGAGCGGTCAGAAACGTTATGTCACCGAAATCAATATGGATACATTCCAGCTCCTCACTCCGCGTGGTCAGGGTGGTGCACCCGCTGCAACAGGATTCAGCCAGACCAGCGGTTACCAACCCAACAGCTTTAACGGAATGCAGCAGAATAGTGCTTCGTCTTACGATGCCGGCATGGCGGAAGAAGACGTCGATCTTCCGTTCTAATTCAAGACGGTCTGAATGAATCAAGGAATTGCAGAAATAGCGCTCATCTATGCGTTGCCGCTTGGGATTTCGTTTATAACGATATTCGCCACGGCAGCCCATTCCGGGCGTAACGCGAAAGTCATTGGAGCTATACTCTCTACACTGACGATAGTGATAGACTGTCTATTTTACTTCGTGAAGGATACCATCATTGTTCAGAATGTCGAAGGTGGTATTTTACTTTCGTTCTTTTTGCTTTTTCTATTCAGTCTTCTTTGCTTGGTTCAAAGTGATGAATGGTCTAATATGATTTCGTTCCTTCTCTTTTCCATGTGCATGTTGACCGGCTTTATCGGAACGGCTTGCTTTGAACATCCGACTTTGGTGTTTACGTCTGCCTACTCCCCTGCTGAACTTGTTGCAGCGAACAAGCAATACGAGGATTACATTTCGTCTTTCGATCAACAACAAGAAAAAAAGACGCAACAGGGCAAATCAACCGCTAAAGCCAAAAAGTACAAGCATAACGATGAATCGGACGATGTAGAAATCGCACCCGAGGTCTTGGACAGGCTTGAATCTTATGATGAAAAAGCGGATGATGTTGTAAACAAGATGTTCGACATCATGCATTCTATCGATGCCTTTGGACCGTTAGAGCCCAGTGCTAGCGAGATGGAACGCGAAAAGAGAAGCCAGCAGGCGCTCGCCATCAACAATAAGGCGACTTCTGTAAACCGCAAGGCGATAGGGCTGTTCCACCCGCTTGAAACTAGAGACGCGCATGCTGAACTTGTCAAGGCGACGGAGACGCTTCGCAATGCGACGCATACGTTGTACGCTTACTGTCTTCTTGAAGATCCTAGTGAACAGATGAAAAAATTCTCTCAAGCTCGAGACTTGATGGTTGAAGCCAAAAAACACATCGACCAATTCCAACAGACCATTAAAAATTTAAAATCGAACAATCAACCGTAACAATAAGAAAAAGGTTAAATCTATGATTCGTAACGTAGCGATCATGGGCGCCACCGGCGCAGTAGGTCAGGAACTCCTCAAGATTCTTGAACAACGTAACTTCCCGCTTCAGAACTTGAAGCTCCTCGCCTCCGAACGCAGTGTCGGTCGCGAATATGAATTCAAGGGTGAAAAGCTCAAAGTCGAATTGACTTGCAAGGACGCATTCAAGAACGTTGATCTCGTGCTCTCTTCTGCAGGCGCAAGCGTTTCCAAGGAATTCGCTCCGATTGCTGTTGACGCAGGTGCAGTCGTCGTCGATAACACAAGCTTCTTCCGCATGGATCCGAACGTTCCGCTCGTCGTTCCGGAAGTAAACCCGGAAGACATCAAGCTCCACAAGGGCATCATCGCGAACCCGAACTGCACGACCATCATGATGGTTGTCGCTTTGAAGCCGATCAACGACTTGAGCAAGATCAAGACTATCCACGTTTCCTCTTACCAGAGCGCAAGCGGTGCCGGTGCAACAGGCATGGCAGAACTCAAGCAGCAGTATCAGGAAATCGTCGAAGGCAAGCCGGTCACCGTGAAGAAGTTCGCACATCAGCTTGCATACAACCTCATTCCGCACATCGATGTGTTTACCGACAATGGCTACACGAAGGAAGAAATGAAGATGTTCAACGAAACGCAGAAAATCATGCACAGCGACGTCCGCTGCGCTGCTACCTGCGTTCGCGTTTCCGCTCTCCGCTGCCACTCCGAAGCCATCAGCTTCGAAACGGAACGCGCACTCTCTGTTGAAGAAGTCCGCAACGCGATCAAGAACGGCGAAGGCCTCCAGCTCTGTGACGATCCGGCAAACAACGTCTATCCGATGCCGCTCAACCTCATGGGCACCGACGATGTCTATGTTGGCCGTATCCGCAAAGATCTCGCCTGCGACAATGGCATGAACATCTGGATTGTTGGCGACCAGATCCGCAAGGGTGCCGCTCTCAACGCTGTCCAGATCGCAGAACGCCTCTAATCGTGATTCGCGCAATTAAAAAAGAGCCCAGATTTTGCTAGGCTCTTTTTTTTTGCGATGTCATCCCGGCCTCTGTGCCGGGATCCCCTTTATAAGCAAAAGAACGCCTCCCATTCGGGAGGCGTTGCTTTTTAGACTGTTAATCGTTGATTAGAAGCGGATCATAGCACTGAAGTCAACGAATGTATTGTCTCCGTTGAAGATGCTCTTTGTGCTGGAGAATACTTGCTGTCCGATGCCCATTTCAACTGCAAGGAAGTCCTTGTACTGGTAACGGAAACCGACAGATGCATTCAATTCATTCATGCGGTCCGTCATTACAGAAAAGTCAACTGCACTGTTACTTAAATACTGGAAGACGATCCAATCATAACCGATTTCACCGTAGAACATAAAGTTTTTCTTTTCGCCTACGAAAACTTCACCCAAAATGCTTGGCTGGAGTATTGCTGTAAGAGTATTGACTTCAATGGGATCATAAAAATTCCTGTAAGAGAAAATAGCTGCTGTACCAAAGAGGACGCGAGCATTCTCGTTTTCAAGAACAGAGAGACCTCCACGAATATACGGAGCGATATCGATGAAAGAATTTCGGGAGGCATCATCGATATCGCCATTAATTAAGGTTTCGTCGCGGCTGTTCGACAATCTTGCTCCAAGAGTCCAAGTGAAATTTTTTGCAGTCGGGGCATTGGTCAAGCTTAAGTTGACTGTGAGACTATCATATTTATTTTCAGTTTCTCTGCCATTATCCGGATCTACATGAACCTGATTTTTTTTGGTCAGCCAATCACCGTTCAAAGCGACATTCATTCCCAAGAATCCCTTAGAAATAGCAAAAGCCCAGTCATCGCCGCTATATGTTGTCGATCGAACACCGGGTGCGACTGTAGCAGTAGTGTTGTTTTCTTGTCTAACAGTAACGGTTCCTTCTCCATTGTTGCTTATTCTGTCACGGCCAAGACCGGCTCTAATATAAAAGCCGAAGCCTGGAGCCGCATAACCAAGAGTGAGTCTGCCCAGCTGATTGGACATGTCGAAAGCGGTAAAGAACGAACCGAGAGAAAGAATGCCCAGCTTATTGGTTGGTTCAATATAGAAGAATTTGCGGTTTGCAAACAAGTTCGGGTAGGTAAGCAAGAGGTCCGTATTGTTTGCCGCAGCCATGTTGCTGTTTCGGTTATAGGATTTGCCGTGCAAAATACTATTGAAAGAAGAGCGCTTGGATTCCTTCGGAATTTCTGGAGCGACAAACGGAACTGGAGCCGTAAGGTCTTGAGAAGCTGCTGCTTGTTCCTCTTGTTTCTGGAGTTCCTGTTCGCTCATGGACTGAGCCATCGGTGTAGATTCATAAGAGCCTTCCTGAGCAAAGGCAATACCAAGGCTCACCAAGCCTATACCAAAAGTCGTTTTTAAGTTCATAAAATATCCTTGCAAAAGGGTTAGATGTATCAAAAATATAAATATTGCGGCGCGAAAACAAAACTTTTTGGAAAAAAAAGAAAAAAGCTGTGAGCGATGAGTAAACTCAAAGGGAGCCCCGCAATTGGTGCGGGATAAACTCCGGCGACCAACCTCATAGCTTACAGCTCTTTCTTTCGTCTCTCGTCTTTCCGTCTAAATCAGCAGCATCGAAGATGCCCTAATCACTAACCACCAACCACTAATCACTAACCACTTAATTGTTCTGGATTCAGGCACTGGAGCTCATCGACCACGAAGAGACCGTCTTTGCGGATGAGCTTGTCGTCGAACCAGATTTCGCCACCGCCGTATTCCGGACGCATGATGAGCACCAAGTCCCAGTGAATGGCGGATTTATTGCCGTTCGGAGCATCTTCGTAGCACATGCCCGGCGTAAAATGGATGCTTCCTGCAATTTTTTCGTCGAACAAAATGTCGCACATCGGAGAAAGCACAAACGGATTGAAGCCAATTGCAAACTCACCCACGTAGCGAGCGCCTTCGTCCGTATCGAAGATGGCGTTCAAGCTCTTGTTATCGCCCGTTTCGCAAGTCGCTTCGACAATCTTGCCTTGCTTGAAGACGAGGCGGATATTGCTGAACTGTTTGCCTTCGTAAAGCGTCGGCGTGTTGTAGTGGATTACGCCTTCGATACTCCCCTGCACCGGAGCTGTATAGACTTCGCCATCGGGGATGTTCATGTTGCCGCAGCACGGCACCGCCGGGATGTCCTTGATGCTGAACGTAATGTCGGTATCTTGAGCCACGAGACGCACTTTGTCCGTCTTGTTCATGAGATCGACCAAAGCCTGTGCGGCACGTTGCATCTTCGGGTAATCGGCAAGGCATGCCTTGAAGTAGAAATCTTCGAAAGCTTCCGTGCTCATCTTTGCGCCTTGAGCCATTGACGGGTTCGGCCAGCGGAGCACGCACCAACGCGTATTGTTCACGCGGTAATTCAAAACGTCTTGCGTGATGGTCCTGTATGCAAGCATTTTCTTATCGTCGATGTCGCAGTTTTCCATTGCGTTGTTCATGGCGCGGATGGAGAGGTAGGCTTGCATCTTCTTCATTTCATCCATCGCAAGTTCTGCCGAAAGTTTCATCTGTTCTTCGGATGCCGAGCGGATAACTTCACGGCGGACACGGCTGTTATAATTATGGACAAATGCATTGCCGCCCACTTTTGCGACCGCTTTGATAAGTTCCGTCGAAAGTTCGTCTGGCGTATCGGTTGTTTCAATTAAAATATTTTCGCCAGATTTGAGAGCGATGGCGTTGTTGATTAAATTTTCAGCAAGTTGCGTGATGCGAGGATCTTTCATATTTTTAGTCCCTTATAAATAGCATAGAAAGCCGGCGAAGAATCGCCGACTTAAATTTATAAATCTATACGATAAAATTCTACTCCAAATGGTCATTCCGTAAAGGTAAATGGGACCGTCACTGTCGTATTTCCCGATTTAATTTTTGTGAATGTCCAGCGCTTGACGGCATTCTTCACATCACTATCGAATTCGCTGTAGCCCGTCGAAGAAGATACAATCGCGATGTTTATAATTTCACCGCCCGGTGCAATCGTAAACCTCAACGTGACCTTCCCCTGGAATCCAGGTTTTTTCTTCAAGTGAGTGTTGTAAATATGGCGGAGTCCAGACATGCGCTGACGAACAACCTTCATGATTTCAGAAGCAGAACGAGATCCGCCTGCAGAACCCATGTCGATTTCGTTCATTTTAGGTTCCCTTATTGTTCCCTTCGCTTTTGTTTTGAGGGCACCACCGCCACCGCCCAACAATCCGCTAAGCATATCGCCAATTCCGCCAGCGCCGCCCTCTGCAACGCCTTCGTTCCAGCGACCACCAGGCTTGCCACGACGTACAGAAGCCAGTTGTGTTTTGCCGTTCACCTGCAAACCGTTAAGAAGTTTCAATCGCTTGTCCATATCCTTCGCGAAAGTTTTGTTTGCAAGGTCGTATGCCTGAGCGGCGGCGTTGTTCGTCATCGCAGTCAAGATTTGAAGGACACCACGCTGGAGGGCTGCTTTCGGATCGCCTTTTCCAGCCGGCTTTCCTCCACCGCCAGGTCT
Source organism: Fibrobacter sp. (assembly GCF_017545445.1). Classification (GTDB taxonomy): domain Bacteria; phylum Fibrobacterota; class Fibrobacteria; order Fibrobacterales; family Fibrobacteraceae; genus Fibrobacter. Next base: position 15,481 of record NZ_JAFWOM010000045.1, read on the forward strand.
TTTACGCATGATTTCTTCTTTCGTCGGAACTTTCTTCGGTGGGTCCGGCTTTTTTACTTCCTCCTTTTTTTCTTCAATTTTTAATGTTGTTAAGATTTCACTGGCGGGTGCAGGTTCAAACATGACCTCCCCGACAATCTGTTCATACGTCGTCGCCCAGAAGCACAGCAGTATCGCGGTAAGAAAAGATGCACTGGCAATGCGCACCATTTTCTTGTCGGAATCTGGCATCAGCGATGCGATGAACTTTTCCTCATTCTTATTCATCGGTTTCATGATTCTATCCTCCTTTTGAAGGGTTGATGTTTTTGTTGTTTGTTAAATGAGGGGTAATAGTTTGGATATCGTTCCATGGCGGAGCGTTTTTTACAAACATCGCAACAGAACCTTAAGGCTATTAAGGCTAGCCTTTTAATGAACTATTACGCAAAGTTCGCACGCAAATTAATTATGTTGCAACTTATTTACTATAAATTATCATTCATAAGAAACTTGCGATTTCACACAGTGTCAGAAATTCAAAACCATCCTATAAGAGAATTACTTTATTCATTTCATTTTTCTTTGTTCGAATCGTGAAGTGAATTGTACCCTTACACAACCATAAAGTACCAATAAAAAATTTGAAAAAAAAGCGAGAAATAGTAAACAAATTTTCATGCAGAGGAATGTAAACTCAGACCAAAAAAGACAATGTCCGTAGTTATTGGGATTGCGTGCAATTTTGGGAAAAAATCAAGCTTTAGAATTTTACAAAACTTAGCCCAACCTATTTTATTCCATATTGGATTACAAGGGGCGACTTTTTCAGGTGTTCTTTGCACCATTTTCTTAAAACTTACCTATATTTTCATTATCATGAAACTTTTACCTACTCCTCCCGATTTAAATAAGATTGCTCGCCCGAACTGGATCGAAATCAATTTGGACGCATTTTGCAACAACATTCAATTTATACGAAGCCAAATTCCTTCTTCGACGAAAATCCTCGTCCCTGTAAAGGCTGATTCTTACGGACACGGAAGCCTCGCCTGCTCTTTTGCCGCTAAATTCGGCGGTGCCGACTACCTCGGTGTCGCTCACATCAGCGAAGGCATGTTGCTGCGCCAGTACGGCATGGACTTGCCGATTCTCGTACTCGGCCCTTGCACGCCTTCCGACTTTGCTTACTTTGTTGAATTTCAGCTGACGGCAGCCATTACCGACTTGCGTACCGCAGTTGCATTTGACCAATTCCTCGCCGATACGGGCACAAGCTGCAAGGCCCATCTCGCGATTGACACGGGCATGAACCGTTACGGTTTTGATGCCGAAGATTTCAACAACATCCGTGCGGCGCTCACTCTCAAACATCTCAAGTTCGAAGGCATGTTCACGCACCTTGCAACAGCCGACATGCCGGGGAACCCGAAAACGGAAGTTCAGATTCAACGTTTCACTCGACTTGTCGATGTGCTTGACGCAGACGGACTTCGTCCGGAAATCTGCCACTGCTCCAGCTCGGCAGGCACACTCACGCACCCCGAAAGTCACTTCGACATGGTTCGCCCGGGCCTTACGCTTTACGGCTACAACTGCATGGGTGCTATCCCAACAACGCTCCCCATCAAGCCTGTCATGAAAATCAAATCCACCATCCGTCACGTGCATGACGTGAAGCCGGGCGAAACGGTGAGCTACGGCGGTTACTGGGCCGCCCAGCAAGTGACGCGCATTGCAACCATCGCTATCGGTTATGGCGACGGCTACCTTCGCGGCGAGTACAACAAAGGGTTCGTGTTTATCCGCGGACAGCTTTGCCCGATTCTCGGACGCGTTTGCATGGATGCGACGATGGTTGACGTTAGCCACATCCCGGATGTGCAAGTTGGCGAAACGGTCGATGTCGTGAACGGCGAACTCGATTTTCGCATTTCGATGGAAAGTGTTGCCGACGACCACCACACAATTCCATATGAATTAACAAGCCGTGTGGCACGTCGCTTGTACCGCAAATACTACTGGAAGAATCGCCTTGTGCGCTGGGACTTTCTCAAGGAAGAATTTGGCGTCAAGGAATTCAAGGAATATCCATTGCGCTAGGAAGTGCCGTATGGTATGAAATTCGATGAACCGAAATTCACAAAGATAAGCCACCGGAATGTCTGGGGCGAATGGACCTTTATTTTTGAAGGCAATAAACTTTGTGGTCTAAAATTTCGGGAAACTTCGAACGAAGTAAAAGCAACTTCGAGCAATATGCAGGCTTGCGCTTACGCTAGTCCCGACAAGGAAATGAACTTGCAGAACCGTACTCGCAACGCCTACCGCAAGGCGGTGAACGAACTTAATTTGTACCTCGCAGGCAAGATCTGCGAGTTTTCTATACCCATTAAAATTTACGGCACTGTTTTCCAGAAAAAAGTTCTGGAAGTCACACGCAATATTCCCTACGGCAAGACTTGGACGTACAAGCAAGTGGCCGAAGCTGTGGATGCGCCCGGGGCTGTTAGAGCCGTCGGAAACGTTTTGCACCGGAACCCGATACAAGTCATTATCCCCTGCCACCGCGTCATTGATAGCCGTGGTCGCTTGAGCGGTTATGCGCTTGGCGTCGGTTTAAAAAGAAGGCTCCTTTGTATGGAAGGTGCTATTCCGAACGAACTAATTTTAGAATGAACGGTTGGACGAGCTGCATCCTTTGAAAAATCATTGTGCATCCTTGACGCAGCGGATTGAGAGTCCCTTTTTTTGGCTCATGGATTTAGATGAAGCGTTTTCTACGTTGCCAAAAAAACTCATGCAAAAAGCTTCGCCTTCATCATACGCAATGATGCTTGTCCAAAAGCCGGAACCTAAACCTTCGTCGTAGAAAGTCCCTGATTCGGACATAGCTCCTGCAGGCAACACATTCAAAAATATTCGCTCTGATACAGATTCAGCGTTAAGTTCCTTGTACAAAACATTCCATTCCGCAATCGTTGGCAAATGCCATCCTTGGGGACAAACATCTTTCATAGTAATCTCGTACATTTCCTTTATCCACGTGTAAAGTCTTCCGTACTTGTCGCAGTAGCTTTCATTGTTGTTATAACAATAGCTGTTCTCTGTTTTAAAATTCAAGTTTTCAGCCATCCATGTTTGATTTCCTATGGTTATAGTAATGTAGATTTTGCCATCACGATAATCAGCTAAAGCACCTAGGGTTACTTTAGTTGTATCATATACATACATACGTGCACTACTGTATTTGGGCATATTTTGGATAGAACTGCTGGATGAACTTTTTGTCAATTCGATAACACATTCTTCGTACTCATCGACTATCATCGACTCGTAATCGGTGCAAGATATTAGGATACAGGCGACAAGAATGTAGAAGAAGGAATGAACGATAATACGAGAGTAATTCATGCATACCTCCTAGAAAGCAAAGCTCATGCCAACACCAACTGCGCCGGCTATGGCCAGAGTGATTCCTATACTGCGCATTTTTTGCCCACTGTGCGCATCATCCCTGTTTTTCAAGTATTCACTTCGGGATTGGAACTTTGTTTCGTATGCGTTTTTAGCTTTCGAATTTCCAATCACAGCAAGAGTCACTCCTGCAGTGAAAACTCCAGCGCCGATTCCGAGCGGAATCCAATGGATGTTCTTCTTTTTTTTCGCAGTTACGTGAGCAGGGATATTTTCGCCCACACGGCTCACCTGATATTCATCAAGCTTGCTACTTTCCAAAATGTCTTGAACCTGGATGCTATCCGTGCTTGCTGTGATCTCATTTTCAGAATAGTCCTCACTTTCATCGATATCTGCATTTTGAATAGATTCGGGTTGGAATTGCATTTCCCACGCATAATCCGCAGCTCTTTTGGCCTCAATTTTCAATCGACGTTCCTCTGTCAAAATTTTTCCTTTCGGTTTATTCTTTAGCTTATGCGTATGCATCACAACATCATGCCACTTAGGCTGTACGTTTACAGTTTCAGTCCAACCGTTCCCCATGAGCGCTATATCCGAACAAAGAGGAACCTCTCCCCTAAAAGGAGTTTCACCGACGATAACGCCGTCAACGGCGACAGCGACCGATTTCGGGCGACCTCTGTATTCAGCATGGAGTTCAAGCGTGCCTTTGGCGATTTGCAATTCCTTTTCAAAAACTTCAGTATTTCTAGGCACGATAGCAACCCTAAATTCTACAGGAACATAGCAAGTATGTTTCACTCGTACCGTATGGACGCCTGATCCTAATGTTATGTTTGGTCCTTCTTTGATTTCCCCATCTACAGTCACGTTAAATTCGCCTTTTAACGCCACTGTTTTTTCAACAACAGGTTTAATAGCCAAAAGACCAAAATTCGGAGAAAGCTTGAGTTCTACTTTCTGGTTGTTTTCTTCAATTTCTACAAGCGCTTCAGCATCTTTATAGAGTTCATGCGTTGCGATAAACCTGTGTTTTCCTTCTGCCACTTGAACCTTGCACGGCGTTTGGGGGCACTTGGGTATTCCCCTTCCGTCAATTGTCGGAATTGCGCCACTTGGCGATGTCACGATTTCCACCATAAATTTTTTTTGGACAACAACGTTATTCCCTTCTGTAGTGGTAAAGTGCCCTATATCGCCAACGTTAATAAAACCTGAGTCTTCGGAATCATCCTTTTCGTTTTTAATGCTTTTGAAAAATTTAGGGGCTTTTTGCAATATAAGATCCAACAGTTCATTCAAGTCTGAACCTTGGCCGTTAAAGCTTGCGATAAGCTTGTTTCCTGCGGTTTCGTAAAGTTCCGCCGAAAGCGAAAATGCGCCGCCAAAGCTCCCCATGCGGGCTTGACAAACAAAGTCTGCAGAAATGTTCTTGCCAGTTTCGACAAGGCATGATCCCTCACAATCTTCTATGGATTTACCAGGTGGGAGCATTTGCAGGATATTGTCGCGAGTCATGATGGTGTAATTTTGCGCAGCGGGGAGTTGCTTTACAGCTTCTTCGCGCAAGACGTTTGTGAGAAACTGTCGGTCCGCTAAAGAAACCTTGCTTTTTGTTTTTGAGTCAACAGTAGTCTCAAGCACAGCCACATAAGCTGCGAATGCCCCTGAAAAACATGACAAAATTAAAGGAAAAAGGAAAAATACCATTTTCATAATTGTAAATGTATATCTTTGAAAACAAAAAAGACGATAAAAATTAAAGAGTTTCGTATCTATTGGAATAAGTAAAAAAAAAGCGGCCCACAGGCCGCCTAATCCCTCTTGTCTCTCGTCTGTAGGACCGCAGGTCCGTTCTCTCGTCTAACCTATGCGCACTGCATAGCGCCGATCATGTCATAGACTTGAGCTTCGACGCTCAAGAGTTCCATGTCATAAACGGGCGACCATTCAAAGATGGGCACGTCATTATTTTGGCCATATTCACGGAAAAGATCGGCTTCGTGGACATAGTGGCTTAAAAGAATGGGACATGTATTGTCGTTTGCTTTAAGGCTTTCTATCAGTTCGTCGGATTTGAATCCGTAGGACATGTTGAATACGAAATCGGCATTGGCACACGCTTCTTCGATTTCTTCTTTTTTCGAATGGGAGTCGCAGACAAAGATTTCGCCAATTTCAAAATTCCCAGCATGGAACGAAACTCCATCCTTGATTTCCTTGAGCATGGACAGGAGCCCATGACCTAAAATTGTATCGGAACCCCAAATTAAAACATTCATACACACTCCTTCTTTACTTTCGCAGAATATGTTCTGCCAATCGTTACTTTTTTGTTACGCGCCGCATATATAGAAAAAACTTTACAATTTTTGAAGAGTAAAATTAAAATTTTAATACATTTTTTTTATAAAAATGGGATTGTAATAGGTTCTTGTTATTGCTAGGGGGTGGTAATTTTTGGGAGGAGATTCCCGATCGGAGTCGGGAATGACATAAAAACGCAGCGGGGATGACATAAAAACGGTGCAAGAATGATGAAAAAATTTCTATATTTTCACACGGAATTTTTAACCAAAAACCGCTTTTTTTGCGGGATTAACAAAAGGAATAAACAATGTCCGAAAATCTCTCTGTACTGACCAAGGCCCGTCAGGCCTATCAGCCGAAGCTCCCGGTCTCCCTCAAGAACGGTGCCCTGAGCGTGAAGATTAACAAGGGTGCAGCTACGGAATCCGTTAGCGACCAGGCCAAGATCAAGGAACTCTTCCCGAACACTTACGGTCTTCCGGTTGTTCAGTTCGAAGCTGCCGAAGCCAAGGCTGGCAAGGCTCTCCGCATGGGCGTGGTTCTCTCTGGTGGCCAGGCTCCGGGTGGACATAACGTTATCGCTGGTATCTACGACGGCATCAAGTCCGTTTCCAAGGATTCCGTCCTTTTTGGTTTCCTCGGTGGTCCGAGCGGTCTCGAAAACGGCAAGTACATTGAAATTGACGACGCCAAGATGGACGCCTACCGCAACGCCGGTGGCTTCGACATGATCCAGTCTGGCCGTACCAAGCTCGAAACTGAAGAACAGTTCAACAAGTGCATCGCAGTTGCTAACAAGCTCGACCTCGACGCAATCGTTATCATCGGTGGTGACGACTCTAACACGAACGCTGCTGTTCTCGGTGAATACTTCCAGTCCAAGGGCGTGAAGACCTGCGTTTGCGGTTGCCCGAAGACCATCGACGGTGACTTAAAGAACGAATTCATCGAAACCTCTTTCGGTTTCGACACCGCTGTGAAGACCTACTCTGAACTCATCGGCAACATCATGCGCGATGCCAACTCCGCTCAGAAGTACTGGCACTTCATCAAGCTCATGGGCCGCTCTGCTTCCCATATCGCTCTCGAAGCTGCTCTCCAGACCCACCCGAACATCTGCCTTATCTCTGAAGAAGTCAAGGCAAAGCAGATGAAGCTCAAGGACGTGATCAAGCAGGTTGCTGACGTTGTCTATGCTCGTGCAGCTCAGGGCAAGAACTTCGGTGTTGCCCTCATTCCGGAAGGCCTCCTCGAATTCATCCCGGACGTTGGCGTTCTTATTTCTGAACTCTCTGAAGCCCTCGCCCACCACGAAGCTGAAGTCGAAGGTCTCGACACAGCTGCTAAGGTCGAAAAGCTCTGCGCATGGGTCAGCGCTGAATCCGCTGAAGTCTTGAAGAGCCTCCCGGCTGGCATCCAGGCCCAGCTCATGCTCGAACGCGACAGCCATGGAAACGTTCAGGTTTCCCTCATCGAAACTGAAAAGCTCATCATCGAAATGGTCAAGAAGGAACTCAAGAACCGTGGTGACTTCAAGGGCAAGTTCTCTGCTCTCAACCACTTCTTCGGTTACGAAGGCCGTTGCGCCGCTCCGTCCAACTTCGACGCTGACTACTGCTACAGCCTCGGCTTTGCAGCATCCGTTCTCGCCCTCAACGGCATGAACGGCTACATGAGCTCTGTCCGCAACGTCACCAAGGGTATCGAAAACTGGGTCGCTGGCGGCCTTCCGATCACCATGATGATGAACATCGAACGCCGTCACGGTGCCGACAAGCCGGTTATCCGCAAGGCTCTCGTTGAACTCGATGGCCCGATGAGCGCTCCGTTCAAGTACTTCGCCGCTCGCCGCGACGAATGGGCTAAGACTGAATCCTACACCTATCCGGGTCCGATCCAGTACTGGGGTCCGAGCGAAGTTTGCGACATCACGAACTTCACGATCAAGCTCGAACGCGGTGCAATGTAATAACGTCATGGCGAACAGATGGCGGATCAGGTCCGCCATGACATCGCCATCTAGATTCCGGCTCAAGGCCGGAATGACGTGCAAAACTCAAAAAGAGAAGTCCTTTAGGGCTTCTCTTTTTTTGTTAAAATCAAAATCATCAAATTTTATCGAGATTCAATTCAAATTTTTTAAAGTCAATTTTGAATTCTAATAACCGAATCTTCCCTAAGTGCACTCATTGCGTTTTTATCAAAGAATAAAATAGAGTCTTTATTTTCAATTTCACCAAATTCAACCGATATTTTTAAATTTTCCAAATCGGACCATGGCCAAGGATAGAAAATAACGCTATCTCCCGGGTTCAATCTCACTTTTTCACTCCATGCGGAATCCTGTGGATTATCACCTATTAAG
>NZ_JAFWOM010000010.1 GCF_017545445.1 Fibrobacter sp.
AACCACTAACCACTGTTTACTAACCACTAACCACTTCCTACTGTTTACTTCCTACTCCACACGATACACTTGCTACACCTTTTGACGAGTTTGCTTTTTAGTGGGCGAAATCATCTTTTTTGGACTCGCGTATTTACAGGTTCGAGTATATATTTAGGCTGGAAAAGTTTTGGCGTTGAAACAAAAATGGGGTGCCCTAATGAATTTCAAAAGTAAGAAAGCCTTTGCAATTGCTGCGACTGTAGCTTTGTCCCTTGCCGTTCCTTCGTTTGCTGCTGGAGTGAGCAATGGCGACATGGAATATGGCGACGGCGGTTGGTATGTGTGGAACAATCCCAATGGTCCGGCGGTTGCCGAATCGCAGATTGCGGTGCCGGGGCTTGGTGTCGATGGCTCGCAGGGTGCGAAGGTCGTCGTGAAGGAACTTCCGAATCCGTGGTGGGGCTTGCAACTCCAGCCGCCTAAATTCCTTGCGGATTCTGGCTTTTACAAGCTTACGTTCAAGGCGAAGGGCAACATGCCCATCAATTCCGTAGTGCAGGGCGGCCCTCCGGATTATCGTCAAAAGGAGAGCGCTTCGTTTGATTTGACCGACAAATGGACGACCTACGAAATGATTTTCTTGGCCGACCAGAAAGGTTACGGCCTCAACAACATTACGTTCCAAATCGGCTTGAAGACTGGATGGATCCAGCTAGACGACGTTGATGTCGAGAAGATGGATGAAATGTCCGACCCGTCTTGGTACAATGCTGCCGACGCCCGCATCGACAGTCTCCGCAAGGCTGATTTTACGGTCAAGGCAAGTCCGGGTGAAAAAGTTCATGTGAAGCTGTTGCGTCATTCGTTCCCGTTCGGAACCGCGCTCGCTCTTTACGACACCAAGGATAGCGTCGAAAAATGGTACAGGAATGCCGCTAAAAAGTACTTCTGGCATGGTGTTTCCGAAAACCAGTTCAAGTGGCCGGAATACGAACCGAAGAAGGGTAAGCTCAAACGCGATGAAATGAAGGAATATACGGACTTCACGAGCCAGAATAATTGGAAACTCCGCGGACATGCTCTCATGTGGAGCCATCAGGGTTACGGTTTCGACAAACATTATAGCAACAAGGGAAACTGCAAGGAAATTGCAGAAAATCTCAAGGCCCGCATTGAACGCGACCTCAAAGAATACAAAGGCAAGATTACGGAATACGACGTGTGGAACGAACCGATTCACGAATCTTGGACGTTCAACAAGTGCGGCTGGGGCATTCTCGACAGTGCGTTTATCTGGGCGCATCGTGCGGACCCTTCGGCGGTACTTTACATCAATGATTACAACGTTGTTGCTGCGGGCGAGACGGACCGTTATTACGGCTTGATTAAGGGCATGCTTGCTCGTAAGGTGCCTGTGATGGGAATTGGCGTGCAGTGCCACTTTGGACTCCGTCCGATTGTGCCGGGCCTCATCAAGGAACGCATCGACAAGCTCGCGTCTCTCGGGCTTCCGGTCAAGGTGACTGAGTTTGACGTGGGCGACTGGCAGGCAGGCATGAACGATACGGAAGAGGTTCAGGCTCAGAAGTTCGAAACGTTTATCCGTACTGCATTTAGCCACCCGGCGGTGAATGGCATTGTGCTGTGGGGCTTCTGGGACAATCGTCACTGGGTTAAGAATGGCGGCATGATTGCGTCTGACGGTCGCGAAAAGCCGGCGGCAAAGCGTGTCTATGACTTGTGGCACAAGGTCTGGACGACGGATATTACGGTGACTGCCGATGCTAATGGCGTTGCGAAGTTCCGCGGTTTCAAGGGCGAGTACCAAGTGGAAGCTGGCCGCAAAAAGTACCAAATGACCGTGAAGTAACACTGTGTAAGTCGGCCTCGGAACACTTCGACAGGCTCACTTCGATTAAACTCAGTGCAGGCAGTGCATCGCAAGTGCGGGGTGATAGGCTTTGCCTGCCTTGTATGTCATCCCGGACTTTGTGCCGGGATCGGTTGTTTACACGTCATACCCGCGTTTAGTCATCCTGAGCATCGCGAAGGATCCAGTTAATTCTTGCGTCGCATTATCATCTCGGCGTTTTCAAACTGTCATCCCATCCCTAAGGTCCCTGAGCCTGTCGAAGGGCCGGGGTCGGTTTTTCTATTTTATAGTCATGAAACAGAAAATCCCCGGAATCCTTTTTTTGCTTGCAATGCCGCTGTCCGTCCTCCTTTACATTAAAGTAGAGGCTCTTTCGGGTTCGGAAATTCTCGGGCTTTTTTCTGCAGTAGGGCTTTACGTCCTCGTCGGCTTAGTCATTGCTTTGCTCTTTAATAAGAAAGAATGATTTTAAACCAGCCTGTCGCGTCGCTCGATACGCGTTTGTCCAACTCTCTACTTCCTACTATTCTCTAGACTTAACTGGATCCTTCGTCCCTACGGTCCTCAGGATGACGAAACGCTTTTGCCTTAACCCTCTAACTTCTAATCTCTAGAGATGATAAGCTGATCCCGGAACGGAGTCCGGGATGACAAATCGTTTTTGCCTCTAGTCTCTATTCTCTAGCTTGTACGGCAGAAGCCTGACTCCGACGGGGTTCATCATGGAGTGCCCTTGGACGTTTGAGGGAAGTTCAAGGCCGAATCCGGTGGCCTTGAGGCGTTCTTCCGTGATGCCTTTGAACAGCAGGAATTCGTAGATAAAGTTCGCTCGTGCCTTTGAAAGTTCTTGCGGGTCGTCTGTTTCTTTTTCTTTGACGCTGCACTGGATTTCAACGGCAATGTCTTTGTGGTGCCGCATGACAGAAACGATGTCGCTCAATGCCGTATAAGAAGAATTGAGTGGCTTTTCCGTTCCTTTATGGAACAGGATTCTTCTTGCGATTTTGTCCAAGTTCTGCCGATCGCGAATGGGGCAGCCGCTCTTATCGACTTGAGTCTTTTCAATCGTATAGGGGCAGTTGTCCAAATAGTCGTATATACCGTCATGATCCGAATCTATCGGACATCCGATGGTATCGACGGGAGCGTCTTTGGGTGTTCTTGGGCATTTGTCATCATCGTCGAAAACGCCATCCTTGTCGCTGTCTATGCGGCATCCCACGCTGTTGACGACGACTCCTTTGGGCGTATTTTGGCACAAGTCCATAAAGTCCGGAACGCCATCTTCATCGGTATCGACAGGACAACCATCTTTGTTTATGTTGTCATCCGGTTTGCTGTTCGGGCATTTGTCCAGTTCGTTCGGAACGCCGTCTTTATCGTTGTCCAAAAAACAGCCGTATTCATCGACTTGAAGCCCTGCGGGTGTGTTTGCGCATGTGTCGTTAATATCGGGAACTCCGTCCTTGTCGCTATCCAAGAGACACCCTTTTTCATCGACTTGCGCATTGGCGGGGGTTCCCGCGCATTTATCTATGCCATCGTGAATTCCGTCACCGTCTTCGTCGTGGATACATCCAAATTCATCAACAGGGTCGTTGGGCTTTGTGCCGGGGCACTTGTCCAAATGGTTGGGGATGCCGTCTCCATCCAAGTCTTCGGGGCAACCCGTGGTATCGACCAAAACAGCGGGTTCTGTGTTGGGGCATTTGTCTATGTCGTCTGCAATACCGTCACCGTCGGAATCTACGGTACAACCGCGTCTATCTACTTTGTATGATAAATTGGACTGTGGGCACAAGTCCCACTTGTCATCGACTCCGTCACCATCGCTGTCAGACCTGCTGAGGTCGAACGTTCTGCTGAGCTTGATGGATGCCGCAATGGGTGGACTGCCGGGGACGGTGTAACTGTATTCGTGTCCTTTGTTCTTTACGGTTATTGGATGGCCGCGACCGATTTTGCGCTTCCTGAAAAGGTCCATGCCCAAATCCGCGCTAATGGAAAGCGTCGTGCGCTTGGGGAGCCTGATTTTTAAACCCGGCGAGAATCTCAGCTGGTCGTTCAAGAATCCGCGCCACACGTCTCTTTTGCGGATGCTTGTTTCGCCGGACGCTTCAAGGACAAGCGAAATCCATTCGTAAGCGAACATGTTCAGTCCTGTACCCCATACGAAAATGTTCTCTTCATTTTCAAAAGTTCTGAGGTAACCCGCGTAATTGTTCCAGCTGATGTATTTGTTGATGTTGATGGTCAGGTAAAGGAGGCCCGCCATGGCGAAGTCCGATGCAGAGTAGGGGTTTGTCGGGTTGTCCTTATGCATGTACCAGAGATGCCGGGGGCGTAATCCTTTCTCGTTCGTTCCTGTGGGGATGAACAGTTCTAATGCAACCGATGTGACGACCTTATCGAAAATTTTTTGATTCGGAGGGGCTACCTTGACCATGAGTCCGAGGTCGCCAAAGCCAAGTCCCTTGAGTTTTGTCTTGCCTGCATCGCCGTCGTAGTGGAAATTCAGGTTCAACCCGACTTCGAGGTTGTCGAATATTCCGTACCCGATATAGCCAAGGACGGAATTGGAGGGGGATTCCTCGGATAGTGCTACGTTGTTGCCGTTTTCGTCGATGAGGTAGCCTTCCAAGCTAGCCAATTCCTTGCTGCTCGACAGTTCGAATCCGCCCAAGACGAAAAGTTCCCCATGAATCAGTGTACGTGCACTGGGAACGTGAATTCCGCCCTTGTTGGCAGAAAAACCGGACTGCGCGAATGCAAAAATGGCGCAAAAGAGAATTGTTAGCAGAATTTTTATCATTTTTTTTAGAATTTAGACATTTTTTTTGAATATCTGTTTGCATTTCCAAATTTATGTATATATTTCAGTTCCGAAGTGAGAAACAAGAGTTCCGCAAACAAATTGCCAGAATGGCATCGAAAGTCGCAAAGAGCGTACAAGGTGAACAGGGTTATCATCATCCTGCAAATTGTCGCTGCTCTTGTGATGTGCGGAGTTATCCTGTATGGCATGAACAAGTTGATGTAAAAATTGGAGGTACGCCTATATGAGCAGAACTTTCTATTGTGGTCGCCGTCCTAAGAATGACGCATTTGACGATACGCCGGATCCGACTTTTTTGGGAGAAGAAGACGATCTGCTGAAAGAAGAAGAAGAACCGCAAGAAGAAGAAGTTGACGAAGAAGTTGATTTTGACAAGCCGTCTTTTGGCCGTAACCCTATTTGGTCTGACTACGGCGAGGATATGGATTTCGACCAGTGATATGGTCGCATAAATTACTTGGACTTGGCTTCGCTTTCATTGTACTTACGCTTTCCGCCTGTGCTTCGAAACCGGCGAAAGTGGTCGCGTTGCCACAAGGAAAACCTATTCAGCCAGAAAAGGTTGTTGTTGATGTACCCCAAGTAAATCCCGGAAAAGAGATTGTCGGGGATTCTTCGAGACCGTCTTGGGTGTATTACCAGTACGGGCTTCAGGCTATAGACAACAACGAATGGGCGGTTTCCAAGCATTATCTCGAAGAATCGCTCCGTTTGCTGGTGACCGAGAAGTACGACTCGACAAAGAGCCGTCTTACCCGTGCTGAAGACTCTATCTACAAGATGCAGATGCCGCTCCGCATTGTGCAAGCTTTGGAAGATGTTTATCCTAATTTGCCGGGAGAGGGGGTGGATTCGACCGCCTCGGATAGTGTTTCCATTGAAGGCGTGGATGCGTATGACGAGAATGTGGCGGATAGCGCCTCTATTCGCGTCATCGAGAATTTTTTGGATACGGTGGATGCCGGTCGATTCTCGTTGCCCATCCGGTTTAACGATCGCGTCATGCAAGAGATTTACTACATGACGACTTCGGCGCGTGCTTTTATTACGCGTTCTCTTTCGCGTAAGACTGCATACGATTCATTGATTTATACAAAGCTTGCCCAAAGGCGCATGCCCAGGGACCTTATTTATTTGGCCTTGGTGGAATCTGGTTTTAATGTGAAGGCGTACAGCCGTGCGAAAGCTGCCGGCATGTGGCAGTTTATCCCTGAAACGGGTATCCGTTATGGTTTGGAACTGGATTTTTGGGTCGATATGCGCCGCAATCCGGAGCTTGCGACCGAAGCCGCTTTGACTTACCTTTCGGAACTGCACAATGAATTTGGCGACTGGCTTTTGTCGATGGCGGCGTACAACTGCGGCGAAGGCCGAATCCGCCGTCTGATTCGCGAAAAACATGCAGATCCTACGTGGGGGGACCGTCCCGTGACTTACTGGGACTTGCAGCTCCCGCAAGAGACGATGCATTACGTGCCGCGAATCCTTGCGGCGATGGTGATTGGGCATTTCCCGGACCATTACGATGTTTCCATTACGAAGCGTCAATTGCCGCCGTACGATACAGTTACCGTCTATGATTCCTTTTCGATGGATGAAATTTCGAAATTCTTGAAAGTCCCCGAAGATACGCTCCGCTCGTTGAATATGGAATTGACCATGTGGTGCACTCCGCCAAACCGTGACGCTTACTTGCTTCGCTTGCCGTATGGTACGCGTGCCGCTTTTGTGCAAAATTACGACCGTATGGAAAAGAACGGATTTTCGAGCTGGAAACAGCATAAAGTCCGCAAAGGGGAGTCTATCGGGAGCATTGCACAGCAGTATGGTGTCCGCGCCGCTGAAATCCAGCGTGCAAACGATATGAGGAAAAACGCAAGGCTTAAAGTGGGCCGCACGCTCCTCATCCCGGTTAAGGTCGCTCCGCGTCGTTCCACAGGCAAAAAGCCTAGCAAGGTTCGTACTTACGTTGTGCAGTTGGGGGATAATTTGGGTTCCATTTCACGTCGTTTCGGCATTTCGCAGGAGTCGCTGCGTGTTTGGAATCATATTGAGGTGGGGTATAACGTAAAAATCGGCGATACGATATATGTTTCCAAGCCGGACCTCAAGCCGAGCAGCTTTGTCCAGCAGCGTGTCGCTCTTAAAAAAGGCGAAAAATATGTTGTACAGGCGGGGGATACATACGCTTTGATTGCAAAGAAGTACAAAGTGCCTGTGTTCCTCTTGCTGCAAGCGAATAATGGCTTTACGAAGCGACTGACGGTAGGAGATTCGCTCGCTATTCCGGCGTATGTACGCCCACCGCGCAAAATGTCCGGCGCTGTCGATGACGGAAATCCGATTGTGGAACCTCCCAAAGTCGAAGTCGATGATTCAAAGTCCAAGTCTTCGAAAAAAACAGCAAGTTCATCGTCTTCAAATTCATCGAAAGGCTCCAAGAATACGACAATTATTTATACTGTGGCCGCTGGCGATAACCTGTATGCAATCGCAAAGAAGTACGATACGTCGGTAAGTGCCATCCGCGAGATGAACGAGATGGGCAATTCCTCGAACATCAAGGTGGGGCAGAAACTCAAGATTCCGGGTTCTGGAACGCCCGCTCCGAGTACGCCGAAGGTCGAAGAAGTGACGCATACCGTCAAGAAAGGCGAGGGCCTTTGGGATATTTCCCGCCAGTACGGCGTGACCATCGAGGATATCGTCAAGTGGAACGGCTTGAAAGACACGAAAATCAAAGTCAATGAAAAACTGAAAATCAAGACGACAAAGAAAAAGAAGAAGTAAAACATGGACCGTGAACTTTAGATGTAAACCGCTTTATTTTGATAAAAAGTGTAAATTCGTGTTTGCTTTTGTATAAATTGAAAAAAATTTGTTTAATTTTAGACGTGAAAATCAAAAATCTCATTGGAGTAAAATATGAATAAGAAAATCTTGGCTCTTTGTGCCGCCGGTCTCCTTTTTTCGATGACTGGTTGCGAAGAAACCATGGACCCGAACGATCCGCAGTCTGTCCGTAGGTATCTGACGAAAAAGCAGATTGGCTTTACGCCGAACCAGTTCGTCTCTTACGCCGTCAATAGCGATACCGCCAAGATGACGCTTTTCCTCCAGGCTTCCTTTGAAATTGACCAGCCGGCAGACAACGGCAACAATGCGGTCGCCATCGCTGCTAACAAGGGCAACATGATGGTGCTCAATTACCTCTTTGATCATGGTGCCAAGGCCAATGTGCAGAACGGCAGCGGCGAAATGGTAATTGACAACGCGGTCAATATGGGCAACAAGGAAGTTGTCGTTCGCATCTTGGAGCAGCTCAAGAAGGAAGGCGTTGCCTCGCAGAATCTCGCTACAGCAGTGCTTCTTGCCGCCAAGACGGGCAAGGCCGACATGCTTGAAGTGCTTGCCGATGCGGGCGCTCCGCTCGAAGCTCGCGGTCCGGATGGCTACCTCCCGATTCATTGGGCTGTAAAGAACGGCAACTTCGATGCCATGATGTTCCTCATCAACAAGGGCGTTGACGTGAATGTCAAGTGCGGTCAGGGCTATTCTGTGCTCGACTGGGCAACGAACGAAGGCTATCCGCGTCTCATCAAGGCTTTGAAGAAAGCTGGTGCCAAGAACACCAAGCAGTACTTCAAGGATTCGAAGGGCTAGTTTATAGCAAGTATCGTTACCTGTAAATTCTAGTTTTCGACATAACGCGATTGTCATGCCCGCCACCGTGCGGGCATCTCTTTTTATAGTATTGTCCCCGACTACGGTTGGTGAGCATATGCCTGTGCTGTGTATGTCGAAGCAAACCATCGGGGATCTTCTTTTTTTTATGTGTAATATTACTATCTTGTCAAATTGAAAATCAACAGGAGTTTTTATGTCTATTCAAGTGATGGTTAATGGCATTCCGGGTAGCATGGGCCGCATCGTTGCTGAAACTTGCGTGGCTCGTGGCTTGGAACTTGTTCCGTATTCTTTGACGGGCGAAATTATCGTGGAAAACGAAGCCGAAGTGGCCGGCAAGACGATTCAGCTTTTGAAGCCCTCTAACCGTGAAGCCCGCATTGGCGAAGTGCTTGCCAAGTACCCGAACATGATTTGCATTGACTACACGCACCCGACAGCCGTGAACGACAATGCCGCTTTTTACGTGAACCACAAGATTCCGTTCGTGATGGGCACGACCGGCGGTGATCGCGAAGCGCTTGCGAAACTTGTTGCCGATGCGAACCACCCGAGCGTGATTGCCCCGAACATGGCGAAGCAGATTGTCGCGTTCCAGATGATGATTGAATATCTCGCGAAGGAATTCCCGACGGCGTTCAGCGGCTACAAGCTCTCCGTGGTTGAAAGTCACCAGAAGACGAAGGCTGACACGAGCGGTACGGCAAAGGCCGTGGTGGGCGACTTCCAGAAGATGGGCTTTGACTTCTCCGTCGATGATATCGAAAAGGTGCGTAACGAAAAGGAGCAGATGGAACGCATGCACGTGCCCGAGGAATATCTTGGCGGTCATGCCTTCCACACCTACAGCCTCGACAGCGCAGACGGCACGGTGCATTTCGAGTTCCAGCACAATGTTTGCGGTCGCAAGATTTACGCCGAAGGCACAGTCGATGCCGTGAACTTCCTCGCTTGCCACCTTGCGAACGGCACCGCGAAACCCTTCACCATGATGGACGTCCTCCGCTCTGGAAAGATGCGTTAAAAAGTAGACAGTAGACGGTAGGAAGTAGACAGTATTTGCTTCCTTCCTACTTCCTACTTCCTACTTCC
>NZ_JAFWOM010000046.1 GCF_017545445.1 Fibrobacter sp.
AATCCGCTTCTTTCCATTTCGAATTTCACCCCCTTATTCGGAAATCTTCTGTTTGACTTTCTGCATGATAGTAGGATACGAATAACCGAAAGTTAGCACCAAAGCGTATTCGTCATCATATTCCTCTTGGCTTTCAGTGATACGCGCCGAAACCACAACGTCAAGCTGATTATCACGAACAGTGACTTTATCGCCCTTCTGATAATCAACGCCATATTCATACTGAATATCTCCGAAAACGCGAATCTGCGCTTCGAAATTCTCAGTCGTGGCATTCTCAGCAAGCTTGTCATCGCCGCGATTTTTCAACTGCGCTTCATACTGAGCCGTCGTTAACGTCGTTTGCGTGCCATCGTCGTTCATGACCGTGCTTTGCAAATCCCGCGCATCGACGTACAGCTCTTTTCGAGAAAAGCCCGTACCTGCATCATCACCGCTGATAACAGATTTACGGCTTGCGCCCGTATCCTCGCCCTGAACCCATGCAACAGATTTGTTATCTTGAACGTTTTTGTAATACGAACTCGAAAGAATATCCTCCAAATCCGTAGAGAACTCAACCGGGTCATTTCCATCAGTGTTGCCAGTTGTCCTATCAACGCCCTCTTCCACTACGAAAACAAGCTTTTTCGTTTTCGGATAGAACTTAACCGAAAAGCCTATATCAGCAGTAGCGGCAAGCGTTAGCAGGGAACTGTAAACCGCACCGCCCGTTTTCTGAAAATCGATATTGCCGCCGAAAGCGACATACTCAGGCGTTCCGTAACCACCGCCCAATTCCAAATATGGAATCTTGCGCAAAGCAGCCTTGACATTAGGGGTAACGCATTGCTGCTTGACGATTTCGTACATAATCGTTGAAACGGGCTTGTTCGTTGCGGAATACGTACCCCAAATGATTCTATCCTCTAGATACGCCTCTAGCGTCCTGCCTTTCACGTTAAACGTTTTCGTGCCTTTTTCATCTATTCTCGATTTCACTATCTCAACGATAGCCGCATTTTCGCCACCGCACCAAAGAATATTCCCCTCTTTGAAAAACTCGGAATTTTCATCTGTAATCGGTGCCCAAAGTTCGAAATTCGCATATCCCGAAAACCTATCCGGCCAAATGAGCGAATCATATTGGTTGACCTCGCCGATAGGCTCGAAAGTATCGTTATCGACTTTGAAAACAAGAATTTGAATTTGCTTCTCTAACAGCATTCTTGAACCTCCAAATACTTGTTCTGATGGTAAATGTAAACCTCTAGCGCACTTTGCCCGCCGTCGCAATCGTAACGGAACAGGTTATCGCCGACTTTCAATTGCAACCATTCGGAATCCAAATCGCGGTATTTGAAATAATTGGACGTTTCGCCATTCAAAACACCGCGAATGTACTTTTCACCGACAGTTGTATTCACTTCGATTCTCTCGCCAGCAACCATCGTTTTTTCAATTCTGAAAAACTTCTGCGTATTAACGTCAATCAAACGCGGATTATCGACAGTACCGCTTGCTTTGAAAACGATTTTCATACCAACATCAACAGCGCCGACATTTTCAATTGCAACAATCAGACTAGGCTGACGCAATCCGAAAATATTGTATTCAGGCTCTTGCGTTGGATTCGGTAGAATCATCGGGAAGTGAAAACCGCCGATTGTGCTAGCAGCCGCCGTTTGCGTTTCCTGCGATTCTGCAAAAAGCGGGTCTGGGCATAAGCCCTCAACTTTGAACTTGCAGATAACCTCGTTGTTCTCTGCTTTGGTAGTACCGTAGCGAATCGAGCTGTTAGGCAAGAATCGCAACGTGTAATCTCTGTAAACCATATCAATAGCATGTTGCGGATTGAAGAAACGATTAAGCACCGTCTTTCTGTTCGTCATTTCGCGCTTGTTCGAAGCGATAACGTATCCGATAATCGCAATCGAGC
>NZ_JAFWOM010000047.1 GCF_017545445.1 Fibrobacter sp.
ATACTTATGGTGGATCTGCTTGGTTTACTATTTAAATCATCTATAGTAATTCAAGCAAAAAGGTGTAACTTTCGTTACACCTTTTAATTTTTGTCTCATTTAAACCGACAAATCGTCTCATTCAAACCGCCGCGTTATACTGGACACCGCTTTTTTACTGCTGCTAGATCCTATCGCTTCTGTCACCCTAGAGTCGCTTGTCCCTGAGCCTGCCGAAGGGGACGATAGGGTCCAAGATGACGATGAAAATTCGTCGTCATTCGCGGATGCAGTGCTGTCGCCGCCACAGGCGACGAGGGCTATGGACAAGAAAAGAGCTAGCAGAGATTGCTTCGCTAGCCTCCCACGCTGACGCTCGGAGCAAGTGTGGCTTACAATGACTTTTTTTCGCTCGCAATGACGCTGTTCATTCCAAACGGTCTCATTCTGAACTCCTTTATCCCAACACTACAATTACAACTCAAATAAAATATTAGAAATTAGTTTTATAGTTCTATCCCTGTATCACGTTCAATGATAGTTTCGCAAGCAGCTTTGAACGTATCGGGTGTAGCCACAATCGTAAGGCTTTGCTTTTTGGTGCGAGTCACTCCCGTATAAAGGATTTGACGGTTCAAAAGTGGATGGCCTTTACGCGTGGGCAAGAACATCAAGATGTTCGGATAGCCGGACCCCTGCGACTTATGGATGGTAATCGCAAAAGCGCTTTCTATGCAGTCGCTTGGCAACATCGAAAGCGGATAAAACACAAAGCCGCCTTTTCGCTTAAGCATCAACATCGGGCGTGTTTCGCAATTCACCAAAATGCCTGAATCGCCGTTGTACAAATCAAAATAAGACTGGTTTTTTGTCAAAATCATCAATTTTCCGTCAAACGGAGCGTACTCATTAAAGCCAAGAGACTTGACAACCATTCTGTTCAAACTATCGACACCCCGCAACCCACGACGTTCCGCCGACAAAACGCGAGCTTTATCGGACAGATTCCACAAGGTTTCGCGATTGGAACATTCTACTTTCCAATCCTTTTGCGAAAACCCTTGTTCCTTATAATTTTTATCAGTAAGGTTCGGACGAATTTTTTTAGCAACAGAACACAAATCGCGATCCGTCTGGCGGTAGAATTTTTCAGTCCAACAGTCCAGAAATTCCTGAATTTCTTTTTCTTCGTCGGCCTTGGGCAAAGCCTTTTTGCCATCTCCAAACTGGATAAAATTGACCTCGTCTATTTTACCCGTCCAAAGAGCTTTTTTACCATTCCATTGCGTCCACGTCAAATCAAACTGGAGTTCATCTTCGTGTAACTTTTTCTGTATAAACTGCGAAAGTCTCCCCACATTTGAATTTTTATCGAAACGATTCGATTCCGTCAATTCAACAACACTTCCTTTATCCAAATCAAGAATTTCGCCTAAAACAGCACCGGCATCCACCGAGGGCAACTGGTCTTTGTCGCCAAGAACGTAAAGCCGATAATCCTTTTGAGGCAAAGCCTGCATAAACGAAGCAAAGAGCGACAAGTCGATCATACTCGCTTCGTCTATTACAAAAATCGACTTTTCCGGGAAACGGTTTTTGGAGCTATAGCGGAAGCTGTTGGTTTGCGGATTATAACTCAAAAGGCGGTGCAATGTCGTATAGCTATCGATATTTTTTAGATGTTCAACCACAGGATCCTTTTGGGCAACCGGAGTCAGCATGGCAACGTTCTCTTCAATACTTTCACGCAAACGGTCCGCAGCCTTGCCGCTCGGAGCTGCAAAATGGATATTCCATTCACGCATTTGCTTATTCTTGTCCAGCAAATTCCAAAGCAAAAAGAACACGACGGTCGTCTTGCCTGTTCCCGGACCGCCCGTAATAATCAAGTTTTGCTTTTGCCCTTTGACAATTGATTCAAGCTGAGCCTCTTTTAACTTGAAAACGGGATCGCTTGGAGCCACCATCGCTTCAATAGTTTCACCAATTTTTCCATCAACAGATTTGCCAGCCGCTCCGTTGAAAACACAATCCGCAGTCCCTTTCCTAAAGCACTTTTCAATGATGTTCTTGGATTGCAAATATTTTTCCGTATATAAAAACGGTGCCGGATTTCCATCTTTATCTTTTTGGTACTCGACAACCAAAGGACGTTCGACATTTTGAATCAAATCTTTGCAGCCAGCCTCGATAACGCCTTTAAAATCTTCTGCCGACAAGAATTCTTGAACATTGTCAGCTCCATTCGAAGCGAGAACTACTAGGCCGTCCCATTTCGTTTTCCATTTCAAGAACAAAGTATCTGAAATCAGTGAAATACGCGTATTGCCGTCACTAGAAAGCGAGAAAAAGATATGAAGCAACTTTTGAGCATTATCGGAATACGGCTCGCCCTGACGCAATTCCATCAGAAGGCTAACAAGTTTTTCGTTTAACGGAGATGTTCCTCGCATTTCCAACAGCAACTTGAAAAAATCGCTGGGAGAGCCATTCAACAAATTCAACATTTCTTCTTTGATCATTTTTTTCTCCTTGTCGAACGAGAAACGAGCATTAATTTTTTCACTTCTGTATAGTCTGCTTGCAATTTTTCAAAAGACGGCCATGTATGGGCATAAATGCCGCTGCTATCGTGAGCCACGCAGCCACGAGCAAACACATAGTAAATGCCGCCGAAGTTTTCATTGAACACGTCTTCCAGCTTTTTATGCAAAATGCTGCTCAGCCACTGTATCAAGCAATAAGAATAAAGTATCATCTGGATCGAATAATGTTTCTTCACCGCTTCAAAAGAGGCATCTCTATCATATTTGTCGAGACGATTCGACTTCCAGTCCAAAACAGAGTAATATTCCTTGTCGCCGTCTTTTTGCACAAAGACCAAATCCATAAAGCCCTTGCAGAACGTCTTGAGAAAGTCTTCGTCCATGCTTTCATTTTCGTCTTTGTCCGCTTTCAGGCGAAATTCCATTTCGGCAAGACGTTCCGACGCCTCCAGATTTTTGAGGCTGAACCCGTTGCCGGTCTTTTCTGTTCCATGAATTTCGGGAAACACCGCATTCATCGTATTCCAGACAATCCCGACCGTCCGTTTCATCCAACTGGGATGCTTGCCGATAGGCAACCCCTGCGACAAGAATGAACTTTCAATCAAGCCTTGGAGTTCCAAATCACTTTCAGCCTCTTCAAGCGTCAAATTTCCAATACGATTAAATTCAAGATGTTCAAACACAGCATGGAGTGCATCGCCCAAAAGGGAACCACGCGGGTAGTCATCGAAAATTTCAGAACTATTCAAGTCCGCATCTTCTTCGGGTTCCTCGCCCGCTTTATTCTGCAATTCGCCATCAGACGATTGAATTTCGACACCGGAAGCCTTATCCCCAATCGAAGAATAGGAATGCTGGTACAAAGTCGATTCCTTTATCGCTTTGCAAACTTGTCCAATCGTTTCCATACTCGGCAATTCCGTAGTATCAGGTTTTTCATCCTTATTGAAGAACGCGAGCTGTTCACGAACAATTTCCCCAAGGCCATCGATTCCCCATGCGCCATCCCAATTACACAGGGTTGCATATTTTGCCCCTTCGCCACCTTCACATTTTTTTGCAAATTCCACATTCACATCGTCTTTGCAAATTTCACGGTGGGCAAACGCAAGATAAGACCATGGATTTTTTTCATCGATAATTTCACAGCCATCGGCTCCAAGCTTTAGCTTATTCATCACCAGATTATAGCGAATGACCTTGAGATTTTTTCGGCTATTATCAGGATCCTTCTCGCAGACAAACCATCTATCGTATTGCGGCAAAATCAAAAGCGAAGAGGCACGCGTGTAATCCACATAAAGCAAACGGTGCCATTCTTCGATTTCTTCGCTCTGACGCATTTTTTTAGACGTATCATCATAGCCAAAATATTTCTTTTGAACAACATCTTCTCCCCCATCAACGGCTTCGCCATCCACGCTAAAAACAAAAGGACCACTAACCTTATCGTTAACGCCCTTGTCCCCTGCGCACGAAATGACAACCGGGAATTCCAGCCCCTTGGACGCATGAATCGTCATGAGTCGCACAGCCTTAAAATCGGTTCCCTTGGCGACAATATTCTTTTCTTCGTCACTGGCCATTCTGCTATCTTTGGACAAAGTTTCCAAATGCTTTATCGCCTGTTGCAGCGTCGCCTTTTTTTCGTACAAGTAGCCAAAAATGTAGTTACCGATTTGGCGTAGCTTCATCAAATCCTGGAGCCTCGACGGCGTGCTCAAAAACTTTTCAACTTGCGTATCTTCGTAAATCTGTTCCTGAAGTTCCGTCCAGCATTTTTTCGACGCAAGTTGCCGCCACGATTCGATCATCAAGCGGACTTTTTCTCCTGCATTTTTTTGAGGGTCGTCTTCGAGCTTGTTCAAATCCTTCCCGAAAAAATCCGTCACAAAAACGCTATTCACTAGCTTTCTGTTATACCCACCCAAATCCGGCGCGGCAAGCATCCTCAAAACAGCAATCCATTCCGAACATTCCCTAGAATCAAAAAGGGAGGCATCTTTGTAAAGTACAAAAGGGATACCCACTTCTGCAAGGCATTTCTTGATTTCATCCATTTCGGGCCTTGTGCGGCCCAAGACAGCAAAGTCGGAATAATTGACATTTCGCGGTTCAGACGCACCTCGGTCAAAAATCTGCAAGGCCGTTTTCCCATCCTGAACCCTGCAGCAATCAATAATTTTTTGAACAGCAAAACGGGCATAGCCCTTGCGGGGGACAATCGGCGAAACCCAGATTGGAGCCGTTTCCACTCCATTCAGCAAAGCGTTTCTGCGTTGATTCTTAACATCCTTGGGGAAATTGGAATCCTTAAAATCGCCCTTCGGCAAAAACGGATTTCGAGAATCATCGCCCACCTTGAAAATCAAATTGCAGGCCTTAATCATCGAAACCGAAGAGCGGAAATTGGTATCGAGTTCGCTACCGTTGCCGATACACTGCCTTGCCCGGCGATAAACCTGCAAGTCGGCCCCTTGGAAACTGTAAATAGACTGTTTCGGGTCGCCCACGACAATCAGGTGGTTGTTCGCACTCTTGAGGAACACAGTATCAAAAATATTCCACTGGTATTCGTTGGTATCCTGAAACTCATCTATAATCGCAATTTTATACGCTCCACGTATTTTTTTGCAAAGGAAAGTCGGATTGTCGGGCATTTTTCCACCCGGACACACGGCTTCACGCACCGCAGAAATCATGTCATCGAAGGATTGCTCCTTCTGATACTTCTTTTCTTGCTGCCAGCGTTCGTAAAGAATTTTCGTTTTTTCGTTCAAGAAAACATATCGAGCAATTTCATGCTCCGGCATCAACTTTATCTTTTTTCCATCACGGATACTGAAAAAATACTCAAGAGATTTTCTCAATTCGGAATCAGATGCCGACACCAAAGAAGTCCCTAATTTGAACAAGACTCCACTAGACCAAGCCTTTATTTCGCCAACAAGGGAAGAAACGGAACAAGTATTTTTACCTTTCCCTTTCGCCACAACAAATTCTGCTTGCAAATTTTCATTCAGAAAAGCCCAATGCTTTTTCGCTTCCGGGTTCTGTTCAATCCATTCCAGAATGTTTCTAGGCGGGAGCACGGGTGTTTTCTCAGGAGAATAACTCTTCAACGCGCTCACCAGCATCGACTTGATTTCTTCGACATCTTCGGGCAAGGATTTTTTTACTGCCAAATTGCAGATTTCCTCTTCCCATTCATCGCGAATCGCTTTATCAATGATGACCTGGGCCGCTTGATAGTCCGCATTTTCCATATCGAACGGAACATTCGCTTCGTAAGCAAAATCATGGAGTGTCTTGCGGCAGAACGAATGAATCGTCCCGATGACCGCCTTATCGACATCTTGGCAAGCGCGTTCAAACAGCGGTCGCGTTTTTGCATCGGCCTTAGACAAACATTCGTTCATTTCTTCGCGAATTCGGGCACGCATTTCGCCCGCCGCCTTGTCAGTGTAAGTCACAAACAGCACGTCCGAAAGAGGGATTTCCCTTTTAACGAGTTCAGCAGAAATTTTGCGAATCGTAAAAGTCTTTCCCGTGCCAGCCGAGGCCTGAATATACTGATCCAATTCGGGATTAAAATTGCCTATTTCAAAAGGTTTCAAGCCATCCATATTACAGTTATCCATCATATTACGCTCTCGCTTTAAATTTATCTGCTAAATCTTCGACAAGTTTAATTTGCTTTTCACAAGCCTTAGTCCAATCTTTGCTGAAGGAATTCGCAGAATACCCCGAATACCGCTCCAAGTCACCAATAAAGAGATCTTTTCCGCCAAAATAGGCCCAGGCGCCATGACCAAACCCATCATCCAACGCAGAATGAAGATCATCAAAGGACTCTAACGACTTGACGACTAGATCGATCGGCAAAATATTTTTTTTGCATTCGACAAAAGCATTTTTGTAAATGGTGACCAATTTTTCTTTTGCAGCCGAAGCTGATACATTCAAATGGCATATTTTTTCGTCAGGGTTCTTTTCGGAATCGCCATTCGACACACACAAATCAATCTCCGCCATTTTTTGGGAAGCAAGCAAGCCCAACGCAACAATATACGAAGACAAAAATCTATAAATGCCGATGCTTTTGGAATTGCAAATTTCTACAATGACGCATTTTTTCTCGTCAGCCTTTGAAACAAAGACAAACGGGACATTCCCTTGCAAGATAAAGCTTTTATTGACATCGAGCGTAATGCATTCATTCAGTTCCATAGACTTGCAATCATACTCATTAGCCGAGAAGAGTTGTTCAATTTCATTATTTATAGCATTAGCCCGTTCTTTTATTTTATCGACAACACCATCGCCAAAGCGGCCAAACGGAATATTCCCCTGATTTTGCAGTCCAGCGAAATACGTCTTCACATCTTTATAGTCTTTGTGCAAGCCACGTTCTATATGAATAGCATCCTTCAAGAAAGCGCTTTCATCCAGTTTGTTCAAGCTGATAGGTTCCACGGCTTCTTCAGTCGGATCCTCATCGACATTTTCAAGATGCAAAATGCGATTCACGTAAAACTGGAAGGGATCGTTCAAATACGATTTCAACTGCGAAACCGAAACTTTATCGGGATATTGGGTCTCCGCAGTTTTTTCCGCAGAATCGCTTATAACGTCCTCGTTATTCAAAGAACTATCCGCTAAATTTTTCATGCAAGCAATCGATTCGCGATACCTGCGACCGCGTCTCGTGAAAATATTCTCATTAGCGCGTGTTTCGTCGAGAGGAATCTCTTCTGTAGGCAAAGCGTCCAATTCACGCCCGTTTTCGTCCTTGAGAGGCTCAGCAAAACCAGCAATAAAGTTTTTCAAATCATTGATAATCGGCGATGGATAAATTTCGCTGTCCTTGGCCAAATTTATGTTCTGGTAACTGATATGGACTCCTTCGGATGTACACATCAGCTGGCACAAGAATGCATAACGATTACGGCTAATGCTAGAATCGTCGCCCGGCCATGGACGCACTAACCTGCGCAAATCCAAAGTATCGAACGAGTCATCCTTGGGGAAATGGTCTGCATCGGCCCCCAAGAAGAACAAGTGCTTTACAGGAATAATCCTGTTCGGTGCAAACTTCATAAACGTAACACCGTTCACAAACAAATTGCCAAAACTATATTCCAAAACAGCCGAAGCCTGCACCAGACATTCCTTTACAATTTCCAAAGGAATTGAATTAGCCCCCGCAAAATAGAAATACCTCAAGCAATAAATAGCCTTGCATACTTCGCCATAGGCAGCACGCTCGCTCATCAGTTCCTCGGCAGAATTTTTCATTTTCGCCCAGCCGTTGAGCATTTCGAGCAACATCTCGACATCATCTTTATGGAGGCCATCTTCGAAAGCGTTTGTCCACTTTTCAAGATCCTCAACGACCTCGACAAACTTCAACAAGATAGAATCATTAGAGCTATTGATATCTGCGTATGGCGTATAAACGCAACCTTCAATCGTCTGCACTTCGGACGTGAGCCTCGCCAACAGCATTCTCTTCGCCCCCCAGAGCCAAGGTTCGCTGCCAAGTTCCTTGCCCGGCCTATCGCGATAAACATTCATCTCCGTAATCCAATGTTCCCAGATAGAGACAATATCGGAGTTGATACCACGAGCCGCCTGGACGACAGGATTGCGCACCAAACTGAAAAAGTCTGGACGGGACACGGCCTTGTTCGAGCGAATTCGGAAAAGCGTCTTGATTAAAGAACCCACCAGAGATTCCTTGGATACGGAATCGACGACCGTATAAGGAATATGAACTATCGACTTGTCGCCGTTTTCCGCAGCAATCTTCGCCTGATCAAAAATCTGGTAAATGTAAGGAACATATTCCTGCAAATTCGGAGACATGACCAAAATATCGCGAACGCTGACACCTTCCAAAAGCAACTTGCAAATGGACGAATGCAAAGCCTCAACTTCGCGGAGTTTGCTCGGAGCTGCCATCACCGTAATAGAATTATCGTCCGCACTTTTTTTGAACAAAGAGTCTTCAAATTTATTGCGGCGATTCGCGACCAGATTTTGAACCGCATTCAAAAGGCTCTTTGGCGATTCCACATCTTCGTTTAACAGTTTCTCTTGTTCACCTTCAGGGAATTCACATGTCGTATAATCATCAGCCAAGCACCAAAGCTTGATATTGTCACGGCCAGCCTTGCCCCAGTCGCGAAGAAGCTTATTTTCGTATGCCGAAGCAAAATCTTCGGATTCCGCAATTTTATCATTTTCGAGCGTTGTCGAAATCTTCGGGGCTATTTTTGAAGTCCCCACTTTTAACGTTTCGAGATCTTCCCAAAATTCCATGCAGGGATTCTGGATATAGGCGAACACATCGTGCTGTTTGGCAAATTCACGCAACACGACTCTGTAAAACTGTCCCATACCTGACAAGCCCAAAATAAAAACAGGAGCCTTGGATTTATAGTGGAACGTCGGAGATCCCGATGCGTCCAAACAGTCTTTATAAAGGAACGGAAGCGTCAAGTATTTGACCTTTTTTTCTGGATCCGGCTCGCTGTCGGCTTCTTCAAAAACGCGGGTCAACAAAGATTTGCCATTTGCACCATCAGCATTATGGAAAATACTCGAATATAAAGCTCTTTCCCAAGGCTCATTATCAACAGGTTCAAATTTCCCTTTCTTCGTCTTTTTAACAAAGAAATCCTTTAACGGCTCGCCTTTTCTAAGCAATTCTTGAGACCAGCAATCGAGAATGCCCTCCGCCATTTTGCCATCCGAACCGAGGAGATATTGACTGGGGCGACTGATTTCGTATTCCAAGAACAATCCGGCAAGCTTATTCGCAAAGTCATAAAGCCTGCCAGCATCAAGTTTGCCGTCTGCCGTCGTCAAATATTTGGCGATTTGCCCCGTTTTATCCAAAGATCCGTAATCTCCATCCTTGCCAAGCAAATCCGCCATGATGACATTTGCGAGCATTTCGGAAGAAAGCTTTTTTTTCCGCTTGTCATCACCCACTAAAATATCGAACAAGAACTTGTCGATGCTGCGTTTATTAAAGTTCGCCAACACACCCTTTTTCTTTACCCAACGCAATTGGAACCATTGCTCCAGCTTAGAATCCGGAAAAATGACCAACGGCGATTCAAAAGGATTGCTCCAACAGCTAGATATTTGCTCAATCATCTCGTCGGCGAGATGCTCCAAGTTCAATGCAAATTTTAAATGCAACATACAACTAAATTCTCTCTAAAAAACTCTATTATTTTTTTTCAACTATAAAGCCCTTTCACAAGACGCCTTTCAAATATACATCCTACAATTGCCAAAACATGTCATTTGGGATTTTTTTCTGTTCAAAAACAAAAAGGCTAAGCGGATTTTCCGTTTAGCCTTCAATGTTCTATGGATGAAATTTAAATCAGCAGCGATTCCGATTACTTGAACACGGCGGTAAGCGAGGTCACTTCGCCCGGATTCACCTTGCGGGTCGCATCCGTCACGCCGTCGCTCCAGCCCGTGAACGTTGCCCCGGAGCCGGCCCTTGCCGTAAGCGTCACCGACACTCCCGTGTAGAACGTCAACCGCATCGACGATTGATCCAGCGGGAGGCCATCTACGAGAACTGTACCCGAACCCTGCGAGCTAATCGTCATTTCAACTGGCGAACTTAACGAGAAATGAGACTCCATCTGCTCACGAACCGTAGCCTGACGCGACTGAGCGAAATTCTTTATAGTTTGCAAGTTGTTGCTCATGCTAGAAGCATTATAGTTCCAGAATTGCTGATCGCGAGCCATTTCGGATTCCACCTGCGACTGCAATTCGTTAATGCGCTTCAGGAGCCTTTCTGCAGAGAAGTTCATCGAAAGGAGCACGCTAAAGCGGTTGATGAAAGCATTCTTGAAGCCCTCGTTCTCGAGCAAACGAATCATGAGAATCGTATGCACGGAGGTCGAAGCACCTACAGCCATCTGCGGTTGCTGACCGCCCATGCCGCCGCCCCAGTTGCCACCACCCATGCCCGGGAAATCGCCGCCCATGCCACCACCGAAGTCTCCACCCATGCCACCACCGAAGTCGCCAAAGTTGAAGCCTCCCATACCGTTTGTACCGTTTTCGTTAGTCACGTAGCTGAATACGTTGCCGTTCTGCGTATTGTATGACACACCAAAGCCAAAGTCCGTATCGTACAGGAACCATTTCCACTTGGTTTTCTGGCTTGCAACACGCCACTTCTTTATGTTGTTATGTGGCCAGTCACTATTGTTCAAGAACATTTCTGCCTGCATGTAATTGATATAGTTGTCGATATCAATCTGGTCCGCAACCTTCTTGTAGTTGGCATCAGACGAGAGACTGTTGCTACGCAGCCATTCAATCATAGCCTTGTAATCTGCAGAAGAACCTGTGCTCGCCTCATCTGTACCGCTGGCAGACGTTTCAAGAAGGTCGATATCGTTCGGGTCGTAACCGTACTTGGTTTCGTAATAGTATTCGTTGTTGCGTTCGCGCAAGTCATGGATGCCGTAATACTTGCCATTGTAATACACGATAACGTAACGGCCACGCTGATAATCCACGCCAAGACCATCCGTCATCGAGGTGCCCAGACGGTCGCGCAAATAGTCGTCACCACTGTTGTTACCGAAGTTCCTGAGCGAGAAAGCCTTGAACTTCGTGAGTTCCGGATGATCCGGGAACAGCGGGTATTTCAAGCGTTTGTCGCCGTATTCCTCACGCAACGTGATAGCAAAAGACTTCTTTTCTTTTGCACGGCTATACTGCCCCGTAATCTTGTAATCGCCCATGATGCCAAACGCAGGAGTCTTGGGCTTACCCGGTTCGAACATTTCCACATAAACCTGGAGTTCGCGGTTGCTCCAGAAATTCGCGCCCTTCTTCGGATCCATCATTGCAGCACCATTACCCGTCATGTAAAGGCCGGAATCCGGGCTGAACATCGAAAGCGGATCGGTCGTCACGAATATCGCGGCAAGAGATGGCTGCTGTTCAAAAACGTAAGTGCGGTTGATTTCTTCGCTCGGATAAGAGCCGCTAGAATAAGTACGGCAACGCAATACAGTTGTAGAGCTGATGTTCATCGTCGTTTGTGCCGCCGGTGAATTTGCAGTCGGTTCCTTACCGCCCTGTTCGCAGCGAGTGCCTGCCGGGAACGTCACTGTCACCGCAGAAGAATAGAAACCGGAAGGCGGAATATTGACTTCGGCGACCTGAACCTGTTCTGCAAAAACCTCGCCCGACGTATTGCCATAAGGCGAAGGAGTCGCAAAGCCCCACTTGCCGGCACCGTCACGCGACCAAGAAGCATTCGTCGGAACGGCTCCGAAACGCACGGAGTCGAGCATCGCGTTTTCGGCATTTATAAAGTACAGCGCACCGCCATCCTTGCCTACTTTGAACGAAGCATGAGGTTCGTGTCCGCGATTGCGAGCGACATACGACGTTATCTGGATTGTCGTAGATTCGCTGCCCTGAGTTTCGGTCGCAAAAGTCGTTGCAGTTACTTTGTTGCGATTCAGGTCTTTTGCATTGTCTTCTAAACGAACGTAATACACCGACGAAAGATCGCCCGTACCGCGAAGGTTCTTGCCGCTCCAATTGCTGAGCGAATCACCTTCCTTGAAATTCACGCGAATCTTGTGATTCTTGGTGATGAAGCCGCGGACCACAAGCTGGTTCACTTTGCTAAGCTTCGACGCATTGCCGGTCTTGACCACCACACGCGAATAACTGCCGCCCTGCGCAACCTTCATCACAGCGCCAGCCTGATTAGCACCGCCTTCGTTAAAGCAGAGCGATGACTTCCCCTGCAAATTTTCGACATTGTTGCCAGACGTGTTACCTCCAGCACCGCCACCGGGATTACCGCCCATGCCAGGCATCCCGCCGCCCCAATCACCGCCCATGCCAGGGAAATTGAAGCCGCCCGACCCTGCCGCAGATTCAGAACTGCAATCCGAACTCATCATGTTGAGAGAATCCGACGGAAGGATGTAATCGGGATAATTCTTGCCCGAAAGGAACACAATCAGGTAGCTCTTGGCAGGAACTTTCACGTTGCCAAAAACCCAGCGACGTGCATCGGACAAATCGTTCGTCAACGCATAACCCTTCAAATCGACAGGCTTGTCTGACGAGTTGTAAAATTCAACCCACCCCGGATCGTTACCATCGTTGTCCTTGAAGTTTGCATTCATCGGAGAAACTTCCGAGAAGAATATCGGACTATTCCCTTCGAAATGCGGAATAACCGTAGTGGCACTCGATGCCGGAGGAATCGCCGCACTCGAAGTCGGAGCAGACGCACTTGACCCCGGAGCAGCACGCCCCGCAGAAGAAGTCGGCTGTGCAGGAGAAGACTGTCCCGGCGTAGTAGCAGAGGTTGCCACAACAGCAGAAGAAAGCCCTGGCACAGAACCCATCGCACTAGAAAGAACACCAACGCCGCCATTGGAATCGGAACTGACCTCACTGGTATCAGGCCCCAACGGGCTTGTTAATGCCGTAGAATCATCACCGCAAGCGGTCAAAACTAAACCTAAACCCACCCCGCATAGCGCTACTTTCGCTAAAGATTTCATTTCCATATACCTTTAATTTTAAGCGATACATTTTGAGCGATACACCAATCCAATCCTTTGCTTAATTATATATCGAGATGACCCGCAAATAACTCTTTTTTTTAATGAACGTTGTAAAAGGATTGAGCATTTGACAACACACAAAAAAGCGGAACTAGAAGTCCCGTTTTCCTAGAATTTATGGGGTTCAATCCGCTTTTCGGCAGAAGAAAACGTGACCTTCCGCACAATTTCTTTTTTGCTATTTTTGTCACGAAAAATTTTAGTTGCACAACTACAGGATTTCTCATGAATTTCAGTGACTTCAGCAAAGCGAGCCAGCAGTTCAACCAGTTCAGCCCCGAAATGAAGGAGCAGATGATGAAGATGGCGAAAGAACGCATCAAGGAAAAAATGCTCAAGTGGCTTGCGACACCGACATTCGTAGTGATCGGAATCACGCTCGGCGCAGTCATCGGCGCACTCACCGCATGCTTCGGCGATATCAGCGACAGGCTTTCTGCAATCCGCGACGCAAATCCGCTATACATTATTCCTGCACTTGCGCTCGGCGGAGCAGCAATCGCATTCGCTTATAAGAAATGGGGTCGCTGGACGGAACGCGGCATGGACCAAGTGTTCGCCGTCGGACTCAATAAAGAAACGGACTTTCCGCTCGTCGCCATTCCGATGGCAGCCGTGAGCACTTGGCTTACACAACTCTTTGGCGGAAGCGCTGGCCGCGAAGGGGCAGCCATGCAAATCGGTTCCGCACTTTCGTACAACATAAGCAAAAAGTTGCCATTTGAAAACGCAGCGCACATCATGCTCGTGACCGGGCTTGCCGCAGGTTTCGCAGGAATTTTCCAAGCCCCAATGGCCGCCACCGCATTCGCTTTGGAAGTATTGCTCGTCGGGCATTTGGAACTTTCCGCATTGTTGCCCGCAGCAGCAGCCGCATTCACCGCCTGCAAAGTCGCAAGCGTGCTCGGATTCCACAAGTTCAACGTCGATTTAAGTTCGCTTCTTGATGCAAGCGGATTCTCGGCAAGCATTTTCACGAATGAAGGCTCGCTCGACGGAAAGTTCCTCGTAAAGCTCGCGCTGATGGGAATTTTGTTTGGCATTGTCGGCGGCGGATTCGCAAAACTCCTTGGACTCTCGCAGAACTTTTTCGCAAAGAAGTTCCCAAACAACATCAAGCGAATCGCCATTATGGGCGTTGGAATAAGCGCTTTGCTGCTCGTGTTTTTCCAAGGGCGTTACGCTGGACTTGGAACAAACTTGCTGGATATGTGTTTTGTTTCAGCCAATGCTGCTGGTGATGCCGCGAATGCCGTTGGAACCGCTGCCGGAACCATTGACGCAGTTGGAACTGCCGCTGAGAACGTGATAGGAACCGTAGCCGGGATTCACGGGTACGACTGGATTCTGAAATTCGCCCTTACAATTCTCACGCTTTCCGCCGGATTCATCGGCGGTGTCGTCACCCCGCTTTTCGCCATCGGCGCTACTTTCGGAATTTTCATCGCAAGCATGTTCGGGATGCCCGTTGCCCTCTCCGCAGCGCTCGGCTTTGCCGCCGTGTTCGCAAGCGCAAGCAACACGCTCTGGGCCCCCATCCTCATCGCCGGAGAAATTTTCGGATTCAATTGCCTCCCCGCATTCTTCATCGTCTGCACCGTCGCCTACATCTGCAACGGCGGACAATCCATTTACAAGCAGAAGAAAATTAGAATTAAGATTTAAAATCGATGGATATCTCCAAAACAACAGACCCACACATCGCAGATATATCTTGAACATTTGTTACGCATTTTCTACATTTAAAACGGGTAGCGGATGGCCGCCGGCTTCACGGCTGGAGGAAAGTCCGGGCACCGCAGGGCATGATGCTGGATAACGTCCAGGCGCGGAAACGCGACAGAAAGTGCAACAGAAAGCAAACCGCCTCGCTTGAATTTCGGTTCAGCGCGGTAAGGGTGAAACGGCGAGGTAAGAGCTCACCGCATTCCTGGTGACAGGGATGGCATGGTAAACCTCATCCGGTGCAAGACCAAGCAGGATTCCGTTCGCAAGAACCTGGTGCGGCCCGTGCCAGCTGGATATCCGGGTAGGTCGCTTGAGGCGGTCGGTAACGATTCGTCCAGAGAGATGGTCATCGCTCCGATGGTAACATTTGGAGTACAGAACCCGGCTTATAACTACCCGTTTATGAAGGCTTCCATTTAACATGGAAGCCTTCTCCATACTCGTTTATCTCAAAGTTCTTCTTTCAATGACCTCGTCGTATTCAC
This sequence comes from Fibrobacter sp., assembly GCF_017545445.1. Classification (GTDB taxonomy): domain Bacteria; phylum Fibrobacterota; class Fibrobacteria; order Fibrobacterales; family Fibrobacteraceae; genus Fibrobacter. The sequence goes on from NZ_JAFWOM010000047.1 coordinate 15,391, forward strand.
CTTCTTTCCACATTCGCTCATAATTTTCACAATCGCTTTCGTAATCACTAATCGCCGAATTAAGCGATCCCAAATTCACGTTCCGGAAACTAATAACAAAATATGAAACGCCGTTTTCGCAATAGGTTTCGGTAAAGTTTCTCTTATGAGCTTGTTGTTTTATCGCATCTTCGAATTCCAAACACATGGCAGTTTTTTCATAAGGCGTTATATAATATTGGGCATCCTCGTAATACTGCGTCCCGTTGCCGTTCTCGTCAAACGTAAAATTTTCCACAAAGCCTTTGTATTTCGGGATATTCAACCGGATCTGTTTCCAGTACGAGCCGTCTTCTTTTCTACCATCCGTAACGATGCAATAGAAACTTTCATCCCCGTTTGGCGGGAAACTCCCCTTTGATATACTCGATGATTTCGAGCCAGAATCATTACTGTCGCCACTTGATGCGGAATCATCACAAGCGGTAACAGCAAACATTGTAAGCATTCCAAGTGCAAGCAAAAGCTTTTTCATTTTTTCTCCCTTTTGTAGTTTTCTCTTATAAACTTACAAATTTTCTCAGGCCCAGAAAAGTCATCATGAGACAAGCCACTACAGATAACGCAAAAATCATTAACGGAAGGAGTAAACTTTGCAAAAAAATTTCATGCCCCAATTGCACCAGCAAAAGAATTGGAACCACAAAGAAAAGCGAAAGCTGCGTTGCCGACCGCACCGTTTTCGCCTTTAAAGACAACGAAAGCGTAAATGAATTCACAAGTAACACCGCAGAAAGTGCACCGAGAACCGAAGCCACAGCGGCAACCATAGGAATTTCGGGATGTCCAAGCCAATACGCCCCTTGCGTCATCAGCGAAAAAATAATCGGGAACGGAATAACGGCCAACAACTTCCCCCAAAAGAGTTTTGCCGGAGCAATTGGAGAAAGCTGCAAAAGTTCAAGCGAATTGCGTTCACGCTCGCCCGCGAATGAGTCCGCCGCCAAAGGTGCACCCATCGGAGCCATAAGGCAACCAAGCAAAAGCATCATGTAGCCTTCCATGCCCTTCATGATTTCGCCACCGTATCGCGAAACCGCAATCGCCTGGCTTGCCGCAAGAATCACCGGCGGGATGATGAACGGAATCCAGAAGCGAGGCTCCCGGAATATCAAGCGAAGTTCGTGTTTGAGAATGTGAAGCATGGGTTAGGTATTAGGTTTTAGGTAATAGGTGGTAGGTAGTTAGAAGTAGGCAGTGGATAGCATGTGGCACAATGTCATTGCGAGGACCCTGTAGGGGGACGCGGCAATCCAGCTTAGAACTTAGTAAAAATGTGCTCTCATAAATGCGATTTTGGCCATTTGGTGCTACTAATTTTGAATTTTGGCCGTTTTAGTAGCATAAAATTTCTTTTGTCTGCAAAAATTTTGAGCAAAAAGCCTTTTCACGTGCTACTAAATTCGCATTTCGATGAGTTTAGTAGCACAAACCCAACAGGCAAATACGAAATCGGCCCAAACTTCGTTTAATTTATCTAGACATAATGCTACTAAATCGAGATTTTTTCACTTTTAGTAGCATATTTTCACATTTTGTCAGCAGTTTTCACGTCTAATCAGTTGATAATCCCCAAAAAATGTATATTACATAAAGTAACAACAATCTTTCTTTACAAAAAAAACGAGAAATATATGCGTTTTCATCATCTTTTTATCATCGCCAGCAGTTTTTGCCTTTTCGCCTGTGGGGACAGCTCAACCCCGACGAATACAGAAAAGAAATCAGAAGTTGCAGGCTCATGCACCGACCCCTCCATAAAAATCACAATTGACGATGTTCAAAGCACCATGACAGCGCACTTATCAAGCACGCGGAATGAATGCACTGTCGTTGGAGATGTTTTCACATTCACTGGTGAAACTAGGGAACGCGACCTCGTTTATGACTACCAGTTCGTCGGAGACACTTTGATTCTCGCAGCACGAGGCGACGGTTTTCAAGAAATCGTGCTAGTCGGCGGCAAAAACGGGAATCTTTCAGCTCGATGGGAGGTCCTTCCCGGATACAGGTTCATCAATGGTTCCTTAGTAAAAGAAGACGAAGAAAGTTCAACCTCTCCCGACCATTTCGACATTTCCGAGAACTGCCTATTTATTGAAGACAACAGCTTTACCGACTGGGATTATACTGAATCAGAAATGACCGCCTGGATTTACGACCAACTTTTCTTCCGTTACAAGTTCATTCATTTAGGCAACGCCTATGGCGACTACTTGTTTACACGAGGCGGTGACCAAGTCGCTTCTGCCAAGGAAGAGTACGGGATAACGGTTCTTGAAAAGACTCGTACATCAGAAACTATCACGGCATTCGGTCAAACAGTTTCTATCCGTTATGATAACATTCAGAGCGACTCACGATACTACATTTTCAGATCTTACGAGGCAACAGTAGAAGCAAACGGCAATTCCTGCAATTACACTTATTTTTACATGAGCGAAGTAACCAAAGAAGTTTGCAAGGCTGAATACAAAGATTACATCGAAGTTAAGGACAACAAGGCCGTAAGAGTCAACAGAGACAATACGGCTGAGTTCGGCTCATGCCTTCTCGGTCTGCTCGAGTAAAGCAAACGACTCAACAGAGCATTTAAAAAGGGACTCTTTCGAGTCCCGTTTTGTAGTTATATTTCTTACATGAAATTTTTAGCAGTATTTATTTTAAGCATCTCGCTGTTGGCAACAAGCTCTTTTGCAGTTTCCTTGAATGCGCCTCTTGTTCTGAAAATGCAAGAAGATCGTAGCATGGCAGCAGACTTCGCAGCAGAGGATGCTGCAGAGCAGGATTTCAATCCGTTAAAGCCCATAGTCGGCGTATATAGTGTTGGACTTATGATTATAGGAGCTGTTATTATAGGTTTAGGCTTCGAATGGCTATATGACGAAGACAACCGCAACGCAGGAGCAATGATTGGCGGAGGAGCCGGAGTGATGTTTCTGGGCGGCATTGGCGTTTACTGGGCTTTCTAAATGTAAAACGATAAAAAAAGCAAAAAGCAGGACATCAATCCTGCTTTTTGCATAGTGGCTTAACTCTACCCGCCTACCGCCTACTGTCTACTTCCTACTGAGGCGATAAGGCAAAGCCTTATTGCCTCGTCAGCGTCTTGTACTTGATCGGCTTCGGGTTGTCGGCGTCTTCGCCGAGGCGCTTGCGGCGATCGGCTTCGTACTCGCTCCAGTTGCCTTCGAACCACACGACCTTCGAATCGCCTTCGTAAGCGAGGATGTGCGTTGCGATACGGTCGAGGAACCAGCGGTCATGCGAGATAATCACGGCGCAGCCTGCGAACTTGAGGATAGCCTGTTCGAGAGCCTGCAACGTTTCAATATCCAAGTCATTCGTCGGTTCGTCGAGGAACAACAGGTTGCCCGGCTTCTGCAGGTTTTTCGCCATAAGCACACGGTTGCGTTCACCACCAGAGAGCTGCGAGAGCTTCTTCTGCTGGGCCGCACCCGTGAAGTTGAAGAGACCGCAATAAGCACGGCCATTCATCTTGCGGTCGCCCACCAAGATTTCGTCGTTGCCACCCGTGATGGATTCCCAAACCGTCTTGGAATCATCGAGACTTTCGCGGCCCTGTTCCATGCTAATGATTTCGACAGTTTCGCCAATCTTAAGCGTACCGCCATCGGGCTTTTCCTGGCCCATGATCATCTTGAACAAAGTTGTCTTACCAGCACCGTTCGGACCGATAATACCCACGATGCCCGAGCGCGGCAAGCTGAAGTTCAAATCGTCGAACAGCACCTTTTCGCCAAAGGCCTTCTGCAAATGTTCCGCCTGAATAACGACATCGCCCAAGCGCTTGCCGTTTGCAATGTGGATCTGAGCCACCTTGATCTGTTCCTTGGAATCTTCAGCCAAGAGTTCTTCGTATGCCTTGAGACGAGCCTTGCTCTTTGCCTGGCGAGCCTTCGGACTCTGCTTGACCCATTCCTGTTCGCGAGCGAGGCGCTTCTGACGGTCAGATTCACCCTTCTCTTCGTTCTTCATGCGTTCAAGTTTCTGGTCAAGCCACTGGGCGTAATTGCCTTCCCAAGGAATGCCGCGACCGCGGTCGATTTCCAAAATCCAGTTCGTTACGTTGTCAAGGAAGTAACGGTCATGTGTCACGAGAATCACGGAGCCCTTGTATTCGCGGAGGTGGCGTTCGAGCCATGCAACCGTTTCGGCATCCAAGTGGTTCGTCGGTTCGTCCAAGAGCAACAAATCCGGTTCTTCGAGGAGCAAGCGGCAAAGAGCCACGCGGCGCTTTTCACCACCGGAAAGGTTCGTCACCGGCCAATCGCCCGGCGGGCAGCGGAGAGCATCCATTGCAATTTCAATGTTGCGGTCGAGACTCCACAAGTCCTGAGCATCGATGATGTCCTGAAGCTTTGCCTGTTCGTCGAGAAGCTTGTTCATCTCGTCGTCTTCCATCGGTTCAGCAAACTTCATGGAAATTTCGTTGAAGCGGTCAAGAATCGCCTGTTTCTTGGCCACAGCCTGCATCACGTTTTCCTTCACGGTCAGGTTCGGGTCAAGTTGCGGTTCCTGCGGCAAGTAGCCCGCGGTGCGGCCCGGTTCAATCCAGGCTTCGCCCTGGAATTCCTTGTCAATACCCGCCATAATGCGGAGGAGCGTTGACTTACCGGCACCGTTCTGGCCGATAATACCAATCTTTGCGCCATAGTAGAAGCTCAAAGAAATGTCCTTCAGCACCTCTTTGTTAGGCGGATAGGACTTGGTCATCTTGTACATGTAGAAAACGAATTTTTCTGCTTTGTTTTGTTCGGCCATATTTTAGTGATTAGTGGTTAGTGGTTAGTGGTTTGGCATTCGTCTCGGCAAGCTCAACGAACTTGCTCAGGTCCCTGAGCCTGTCGAAGGGATGCTTGAACGAATGTGAAGAATCCAGTTATTTTTTATCCTTTTTTTCGTCAATTTGAATATAGAAATATTTATTGAAAGCAATGGCATCTCGCATGCTCCACTCCTGTTTTCAAGTTCTTACGTTTAGCCAAAATAATATAAATTTTCAAAAAAGGTCAAAGCAAACCTGCGACAAGGGCTTAAACAAAGAGAATTCATCATGTCCCTAAAAATTATACGAGACGACATTTCGAAAGTCAAAGCCGATGTTATTGTCAACTCCGCAAACAAAGAACCCATTTGCGGAGGCGGCGCAGAATACCATATTTACGAGACCGCTGGCTACAATGACTTGTTAAAAGCACGCGAACAAGTCGGTCCGCTCCAAGTCGCAGAAATCGCAGTCACCCCGGCATTCGCTCTGAACGCAAAGTACATCATCCACACCGTAGGCCCCAAGTGGAATGACGGCGATTCAGGAGAAGCACTCGCACTCACGAATTGCTACCGAAGAGCACTAGAAAAGGCAAAGGAACTCGGTTGCAACTCCATCGCATTTCCGCTAATATCGAGCGGTGTATTTCGTTTTCCCAAAGACAACGCTCTAAAAATTGCACTGCACGCCATCAGCGAATTTTTACAAGCTAACGAAATGAGCGTAACGCTCGTCGTATTCGACCGCAAAGCATTTGAAATTTCAGAAGAACTAAGCAACGACATTCAAGCATTCATTGACGATAATTACGTACAAGAAAAATACAAGAATATACCAAGCTTTAATAGATGTTATCCACAACGCAGTGCAACACTTACACAAGATAATTCCATACATGAATACTTCAGCCTAGCCGAAGAACGACCCCACAAAGAACCGGGCAGCAATACAATTTGCCACGCCTCCGCTAAAGAATCCCAAAGTCTTGACGACATTCTTGCGAAGCCAATCGAGACTTTTTGCGATAAACTATTCAGTCTCATTCACGAAAAAAACATGAATGATGTAGAAATCTATAAACGGGCAAATCTAGATCGCAAGCATTTTTCTAAAATCCGCAGCAACATAAATTACAAGCCCACAAAAAAGACCGCCATAGCACTCGCTATTGCACTACATCTGAATTTAGACGAAACAAACGACCTTCTCGCACGTGCAGGATTCGCACTTTCACCCTCCAACAAAGGCGACCTCATCGTTACTTACTTTATCGAGCAACAAAAATACGATATTTGGGAAATCAACAGCACACTTTTCAAATTTGAGCAACCGACGCTAGGCATATAAAAGCAAAAAAGTCTTCTTAAAATGTCGCCTGCGAGGCGACCATTTTTGTTTTCGCAGCATCTATAATTGTTTCCGTTCACCCTAAAAGCCGCACAAATAGCGGCATGGAGGCAATTATGAAAAAAGGACTCACCGAAATCGTATTCATCCTCGACCGCAGCGGTTCCATGAGCGGACTCGAAAAAGACACCATCGGCGGTTTCAACAGCACCATCGAAAAACAGAAAAAAGAAACAGGCGAAGCATTCGTCTCCACCGTACTTTTCGACGACAGCATGGATGTATTGCACAACCGCATTCCGCTTGCAAACATTCAGCCGCTCACCGACAAAGAATACTATCCACGCGGCAGCACGGCTCTTCTCGATGCCATCGGGTGCGGCATTCACCACATCGGAAACGTACACAAGTACACCCGCAACGAAGACCGCCCCGAAAAGACAATTTTCGTCATCATCACGGACGGCTACGAAAACGCCAGCCGCAAATACACCGCCGAACGAGTCAAGCAAATGGTTGAACGGCAAAAACAGAAATACGGTTGGGAATTCATTTTTCTCGGTGCAAACATCGATGCTATCGAAACAGCGAAACGCTTCGGCATTTGCGAAGACCGTGCCGCCAACTTTGTAAACGACGAAGCAGGAATAAACGTCATGTACGAAGCCCAATGCAGCTTGATGAGCGACATACGACTGAACCGCGTAAACGAACGCAAGTGGAAAGCAAAAGTCGATGAAGATTACAGCCGCCGCAACAACAAGAGGTAAGCCATGTGCAGCGGCTGTCTCGGCACAATATTTTTCGTAGTCTTAATTATTTGGCTGTTCGGTTAAGCAACTTTTTCAGTTGCGACTTGACAATAGTCAAATCAGGGTTCGTTAAAATCGGGATAAGTTCATTGATTTCTTCGATGGACTTGTCCCACCATTTCCACCGGAGCAAAAGTGCCGTCAATTCCTCGTCGAAACGATTGCGTATAAACTGTGCCGGGTTCCCTACCACGACCGTGTAAGGCTCCACGTTGCTCCCCACGACCGCATTCGCACCGATAATCGCCCCATCGCCAATATGCACTCCCGGCAAAATCACCGCATTCTGCCCAATCCACACATCGTTTCCAATCACCGTATCACCTTTGAGCGGCAAATTCTCTTTGGCAGGCGCCGCCATATTCCAACCTTGCAGCGTATAGAACGGGAACGTCGAAACCGCATTCATCTGGTGGTTCGCCCCGTTCATCACGAACTCCACCCCCGCGGCAATTTGGCAGAACTTTCCGATAATTAACTTATCGTCATTCCACGGATACAGATGCGTCACATGGCTCTCAAAATCGCTATCGGCAATGTAAGTGAAATCGCCCACGACAATCTGCGGATTTTTGAGCGTCGGCTTCACGTAAATTTCCTTGTCGTAACCCGCAATCGGGTGGACAGTCATCGAATCAGGGAGTGTATTTGGCATGGGAACCTCCGTGGGTAGGATATATAGAGAAAAGTAATAAAAAGCAAACAGACCTGTCAGCCCCGCCTCGCACAGTCATTCCCCACTTGATTGGAAAATCCTTTTTACGCACCATACATCAAACGTCATTTTATGACATTAAAGAAACATATATTTACGAAAAACAACCCAATGGAGGTCTTTATGAACCAGGAACAGAAAACTATCCGCGTCATGGGCACAGGATTCGTCAAAACCGCCCCCGACACCACGAAACTCACTTTCGAGGTGGATTCCCTGCACGACACGTACGAAAAGGCGTACGCCGAAGCCGCGGTCGGAAACAAAAACCTGCGAGAAACGCTTGAGAAACTGAATATTCCGAAAGATTCGCTAAAAACCACGAACTTTTCTATAACCAAAGAAACAGAGTGGAACCGCAAAGAAGACAAGTTCGTCTTTGTCGGCTTCAAACTGCGCCAAAAACTCGCTATCGAATTGCCGCTAGATAGCATCATCACATCCAAAGTCATGTCCGCACTCGGCAAAGCATGGCCCGAACTCGAAGTGAACATCGCCTTCATCAAGAAAGACACCCACGACGTCAAGCTCCAAATTTTGGAAACCGCCGTTAAAGACGCTCGCGAAAAAGCTGAAGTCATTGCAGCGACATTGGGGCATAAGCTCGGCGGCATCATCAGTGCGGATTACTCTAAGCGGAGCATCGACATTAACTACCACGAAGAACGGCTAGCAGTATGCGACTGCGAAATGCCAGAAAGCCAATCCATCGACTACACGCCCGACGATATCGAAGCCGGCGATACAATCGAAACCGTGTGGTATTTAGAATAAATCTAACACGCGATTTCAACGGGTCAACAAGTTATAAACTAGAATTTGGCAATTCTGTGCCAAATTCACTAATTATAACATTTTTCCGCGATTATAACATTTTGAAATGTTATGATTGAGGAGAAATGTTAAAGAAGGTAAGACAAAGCGAAATTTTTCCAAGCGCCTAAAAAAGTCATAATTTGACATTTTTCGATTGTATATTTATAGATGATGAAAGATTTATACGCGACAAAACGAAAAAACATGCACTCGTTGGCAGAATACCAGCGAAAGTTGTGGAAAAATCCGCAACTCGCATATTTGTTCCTTGAAGTGACCGATTGTTGCAATTTAAAATGCAAGCATTGCGGCAGCGGCTGCCTATCCACAAACCGTAACTACTTGCCTTTCAAAGCCGCCCAAAAAGTGCTGGACGAAGTCGCTAAAGAATACGACGCATCACAGATTTTCATTTGCATTACAGGCGGAGAGCCTATTTTGAACAAGGAGCTTTTCAAAATCATCGCCTATTCCAAGCATTTAAATTTTTCTTGCGGAATAACGACTAACGGAACCTTATTGTCCGAAGCCGTCGGTGAACAGTTCAAGAAAGCCGGACTGGACACAATCTCTATCAGCTTGGACGGTCTGGAAGAGACTCACAACAACTTTCGTTGTTCCCCAAATGCATTCCAACAAGCGCTGACAGGTATCCGAAATGCGCAAAAAGCAGGGTTATATCCTGAAGTCGTAACCGTTGTCCACAAAAACAATCTAAAAGAACTGGATATCCTATACGAATTCCTTTGCGATGAGAAAATCGAATCATGGAAAATTGCGAACATCGAACCCATCGGCAGAGCCAAGGACAATTCATCGATGTTCCTCGACGCTCACGAATACAAAATGCTGCTCGATTTCGTTAAACGGACCCGATTCAATCCAAGCAATAACATGGAAATTAATTTAGGTTGTTCTCACTATCTCGGAATGCAATACGAGTACATGGTTCGCGATTTTTACTTTCAATGCGGAGCGGGAACTAAAATCGCAAGCGTCATGGCAAATGGCGATATCGGAGCATGCCTGGACATTGAACGGAACGAATTAACAATACAGGGAAACATTTGTAAAGATTCTTTCGTAGATGTTTGGAAAAATCGGTTTGAAATTTTCCGTCAAAATAAAGCGGAATTAAACCCGCAATGCAAACAATGTAGCGAAAGGGAATTTTGCATGGGAGATTCAACCCATACCTGGAACTTCCAAAACAACGAACCCAATTACTGCGTTTTCAAAATGCTGAAGGATCATCATGGTCAAGATAAATAGAAAGCCAAAAGAATATCGTGGACGTTGTGGAAACTGCCAAGCACCCCTGTTGAAGGGGGCCCGATATTGCGATCAATGTGGCACCAAAAAGGGCAATGGAGAATTTAAACCTTTTGAGAATACAATACGAATCCTTTACGGTCCACCCATTAAAATCATCCAGCATTGTGAAGCATGCAATCATAAATGGTTGAAGGCAGGGATTGGCGTAAAAAAATCTTCATACTGTCCCAAATGCAATTCACCCTCTATAAAAATGCTAGAATTTTCACGTTGGCATTATGGAGAAGCCCTAGGTCACTATTTAGAAGACAACGAGCCACTGCAATTATTCACCGAAGACGAAGTGAATAAAATTCTGAGTTTGCGCGAAGAATACAAGAATTTTCAAAACCGTAACGAAGACTACAATGCAATACATAGGTTCATGAATCAAAATGGTTTCGAAGAACATGCGAAAGAATTGAAAGATAAAATTTTGTCAAATCGCGAAGCGGAAAGAATAAATCTATCTAAAAAGATTTTAATGGTTGTCGGAAACGAAAACGCTTTAATTGCAGACAGCGTTTGCCCCAAATGCGAAGGCATAATAGCTAGTCAAATAAAAATTGAGAAAAAAACGAAATTTTCCAAAGCGAATACACTGAAAGACGGCGAAATTTATTCACTTTCAGAGGATTATGTCAATCAAGATGCCAGTAAAGACGATTTAATGTGCTTACAGTGCGGTCATGTATTCAAAAAAACTAAAAAAGAAAAATAAGGATATACACATGGGCGAAGAAAGAAAAACAAACAAGAAATATTGTTACCACTATTCCCCCTCCCAACAAAAATGCCCATACAAGACCGATTTTGAACGAATCGCGTGGGAATGCGAAAAGCAAGTCTGCGAAGAAAAAACATCTCCGCAAGACATCTCGGAGTTTCTGCATTTTGTAGCCAACACCATGAGCAATTATGACAAAAAAATCCTTGCTCGGTACATTGCAGAATATGCCTGTTATGACTCCGACGACAGCATCATAAACGCAAAGAAATTCATTTGTGAAACCCACAAGTTGCAAGATATTCTTTTCTTTGAAAAGCCGCTAGGCCAAACAATCTACGAAACCATTGATGAAGGGACCTACGTACCTGAAAGCGAAGGGACTCTTCTTTACGATGACGGAAGAATATACACAATGTTCGGGAACAGCGATAGTAAAAAACGCTCTTATGTGCTAGAAGCAACAAGCAGGCCGTTCGCAGATAAAATAAAGGCATTCATAGAAAAAAATAGGGAAGTCATTCAAAGTTTTCCTGACGAAACCACAGAAGCTCCATTTTGCGACGGAAGCTACCAATACTATAAATTTCTGAACAAAAAATGTCACGGCTATATGATGTATTGTACTGATGACGGTCAAAAAATTATTTCCTTTGCAAAAAAGATTGACGCACGTTTCCGCAAGCACGCATTTCCGATAAGCAATAGTGCAAACTTTGCCGCAGTTGTATGTTTTTGAAATACAATTATCCCCAATCAAGGTTTATTTTCGCAATTTTCGAAAAAATACCAAGCGACAAAATGTATAATTGAAAGTAAAGAGGTTTATATGTCTGACATACCAACAACAAATAATTTTACGTGGATTCCCTTTTTTAAGGAACTCGCCCACAAATTATGTGAATACAGAGAAAATCGTCAAACTCTTATTAAAATCATAAAAGGTATTCGAGAAAAATACCGTGATTATTTGACAAATAAACTTTTTTCACAAATCAACGATATAGATCCATTTACAGTTTTGGGATTGCTAAATCGTTCTACATTTCAACGACGAAATGAAATCGCCACATACTTCAAAGATAAATTTAAACTACAGAGTTCTGCTCCAGCTGATTGGGATGGAATTCCCATTTTAAACAACATCAACTCTGTTTATGCAATCAAGCAAGATGATATAGATTTATTATGGAAACTATTTTTTGACGTTCAACAATCTAAGTTTGACGATTCTGATTTTGACAATGCTTTAAAGATAGATGGTATTGCGTTAGCTAAATTGACTATGGCTTTTTTCTGGATAAGACCAGAAGAATTATGCCCACTAGACAATAACACCTCAAGCTATCTTAAAGAAAAATATTCTTGGCAAATAGATAAGAAGAAACCGAAATCCCAGCAATATAATGAACTTTTAGATTTTTTAAATGATAAAATCCATACTGGAGAACTCCAGTCTATACCCATTCTATCTTACAACGCATGGAAAAAGACTCGTCCGAACGATGAAATTAGTTTTTGGTCCGGTGGAATTAAATGGCAAGACGGAAAAGAAAGTAAATTAGAAGAATTTCAAAAAAATGAATACTGGCGAATTGGATGGGATAGGGAATCTCCAAACAAGGGTGCAAAGCAAGCATGGGACAACATCAAAAAAATAAAAGAAGGTGATTTCTTTGCATTTCATTCTTATGGCGGGACTAATGATTTGACAATTTGGCAAATTTCAAAAGTTACTTCTGTAGATAAAGAAAATGGAATTGTTAACCTTGAAAAAATAAATAAAGACACCGACAATCTATTCCATGGGAAGGGTCCTAAAATGGATAAAGGAGGTTGGTTCGGAACACTCTTTCCTGTTAATGGGAACGACGCTATCAAAAGCATTTTTGGAAATTACATTAAGCCCGAGATTGAACTAATGATTGACAAGACAACAGAGGCCTGTAAAAATCTTTTACAAGCAAACCATAACCTCATTCTTCATGGCGCTCCGGGCACCGGTAAAACATATTTAGCCAAACAGATTGCTAAATCTATGGGCTGTTCCGATGAAGAAATCGGCTTTGTTCAATTCCACCAATCCTACGACTACACAGACTTTGTAGAAGGACTTCGACCAGCCAAAGGGGAGAATGGCAAAGCCGATGGATTTGAACTCAAAGATGGAATTTTTAAAACATTTTGTAAAAAAGCCCAAAAGAACTTGGAAGATAGTTCAAAATCAAAGGAACAACAATCATTAGAAGCCTTTTGGACTTCGAAAGTAGATGATTTTTTAGATGCTGTTGTAGATGGTGAAATTTCACAAGAGGACTGGAAAACATCAAAAACAGAGAATCATTTTACAATATCATTTAACGAATCAGACATTCTCGTTTCTGTTCCAGGAAATGCAAAATCAGGTGAATTAAATTTTTCAAAAGAGGTTTTGATTCTTTTGTTAGCAAACGAAGTTGAACCTAAATTTGTTGCTGACATAAAGAAGTTTTTTAACCGAAATCACCATCTACAAACTGATTCTTATGTATTCGTTCTCTACTATAAAATCAAAGAATGGATTAATTCGAAAAACGAGACCATTCCTAAAATAAACAACATCATCCAAAAGAAGAATTTTGTATTTATCATAGACGAAATAAATCGTGGAGAGATATCCAAAATTTTCGGTGAACTTTTCTTTTCCATAGATCCAGGATATCGAGGAAAGAAAGGCTTGGTCAATACCCAATACCAAAATCTAATCCAAAATAAAGATAATGAATTTTTCAAAAATGGTTTCTTCGTCCCCGAAAACGTGTATATCATCGGTACAATGAACGACATTGATCGCAGCGTCGAAAGCATGGATTTTGCAATGCGTCGTAGATTCGCATTCAAAGAAATCAAGGCTGATGACCGCATTGAAATGCTAAGCGATACCGAGAATGGTATTGCAGAATATGCGGATGAAGCAATAAAACGAATGCAATCTTTGAATGCTGCAATTGAACAAACAGAAGGACTTTATTCAGCATACGATATCGGCCCTGCTTATTTCTTAAAACTCAAAAACTACAGCGGTGATACCAATCAACGATTCCAACAGCTTTGGGAATACCATATCGAAGGCGTTGTCCGCGAATATTTACGCGGCATTGACGAAAGTGGCGAAAAATTCAAAAAATTGGAAAAAGCATATTCCATGAACGAAGACACAAAAGATTCTTCTGACGAAATAAGCGAAAATTAATCGTGAAGTTAATTACTCTAAAAGACAATACGCAAAATCAAGTATTCGCTCTTGATTCGTCTCCCGAAAAAATTCGAAGAGCTTTAGACAGCATTGCCGGAAAAGATTTAAAATCGTTAGCCAGTGAAAAATTCAGATTCATCATCTATCCTCCCTTTTCAAAGGAATTAGATTTAAAAGATAACGATGCTATTTTCAATGTAGATTATTCAGACGAAACAACGCCGAGGATTTCTACAGGCAATATAATGGGCTTCATAAGTCTCAAGAACGACATCCGAGTCAATATTACTTCGCGTTTTGATTTAAATGACAAGAATTACTTTTTACACTACATGTTGCAAAAGATTTGTAATGTAGCATACACGCCACGAACCGATGCAGGCGAAGATTCTTTCTTTGATTTTTTGTATTATCTGTTCCCCGGTTACTTGAACAACGCTTTAAAACAAGGCGTTTATCGAGCATACGTAACTCGAGAATACAACGATGCAAATGTTCGTGGTCCAATCGATATCGCTCGTCATATACGGTATAACATTCCTTTCAATGGAAAGGTCGCATACCATACACGCGAATACACTACGGATAACAACATCACACAGTTGATACGCCACACAATTGAATATATCCGTTTGCTTTCTTTCGGAAAGTCAATTTTAAGCGGTGATGTTTATTCCGAAACATTCGATAATGTAAAGACCATCGAACAAGCCACATCAAGTTATCGTAGAAATACCCGTCAGCAAATCATCTCAAAAAATCTTCGTCCAATAACACATCCTTATTATACCGCATACGAACCTCTACGCAAGTTATGCATTGCAATTCTAATGCATAAAAAATTAAGTTATGGTGAAAATTCAACACATCAAATAAATGGAATTTTATTTGACGGCGCAAGTCTTTGGGAAGAATATTTGAATGTCGTGCTAGAAGAACAATTCAAAGAAAAATTGCGCCATCCAAACAATAGAACTAGTAAGGGGGCTCAATATCTATTTAGGAATGATGATAATCAAAAGCGACGTTGGGTTTTCCCTGATTTTATGATAGGTTGCAACACGGCAAAAGGCCAAGTAGATTCAGCAACAGCAATTATCGACGCCAAGTATAAGCAACTAAATGGCGGTTTACGCCGCGATGATGCATTTCAAATGCTAGCCTACCTGTTTAGATTTAAATCAAAACAGGGGTTCTTAATTCATCCCGTAAAGTTCAATGAGACGCACCGAGCATCAAGTTTGACGCTTTATAACGACGATTCAATCAAGCTGACCATCATGCCATTTACAGTTCCCGAGATAAAAGGGAGCTTTGAAAAATTTCGGGCAGCGATGCGCGAAGAAGAAAATAATTTGAAAAGAAATTTAATTGTCTGAGTAAAAAGCTTTTGATTTTCCAATCCCTCAAAAACAGCCCCTCTATAACGCAAGGAGCATTAGTCCAATCGAAGGAAACGATCGCTATTGCACTTGCCGTCCCAATAATCTATTTTACTGCCAAAAGGAATACACCAAATGACTAAAGAAGTAAATGAAAAAGCTCTACAATCGCAGTTTTCAACGATTTTAAACCAGATTCAGAGAATGCGTTCGCTGGCAGTTAGTGAAGTAAACGAAAAGCACCTTAGTTCAGTGTGGTTTGTTGGGCAATATGTAAGTCAAAAGATAAAGTGCAACGAATGGGGAACAAAAGTTGTCGCCGAACTTGCTGATTATATTCATACGCAAGATCCTACGCTGAAAGGGTTCAGCAAAAGGAACATCTACAACATGGTCATGTTTTACGATGAATACTCATCGGAAGGATTCTTAAATTTTGTTGCTGAAAAATTGAACTCTGAGTTTGTGCAAACAGGACCTGCACAATTGGAAACAGGTACCAAGAAAAATGGCTTAAGTGTCATTTGGAGACCTAAAATCGTTTCTATCCCTTATGGCTACAGGCTTTGAGGGATATTTTTGTTATATGACAAAAAAAATGCTTTTATTGTGGCTCAAAAGCCGTTATCAAGAAAGGGCTTGAAAGAGGAT
>NZ_JAFWOM010000048.1 GCF_017545445.1 Fibrobacter sp.
AAATCGGCGAAGGCCTTTCGGTGCATTACTCCGGCGGTTCGAGCCTCTCGAAAGATGTGGCCAAGTGGCTCGAGAAAAACGGCGTGAAGACGAAATAATGTATATTCCTTGATATGCCGATTTCCGCCAAAATCCGTATGCCGCTTGATATCGCGATGACGGTCGCGACGCTCGTGCTGATGGGCGGCAATTATTTTTTTGAATCGACGGCCGTTCACGAGATTCTGGGCGTGGTGCTGCTTGTTCTGTGGGCGGTGCACATCACGCTGAACCGGCGATTTTTTCTTTCGCTGTTCAAGGGCCGCTACAACGCATTCCGCATCTTGCAGGCGGTCGTGAATTGCGGGATTTTTTTGTGCGCGATTTTCTTGATGGTGAGCGGCATCATGCTTTCGAACCATGTGTTCGCATTCCTCGGAATTGAATCGGGCGCAAACTTCTCCCGCACGGCGCACCTGCTCGCAAGCCACTGGTATTACGTCTTCATGTCGTTCCACATCGGGCTGCATGTAAGCCTGATTGCAAACCGCTTGGGACTTGCAGGCGCATTCAAGTCAAAGGCGGCGCTTGTCGCAACTCGCATAGTTGCCGCTCTCGTGGCGGGTTACGGAATTTACGCCTTTGTGATTCGCGGGCTTTGGAAATACATGTTCCTGCAGCAGCCCTTCTTCTTCTTTGATGCGGAACGTGGCTACGCTCTCTTTTTCGCGGACTATATCGCCATCGTCGTGCTGTTTGCCGTCGCGGTGCATTATGTGGCGAAAGTAATGCTTAAATATTCGCATTACAGAAAGTAAAAATGAAAACTTATTTTTTAGGGTTTAATGTTTTAATCTTTTTCCCTTGATTAAACTCTATTTGATGTAGGTCTAATAATTCGGATAGATTTATGTCCAAACCATTTGCTATTTCGATGAGCGTTATAAGACGGGGATTTCTAGAACCGTTGATAGCTCTTGTAATGGTTGATTTGGTGAGTCCGTTCTCGTAGGCAAACTTTTCAATAGTTGCATAGCCCGCATCCTGAATCTTTTGACGGATGTTTTCGCGAATGTGCTTTATGGTCACTTCGGGGTCTAGCATAATTTACAAAGCTAGCGAATAGACCATGTTGAATAGTTGCCGTATGGCAACCTATTTTCAAAAGAATCTTTGATTTGCTTGTATATCAGCCCCGACCTATGGTTGCCGTTTGGCTTCCTTATATCATAATTCAAGCTAAAATAGAGGAAAAAACTGTTTTTGCAAAATTTTAAGTTGCCGTTTGGCAACCTTCTTTATAATTTTTTTCAAGGATCATTTTTATAGAAGAGAATTTTTGCAGTATATGTTAGAAACCAAATTGAAATCTGAATTGGAAAAAATGAGGCTTCTAGAACTCCAGCTATTTGTCATAGAGTTCGGCCGAGCATCCCAATTAGGTAGATCTATATCAAAAAATAAGCGGAAACCGAAATCAGGATTTCGTGAGGCTCTTGTAAAAACATGTTTGTCATTGATAAAAGAAATGGATGATAATGAGTTGTCTAATGTAAAAATACGAAGAGAAATTAAAAAATTGTCCATGAAATATGATGTGTCTTATGGTCAGGCTCAAAAAGTTGTAAATGTTTGCTTGAAGCAATATATGTTCCTTACGCAGAAATATGAATTTGCAAAGGAGCTAGATTGTCCTTTGGACTCTACAACGATGAGCGGATACAAAATTTTTCATAACAAAATGTGCTCTGTTGACGAGAGTGATTACAAGCAATATCAAAACCTTTTTGACCAAAGTCATAATCCGAGAATCTTAAAAGATGAGATTTATGACACACAAAGAATCTGTAATTATACAGCGAGGAAAAAATGAAAACAATTAAAATTCTTATGGCGTTTACATTGCTTTCAACCATTGCCTTTGCCGAGTCGGGCAAGGTAAAACAGGGGAAAATCTCTTATGAAGGGAGAGAGTATAAGACCGTAAAAATTGGCAAACAGGAATGGATGGCTGAGAATCTGAATTATAAGTCGAAAAATGGCAAGGGCAAAAACATATGTGCGGGATGTGAGGATTTCGGACGCTTGTACACTTGGAATTCTGCGATGGATATTAAGCAAGAGGCTAAAGAAGATTATGACATGGAAAGCCGAACCGAAGATAGACCAATTTCAAAAAAACACCAAGGAATTTGCCCTGCGGGATGGCATATACCAACGGTTGAAGATGTGAAAGTGTTGTTAACCTACATTTCGGTTAAAAGCCTTAAAGATGCTGGTAATTGGCAGGATTCTTATTTGGAAATGATTCAGGGGGATCTGAAAGAATTTATTTTCCCTCAGAATGGAGGTAGAAGCCAAAGGGTTGTACAGAATATGTGGTTCTATGGAGTATCTCTCTGTGAACCGGAATACTGGGCTTATAACAATGGACAGGAACAATGTGATAATACATTTGGTATGAGTATTCGTTCTTCAGGAACTGGCGAATACAGGGAGCTGGATAAATGTAAACCTCTCCAAATGATGACAGATTTTGATACAGGAAAAAGAATTTGTTGTAGTGAGGGATGTGCCGGGGATCATTTTGCAATGTGGCTCGCAGATGAAAATACTTCTTGCTATGATAAAGTAACGAGAGGCCGTCATGTCTGCGAGTATGCTCCAAAGGCTGCTTTGTTTAGATTTCAACAGGGAATTGGCGGAGAGTTCCTTCAAGATATTGACTGGAAGTACAAAAATTCATATGCATCTGTGAGATGTTTGAAAGATTAAACCAAGGAGATTGTTGTGAAAAATAAAACAACAGCTATAATTCTGTCGCTTCTTTTAGGCGGTCTTGGTGTAGATCGTTTCTATCTGGGATATACCGGATTGGGCGTTCTCAAGTTGCTTACGGGAGGTGTTTTCGGTATTATGTGGTTGATTGACCTCATCCTCATCATTTCGGGAAATTTAAAACCTAAAGATGGTGATTATACTGCATAATTTTTATATCTATAAGGGGAAAATAGAGTCGCTTGAGAATGACAGGCGACTCTGCTTTTTTGAAAAAATTGAATTGTTTTTGTAAGGGAACTATTTCCCTAAAAAAGATTTGAAATTAATGATAAATCTCAAATCTTTTCTTTTGTAGGGGCTTTAGGAAAATCTTCTTTAGTTCTCGCTTACTGTGAAATGTAAGGGAGAGTAAGCTCTGTTTGCTTTCGCGTTAGGGATAGTGACCCCTTGGGGACAAGACTTGCGTAGCGAGGCTTGGTTTTAACAGTACTTCGGGCGGCTTGCAAGGGCCGCCCGAAGTGCGTTAAAATATAGCCCGACCCAGCCCCTTGCAAAAGACGATAGGAGATCCCCGCCTTCGCGGGGATGACATATCGGGGCTGGGAAACGCCCTCTTTTTCGTGGACTATATCGCCATCATTGTGTTGTTTGCCGTCGTGGTGCATTATGTGGCGAAACTCATGAAGGTATAGATTTGTACATTATTAGTACAATGAAGCGTATTAAACAAAACATCCTTTCGATGATTGCAGTCGCGTTATTCGCGATTCTTTCTGCTATTGTCGAGGGTTCTTTTGTTTACGATTACGGCACCGAACTTGGTCAGGTTGCAGAAAGTGAGAAAGTTTTCACCGCTCACGATTTTGCCGATAATCCGTTATACCTGTCTCGAGAATCAACAGCTGATGCAACACTGCTTACGCGCAGGTCGGGCAGGCTGGTTTCATTGCGGACATCGCGAAGCGGTAGCCTTCAAGGCTATGGCGGGCGCAGTCCGGCAACGTCCAAACAACAGGCTACACCGTTTGCGACTAAAATCGCGCGCTCAACTATTTGCATCCATTGCGGCTTCCCTTTACCGCTAGTTTATCAAAAACCTAAAGAATATTACGTTTACACGCTAGAGCGAATGCTCTGTTAGCAAGTTCTTTCTCCAAGCCTTAAACACTAGTAAATGGCCGCGGCCCTTACCGGGTTCGCGATATCATTCATTTTAAAAAAGAGAAAGAACATGGAAAACATTTCCAAGATGGAGATGGCTAACGCCCTCTTCAATAAGCCCTATATCAAGACCGAAAAGAAATTTTTCGGTTTCAAGACAAACGTCACCTACACTAAGACGAATTCACCCGTTGTGGGAATATGCCTGGAGTTTAGCCCCACGGAAGGGCAAAAAATCCAGGCGATTGTCGGGGCACCTTCAAGTGATTTGGAGGCGACAATTCAAAGAATTGGCCACCCTAAAACAAGCGACAACGGAAATTTCCGCCTGAACCTTTGCTATTCGCAGGACCGCGAATTTGCGGCACTGCAATTGCAGCAGTTCTCGGGATTCGAGTACCATAACGTAGGTGGAATTCGATTTGCCGAAGGCGACGAGGCGCATAAACTTCTCGCCGTTTTCGTGAAATAAACGGACATATCGTCAAAAAGGCTCCCTCGGAAAAACGAGGGGGCTTTTAATTCAATTTTTCATTACTTCGCGGCTAAAGTCTCGTTCATGCTGCCGCTGCGAAAGCCCTGCAGGTCTAGCGAGATGTAGGTAAATCCTATTTTCTTGAAGGCCGCGAGAATCTGGTCGCGATTTTTTAGTACCGTATCGAAATCTTCGGGCAACACCTCGATGCGCGCGAGGTTGCCGTGCAGGCGCACGCGGAACTGCTTGAAGCCCAGTTCAAAAAGCAGTTGTTCCGCATTTGATATCATGGAAAGCTTTTCCCGGGAAATGGGTTCTCCATAAGGGATGCGGCTTGCAAGGCAGGCGAAGGAAGGTTTGTCCCATGTGGGTAAATCTAGTTGGTGCGAAAGTTCGCGGATGTCTGCTTTAGCGAGTCCGCATTCCAGGAGGGGGCTCCTGATGCCGAGTTCCTGGAGGGCGCGCATTCCGGGGCGGTAATCGTGAATGTCATCGGCATTGCTGCCTTCGCAGACGACTGAAAATCCTGCGGCCTTTGCGCATTCTGCAATTTTCGAAAACAGGTTGCGCTTGCAGAAGTAGCAGCGTTCCCTGGAGTTTTCGGCAAAGCCTTCTACCTGCATTTCGTCAACTTCTATCAGCTGTTGCGGGATTCCGTGCAACTTGCAGAACTCTCGGGAAAATGCGATTTCGCGTTCAGGGACCATTCCCGCCTGGACTGTGTAGGCGACTATGTTGTCGCCCAGAGTGTCGTGGGCGACTTTCGCAAGGAACGTGGAATCTACGCCGGCAGAAAATGCGATGGCGACGCGGTCCATTTCGCGCAAGAGGGCTTTCAGTTTTTCAAACTTTTGGCTCAAGCTTTCCATGTAAAGTAAAATACAAAAATTGCGGATTGACAACTCGCTTTTAGTGCAGTTTCTTCTCGACCTCTTTCTGGATTTCGCGAATGGGAACGCCCGCCTTGTCGGCGCATGCTTTCAGGTCGTCAAATTCGGGTTTGATTTTTTCGATGTCGCCTAGGACGGACTTCTTGACGCGAACCTTGCCGAATTCCGTTTCGACTTCGAAGATGCTGCGGGCCATGCAGGTGCGTTCTACGGGGAAACGGCGTACGCCGACGGTCGATGTATGCAAGAAAATGGCTTTCTCTACGGCGGCCAGGTGCTCGTTGTCGGCGAGAGCGCACAGGAGAGTGCCCATGCGGTTTTTCTTCATGTAGCAGGGGATAAAATGGACATCGCGGGCACCCGCCTCGAAGAGTTTGTCCATGGCGTAGCCCAATTCTTCGGGAGTGGAATCGTCGATGTTCGCTTCAATCTGGAAAACGTTGCAATCTGCGGGGGTGCAGCCTGTGGCACTGGATGTTGCGTCGCCGCATTTGTCGCCTGCGGAGTCCTCGATGATTTGTGCCCGCAAGAAGTTTGCACGCCCGAAATCGCGCTTGCCGAGACCTATGCCCGATTTTAAAATTTTGTAGCCTGCGGGGAGTGTTTCTTGTGTCCGCAGAGCTGCGACGATACCGGCTCCCGTGGGTGTAACCATTTCGCCTTTCGTTTCGGTGATGTGAAGTGCGATGCTCGCTGCTTCTGCAATGTGCGCTACCGCCGGAACGGGAATCGGCAATTGGCCATGTTGCGTTTCTACAAAACCAGAACCTTCGTTGAGCCCTGTTTTAATATATCTCTATAAATTAAATTTTAAAAAATATGTCAGAAAAAAATGCTTTAAAAGAATACAAAAAAGGAATAAATTATTTAAAAACATCTTGTTTAAAATGTCGTTTCAGTCCCGATTATACAAGTGCGATTCCTTATTTAAAAACATCAGCAGATGAATTTCACAATTCTAATAATTTCGAAAAAGAATTAGAAGCTCGTCAAAGTTTAATAAACTGTTTCCAAAAAGAAGAAAGTTTTTGGGAAGAAGCAAAAGAGTACGAAAAAATAAGTAATATATATTTAAAATCAAAATCTCCTTCTGATGCATATGATTCAATAGAAAAAGCTTATGCTTCTTATAATAAGAATCATTCATATGAAGACGGAATAAAAGCTTTAATGAAAGCAAGTGATAATTTTTTAGAAAATGAAAATGAAGCCGAGGCAGAAAAATGTCTTGAAACTGCATTTAATGGAATAAAAAAATATTACCATGTAATGACTATGAATGAAAATGATAGTCAAATTTATATTTAT
>NZ_JAFWOM010000049.1 GCF_017545445.1 Fibrobacter sp.
CGTGAGGGCGATGTTCTTCTCGCTCGCCAAAATTTTCTTGATGCAGGCATCATTATAAAAATAGACGTTGTGTTTTTCATGCGTTTTCACGATAGCGTCGGTGTCTTCGCCTTTTTCGTCCGCTTTCCTGAGTTTTTCGAGGAAGCGAGCAAATTCTTCTCTGGTCATTCAAGTCCTTTGTTAAAAATTTTCGAGGGGCTTCTATATCTTTAACACGCTTTTTTGACCGTTTTGTCCAAGACTTTTTTGTAAAAAAATTTAAGGGGTATGGGGTGTGGGGTTGCCCGCTAAACGATGAACCGGTTGGTGTGGTTCGACAGGCTCACCAACCTTTTGCCGAACCATGGGATTGTGGGCACGGTCGCCATCGGCTTCCTTTGGGGTATGAGCAATACCCAAAGCCGTCATCCTGAGGACCACCGGGACGAAGGATCTAGTCAATTTCAGCATTCGCATTACAAGATTTAATTGGATCCTATCGGGTTCTACGAACTCTCCAGGATGACGGATTCGAGGGCGTGTGGCTGTCGCGATCGCAGAATCCCTTGCGGAACACGATACTCTCCTGCGAAACACATTTCCTCCTGCGAAACACTTTCCCCTAAGCAAAACACTTCCTCCAAAATTACTCACCAAAATTTTCTTCACCCTTGCTTTTTTACAATTCAAACCAGACAAACTCTCGCACCTTCCTTTCTGCACAGAAAAATTCAATTATCATTTTGCGTTTTTGCGAAAATTTTGCGGAATTTTCACAGATACCATAACGCATAACACTTTTACCCAAAATTACTCACAAAAAAAATTTTTACGTCATTGATTTTACAATTAAAACTTATTTGAAAAAATAATACTTCATTCGTTATAAACAAAGCCTATACGAGCCCCTTCGCAACACCTTTTTTTGAACGCATAACATTTCCGTTGTAAAATACTCATTAAAAAATTTTTTACGTTGATTCTTTTCACAAACGAAGTTTGTTAAAAGAAATAATCTTGCATTTATGTGATATTTTAATTATTTTGGTCAAAAATACCGTTTTTGAAGTTTTTTTATGAAACATAAAACCTCGCTTTTCTTCTTTTTGGCCAATCTTCTCATTTTGAGTGTGTTGGGGGGCGTTTCATTTGCGCATGCTGCGGTTCCGAATCCGACTTTTTCGGGTTTGGGGTGCCTTGCCGATAACTGGTTTTTTCATTTGGAATGTTCAGGGACCGGTTCGAGTCGCGTGTGCGAATTGTCGCAGGTTCAAAATGATAACCCCGTTGACGGACAGGATTTCAAATGCTGGCTTGACCAGTCTTTGGGAAATGCAACGACAATAGGCGTTCGGTCAGCTTTGGAAGAGACTTCTAACGACAACAACATTAGTAAAATCGTCTTGGCCGGTGACCTCAATTTAGGCTATGATTCTCGGAACAAAATATGTAACTTGAATGTGGGCATGTTAGGTCCAGACCATGCCGGTTTCGACGGGCAAAATCACACGATTCAAGGTTTGTGCTATGAAGGAACCTCAAATTTTGCTCTTTTTGAGGAAATTCATGGGGCATATGAATTTGGTAACGTGAAGTTTACGAACGTTCATTTAATTGGAACGACTGCCGATACGGAATTAGCCATTTTGGCAAAAAAAATGAGTAATGCCGCAGCCGTTAAAGACGTAACTGTTGAAAACGCTTATTTCAAAGGTGCCAGTGTGGGCGGCTTGATTAATTTTATCGAGCATCCAGCAAATTCTACTAACAATTCTTGTTCAATCCAAACTGTGACGCTGGAAAATATTTCGTATGATATGTTTCAAAGCGAAACAGAAGGATCTGGTTTTGGTGGAGTTATTCGTGAGATAAAGAGTAGCATTGTTTCGATATCCGATGTTCATTTAACGAATTTGAGTATAGGAAAAGAAGACATTGCTTCTAATTATTATCCTTCTAGTTACGAGCTTGATGGAGGTGGCATTGTTGGTTCTGTGCACAGTGGCAGCGAAGTGGTAATTTCGAATTCGACAATCGAATTAGGAGAAATAACGTCATCACTTACTAAAGGAGTCTTTGGTGGCGTTACTGCCATGGTTGAAAATGCTAACGTGACGATTGCCGATGTCAATGTCAAATTCAACGAAAGGGCGCAATCCTATAATATAGGTGGTGTCGTTGGATATGCAAGCGATAATATTACAAATATTTCCAATGTCGTAGTTGAAAGTGGCAATAATGGCTTTATTGGCGGCGGTTTAGATGCTGGTGGTGTTGTTGGCTGTGTTCAGAATATTGATTTGAAAGTATCTGGAGCCAGTGTCAATGTTGGTGTTATTTCGAATATGAATATTGCTGGAGGAGCTTCTGGCGGTATTGTGGGCATTTCAAAAAATAGTAATTTGCTTGTCTCCAAAGCCAGTGTCGAACATGCTATGGTTCTTAGTTCGTATGGCTTTTCAGGCGGTATAATTGGCCAAGTAGATGATGACGAGGACCATGGTCAAAACCCTAAACATACTGTTGTAAAAAACACCTATTCAGTGGGCTTGATTTTTGCTGAAGTGAAAGGTATATCTGGCAGTGGCTATATCATAGGCCAATCAAAGTCTTTCGACTCAAATGACTCCCTTTATAACAATTTCCATTTTGGAGAAAGTGTTGTTTACAATAACAATTCTATTCCAGAAACGAGTGATATGGGCGGATTAGGTGTAGGCAATTATACTAATAACAGTAATCCTTGGTCTGTTGGTAGTTACTTTGATAATAACATTTTTGGCAACGTCCGTAATCCGACGACGAATTATACTGCTAGTGGATCGTTGGGATACTATGTCAATATAATGACTGAAACTGGAAGTATGCCTACGCCGCAAGTTTTGGGAACATATACGGATTTCTTTTTGGGCCGTTTACAAAACGATTATTATGCTTTGGATCGAATTGCGAATGGTGTAGCCTCTGAATCGGATATGAAATCGGGGCTTTTTGCGGCGCTTTTGAACTATAATTTGGAGTCAAGAGGACAAGAGGCTATATGGGTTTCGAAAGGTGGTGGACTTCCGACATTTGCAAAAGGTTCTGACAAGCCAAATCATCTGGTTGTTTTAGAAACTACAGATTTGCAATCTTATCTCGCTTCTGCCCAATTGACGAATCAGCCGGGGCCTATACAAAAAACTTTTGATCATGATAACATGGATTGGAATGAATCGGTTAATAAGACTGGTATTACTATCTACACCGACGAAAATGGCGAATTATCTACTGATTTCAAGAGTGATGTGCAAACTATACGTACAACGGGTGGAAACGCTTTCGGGCAAGATTTTTTATTTGTGGATGGAAATGGCAACGAAATTTTGGAAGATGGAACATTCTCTACCATTCAGCGGTGGTATGCCGGCGAAGCGAAAAAACTCTTCTGTTTTAAAAAAGCAAACACAGATGTATTAAATTTGTACCAAACCACATTCAGTGTTGACAATGAAAATTGCTTCGAATACTGGTATGATGGTACCGGCAACGATGCCCGCACTTACGCTCAGAATTGGCTTGATTATAGCTTTAATCGTTCCATTGTCTTGACCTCCGACATTGAATTTGCTGGTACGTACGATAATAACGGAACGACTGATTGTGTTGACGCACCTAACGCGTTCAAGGGCCAGTATTTGGAATTGGGCGATGGAGACCAGATTACAAGCGAATCCGGCGTGCGTCATACAATATCCGGGCTTTGCAAGATTTCAACTGCGGATGCATATTTTGCCTTAATGCGTGGAACGGCTTCTTTTAAAGATGTCGCTTTCAAGCATGTTTACTTTAAGGGAGATAAAGTCAATATATTGCAGAATGCTCCCTCTACGACCTTGTCTGGCGAGTTCTCCAATATTGCTGTAGATAGTTCCGACTTTAAAGGTGCCGATAAGGCGGCAGCCATTTTTGCGGATGTTGAATTTGATGGAAACGTAGTTTTGTCCTCAATAACGGTTAGCAATGTCAATGTAGAAGCTGAAAATGCATATGCAAGTGCTGGTGCGGTTATTGGCTATACGTACGGATTGAAAGGTGTTAACGATGTTACCATAAGCGATGTCAGCATTAATGGTGCCTATGCTGGTGGTGTCGTTGGATCTGGAACTTATCTTTCAACATTATCTTTTTCGAACATTAGCCTGAGCAATGCTACTATAACAGGTGAAATGGTTGGTGGTATAACTAGCCATTTTTATAACTCCGGATCGGACGCTGGTGAGGTTTCTTATAGTGATATTGCAATACAAGGTTCCATAACGGGTTCAACTGTAGTCGGTGGTCTTGTAGGTTATCTTGATGAAAATTTTTCTGAAGCCTCGGTGTCGATTCAACGTGTGAATGTAATTGCTGATATATCGGTGGGGAATGGTAGTTTTAACAATTATAGTAGAGCCGCTGGCGGTCTTGTGGGATGTGTGTATAAAAATAATAATGAAAATTTGATGCTTACCATTAAGAATACCTACACGAAAGGTGATATAACGAGTGCATCGACGGCGTCTCTTGGCTATCTAATTGGTATCGGTGATGGATTAGAGGATAATGACAATGTGTTCATATATGATGTAACCGACAACTACCATTTTGGAACAAATGACGCTTCTGTAACTTTAGGATTTGGCAGTTTTAGTGCAGATGAGTGGAAGAACCCCCGTAAAACAACGAACCCTACTGTTAATGCCGCATTCGATCCTAATAACGATCCAAGCATTTCTGGTGTTTTCGCGCATGATCATTTATCGCCTAATATAACGCCTGCAAATACTCGCATCATCGCCCGCAACTTCCGCAATGCGGGCTCAAGTTCAGTAATCGTCCCTGATGGCAGCTTGCAGTATAGCAAGTCCCAGCCCATTGCGAATGGTGCGGACAAATATTCCAATGGCATGATTGCCGACGACGACATGAAAACGCCGTTCTTCGCGGCTGTCATGAACTGGGAAGCAGGAAATTGGACTTTGGATAGCGATTTTAATGGACCGTTGAACGATGGCCTCCCGGTTCTTGTGGATGCATCGTCCGCACAGCCGATTTACGCCGTCCGCTTCAACATGGATTCGTTCAACAACATCGCCGGGACTGCGCAAAAGGACGCATTGCGAGATGGCCTTGCCGGTGGCTATAAGAAGGAATACGTCGAAGGGGGTTCTGCCGGTGGCCTAGTGCTTTTGACGGACGAGACGGGCAAGCTCAGCTCGGTGGATGTCTATTTTGTCAAAAGCCTTGTTGGGGATTTGCCCGGTGAAGGAAACTTCTCCACGTCTTGGGCCGGTTCAGCAAATGCACCTGCGTTGGCTGCAAGCTCTGTGTATAATAACGGTGGTTTCGTCTATACGTACAGTGGCCCTTCTTTGTACTTCTGCTTTGAGGAAAATGGCGATGCTTTAGAGTTCAGCCAGACGATGTCTTCATCGAATCCGACTGCTGGCGACAAGAAGTGCTTCGATTACTGGTACAATGACAACTGCGCGACTCGCGGTGCTTCGAATCCAGATAGTATCAACTGCGACGCCCGCACCTACGCCCAAGCTTGGCTGGATGGAAATAATTCAGATCTGACTACGATGAAAAAGATTGTCCTGAAATCGGATATAGCGTTTGCAGGCAAGGATGTCGTCAATAATAACACGGTTTGCGTCGATGCTCCGAACGCGTTCAAGGGCAAGTATCTGGAATTGGGCGAAAACGACGTGTTCACAAGCGAAGCCGGCGTGATAGATACGGTGTCCGGGCTTTGCTATGAGTCTGCCAGTGAATCCGTTCGATTTGTCAATTTATCTCACAAAACGGCGAATATAACCAACGTCGCTTTTGACAGTGTTTACTTTAATGGTGAAATTGTCGGCATTCTGTCTGCCAATACACCTAATGGTTATGATGAAGACGTTGTATCAATTAAAGACATCTTTATAAAAAATTCAGAATTCAAGGGTAATTATGGTGCAGGAGCAGTCGCTAATAATATTACTTTCATAAGCTCTTACAACGCGGTCCAAGCCATCGTTCAAAATGTAAAATTAAGCAATGTTAAGGTGACGTCAAATGGTTATTATGCAGGTGGTCTCATAGGTTTTGCCTATGCGCAATATAATTCTTTGGAAATTTCAAACATTTTAGCGGATAACGTTACGGTCGTTGCAGAAAACGGAGATGCTGGTGGCTTAATCGGTCAACTCCAAAGCAATGATTATGGCTTAGTTTTAGAGAAAAACTCTGTTAGTGGTTCAGTTGAAGGCGGTAATGCTGGTGGACTTGTGGGGCAATTATATGCACATACAAATGGAATATATTATACAATAGTAGAATCTAGTGTATTTGCTGATGTTACATCAAATTCAGGCGAAAAAAATGCCGGTGGACTTGTCGGTTTACTGCATGCATATGTTGACGATTTTTCATCGCTTTATATAGTGAATAATTATGTTATTAGCAATATTGCATCAGGAAATAATAGAGGTTACTTGGTAGCACGTGTTCAATCTTTTGATAATGACAATCTTTATTCGGAAATAAAAGAAAAGCTAGACTTGCAAATAACTGACAATTACCATTACGGAACGAATGATCCTAATGTATTTAGGGGTATTGGGGTTATTGGAACAAGTCCAGTGAATGATTGGAATAATCCTGCCTTGAATAGCGAAGGGGCAAAGTGTAATATCGCTCGTAACTTCCGCAACGCTATAACCACTGGTACAAATACTCTTGCTGCCGATGGCGTTTTGTACTATGATGCTGCCACGCCTATCCATGGTTCTGGAGCGGATAAATTTGTCAACGGCGTGATTTCCGAGGAACAGATGAAATCGCCACGTTTGGCGGCTGTCTTGAACATGGGCGCTGCGAACGCTGCAGATATGGCTTGGACGGTAAAGAAGGATAATATTACAGGTAATCCGGTAAATGAAGGCTTGCCGGTATTTGTGGGTAATGGTGAAAACCCGTCGTTCCCTGTAACATTTGACTTGGCCGATTTCGATATCAAGGCAAGTAAATCGCAAAGGGATAATTTGAGTGCTGCAAGCTCAATTCATCCGGTGGATTCCATCGGTGCAAATGTTGACGGTTCTCCCGTTAAAGGTGTCGTACTCTTTACGGATAACGATGGTCGTCTTGCTTCGAACGATGTTTCTTTTGCAAATGGTCTCTTGGTTTATGATGATAATATTAGTGACGTATGGAAAGATGGGCAGGGAAGTACTGTTAATTTGAACGATCCTTCGTTGCAGTTCGATAATGGACTTACCGTTTATACATTCTCCTCACAGCATCCGATTCCATACTTCTGCTTTGCGGATTCCACAAATGCAAATGGTGATGTCGTAGGCTTGAAGTTCAGCCAAATTAACGTGGCAAGTCCTTCTACAAATGATGGAACTTGCTTTGCGTACTGGTACAATGACAACGCGGACCATGCAAACGGAGCGACTCCCGATGCTTATTCCTACGCTCAAAAATGGCTGGATGCTAACGAAGGGTCTATCGCTTTAACTACGGACATCAACTTTGCTGGCCATACAGGCAATGTCTGTAACGAAGCCCCGAATGCGTTCAAGGGCAAGTATTTGTCATTGAAAAAGAATGATGTAATCACAAGTGAGGATGGCGATACTTACAAAAAGATAGCCGGACTATGCTACGAGTCCAGTGCTGATGGTGATCAAGTTGCTTTTGCCCGAATAAGTTATTGGGGTGACCTCGCAAAATTGACTAAGGTTACGTTCTCTGATGTATTCTTTAAATTGACCGGAAATAACACGGAGGCGGGGGTCCTTTTGATTCCTGCAGCTCCGCTTGGGACCATTAGCGATATTAACGTGGAAGGGGCAGATATTCAAGCAAGTCTAGCAGGCGCAATTGCCGGTAATCTTAATTATTTGCTGACTGCAACAAATATTACGGTAAGCGATATTAATATACAGGGAGATACTGTTGGTGGTATATTCGGTAAATACAGCCTTGCTACAAATAAATTCGATTTGACTAATATTGCTGTTTCGGTAAAAGAAAACGGTTCCATTAATGGTACGGCTTATGCGGGTGGTCTTGTGGGTTGGATGGAGCCTAGCTCTAACCAAACAACGAGGATTAAAATATATAGAACCTACTCCAATGGTGATATAACGGGTTCTAGTTCAGCATTAGTAGGTTATTTGATTGGTACTTTGGGCGATGTTAGCGCATATGACTACACCATTTATGCTAACTACCATTACGGATATACGGATGCTTCTGTTGTTTCCGGAATCGGAAATATGGTGGATTGGAACACGCATAATTTTAGCGATAACGGCATCTATTTAAACTTCCGTAATGCGGTGGCCGGACTTGAGCCAGATGGTGATTTGCGGTTGCCTTATTATTATAAACCTGCAATTCATGGTTCCAGTAGGGATTATCATAACGGCGTTATTCCTTCGAAGCAGATGAAAAACGCTCGTTTGGCTGCTGTTTTGAACTTGCACAGTTCTTCCTGGACCATTGTGGAAAATAAAAACGATGGTTTGCCGGTATTTGCTACGGGTGATGATAAGTATTCCTTTGCGGTATTCTTGGATTACGCTTCGTTTGATAAATTAGCTGATGCTGTGCATAAGGATAGATTGAATGATGCTATTGCTAATGGTGATTATCAATTGGATGTTATCAGCCATGACTATGCTAATGATAAGGATGTTTATGGTATAGGCCTTTTTACTGACAACAAAGGTCATTTATCTCAGGCTGATATTGCTTTTGCTGAAAGTCTTCAAGGCGAAACTAAATTATGGGTAGGTGGTGATGCATTAAATACTTCTGTGGATTATTCTAGTTCTCAAGCTGAGATTTTTGAATATGAAACGTGCCCTGGCAACAATGAGTACTTCCATCTTGTTTGTGCTGACGCTACAGACCCGAGTAATCCTCGTGAATGCCGCTTGTCGCAAATACAGACAACTATTCCTGCTTCGGGAACGGATTTCGCTTGTTGGAATGCTATGCGGGCGGAGTTGAATAAATATGAAAATAAGTCCAGTAAAATCGTTTTGGACGGCAGTCTCGATTTGGGCGGTTATGACGAAACAAGCGGGCGTTGCTATTTCTCGATAGGCCCTTTAGGTAGTTCCCATAAAGGTCTTGAAGGGAATGGCAAGACCATTGAGGGTCTATGTAATATTAGTTTAGATGATTTTGGTTTCTTTGAGCAGCTTGATGGTTCCTATGACAATCATGTTGAGGTAAAAAATGTAAAGTTCAAAAATGTCCATATCGAAGGTCGTTCTGTAGGTGTTTTGGCCAGTTCGTTGGAATATTATGGTAGTTCTGGTCCCAGGTATGTTGATTTTTCAGGAGTGACTATTGAAAATGTGAATTTGCGGAGCAGCTATAGAGCTGGTGTGATTGCCGCTTATTTATACGGTTTTGATGCAAAGCTTGATAATGTGACCGTAATAGCGGATACTATACAAACTCCGCAAGGTGTTACGACTTTTGATGACGACGTGTCTTGGGGCGGTCTAGTGGGACGTGTTCAGGGGGCTCTTGAAATTTCCAATTCTCGTGTGGAAGCTTTATTGATAAAGAATTCCATAACAACCTTTAGTAATACCAACGATGGTATTATGATCGGTGGTATTGTGGGCTCTATGGAAGATAATATTACTCTTTCGAACACCATTGTCGAAGGTAATATTGAATCTCCCATTGGCATAGTGGGCGGTATTGCTGGGGGAACCAGTTATGAAACGAATATCAACAAGGTTGCGTTCAAAGGAGAACTCTCTGGTAACACTGTAGGCGGTCTAGTGGGACGTGCTCAGGGGGCTCTTGAAATTTCCAATTCTCGTGTGGAAGCTTTATTGATAAAGAATTCCATAACAACCTTTAGTAATACCAACGATGATATTATGATCGGTGGTATTGTGGGCTCTATGGAAGATAATATTACTCTTTCGAACACCATTGTCGAAGGTAATATTGAATCTCCCATTGGCATAGTGGGCGGTATTGCTGGGGAAACCTATTATGGAACGAATATCAACAAGGTTGCGTTCAAAGGAAAAGTCTCTGGTAACACTGTAGGCGGTATAGTCGGTAGACAACGTACTGGATGGGACACTTATTTCAACATCATCAAGAATACCTATACTGTGGGTAAAATTGAGCAAGTGGGAACAAATGGTTCCGCAGGTTATATCGTCGGCGAGTTTGATTATGATCTAAGCGAAAACGACTCCCTTTACAATAACTACCATTTCAGCTTAGACGATGCCGCTGTAGAGTATGGTGTTGGTTCGTATCATGATAATGGACAACCAGTGAAGGTTGATGACGCTTGGTGGAACAATCCTTCTATTTCGAGTAATTATCGTAACTTCCGCAACGCTATAACCACGGGTACAACGACTCTTAGTGCCGATGGCGATTTGCACTATGGGCCTGAGCCGATCTATTATGATGACGGTACGGGAACTATAACAAAGTTTGTCAACGGCGTTATTCCGGAAGTCCAGATGAAGTCTCGCCGTTTTGCAGCTGTCTTGAACAGTGGTAATTTTGATAACAGTCAATGGACTGTTGTGGATGGCGAAAACGATGGATTGCCAATCATTGCGACGGGCAGCAACAAACCTGTTTATCCGGTGAATTTTGATTTAACATCTTTCTATGCTCATGCCGGTCAGGATCAAGTAAAAGCATTGAATGATTCTCTCGATGCAAAACTTCGTTTCAAGGACTTCATTGGTTGGGATGGTAATGGAGGTTATATAGAAGGGTTAGTCCTTTATACGAACAACGAGGGCCATCTTGTACAAGAAGATATTGACTTTGTCACAGGACTTTTGGCTACTAATGCTTCTTGGCGAAATACGAATGGGACGCAGGCTCTGAATACGACGGAAGACTTTACGCCTCCGGACAGTTACACTGATAGGCCTTTGTTCACATATAGCTCTTGCCTTGGCGGTAACGACTTCTTCCATCTTGTTTGTGCTGACGACGGTAACGGTCCCGAATGTCATTTGTCTCAGATTCCAACGACAACTCCTATTTCAGGAACTGATTTTGCATGCTGGGATGAAATGCTTGATGTGTTGGATAACTCCAGTAATAAGAATAGCAAGATTGTCTTGGAAAGTGACTTGGATTTGGGCGGTTATGATGATGTTGGCAACAGGTGTTATATGACTTTTGCACCGATTGGGGGCGAACATGTCGGTTTCGAAGGAAATAATCATTTTGTCAATGGATTATGCCATATCGATGCTTTCGTAGGCGGAGCTTCTGGCTTTTTCAACACTATAGGTGGTAGTGGAACCTACCAAAATGTAACATTTGACAATGTTCATTTAGAAAGTGATGACGTGGGTGTTCTAACTGCTGATATAGGTGGAATGTGGGGGAGTACTACTGATACCACTAAAATTTCTGGCATTACGGTTTTAAATGCGAATCTCATAGGAACTCAAGTTGGCACTGTGGTTGGAACTACGACTGCTGAACCTGCAAAAATAGATGATGTTTCTTTGACAGACATTTCAATGCGTTCTCCCTCTTGGCTTCCGTCAACAACTCATGATGATAATGTTGGATTCGGTGGCGTTTTGGGACGTGCTTTATGGGGTCATGTTGCCATTTCCAATGTAACTATAGATCGTTTGACCATAGATAATTCGCTTGCTACTGATAATTATATAGATGTAACTGGTATTGGTGGCATTGTTGGTCTTAATGCGAGTCCTAGTACTATTCAGGATATTTCTATTACTAATGCAAATCTTAAATCCTCTGATGGAAATGTGGGCGGAGTTATCGGTTATCATATCTATAGGTCATTAGTTTCTGGAGTCGAATTTGTTGGTGATATTTCGGGTGTAAATGTTGGCGGTATAATTGGTACTCATCAAGGTGGTGAAGGAATTGTTCTCAAGAATACTTATTCTATCGGTAAAATCCAAGGAACAGGTGTTGTTGGCTATATCATGACATTGACGGATAGCCATAACTTTACAACGAAAGCTTTAACTGAAAATGATTCTCTTTACAACAACTTCCATTTCAGCACAGAAGATGCTGTTACAGATGGTGTTGGTGGTTATGTTTATCAGTTGACCACGGAAACGACTCCGACCGCTTATACTTGGACGGAAGGCAATTACGGCAGCGCTACAGATGGCTACCAGGGCAACATCTTCGGCAACGTCCGTAACGTTCCGTCGGGTGCGGCTGCAAGCGGAACGCTGGGCAAGCACGTCAACAAGTTGAGTGTTAACGGCACGGAATCTGGCCTCTATACGGATTTCTTTGAACCTACGGTGACGACGTCATCTTGGTCTCGTGTGGCAAACGGCCTTGCCTCTGTTACAGAAATGCAGTCGGGCCTTCTCGCAGCGCTCTTGAACTACAATCTGGAACAGAAGGGCGATACCGCCATGTGGGTTTCAGATGCCAATGTTAATGGCGGCTTGCCGACATTTGCCGCAAGCAAAAACAAGACGAACCGCTTGGTCGTTGTAGAAACCTCTGCCTTGAATTTAGACGACAGTCAAATTAGCGCATTGCAGCTGACAAGCACTCAGCAATCTATACAAGATTCAATGGTGGTGGATGAGAGTGGTACTCTGTCTAATAACAAAAAGATGGGTATCAACACATACACCGATGAAAACGGCGAACTCACCGACGCTTTCAAGAATGATGTGACGACGCTCAGTAATAAACTTGGCGGAAACTTCTCAATCATCGATGTCGCTACCAACAACGAAGTCTCGCTGGACGGCACGTTTGCAGCGGCCCAAGCTTGGAGAGTCCAATTCAACAAGGAACTGCACATTGTCAACCACTTCTGCTTGGAAGGCTCCGATGATACGGGCTGCGATGCAAGCACTATCGAAGTCGTCAAGGAAACGCAAGGTGTATCTACGCAGAACGGTTACTACGTCGGCTACTTGATGCCGGTTGTCTCTAAATACACCTTCGACGGCACGGAAACGTTTGCACCGCCGCTGCTCGCCAGCGATTACACCGACCATCTCTATCTGTTGTCGCCCTCGTATTACCGAATCTACACGAAAGACCCGACTGGCACAGCGTTAGGTGATGTGTTGAACAACTTCAACAGCTACGATCAGCTGCCTGCGAACATCCCGACTTTGGATTACGTCACGACGTACAACGACACGATTCATTTCTACTACGTCAAAAAATCGACGGACGTCGAAAATACGATTCCATTTGTAAACAACGGCTCTAGTGACGAACCGATGACCGTGAGCCTCTACGCTTACGATGCCGATGGCGTTGCTCTCAAGCAAATCATGGCGACCCAAACTGTCAATGGTGCTAGTGACAAACGTTTGCCGCTTGCCGCAGGCTATGTCGTCGGAGTACCCGCCGGTTACAGCTTCGGCGGATGGAGTCTGGACTTCCGCTATGAAGCGGCCACAAACCCCACGTCACAAACGACTGCGAATAAGCATATTATCAGCAATGTGGACGACTTGACGCAGAACTACAACGCCAAGATATGGACGCTTACAGGTCTTGGTGCTAGCGACACCGTCTATATGGATGATGTCTATAAGGCATTCGTTGAAAACTCGCTGTCTGCAAGCGATTTCAAGATGTCGGTCACGCCGACGGTCACCACGCTCCATTACAACATCGAATACGTTATTCCGAGCAATTTGCTGGGGTCGGATTTGTTTGTGAGCAACAAGGTTATCGAAACCCACATCGATTCCCGCGGCCACGATTCGCTTGTCTTTGCTACAGACTGGTTCTACCGCCAGGACGACGTAACGGCAACAACGGTCAAGGCTCCGATACTTTATAATTCCGATGGCTGCCGCATTCACTGGAAACCAGAAACTCAATCGGATGCAGCTCTCGACATCACGCAAGAATTGCTGTACTTGACCGATGCGTCGGTGTCCAGCGACTATAACGAGCTTGTCCCGGATGTTGCAAATTGCGTACCCGCATCTGTTATAGAGCCTAACGTCGTTAATTTGAGAAAGACCGGTGAAGGCAATGTCTATGTTGTTCAAACTCTGACTGACCCGCTGCAAGTTCCGAGCGTCATCGAAATCAAGCACCAGTTCCAAACTGCTGCAAACGGTGATTTGTATCTCAATGTTCCAAAAATATTTGACGAAAGCAACCGTCTAGTCGGCGTGAAGCTCAATGTTGTGGCTGAACCGCAAGATGGAAGTAAATTAAAGCAAATTGCTTTTGATTATAATGATTTGTATGGCGGGACTGTTGAAGGCAATCTCTCCAATGGCGGAGAATTAGACGCCTTTGTTGAAAAAACGTACTTGAGAGTTGATTTTGAAACGCTCAACCCAGTCTATGTGAAGTTCGACTTGTCGCTGGAATGTCATGCTGGCGGTTTCTATCTGTGTGATTTGGAAGATTCTACGAATACTTACCTTCCGGTGGGGGCTGCTCCGTCTGCACAACTCCAGTTGCCGACAGACAAGGATTCCATTGTGCTTTGGAAGCCGTACTATAAAGGAAACAAATGCTTTGCAGGCTGGTCTGACAAAGATCCGGGTTCGTATGGAAATAATGACTCGCTGTTCAAAGTGCTCAGCATCAATAACTACCATGTCTTTAGCAGCAATACAAGCGAAAGCAGCGCAAAGACGCTCTACGCCATTTGGAAAGATTGCTCGGCTGTTGGCGGCGCTCCAACGCCTACGGTGGTGCTGAAAAACGGTACTGAACATGCAACGCTTTCTGTATTGCAAAAATTTGGAGAAAGGATCATTTCCCATGAAGTGCCTGACGAGGGACTTTCTCTTGCTGGCGACGCGTTTGATTTCTATGTGAATACGTATAGTTGCTTCTCGGGTAGCTATTATGGTTGCACGAGTGCAGAAGCTGGCTATAGCATAGACAAGAGTGCATTTAGCCTCGCTTATACGTATGACGATGGCAATGGAATGTCTGCACCGACGGCTGTGGCTTCGCAGGCTGACGGCGCTTGGAGAGTTTCGACAATCCAGAATGCCGTGGCGGAATACTCGTTGGCGACGACTTTGACCAAGTCTCCTATCACTTTGAACATTGCTTATTACCTCGATGGCGATAACAATAGTCCTGATCCAGATATGTCGCCAACAAACATTATTGATGTTATAAAGGAAACTCCGGGTGTAACGGAGCTTAGCGGTCATAAATTTGGAATTTTCGCTCCTCGTATAGACAAATACACCTATGATGTGGATAATTTAGACGAAACCCCGATACCTTCTAAGATGATTATCGGCGTAAGGGATGATGAAAACCATACACGCGAATACGAAAAGGTTGCCTATTCCTATTATGTCTTCGTAAAGACGAAAGCGGATAATGAAAAGCATTATTTTACTACGACTCAATATACTCCGTCGTCAGCGAACTATATATATAGATTTGGTACATTTAAGGAAATTTTAGAGTCTGTCGGTAGTTATACTGATTTTGTAAATGAATGCTATGATACGCTTTATGTTATGTATAATGCTCCTGAATATTATCCAGATCAGTATGACAATGCAACCCAAAAGTATTATAGTGATTTTGATTTCCAGTTTGAAAATGGCGGCAATGTTCCTATAACGGTGAAGCTCCACGCTTATGATGGCGATGACAATTGGAGCAAACTGATGTCAGAACAAAATTATGACGCGAATGAGGTCGGTTGGATGCCGCCGTTTAAAGGCTTGACGGTAGAACTCCCTGTCGGCTATCGAATGGATAGTTGGTCTTTGACGTTTAATAAAGTGGGTGTTACCGCCACTCCGACGGAATATGACCGCAATCAGTATATCATAGAAAATACTCAAGATCTCTATGATCATGAAGATAGCAAGGTTTGGAAAGTCACAGGCCTTACCGCCAATGATACCGTTTATCTGGATTCCATTGCGGATGCGGTTAGAGAATATTATAATGACTATAAGTTAACGATTACGCCATCGGTCTCGGAACTCCATTACAATATCGAATACGTTCTCCCGAGCACTTTGCCGACTGAAGATTTGGATTTGTTTGTAGCGAACAAGGTTTCTGGAATCGCACATGATTACAATGGCAATGATTCGTTGGTGTTCGCCGTCAACTGGAAAGATACTCTTGTGAACGCAACTGTTGACAATATTTGGGCACCTCCGCTGTATAATTCAGAGGGT
The DNA here is from genome assembly GCF_017545445.1 of Fibrobacter sp. Lineage (GTDB taxonomy): Bacteria > Fibrobacterota > Fibrobacteria > Fibrobacterales > Fibrobacteraceae > Fibrobacter. The sequence goes on from NZ_JAFWOM010000049.1 coordinate 16,182, forward strand.
TGCCGTATGTACTGGAAACCTGACGGCACATACAATCCGTCTCGTGACATCAAGGATCAATTGGAATTCTTGATACCGGCAGAAACATCTATTAACAGCGTCAATAGACTTGTTCCAGATATGGATGCAAATAATGCGGAATGCCCGAGCACGCCTTATTCAAATCCTTACACATCGATTTATGTACAATTCCTTGAAAATTGCAGTACCTATGGAAATGTCTATTTCTCTCAAAAGTTGCCTTATACAAAGCAAGTGTCAGGTGACCCGGACACGATTGAAATCAAGCATTCGTTGACAAACGGTTCGTTGCGAATACCTCGTGTAAATGACGCTAACGGCAATAGTGTCGGTGTTAAGTTTAATGTGAATGCAATCGCCAAGGATGGATACATTCTCAAAGATTTGTACTACGAAGAGTCATCTCACGAGACTTTCCTGACAGTACCGGTCTATTTGAAAAATGGTGCGGAGATGGATTTCACGGGCATGAATTATGTATATGTCAGATTTATGCCGCTCGACACTGTTTATGTGACCTATAATTTGTCTTTGTCTTCTGCGGAAGATTCTGCGAAGGTTTATCTGCCGACGGGTGCTGCTCCGACGGGCAAGTTGAAGATGGATTTGAATACGGATACGGTTGATTTCTGGAAGCCGTACCGTACAGACAAATGCTTTGCCGGTTGGTCTAGAGCGAATGCAAGTTCGTTCAACACTTCAACGGATTTGCTTTACAAGACGCTTCATGCAGGGAATTTCTTTGACTTTAGCACGAAGGCTGATTCAGTGACAGAACTCTACGCCATTTGGCAAGATTGTGCCTCGACGGGTGGTTCGGAACAGCCGACGCTCAAGCTCGAAAACGGCGTTGCTCATTCGACGAACCTTGCATTGTACCAGCTGTTCGGCAACGATACGTTGCACCATGTCGTGCCTTCTGCCGGAATTTCGCTCTTTGGCGATGCGTTCGACTTCTATGTGGATAACTCCCGCACAGAAACGGAAGCCGGGTACGAAATCGCTCCGGACGCTTACAGCCTCTCTTACAGTTACGACAACGGCAATGGACCGGTTACGGGCTCGGTGGATTCGCAGGCGGATGGCGCTTGGAGAGTCTCGAAGACGCAGAACACCGTCTTGACGACTTACACGCTTGCCACAACCGCAACAGTGGTGGATTACGTTATCACCTTCAACGACAACTCGGCGGGCAAGGCGTTCTTCGGCGATTCTTGGACGCAGTACATCAAGGATGGTGCGTTCTCGGTCGATGCAAACACTGGTGACTGGAACGTGACCGTGACGTACAATGCCGAAAGTGCGAACAAGTCGTTCCCGATGGGATTGTTCAGTAACGTTGCTAGTGGCCGCTGCTTGCAAGGCTATTCTTTTGAAGCGAACCCCACAACACCGGTTTCCGAACCGTTTAAAGAACTGGATGATACGTTCATTGCGGTCCTCAAATCGAAAAACACGACTACGCCGACGCTGTACGCTGTGTGGGGCACCGCTTGCACGGGTTCCCAGTTGAAAATCGACCTTAATGGCGACGATTATGGCGAATATACGCTTACGAGATCCTTCGAACTGAAAGACGGCTCTCAGGCAACGCGTACGTATAACGGGGTCACTTACTTGAAGATTTCAGGAGTGCCCGCAGCTGATGCAATCTCGCTTACGAGCATTGCTTATGTTGCTACCGATCCTGCGGTTCCGTTCATTGTGGATCCTGATTCTGCTTACCGCTATCAGCCTCAGGCCAGCACAAATTGGCTTGACCTGCCTGTTGTCGGGAACCTCATTACGTTGTCTTCGGATATGAGCATAATCAAAGCTCCGTTCTTGACATCTCATTATTCGTTCGATTACGACAAGAATTACGCTGACGAAAAGGCCGTGTTCTTTAGCCCGAACTTCTTGGAAGATGATGATTACTCGATTGCTGATGCTACGGAATCCAAGAACTTGCAGCCGCTTGATGTCATGGCTCGCGCGGACGCTTGCCTCACGGGCTGGGCTGTGCTTGCAAACGATGCTGATGGCAGCTCCGTGCTGACTCAGTTCGATCTTACGGCTCTCCGCAAGCTCGATTCCCTTAAAAATGCGGGTGAAGATGTGGGTACGCTGTACGCCGTGTGGACTCCTGCTACAGACGCCAGCTGCACGCCGAACAATTTCACCATTACGCCGGATGCAGAACTTGCCTCGAAGGCCTCGCTCCAGATTTACCAGACGCGTGACAACGGCACAAGCTTAGACACGCTCTGGTACGATGTGGATGCAAGCGGAATCACGATCCCGGCCATCAAGGACATGATGGTTGGGATGAAGTTCTCCGCCAAGGACGGCTACAGCATAGAATCGACCGCGAAGGTGACGGGTTCTGTAAACGGCACCATGCAGTTTGACGACGTGACCAACGGCGGTGAGTTTATGGTTGCAGACGGACAAGGCGACTTGACGCTCGGTCTGACAGTCAAGACTGTGGAATACTTCTTTGTGCTCAGTGAAAATTCGAATGACCCGAACGGACTTGCTTTGCCGTCGAAGCCGATTTTCAGCGACGCTTGGAAATCGCTTGTCGCTGGCACCATCACCGAGGATAATTACGACAACTGGTTCATTCCGGTGAAGTACTCCAAGGAAAGCGCGGACAAGAAGTTCCCGATGCTCTATCTTGACGGCTACTGCATGACGGGTTACAGGTTCGAGTCTCTGGGCGGCAGCGGAACCGTATATTCCGAACTGGATGACAATTTCATAACCCAGTTCAATGCCGAAGAAGTTCAGTGCGCCATGAACAACAATGGCGTATGCGACGGCCTCACCCTGTACGCGAACTGGGTTGCTGGTGCATGCCCCGCTGTGACTGGAAACACCATTACGATTACGCTTGCCGACACCGATAAGGGTTCGTACAAGTTTACTCAACAGCTCGATGATGCTCACAAGAGCGAACAAATCGTTTCTGCTGACGAGTTCAAGATTCCGTCGTCAAACAACGATGTGACCTTCACGGACTGGTCGTTTGCGGCCAATAGCACTGCCAAGGCGATTGTGGATCCGGCAGAAAGCATGCGTTACAAGGCTAACGGCACCTGGAGCGACATGGACAAGACGGCTGGCTTTACGGCAACGTCGGATGTCGATTCTATCAAGGCTCCGCTCCTGAAGTCCGAATACGTATTCGTTTATAGCAAGAATTACGACGATGCAAAGGATGTGTTCTTTGCTCCGACGATGCAGAATGCCGAAACCTACACGCTTGCAGATGCTTCAGAATCGAAGGCCTTGCAAGACTTCAGCATCATGGCCCGCACGGACGCTTGCGTGAGTGGCTGGGCTTTGGACAAGGCTGGTACAGAAAAGCTCGACGTGTTCGATTTGGCTGCGCTCCGCACGCTCGCTGCTGCAACCGCAACCGATACGCTTTATGCAGTGTGGTCCGCTAAGAGTTCTACGGCATGCTCCGGCCTCAAGACGTTCTCCATCGCGACGGATTTGCCGGCAGCTCAGGGCAAGTTCACCGTGTTCCGCACGGTCGGCACCGATACGTACGAATACGATGTTGATGCAAACGGCGTCGAATTCCCGGTTGTCGAA
>NZ_JAFWOM010000050.1 GCF_017545445.1 Fibrobacter sp.
TAATTTGCGGAGAAAATTTGAATACCTTTCGCGTAGTTCAGCGTCCACAGTCCCATCAAGCACGCAAAAAGACCTATCAAAATGAGGCGGTAGAAAGTTCGGTCAAACCCGACAACGCAACATCCTGTGATAAAAGCGATCATCCCGAAGAACATCAGGAATATGCCTATCGAAATAGAATAGGAATTGCTAGCAAAGTAATCCGTCATCCCGCCGACACGTAAAAGTTCAACTGACGTAATCGACTTTGCCGCAGCCAATTCCGTCACAACCGTCACCAAGCGGATGGTATGATGATCCAAATTTTCGGGCATGTTCACCATGTGAATCCCGCTGCCCACCAGTTTTCCTTGCTCATAACGGTCAAAGCCGTAGCGATAATAGCAAGTACTATCGACATAAACCGCCAGCGCGATATGATAGGCATGAAAACGGAGCGTCGTCGGCAAGGGAACCGAATCCCCCCTCATATTCCGTTCATAAACAATGGTATCCCCCGGCTTTATCCTTTTAGGGATGCGGAAATTCGATATGTGCTTTAACGGAGGGAGGCGGACATCCAAAAATGAAACGGACCAACCGCCGTCGAGAGGAATACGATTATCCTGCAAACCATCGCAACAAGCCCCGTTAAAACTCAAGACTAGCAAAAAAACAATTGCAGCCGAAAACAGCGCAACCATAATTTTTGGAAGTCTTTTTTTCAAAATCATCAACACATTAATATATAATATGTAAATGTAACAGAAAACGAAACTTATTTTTTTCGTACCCAAATCTGAAATTCGGTCGGAAAGTCATTTTTTTCGTCAGCTTGGAACAGTTCTTCGCTTTCTTTTGTGAATTCAGACTGCCATTCCGGGAAAAAGACATCGCCATCCACATGGGCAAGGACTTTCGTGAAGTAAAGTTTCTCGACAAGTGGCATCGCCTCGCGATAGACAGCGGCGCCGCCGATGATAAAACATTCGGTCTCGCCGGCGTTGCGGGCAGCCTCGATAGCCTCCCCAAGCGACGAACAGACGATGCAACCGGGAGCTTGGAAATCCTTGTTGCGGGTGAGCACGTAGTTCGTGCGGTTCGGGAGCGGACGACCAATGTCTTCGTAGTTTTTGCGACCGAGGATGATGGCATGCCCCGTCGTGATGGCCTTGAAGCGCTTGAGGTCCTGCGAAAGGTGCCACGGCAAGTGCCCATCGCGCCCGATGACATTGTTTTCAGAAACAGCTACAATTGCGGAAATAAGCATAGTAAGTGGTTAGTGGTTGGAGGTTAGTAGACAGTAGGAAGTAGGAAGTTAGAAGTTGGAGGTTAGAAGTTGGAAGTTGGAGGTTAGAGGTTGGAAGTTGGAGGTTAGAAGTTGGAGGTTAGATGTTAGAAGTTGAATGTTGGAAGAATTTGTCATCCTGGAGGGAGCGTCGCGACCGATAGAATCCAGTGATTTCTAGTGATTAGTGGTTGGTGGTTTGGAATGCAGTAAAGATGTTCTAATAGCAATTCCTGTTTACTAACCACTGCTTACTAACCACTTAATATATTTCCTGTTTACTATCCACTGCATACTAACCACTTCCTACTGTCTACCGACTACTTCCTACTACCTATGATGATACGGGTGGTTTTGCATGACCATCTGGACGCGGTAGAGTTGTTCTGCGGTGATGATCCGTGCATGATCGTGGGTGAACGTCAAAGGAGACAAGCTCAAGAGCAAGTCCGCCGTCTTTTTCAAATTCTCGTCGATGCCATACGCCGATCCAATCAAAAACACAATGTTTCCCGGAAAACGCGCCGAAAGCGTATCGGCAAGCTTCACCGTGTCCATGAGCTTCCCCTCTTCGGACAAGATGACGCGCTTGTATTCGTTCCGCGGGAACTTCTTTTCAAACAACGCGGCCTCCTGCGCAAGAGCCTGAGCGTGGTCGTCGAGCTTCGATTCCTTGAGTTCCACCACTTCAAGAGGCTTTGCGGAACCACGCAAACGCTTCACGTACTTTTCCACTTCGTCTGCGATAAGCGGCGACCCCGCACGACCAAAAACAGCTAGAATCCATTTCATAGTTAGACTATAGATTTTAGACGAAAGACGAAAGACGAGAGAAAAATAATCGCGACTTCGTCGCCGAAAAATTAATTTCATTCTTTCTTCTAAATTTCATTAAAACCTCTTTCGTCTCTCGTCTGTAGGTGCGAAGCACCGTTCTCTCGTCTAAGCTACCGTCCTACCGACAGGCGGTCGATGAGGAACGAAGGCATTCCGGCTTTTTTCATGCGGTTCTGCGTTTCGCGGATGTCGTACTCGACGCGGATGAGACGCACGCACTTGGTCTCGGTATCCAAGAGGCACCAGCATGCACGCGGGTCGCGGTCGCGGGGCTGTCCCACGCTGCCGACGTTCACCAGCAAGCGTTCCGTATTCGCAATCACGTACTCGTACTCGTCCAGAATCTTCGGAATCGCCAAGGGGCGGCTCGCGATGATGACTGGGCTGTGCGTATGTCCCACGAAGCAGTAACGCCCCGAAAAATGGTCAAACGCGTTCAAAGCCTCTTCAAGATCGCTTACATAGACCCAATCTGCCGGAGACAAGGGCGACGCATGGACAAAACAAATATCGTTTTCTTCGTGGATGTACGGGAGCGAACGGATGTACGCGACAGAATCCTTGGACAAGTGCTTTTGCGTCCAGTCAATCGCCTGCTTGGCGTAAGGGTTGAACCCCGCACTAGACTCGTATTTGACGGCCACGCTGTCGTGGTTCCCGATCAAGCAAAAATCCATATTTTCGCGAACTAAATCGACACATTCATCCGTATCGGCACCATAACCGACAATATCTCCAAGACACGCTCTCCGTTCAACGCCATTATCGTGCATGGATTCAAGAACAGCCTTGAATGCAGTGGCATTGGAATGGATATCAGAACAAATACCGTAAAGCATACCCGTAATTTAGAAAAACAATTTTAAGTAAGTAGCGAAATAGCGCACTTTTACTAAATTTGTAGGCGTATGGTAGTCATTCAAGACAAGATGAAGGTGAGCATTGCCTACACCCTCAGAGAAGGTCGCCGGATTCTCGAAGAAGTCCCGGCATCCCAACCGTTCGTGTATATCCACGGTTACAACAACATCATCCCCGGCCTTGAAAACGCATTGACAGGGCGCCACTTGGGTGAAAAGTTTACAACATTCATCCCTGCAAAACTAGGATACGGCGAATACCGCCAAGATCTTATCCTTACAGTTCCCAAAGAAGAACTCAGCGAAATCGGGGAACTTTGGCTAGGCATGGAACTCAAAATGTTCCAAGACAACGATATCCGCGAATTCCAGTTGCCGGACACTGCCGACGAGTTTGTCGATGACTTGAATCTGGACGACGACGACCAGAGCGATGGAATCTATACCATCAAGGAAATTCTCGAAGACACCGTTATCGTTGACGGCAACCATCCGTTTGCAGGCAAAGACTTGACTTTCAATGTCGAAGTCATCGATATTACGGAATCGAGTTTTACCGAACAGGAATCCGGATTCCCGGACGAAGACGATTATGACGATTACGATAGCTACGACAGTTTTGACAATCGCAGCGACGACAATTTTGATTCAAACGAAAGGAGATGGCGCTAATGGCATCGATGGATGAACTCAAGAAAGCTGCAGGCGTTCGTGCCGCAGACATGATCAAGGACGGAATGACAGTCGGGCTTGGCACTGGCAGCACGGCGGCCCACATGGTGAACCGCCTTGCCGAACGCATCAAGAACGAAGGAATCCACGTCGTTGGCGTATCGACCAGCTGGAGCACGACACTCCAATGCCGTAGCCTCGGTATCCCGCTCAAGGAAATGGGCGAAGTCAGCCACCTCGACATGGTCATCGACGGCGCCGACGAAATCGACCCGAACCGAAACCTCATCAAGGGCCGCGGAGCCGCTCACCTCCTCGAAAAGATTGTCGCCTCCATGACGGACAACTACGTCATCATCGCGGACAGCGGCAAGGCAGTGCAGCAACTCGGCACCAAGTTCGCGGTTCCTCTCGAAATCATCCCGGGCGCGATCGCAGTCGTAACAGAACGCGTTAAAAAGCTCGGCGGCGAAGTCAAAGTCCGCATGGGCGCTCCAGGTAAGGACGGCCCGGTCATTAGCGATTCCGGCAACCTCATCGCTGATGCGAAGTTCGCCCCCATCGCAGACCCGGACAAGCTTGCCCGCGACCTAGAACACATCGTAGGCATCGTCGGCCACGGCCTCTTCATCGGTATGGCAACGAAGGTCATCCTCGCTGACGAAACCAAGGGCTTGATTGAATTTTAGCAACAGACGTTTATCTGTAATCATCGGTCTATTCTATATTTTTTCACATGAATATCATTGAAACTTTGAATGCAGCGGGCCAGCAGGAATTGGCCCAACATTTTGAAACATTGACGGGCGAAGCCCGCGCAAATCTTGAACGCGACATTTTAAGCCAGGACTGGCAAGAACTGAAAGCGTTGCACGCCGAGAAATCCGCAGCCAGCTTGAGCGACAACGTTTCTGCAGACCTCACGCCGATGCCGTGGAAACTCGCGACCGACGATCTCCGCTACGATTTCTGGAAAGAGACTGGCGAAATTCTTTTGGGCAAGGGTCAAGTCGCTGCATTTCTCGTCGCAGGCGGACAAGGCTCCCGCCTCGGTTTCGACGGTCCGAAGGGCATGTTCGACATCGGGCTTCCGAGCCACAAGAGTTTGTTCCAACTGCAAGCAGAACGTTTGCGCAACTTGGGCGCCCGCGTGGGGCACGCCATTCCGTGGTGCATCATGACGAGCCCGCTGAATCACGCAGCGACAGTCAACTTTTTTGCAAAAAACAATTTCTTTGGATTGAACCGCGAAGACATCCGATTCTTTGAACAGGGAACGATTTGCGCCCTCACCGCAGATGGCAAGGCAGTCCGCGATGGCGAAGACCATTTGGCGCTTGTGCCCGATGGAAACGGCGGCTGCTTCCGTGCACTCGCCCAAAGCGGAACGCTCGCTTGGCTTGTGGAACGTGGCGTACAGTACGTGTTCCTCTACAGCGTCGATAACGCACTTTGCCGCATTTGCGACCCGGCATTCATCGGAGCGCTTGCCGAAAAAGGCAGCATGCTCAGCGCATCGAAGGTCGTGCACAAAGCCGGCCCGAACGAAAAAGTCGGCATTTTCGCCTTCCAGAACAAGAAGCCGGGCGTTGTCGAATACAGCGACCTCCCAGAGAACTTCCGCGACATGACGAACGCCGATGGCAGCCTCACGTTCGACGGCGGCAACATCGCCATTCACTTGTTTAAAATCAGCGGACTTCGCAAATTGCAGACGAGCAAGCTTCCGTGGCACACAGCAAGGAAAACCGTTTGCGGCATCGAAAAATGCTTCAAGTTCGAACAGTTCCTCTTTGACGCATTCCCGCAGCTCGGCTCCATGCTTCCGTTCGGCGTTGTGCGCGAAGAAGAATTCAGCCCCGTCAAGAATGCCGAGGGCAACGATTCTCCGAAAACAGCCCGCATCATGATTGGCAAGCTCCATCGCGAATGGCTCCGCAAGGCGCACGTCAAGATTGACGAGAAGAAGTTGTACGAGATTTCGCCGACCATCAGCTACGCGGGCGAAGGACTCAAGCAGAGCGTCTTTGACCGCGAACTCGGCAGAAATATTCTGGAATTTGACGAAGAATAAGCTTGTTTTTGCGCTTTTTTGATACCAAATCGCTCTTTTTCGGCATTTTGGTATCACATTCTTTACTTTGTTCAATAAAAAAAGGACCAATTGACAAGCACTAGTGATACCAAATAAAGCATTTCTTGCTTTTTGGTATCATTTTTTTCAGAAATCCGGCCTTCATTTGCACAAAAAACGATTAATTTGTATAAAGAAAATGATACCAAATTGGAGTTTTCGGCTCATTTGGTATCATTTTTTCGCATTTTACGCCCTTTCAGCGGGCATTTCGGCAGGCTGAGAGCACTGCGGCGGGCTCAGCGTTCTGAATTACAATCTCTTGAGCACTGCGGCGGCGTGGTGGATGAAGCCTTCTTCGTTCGCCACGACAGCGATGGCCTTCGCATTCTTCTTGATAGCCTTTTCGGAGTACTTGATGATGCTCATGCGCTTGAGGAAATCATAGACGCCAAGCGGGCTGAAGAAGCGACCCGTGCCGTTTGTGGGGAGCACATGGTTCGGACCTGCAAAGTAGTCGCCCACCGGTTCAGAAGACCACGGACCAATAAACACGGCACCCGCATTTTCGATCTGAGCAGCCATCGATTCGGCTTCATCCGTCATGATTTCCATGTGTTCCGGAGCAATAGCGTTTGCAATGGCAACACCGTCGAACCAGTCCTTCACCACGAGGATTCGACCGAAGTTGTCGAGCACCTTCGTGAGGAGTTCTTTCTTCGGGGAATTTTCCACCTGGATATCAACGCATTCGCTAATCATCTGCGCGGTTTCCATGTTATCCGTAATGCAGATGGCGGCTTCGAAACCGGAACCGTGTTCAGCCTGGCTCAAAAGGTCGGCAGCGACAAAGTCTGGATCGCAAGTGTTGTCGGCGAGCACGAGCACTTCGGACGGGCCTGCCACCATGTCGATATCGACAATGCCAAAAACTTCTTTCTTCGCGACTGCAGCAAAGACGTTACCCGGACCCACAATCTTATCGACGCGTTCCACGACGACCTTGCCCTTGCCATCCTTTGCACCGTAAGCGAGCATGCCGATAGCCTGAGCGCCACCGATGTGATAAACTTCGGTAATACCGAGTTCGCAAAGCACAAATGCCACCGCGCGGTTGATTTCGCCCTTGATCGGAGTCACGACAACGATGTCCTTGACGCCAGCGACAATAGCCGGAACCGCATTCATAATGACCGTGCTCGGATAAATTCCTGCACCACCCGGAACGTAAAGGCCCACGCGCTTCATCGGGCGGATACGCTGACCGAGAACCACGCCGTCCTTCCCTTCCATGAGCCAGGAATCTTCCATCTGGTTCACATGGAAATCGCGGACGTTCTTAATAGCCTGCTTCAAAGCACGCTGCATTTCGGGCGGGCACTTGGCGGCAGACTTCTTGATTTCGGCTTCAGACACGCGAAGGTTCTTGCCTTTGAGACCATCGAACTTCTGAGCGTATTCAACGGCCTTCGCATAACCGCCGTTCTTGATATCGGCGAGAATGTCCATGACCTTGTCATGAATTTCCTTGCTCGGGGCAACTTCACGACCGCAAATGCGTTCAATTTCTTGAGACTTCGGAGTCACTTTTACGATTTGCATTTTATCAGACCTCTATTAAAACTTTATTTTGTTCCAGAAGCAGAACCCACATCAATGTGCTTGTAAGCGTTTGTAATAACCTTATCTTCGATCAAAATTTTGTACGTAAGGCCATCGACAAAGGCTGTCCAGCAAGCGGCAATGATGTTGCTCGAAACGCCGACCATGTTCCAGTAGCCGTGTTCATCGCCAAACGTCGTCCACACGCGAACCGTCGCATCAGACGCCACGTTAGAACCAAGCACGCGCACCTTGAAGTCATCCAAGCGCACGCTTTCCATGCACGGGAAGAACGGCAAAAGCGCCTTGCGGAGGGCGGCATCAAGTGCGTTCACCGGACCGTCGCCTTCGCTCACCTGATGGCTAATCTGATCGCCCACCTGAAGTTTGACCGTCGCTTGCGACACAGAAACGCCCTGCGGCGTTTTATCTTCAATCACGCGGTAGTTCAAGACCTTGAACGGTTCCTTGACCATTCCCAAGTGGCGATAAACGAGTAACTTGAAGCTTGCTTCGGCACTGTCGAAATGCCAGCCCGCATTTTCACGTTCCTTGATTTCCTTGAGGAGGCTTGCCACCAGCGGATCTTTCTTGTCGATACCCGGCTTGATGGCCTTGAGCTTTTCGACAACGAGAGAACCACCGGCCTGGTCGCTTGTCACGAACACGCGGTCGTTGCCCACGGAA
>NZ_JAFWOM010000051.1 GCF_017545445.1 Fibrobacter sp.
AAAAAGCCGCCGGAATACATGTCCGAAAAGCCGTACTTTACAGAAAAGTCAGCGAAGTACTTGACAAAGCGTTCCCCGGAATAGGTAAATCCCGCCGATGTCGAAAGCCCGGCGCCCGCGCCCACGACGACGGCATCCGCCCTTGCCAGCGCCTTTTTCAGTCTCGATACTTCGGCAGAAAAATCATCCGTTGATTTTTTCGAAAATCCGCGCATAGATAGACTCGTCCTTTTCGCTGAAAACGTTAAAGACAACCTTCATGGGGCTTTGTGTACGGTGCTTCCATTCCAGCACCGTATCCACCGCGATTTGGGCGGCACGTTCCGGCGGGAAACGGAATACACCTGTAGAAATACAGCAGAAGGCAATAGATTCCACACCGTTCCGGGCCGCAACATCGAGGCAGTTCCTGTAGCACGATTCCAGCAACTCGCAGTCCCGTTCCGTAAGGCCGTAGCCCACGATTGGCCCCACCGTGTGCAGCACGTATTTGCAGGGCAGGTTGTAGGCCGGCGTGATTTTCGCCTGTCCCGTAGGTTCGGGTTGCCCTTGCCGTTTCATCAGGGCGTCGCAAGCGCTACGGAGGCGGATCCCCGCGAAGGTATGGATGCAGTTGTCGATACAGCTGTGGCAAGGCTGCCAGCAACCCGTCATGCCGCTGTTGGCAGCATTCACGATTGCATCTACCCTGAGGGTGGTGATGTCGCCGCGCCACAGGAACAAGGAATCGCCAAACAAGTCCGGCGCACCCGCGCTGAAGCGCCTGCCGATACTTTCAATGTCCGCGATGTCCGTTATTCCGCGACCACGGATGGATTCCTGCAGGTATTCGTCCTGAATCCTGTAGAATTCATCGCTTGCGGGGGCGGCCTCCCGCACGTTCATCAAGGAACGCAACAGGATTTTCTGTCCTTCGGCGTCCGCGGGGATGGTCGTGCCGCTGTACCTGGGACTTTCCGCCAATAGATACTTTATCAGGAATAGTCTGCGCTCTGCTTGGTTCATGTTTCCTCCCGGATGACTCAGGGGCGGTCTTGAGTTGTGCGGCGAGGCCCTTCAGGGTCGTCTTCTCCAGTTCCATTTCCAGCGCCGTCTGCGCCGAATTCAGGGCCGGGTCCAACAGGCGGTGGATGTTCTTGCCTACGGGGCACAGCGGATTCGGTTCCGGGTGGAAACTGAAGACGATCCGTTCCTCGTCGATATCGTTGATGGCCTTGTAGACATCCAGGAGCGTTATCTTGTCGGCAGGACGCGCAAGGTGAGAGCCCCCTACGCCAGGAGCCGTCTCAACCAGGCCCGCCTTTTGCAACTGCAAAAGGACCTTGCGGATGATGACCGCATTCACGCCGGTGCTGCCCGATATGAATTCCGAGGTCACCCGTTCCGCACCCTCGAAGAAGTGGATGCAAAGCAAGGTATGGACCGCCGCCGTAAAACGAACGCTGACTTTCATAATCCACAATTTAACAATTGTTGCCTGCGTTCACGCGTGCCTTGGCCTATTTGTAGAACATTCCCGCCGTCATGTCCAGATAATTTTCGCCGGAGTAGTTCGTAAATTCCTGCTTCATGGCGCTCTTGAATGCCGCCGGGTTCACATTCTTGAGGGCGATATTCTTCATCACCTTCAGGTACTGGATTTTAGCACGGGCATCTTCCAGATTTTCCACCGTGTAGTGTGACGTGAGAATCAGGGAAATTCCGCGGTCGATGTAATCCGTGAGCTGCGCGATGATGGCATCGGCGTGCTTGCTCCCTGCCACGATGGAATGAACGTCGTGACCCATCATGTGGGTGTAGACAACGTTGATTGCGGGAAACTCGATATCGAATGCCTCCTGGGTCGCGACAATGCGCATGTCGATGCCCGCGAGATTCAAAGTCTCTCCTTCGATAAAGTCCGTCGTCGCGTAGATGGAGCTGTCAAAAGCATCGCCAAAAGCCGCCGTGAAATTCTTGACCAGGGCCGCACCGCCTCCGTTATGGTTGTAATCGTCGGCATGGCGGGTGCTGTACACGGGAGCCCCCTTCATGAAAGTCGCGCCCGCGCCATGGTAGGCAATCACCGTGCCCACGAATTCTACCGAAAGACCCTTGATGTAGGCCTCCAGTTCCTTGATGTTGTCGAAGAAACAGGGGGCTTCGACCATGAACATCTTGCCGCCCTTTTCCAGCAAGAAACATTCGTCGGTTATCAGGTCGTTTGTCTTGTAGGCATGCAGCTTGACCGCGCCGAAATCGTAGATTTCCATGACGCCCTTACCAAGATTTACGGTCTTGAAGTTGTTCTTTTCCATTTTGAGTCTCCTTGGGCCATGCCCTTTTTTTATTTTTATTGTTGTTCTATAATTGTTACAACACAAATATATTCAATTATCGTTGTAATGTCAATAGAACAACTAGAAATTTAAGGTAAAAATTTGGTTACAAAAACGAGAACTAGTTAGAGCTTTCGCTGTTTATTCCACCGAAAAGGTCGCCTTCACGTTCCCTTTGCCGAGGATCTGCTGGAGGCGCTTTTTATTCACGTTGTCGATGCGGGCAAGGCGCGTGAAGTTCCAGGAATTCTTGTCGTAGTAGATGGTGATGGAGTTGCCCTGGTAAAGGATGATGTCGCCCGCATCGGTGTCGATTTGCTTGTCGTTACGCGGAAAACTGCGCGGCAAGTCGGCCACCTTCTCGAAACTGCCGTAGTCGTGCATGTCGAGCGTCATATCGCCCTGCGTGAGGAATTCGGCGAAGGCCTTGGCCGAGGAATTTTCTTCGAGCGTTGCCGTGAAGGTGGTGTCGTTCACATGGATCTTGAGTTTCACGGTAGCCTCCCCCACTTTAGATGTTGAACCGGCCGATGAACTTGCGGGCACTGCGTCGGACGTTTTACTGGCGGACGATTTCGGCGTCTGGATTTCGGGTTGTGTCGAATGGCTCGCAGCATCGCTGCAGGCCACGAGAAAGAACAACGCTATAAAGATAAAGTTTCGCATACACACAATATAAATAATTGTGCAAGCAATTCAAAATACTTATTTGCTATGACTCACTATGCCTTTTGCGCATAGTGAACCGCTGGCGAGGACCGAAACAAGCGTCAAAACGGCACCCACAACTAGGACGATCGAAACACTTGTGGCAATGTCCCCCATGCCGACCAGCGGAGAGACGATTCCGCCCATCAAGAAGCCCGATGCCCCGATGGCTGCTGCGGCGGTGCCTGCATTTGCGCGTTCGGCGTTCAAAGCCAATGCGTTTGCCGGGGGCTGACTCATGCCGAACATGAACGTAAGCCCCATGAAGGCGACTTGCAGAATCGGGAGTAAAGCGTGCGTCATGAGGGCAACAGCAACGGCAATTGCGAAAACGAACATTCCCGTACCCGCGATTTTCAAGGCCTTGTATTCGTTGCCGACTTTACCCGACAATGCGCAACCGATGGCCGTGAAAACGGCGTTCAGCGCAAAGCACAGACTAAAGCCGACAGGCGAAAGGCCGTAGATTTTTTGGTAGATAAAGGGCGAAGACGCGATATACCCGAACAAGATAATCATTGGGAATGTGCATACCAAGAAATACGATACGTAGGCACGGTTCTTGAACACTTTTGCATACAAGCTAAAGCTCGCAAAGACGGATTTTTTGCTGCGACGTTTTGCCGGGAGCGATTCCTGAAATTTCCCTGACATAAAGAGCAGCAATGCACCGTACAGAAGCAACACCGCGAAAGTTCCCTTCCAGCTCATGAAATTCAGCAAGAAGCCGCCTAGCACCGGGGCTATAATCGGGGCGACTCCGTTCACAGCGCTCACCATGGCAAGGAACTTCGTGAGCACCGGGCCGCGGTAGGAATCCGCCGAAATGGAACGCGCAATCACGATGCCGCCGGACGCCGCCATGCCCTGCAACAAACGAAACACGTTGAAGGTTACGATGTTCGGCGCGACAATGCAGGCGACAGTCCCGCAAACAAAAAGCAACAGACAAACTAGCAACAACTTTTTGCGGCCGTACTTGTCGCTCAGCGGGCCTACAAAGATTTGCCCCACCGAAAGTCCGAGCATGCTCATGGTGAGACTCAGCTGTGCCATCGAGGGGCTTGCCGCAAAGTAGTCTGCTAGGCTCGGGAGGGCCGGTAAGTAAAGGTCCGTCACGAAGGGGCCGAACGCCGAAAGCAAGCCTAGCAACAGCATAAGGAAAGTGAATTTCTGTTTTCCGCTCATAAATTCCTCTTGACGAAACCGCACGGAATCGCTATAAAAAAGCCCGCAAAGCCTTACAACTGGACTTATGCGGGACCGCTACACGTTGATTTCGCAAGCGAATTTAGGAAAAAAAATTTCCGTTGGCAAGTTCTTGACAAAGGCAAAAAATATTTTTATTTATGGGCACGAAATTTCATTGCGTATAATGGTTCAGCGTGAAACTCAAACATCAGGGTTTTGCGCCTTTTTTATTGCGCAGGGCCCGCAACAAAAGAGGTTAAAATGGACTTTTACATGAAACTCCCGCGCGGCAAACGCGAATTCACCCTTTTTCTCGTGACGCTTTCGATTATCTCGATGAACATCATCGCGCCGCTCATCACCTGTTTCGAGATGGGCTTTAGCATGGAAAGCTGGGCGCACGTATTCCCGATTATGCCGATACTCTGGCCGTGCGTTATCGCGACGGTGCTTGTCACATATAAGCCTGCGGCGTTCCTGACTTCAAAACTCACGCAGAAGGGCGACAGCTTCCACGCGGTGATTACACTCAACATCATGTGCACGGTTTTCCTGACGTCCATCATCTTGACGATTGTAGGCACCTGGGTCGGAAACCGCGAAATTACAATGGAGCCGCTGGTGAACTTCTTTTACAAGTGGCCTCGCAACTTTGCCATTTCGCTCGCGGTAGAAATCTTGATCGCGCAACCGATTGCCCGCCGCGTGATGCTAGGCCTGCACAAGTACCGCGACGCCCGCCGGGAAGTCGCAATTTCTAACTGAGCCGTAAATAATTTTATCTATCTTTTCGATCGTGACAGGCATCGAAGAACAATTCAATGGCAAGAAACTCCTTGTAAAGAAGCTCATTCCTTTCGGGTTCACGAAGGAAGGGCCAAACTATGCGCTCGTCCGCGAAATACTTGGCGGACAGTTCCGTCTGGAAATCAGAGTGGGACGGGGCAAGAAAGTTTCGGTCAAGGTATTCGACAACGATTCCGGCGAAGAATACCTACTTTTTTCGGTGCTGTCAGTGCAGGGGGCCCTCGTGGGCCGCATCCGCAAAGAAGTTTCCGTCATTACGGATAAGTTCTTCAGCGAATGTTTCGAGACGCAGATTTTCAAAAGGAAATCAGCAAACGACCTGATTGGTTACGCGGAGCAAAAATACGGAGACAAGCCCGAATATCTGTGGGAACGGTTTCCGCAATTCGCCGCCATCCGTAAGCACGAAAACAAGAAATGGTATTGCCTATTGGGGACTGTCGAAAAATCAAAAGTTGGCCTCAAGGGC
>NZ_JAFWOM010000052.1 GCF_017545445.1 Fibrobacter sp.
ATGGTTATATTCCAGTTTTTAAGTGGCTTGCCTATTTTCTCTATTTTCTGTTTAATCGTTTGTTCTAAAGAAGACAGTATAACCCAACTGTCAGAATTATTAAAATTCATATCGGTTGAATTTTGCTGAACGTAAACGCTCAATTTTTTTAAGTCATCTTTACTCATGTTCTTTGTCACACAAGCAACAGTCTTGTGTTTATTCTCCGTCTTTTGATATAACAATATGTTTGTATCAACAGTCGCGGAATCAAAAACTTTTACTCCAGCAAAATCAATTAGTATTCTAGGATTGGTGTGATTAGCAAAAAGTTCACGTAATTTCTCACCGTAAGCGGCACGCATCCACTTATTACTGGTAATAAAGCAGCAGAGTCCATCATCACTTAGCAGTTGCAAAGCTTTTTCATAGAAAAGGCAATAAATATCACCAGTCTTTGCAAAACTAGAAAAGCCACATTTTTCGTACATGGCGGCGAGTTTACCACCATCCTTTTGCAACTGAATGTACGGAGGATTGCCGATTACAATATCGAAACCACCACGGTCCATCACAACATCGCTGAAACAGAATTTCCAGTCAAAGAAGTTTATATCTGTCTTCGCTCTCTCCGCGTACGTTGCTCCGCTGTAATATAAAGCCGTTGCTAGTTCATCTATTTTCTTGATTAAGGATGAAATTTCCTTTTGCTGTCGTTTGATTTCGTCAAACTCTTTTTGCGCCTTTGCATTTAGACCTCCGGCAAAACCTAAACTTAATTGTTCATAGGGATTTTCTTTTAACGAGGCCAGTTCTGCGGAGAAAATGGATTTTAACGTATCAAGAGTCAATTTCTTGATTTCAATCTCTTTGTTGTATTTATCCTTTCCAGACAGGCTGTAAAATTCTTGACGCAAATCCACAAGTTCATTCAAATTCTTCTGCACAGTAACGCCCGCGGAAACACGTTCGCCTTTACCCGTTTTAGTATTATCAAGGCTCATTTCCACATAATGGCCATCGAATGTTGAAATGAGGCTATTTCCCTGCATAAATTTATAATCAAAGTTCGGCAGGGGTTCCGGTTCATCACTATTTACAACGATGGAAAGCCAAAAACGAAGTCGAGCAATATCAATCGCGCCCTTTTCAATATCTACACCATAAATGTTATTCTGAATAATATCCTTCTTCAATCGGGCGATTTCATTTGCATCTTTATTCTTTCGAGGATAGAGAGCGAGCCTTATTCTTAGCAACAGATTCAGCATTCCCATCGGGAACGCACCACTGCCTATTGCAGGGTCACAAATCTTTACGTTTTCAATGAGCTTGAGTAGCAGACGTTTGTTTTCTTCGATTTCCTCCGGGATGTTTTCATCGTCAAGATTTTCAATGAATTTCCGAATAATCTTTTCCTTTATCCCAGACTTTTCGCTCAAGTAAGCAATGATGGACTCGCTGCACATATAGAGCACTTCTTCTTTGGGAGTATAAAAGGCGCCTTTACCCTTATTATCTTCAAGAAGGCTTTCAAAAATAACACTCAACATTTCCGGGTCAATGCCCATTTCTTCGTCATTGGGGTCGTTTTCATCCACAGTGAAGTTGTATTCACTAAAGAAGTCAAACAGTTTTTCAAAGTAATCTTCCGGGAATTTTGCGTCCCTCTTATCAAGTTCATCCTGTTCGAACAAACCACCATTCAAATAAGGAATCGAGGAAAGACCAGGAATAGCCGCAGTGCTCCAACCCATTTCCTTGAATTTCTCGGAACGCATTCTCTGCGGAGTGTTTAGTACGCCAAAGAACAACGGTTCAAGTACATTATCCAAGAAATCCTTTTTCTCGCTTGTTTCATCAAAAAGTTTCGTTAAATACTTTTTGTCGCCATTCAACCAGCCTTTTCGTTCCAAGAAATACAGGAACACCAAACGGCCCATCATTTTCTTTACATAGTCACGAAGGGGCTTGTATTTTGTCTTGTAAATTTCCTCAACATCATTTTCATCATCCCCGGTATCATATTTGGCAATGACCGTTTTAAAGCTCTTTTGCATTGCCGGAGTGATAATCATATATTCAACGAAGGAGTTGTAAAGTTCCTCGTACTTGTCAAAAAATTCTTTAGAAAGAGCTTCAACAGAAAAAGCATTTATCAAATCATCGTCCGTCTTCTTGGAATTGGCGAGTATTTCAAATCGTTCCGTTGCCGTTCTAGGATTGTGTTCATTGCCAAAAACGTAGGTGTATCTTTTGGCGGAGGTCGTATTCTTTAGTGTTCCCTCCTTGTGGAGATAAGAGAAACGCCATTCCTTATTTTCACAATCTTTGTAATGGAAAACAATAAACGCATGGGAATACTGGGACAGCGCAGACCTTATAAGGCGCTGGATGCCAACCCTGGAACGAGAAATATCCGAGGTATTTTTCAAGGTCACATCGAACAACTCAATATCTTCCGATTTGATATTGCTTATCGTTCCGATATTCAGAATAGACGAAACATTTGCTATATCCGCAGCGGCCTTTGATTCGCTTGTCACCAGTTGTTCCGGCACATCCTTCTTTTCAAAGCATTCCTCGCCGAAGATAGGATAAATGATGTTTTCTATGAAATTATCAATTCCAGAGAAATCACCCGTAAGAACTGTTTTAACCTGTTTCTTGTCCATTGTTTTGTCCCTTGTATAATTCCTAGTTCATTTCGTAAAGCGCGATATACGCTTCGCCTTTTTTCAACTTGGCCTTTTCCGTAACGGTCTTGAACGCATTCTTGACCCAATCGTTTACGTCGCTATTCAAGCCGAACATTGACGCGCCAGAACGGTCGTAATCTTCTTCCCATTTCAGCACAGCCTTAATCACATCGACATTCTTATCCTTTACTGCTCTTTCAGCAGCCTTCAAGGAAGCAAACGCGGCATCATCTGTAAGCATTAAGCGGATTTTTGCAATAGCAGCCAGGGCATTTTTCTGCTTATCGTTAATGTCTTTCGCATGAATGGAGTGAGTGATGTGTTTGCTGAACTCAATGATTGCAGAATCCTTCATTGTTTCGTAAAGTTCACGACTTTCAGGCTTAACGAAAATATTCAACGAATTTGTTTTCAAGTAGTCAGCAAATTCAAGTGGAGAAACCGTTTTGATATTGCCCTTATCATCAGCAAAAAGATTCAACATTCCCTGCTGGAGCGAACGTACCGCGAAGCAACCGTTTGTACAATCCTGTCGCAACTGTCCGCCCATGTTATCCATCGGCATTTCCATGAGCTCCTTGAAGCGTTCTGCATTATTTTCCTGGAACTGTTTCAATTCCGAAATAAACTTGCTATAAGGCGATTCCTCGCCATCAAAGTTTTGGGTGAAATTCGCCTCGGAGATTTCTTCGTCCTCGCTGAAAATTTTGCTATCCTCGCCAAACATCGTGTGGAATGTTTGCAGCTTAGCAAAAGCGATTTCAATAAGCATCAACTGTTCATTTCCCGTTGCGCTGGGATAGAAATTGTAAACATAGACAAAAGGCTCTTTAGAACCAATTCGGTTCACACGGCCAATGCGCTGCATCAATTTTGTCGCATTCCAGGGTGTGTCATAATTGAGGATTGTGTTTGAACGATGTAGGTTTACACCTTCTGCAAGAACTTCTGTCGTGATGATAACATCGTAATCATCTTTCATTTCACCTTTGTAGTTCGCGTCAAAGTTCTGCTTAATCACTTCCTTCATCGCATCGCGATTGGCGGCAGAAATGGCGAGAGGACGAAGCCTTCTGTTTTTGGGAAGATGAATTGCCTTTACGACTTTTTCCAGTTCTTTCATCGTATCAACGGCTTCCGTAAAGATAACCAGTTTTTGGGAGGTGTTCTTTCGCTTATCAAAAAATTCTTCTCTTAAACATTCCTTAAACTGTTCCAGCTTCGGGTCAACGGAAACACGATTCCAACGTTTGCATAAGCCGTCCAGAATCCGTTCATCTTCTCTCAAACGCTCAAGATATTCCTCTCGGAAATCGTCAGCCCTGTATTCGCGATTATTGCCTTGCTTCTTTTCAATTCTGCTACGGATGTTTTCACAGACAGAATCAAAAGGCAACGGTTCATCATTCTTGTCGAAAAACTCACGATTTACATCAATATCAGGGCAGATAAAGACGACATTTCGTTCAAGCATCTTTATCATGTTCTTTGTTGCATCCCATAGAGCACAAAGAGTATTCTTGAAAGCAGGCAAGCTGCTTTCCAAACGTTTCACAAGCAGTTTTTTCATCATTGAAGCCAGCTGCTCGGTCGTCATGTCAACAGTCAAGTTGTTCTTTTCGTAGAACTTCTTGTTTTCTTCGTCCTTAAAATACCTAATCGCCTGATAGCGGTGATACCCCAAATGTTTGGTATTATCCAGTAGATTCAATTCATTGGGCGGCAAAATCGCCTGAATGGTATTATAGAACAAATCTGCCAATTCCAAATCCATGATGTAGTCTATTCTCTTTGGCCCCCTCAATTCAGGGAAGGTCAAATCTTCATTGTATTTGGAGTAGTATTTCTTAATATCTGTTCGAGTTCTTCTAACCAGGAGCTGGTCAAGAACCTTTTCGCGAATCTGTTTAGAAAGGTATTTGAGGCGAATCTTTGCTTCACGCCTATCTTCCAGTTTTCTACACTGTTGGAACTCCTTCTCCATGTTGCTAAAGAAGGAATCGAGTTTTCCGCCCTCAATCGTCGGCAACTTCGTGTTATTCGGATTCCTCTCGAAGAACTTGATTTGATTGTAAATGTCCTGCGGCGAGTTGTTCTGCGGAGTGGCAGAAAGCAGCCCGACAAAAGGAGCGATATGTTGCTGAGCAATTCTCGAAATCAGGTTGTCCAAGTCTTGATACTTTTTCGTCTTGTGGTTTCTAAAATTATGGCTTTCGTCTATGATGATAAGGCCATATTCCTTATCCTTCAGGCTTTCCGTGAACGCACCATCATCATTTCCATCTTCATCATCGTCCGTCAAAAGATTTCCGATACTGCCCGTCGTGATAAAGTCAATGTAAGGCGTAATTGCAGTCGGGGCATCTTCATCAAAATCTCTAATCGTGTCCAACCAGCCGGACTTAATCGCGGGAGGTGTTACGATAAGCACATTTGCAGAACGGCCCTCATAGGAAGCGTGTTCCTCGATAAACTTTTTAATAATCAATGTTCCGACAACAGTCTTTCCAAGCCCCACAACGTCCGAAAGAATAAACCCGTTGTACTGCTTCATAATAAAGAAGCACTGCTTTACTGCGTCCAGCTGGTAAGTAAAACTCTTGTAATCCTTGGGAAGATAGGATTTCAACGTTGTATCTTGACTACTGTCGGCAATGTCGCCGAACTGATTTTGAAGATAACGGATATATAGCTCATACGGCGTATAAGCCCATGTCGGTTCTGATTCTTCTTCAAGTTCCTTTTGAGCCTTTTCACCAATCGGGGCTTTTTTTAGAATCTGTTCCAGGAACACCTTATTCCAGCATTCAGACAGTTCCCATTTTTCATAAAACCAAAAACGATGGCCCTTTGCAGGGGCGCCTTCTTTGGGCTCCGCTAGAACAAAGGAAGAGTCATTGTCAAAGTGGTTGAGTTCGGCATTTCCTTGCAAGCCCTTGGCTGTAAAATTGCTGCTGCCGATAAGGCCATAGGAATGGTCCTTATACTTGAATATGTAGCACTTAGAATGAAGAAACTGTGTTTCGTCTTTTTCGTTTTTACGAAAGATGCGAATTTGGATTTTAGAATTTTCGCTGTTATCGCAATACTTCAACAGGAGTTTTACGGCATTCTGAAATTCGTCTTTCAGCTCCAGGCTTTCAATGTCCGTTCTAATAAAATCATCTGGGAAGGTAGCGTCCTTATATTTAGGCTCCTTGAGTTGGTTCGCATAAACATAAGGGTCCTTCCCGATGAGCAAATTGAACCGCGTGTCTGGCTGTTGTAAGAACGCATCCAATTCAGCCTGAATTAAGGCAAGTCCAGGAATGTCCCAATAACCCGTGGCAATATCCACCTCTTGCAGACCAGGTTCCATCAAACACTGTTTTAGCGTCTCAACCATGGAAAGCGAAGAAGATGAATTATCGACGAGCGTTTTGAACATTATGACCCATTCCTTTTTTGAACACCATAATAGTATTTTCGATTACACTACAATCAAAGGATTTTTGAATTTTCTTTGATTTTTTCAATTTATATTCAATTTCAAGTCACAAAGTGTCAAAAGGAGCGTTTTTTGTAAAAAAACATCCTTTAAACCTAACTAAATTAGGTTTTGCGCATTCATTAAGCAACAACTGTTTGCACGCTTGGAACCATCTTTTTACTAGCTTGCATCCTATTATGAACGAATACAAACTTTGGCTTATGGTCTGGATGCTCCGCATCCTTCTATTCATCAAGCTCTGCGTCGTGTTTGCGGCGTTCTTTTTCGTAAGAAACTACAAGCACATAAAGGAAAATGGCTTCAACGACATTTTCTTTTGCTGGCAGACCTGGTGGAGAGCCAGCGTGACCCTATACAGGGAACTGATGCGCTAATCTTTTCCTATATTGGAAGGAGCATTTCATCCTTATAACAAGTTCTCCAAAATTGCAAAACAGGAGTCAACACATGGTCAAATACGCTTGGTTGTTTATCTTCATACTTCTGTTCGCAGGATGCAACGAGGAAAAGGAGTTCTTGACGCCTTCATCCGATAAAATCGTGATAGACGTAACGCATAAGGACATTTCGTTTGACGGTGAAAAGGTTGGTGAACCGATTAAGGACATAGAAGAAGACAAGTCGCATTCGCTTACAATTTTGCCATTGGACAAAAAATTAAGAAAAATGAACCCCAGACCCGCCACGGCCCACATTCACATCGGCGGACTGAACAGTTTCAAAGCGCTCACGCGCACCATAGTAACGGCACATATATTCGGATTTAAGGATATTAAGGTCGCTCTCGGAAAAGATTTCAAGAACCCTATTTCTCCATATTTGTACAATAATGAACGGGATAACAATCACCCATGCCGTGGCCCGAGAGGAATAATTCGTCAATTACTCAACGAGAAAGCGGAAGCTGGCATGACAGCTGACGAGAAATATCAAAAAAGATTGAAGGAACTCGAAAAAGACCGCGAGTGTGCCGAAAACTACATGGAGCTGAATTTTACTTATTTCAACGACAAAGACTCCGTTTCTTTCGCCGTTAGCCTGAATGAAATTGGAGTTGTCGGAACAAACAAGTACACAAAATTCACAAACGAAATGGAATTGTGGAGTTATATTGAAGAACTACGTTCCAGGGAAAATTTGCAGAACAAACTCGACAAAGACGAAATCATGTTTATCGCGAAAGAAAAAACAACTATCAACGAAATTGCTCCATACCTAATACACTTATCCCAAATGGGTTATTCATTAAAGTTCGGAACAATGTACTAATCTTTCCCATCCATTTTCGCCCCGCCTCAAAGCGGGATTTTCTCTAACCAGCAAAAAAAATCTTTGTTTGAATTTTACTTAGAGCTGCATCAAAATATCCAGCTCTGCAAGATTATTCACAAAAGGTTTATTTTCTTTCACGACACTTCTTAGACGTGTTGCTAAGTCAATATACTTCTTACCTTCACTTCCACCTCTATCTAATTTCCATCCAATGTTCTTAACCCATTGATTTACGGGGTCGTCCAGCAAGGGATATGTGTTTGGGAAGAACTGACATAACATTTCTGAAAGCCAAGCTTTTCTTGCCGGATTTTTCTTTCTTTTTAATCTATCAATTTGTTCTGCTACAATCTTATCCAATTCAAAAACACTGCATTTTTCGGATTTTTTATAAATAAACATAAATGCATTCGTCGCTTCATGCCAATTAGCCTTAGAACAACTTCTTTCAACGCCGTTGTTTTGAAATCTAAATTGATTTTCTTCATCAAATCTAGCATGCCATATCTCGCAAAAATCTTCCCAGAATTTTTTATTTGATAAACGCCCGGCTGCATTTTCTTTCATCAAATCAAATAGTTTTGCTTTATATCTCTTGAAAACTTTCATCTGCTTTCGGCGACCTTCAAGCCATTTCCTGCTTTCAGAGTTTTGAGGCAATCTCACATCAAAGACTTTTTCGTTAGGCTCTTTTTTCCCATTCTTGGACTTATAAACAACTTTTGATTCCTCATAGGAATCAATCCAGCTTTGAGACATTACTTGAGACTCGTCGCTTCTATCCTTGAACCATTCCACTATTCTTTCGTAGTCTTTCGCTTCAATTTCGTTCTTTACATTTATCTCATAGTTTTTGTTCAATGCTGCGCTTGTGAGATTTGAAGAACCTATGAGACTAAAGAACTTTTCGTCTTTTTTCCAAACAAGTACCTTCGGGTGAAATGTACTCTGCTGTTCAAAGGGAAATGCGTATATGTGAGACCTAAGAGACTCCGGCAACCATTTCATCAAATCCCTGCAAGCCTGTTTCTTTGTCAATCCAAAGTGAGTTCCAATAATGGCGACAAACTGCTTGCAACTTCCCAGTTTGACTTTGCTAAAACTCCATTCCGTCAAAAAAGCTGTTGCTAAATAGATTTCATCCGCTTCCTGGAATACCTTGGTATAAACATCTTTCAGGCTCTCGTTGTCTTCGGGGTTCAAGAATATTTTGGCCATATCCGTCTCCATTTCGTTTTCAAACAATATAAGTCATTGAATTAGCCTCTACAAACCACATACCGCGCTTGTAGCGCGTTTTTTGGTGTTTTTGGGGCTATTTATAAGCCTTTAGGCGAAAACGCCTTGTAGAGCGTTCCTGCCGCTAGTTTTGGCGACATGAACGAATCGTTCCGCGACTATAAGGACTTCGACCAGACGGTTTTCACCCGTACCCCCGAAGGGTATCTCACGGGCAAAATCCGCGTCACTGGTGCTGGCGTGTTCAGCTACAGAACCGCCGAAGGTTTGAAGCGCAGGCTGCGCCCGGTCACGGAAGTTTCTGCTCAAGACAGCATTTCAACACTCAACTGCAAGCCCGTAACCCTGCTCCACCCGATGGAGGACGTTTCCCCGGAGAACGCGAAGAAGCTCCAGGTCGGATTCACCGCCAACGATGCAAGCTGGGACGGGCTGAACGCCTATGTCACAATGACAGTCACGGATGCCGACGCCATCAGGGAAATGCTTGATGGCCATGTCCGCGCCGTTTCATGCGGCTACGATGCCGAACTCTACAAGGACAGCGGCAACTGGCAGGGCGTCGATTACGACGAGGTGATGAAGAATATCCGCTGCAACCATATCGCGCTTGTACGCGAGGGACGCGCTGGGGACGGTGTGCGTTTCAGAATCGGCGACAGCTCCGACTTCGACCGAATCTTTTGCGAAAACGATAACGCCCGCCAACGGGCAGGAGAAAACACCATGGGTAGAAAATTCATTATCGACGGTGCGGAATACGAGGCCGATGAAAAGGTCATCTACACGCTCCACGAGACTGAAAAGGCGCGTGACAGCGCAATCGAATCCAACAAGGCCCTCAAATCCCAGCTTGACGCCATGACCGCAGCCAGGGATGCAGCCATCACCGAGCGCGACCAGCTCAAGGCATCGCTCAAGGACGAAAAGGAAATCGCCCGTCTCGTTGACGAGAAGGTCGCCTTTATCGCCAAGGCGCAGAAGCTCGGCATCGACATTAAGGCCCAGGATTCCGTGGAAGCCATCAAGGGCGCCATCATCAAGAAAGCCTACCCCGAAATGGTGCTTGACGGAAAGAGCGCCGACTACCTCCAGGGCGCCTACGAAGCCGCCATGCAGAAACTGGGCGACTCCGCACAGAAAAGCTCCCCGTTCGCTCCCAGCATGGAAAAGCTCAACGACGCTCTCGATACCGACGCGGCTTTCAACGCCATGAACGAGAAAATCAACTCCGCTTCCATCAAGAAGGAGGGCTAGCACATGGCATTTGAAACTACCCCGTTCGGGGCGATAGCAGCCCCCGGTCTTGCGTTCCCGTTCGTAACGCACTCCATCGAGACAGGCATCCTCCAAGAGGATAAGGACAGCGAGGGCGGATTTGCGCTCTGGGCAAAGAAAGGTGTCGCTGGCGAAGCTGGAAAGGTCTATGTCAACCAGCCTGCAGGTAGCGAGGCCGTAGCCCGTGTTCTCGAACTCGAACCCGTAATGACCACGGCAAGCACCGGCACCGTATCGGTCAAGGTTGATGGCGAAACCGTAGCCACGGCGAGCGTCACCAGCGAATCCACCGTTGCAACGCTTCTCACAGCCCTTGCTAGCGCCTGGAACAGTGAAAGCGACTACACCGCCGAAGCAAGCGAAACCAAGCTCACGATAACGGCAAAGACAGCTGGCGCGGAAGCCAACGCCGACGTGTTCAGCGCCGAATATAGCGAGGACTGCGGCTTTGGCGGCGACGTAAACCAGGTCACTGCTGGCGCCTCCGCAGAGTCCGCTGGCGTGTTCATCGGCATCGCCCAAAGAACGATGTTCAACGACTCCTACAAGGCGGGAATGACAGTCAATGTGCTCAAGAAGGGACGCATCTGGGTTCGCGTTCTCGGCGAGGTCGTTTCCGGGGATGCCGCCTACGTCAACAACACGAACAACGCTTTCACCGCCACGTCCACGGGCGGCACGCAAATCGTGGGCGGAACCTTCAAGAGCGACGCTGCCGACGGCGGACTCGCTGAACTGGAAATCGCATAAGGAGAACAGGCATGATTTTTCAAGACAGCGAACTGAACAAACTCTCCCGTCTGTTCAACCAGATTATAAACGAAACCTACGGGCTTGAACGCGAATCTCTCGACGCGCTTTCGTTCATCCCTCCCCAGGCTGGAATTGGACAGTGGCTCCGCACATGGACCTACAAGGTTCTTTCGGAAATGGGCATCGCCAAGCTCATTTCGGACTATGCGGAAGACCTGCCGCCCGTTTCCCGTGCGCTGGAACTCAAGACCAACGAAATCCGCGAATACGGCGTTTCCTATGGCTACAGCGAGTTTGAACTCATGCAGTGGCTCACCGCTGGCATCGACCTTTCCCGTGACGAGGCGGAAACTGCCCGTCGCAAGATTGACGAGAAGGTGGACGAGGTGCTGTTTGTCGGCGACAAGGACGCGAATACCACGGGTTTCCTCAACAACGCCAACGTGCCGATGGTCGTCGTTCCTACCGGAGCTGGCGGCGGAACCGCCATCAGGGGCAAGACCCTGCTCGAAATCATAGCCACGTTCCAGGCGATGATTGACACCGTCCGCAACAACACCAGGCGCACAGTCAAGGCGGACACTGTTCTCCTGCCCCACGACGCTTTCGTCTATCTGTCCACTACGCCCAAGGACGAAACGGGCGGCGACCTCACCATCCTCGAATACCTCAAGAAGGTTTTCGCGAGCCAGGGACTTGTCAACTGGAAGGAGTGCGCCAAGCTGGACGAAGCTGGCGAGGGCGGCACCACGCGAGCCGTTATCTACAAGTACAGTCCCAGCGTCCTTACGCGCTGCATCCCCATCCCGTTCAAGCAGGATGAACCGCAGAAGAAATCGCTGCACTACATGGTTCCCTGCTACGCGAGAATCGGCGGTGTCGCGTT
The DNA here is from genome assembly GCF_017545445.1 of Fibrobacter sp. GTDB lineage: Bacteria > Fibrobacterota > Fibrobacteria > Fibrobacterales > Fibrobacteraceae > Fibrobacter. Next base: position 11,597 of record NZ_JAFWOM010000052.1, read on the forward strand.
CAAGAACATCAACGCCGTCGCATACGCCGACGGCCTGTAAGAATCCATCCGTCCCCAAACGGCTCCATCACCCCGCAACGCCCGTAGCTTTGCTGCGCGGGGCGGTGGAGCTTCCTTTTTCCGCACTTCCGAGGCTCTCACCATGCTCGTAATGAACAACCAGAAACGAACAGTCCACATCGGCTCTATCCTGCTTCTTCCCGGCTCCAACATAGTCGCGGACGGCAGCATCGACGAGACCCACCCTGTCATTAGGGCGCTGCGCGATTCCGGCAAGCTCGTTTTCGAGCATAAAGTCACGGCCAACGTCGCGGCGAGCGCCATTTCCAGGGCAAGCACGCGACAGGTCGTTGACGACATTGAAAAGACGCAGAAGAAGCCCAACAGCTCCGTAAAGAAGGCTGCTGCCGCGAGACGGACTGAACTGGACGAGTTCGACGCCGAATGGGAAGAAGCGAAGAAGAAACAGCAGGAACAGCAAAAGGCGGCAACGGCCCTATGATTCCGCTTCCCATAGACGACCAGCAGAAAGCTGAACTGGTGGCGTACCTTCCCCAGGAATATGCGCAGAGTCCGCGCCTTGACGCATGGATTCTCGGCGCTTCGCATCACGTAGGCGCCTGCTACTTCAAGAAAGCCTACGTCTATGCGCTTTCGCTCATGGTCGCGCACATCGCGGCACTGGAAGGGCGTGGAAGCGACGGCGAGGCCGGAGCCATAGCGAGCAAGCGCGAGGGCGACATTGCCGTTTCCTTCGGCTCGACGAAATCGGAGGGTGACGACGGCTGGCTTTCCTCTACCAGCTTCGGACAACAGTTCCTCCTTCTCAAGAAACAGTATTCGCCGCGTCCGCAAGTCACGGGCGGCGTTCCTCTACGGGGGTTCTGCGGTGGCCACCCTATTCGCTAGGACATTCACCTATCACGAAATGTCCAAGCCCACGCTGGACAGCTTCGGGAACATGGTCGAAGGGACATTCACGACGCGCACGGTGCGCGGCACGATACAGCCCGTCACGGGCGAAGAAGCGATTGCCTACCAGGAGGGCGGAAGGAATACGGGCGTCGTCAAAATCTACTCCAGCGAAAGGCTCGCGGCGAGAACACAGGAAGGGACGGAAGCAATCGGCTACGTGAAACAGGGAGGCTTTTGGTATGAAATTACGGATGAACTTGTCTTTGGAAACCTTCCTAAGATTACTCATTGGAAGTATATCGCTTGCAAGGTTCCTGCGGCACAAGTCCCGAAAGGACTGCAATGACCGTTGACGAACTCAAGGGCGCAATCTGCAAGTACTTCAACGACAGCGCGGAATTTTCCGCGCCGTTTGTCAAGAGTCCGACGAACAGCCCCGCGCCCGTCGGCAAATATGTTTCCGTCGGCATTGACGGCGTCCGCCAATATGGCGAGAAGTTCACGCCCCCGCCCGGAAACCACCACTACCGTTTTTCACAGGTCGCGACAGTCCATTTCGTCGAGGTTGAAGGCGACGGGGACACGCTCAGGGCGATTCGCAACGAATTGCAGCTCCCCGCATTTATCGAATACGCCCGGAACAACGGCTTCACGGTCTGGGACTTCACCAATATCGAGAAAATCGACACCTACGACGGCGACTTCTACGTGCGCCAATGGCGCTTCACGGCAACGCTCAACTTCATCGACAAGACACCCTCCGGCATTGAACGGATTGAGACCGTCCACCCGCTGGAACTGCAACCCATCTAGGAGGCAAAATGGCCCAGATAATCGACTCAATCGTCAAGATAAGCATAAACGAGGCGATTTCAACCGTCTCGACGACAAGCGTAAACACGCTTGCGCTGGTAGGCCCCGCCTCCAGCGAGGCGGAAAACCCGCCCGACTTCCTCGAATGTTCATCCGCCGAGGATGCGGAAGTTTTCGGCACCGACTCCCTGCTCTACGGCATGGTCGAAAGCGCTTTCGCACAGGACGCCTGCCCCGCGAAAATCGTCGCCATCAACGCTGAATCCTTCTCCGACGCCCTTGACGCAGTAAAGGCTGCGGAAGCCGCCAAGCTCAACTTCTACCACATCGTCGCCAAGTTCGGTGACGATACAATCCCCGCCGCGTCCGCTTTCACGGGGAACGGCGGCTGGAACGGCTATCTCGGCGCGAACTTCAAGATTGTCCACCTGGAACTCAACGACACCTCCGCTGACTTCGCCTCCATCAGGGCGCTCGCCCAGGCGCTTGTCGCGAGCACCAGCGACCGCGTGGCACTCTACCAGCACGCGGGAGCAGGGAACCTCGCGGCGGCTCTCGTCTCGAACCGCTGCGCACTGGACTCGGCGCGTGGCAGTTTCGCCCACAAGAAGGTCAAGGGCGTGGAATACGATTCCTATACCAAGTCCCAGTACGACGCGCTCGTTTCGGACTGCATCAACGTCTATACGGTCGCCGCTGGCGAGGCGCG
>NZ_JAFWOM010000053.1 GCF_017545445.1 Fibrobacter sp.
ATGAACTGAAAGCCTTGTGCGATGCCTACAATGCCTTCTCCGACGAGAACGACCCGAACCTGGAAAAGCTCTCGGATGACGAATTTGAACAGCTCAAGGAAACTCTCAAAAAAAAACCGGACCAGATTCGCTCGAAAGTCTCAAGCTTGCCTGTAGCGTGGAAGCTTCTGCGTATTTTGGTTGCCCCGCAAAAGAACTGAACGATGCCCAATGGCTCCTCATCTTCTCGATGAAGGGCTATTTGGCTGACAACAACGAAGGATGGCAGACCATTGGCGAATGAAGTAACAATGCGAATCGGGGCAGACCCGACAAAGCTCAAAAGCGGATTGAAACAGTCTTCTGCCGCCATAGACAGCTTTGGTTCAAGGGCCCGTGCAAGTATCGCCCGTGTCGGGAGTTCCATCAAGGGACTTGCCGACCGTATGGTTACGCCGTTCAATTCGTTGGTCTTAGGCGGTGGGCTTGGCATTGCCATCAAGAATGTGGGCGACCTCTCCGAGTCGCTCATGTACTATGGAATGGCCGCAAAGAAAAGCGACGCGGACACGAAGGTGTTCCGCGAATCGCTGCATAAGACCGCCGTTGAAACAGGTGTCGCCGCCAACGAAATTTTGCAAGGTGTTTCAAAAATTGGCGAAATTACGGGCGATTTCGATTACTCGGAACAAATGGGCGGAACCCTCGCTAAAGCCGCGAAAGCATCCGGGGCTAGCGTAGAGGATTTATCGAATGTGGCTGCATCCTTGAAGGCCACCATGGGCTTGACCGCCGATGAAGTTGGCAAGTTCTTTAATTCGTTGATTATCCAGGGCGACCAAGGTTCTTTCACGCTGGAAAAGTTCGCGCGTGTCGGTAAAGGTCTGCTTGCGTCATCGTCTTCATTTGGCATCAAATCCGCCGAACAATTCGCAAGTTTTGGAGGCTACCTCCAGTTAATGAACGCCCAGATCAAGAGCGAAGAAGAGCTTACCACATCTGTTGCAGCCCTATTCCAAGAATTGATTCAGAAATCCGATAAACTGAAAAAAATCGGTGTCAATGTAGTCGATTCGAAAGGTGCTATAAATGATTTTGACGATATCATGCATCAGCTGATGACAAAGACTGATGGTGATATTCGAAAAATATCCACGATGTTCGGTGCGTCTTCGCTCAAGGCGTTGCAACCAGTAATGGCTGAATACAAGAACGGTTGGCAGACGCTTGATACCATAACCAAGAGCGGTATGGAAGGCATGACCAACACTAATGTTCTTGAAGAAAGATACAAGAAAGCTTCAAGTTCGTTCAATGGAAGCATTGGCAAAATGAAGGCCATTGCAGAAGACTTCGCAGATACCGCCCTTGCAGAGCCTGTTGAATATCTCGCAGATGCTCTTGGCTATGTAGCCAACAATGCAGCCTTGGCAAAGACCGGGCTGACAGTTTTGGCGTCTTCTGCGGGTTTGCTTGCCTTGATTAAGGTCGCAAGCGTCCTTAAAGACGGCTTTGGCATGGTCAAGGGCTTAAAGAATATTTGGTCAAAGAAAAGTGGCGACGATGCGACTGCATCCGCTCTTGATTCCTTGTCCGGCTCCGTCCAGAAAGTTTTTGTTGTCAACATGGGTGGCGGCATGGGTAACGCCAATTACATGGACGATGACGATTTACCAGCCCCCGTCAAGCAATCAACCGAAACAATCGCGCAGACCACAAAAGAAGTCGGTCGTTTCCGTCAAGGTCTTTCGAATGCCCGCGCAGGTCTCAACCGTTTGGGCGGTTCTGCTCTTGGTGGCCCGCTTCTTGGTATCGCCACCAATTGGGCTATGGGGCAAATCTACGACTTTGGTCAAGCCTTTATGGAATGGCGGAACGTCGTTGCCTCCTCGCGTGAAACCGCCGCCAATACCATCGACACGAACGCCAAAAGTTTTGAAGAACGG
>NZ_JAFWOM010000011.1 GCF_017545445.1 Fibrobacter sp.
ACGCTCTTCCGATCTGGATTAGACGAGAGGCGAGAGACGAGAGACGAGAGAATAATCATTGCGATGAGTGAAACAGAGCCTGCCACGAGCAAAGCGTGGTGGAAGCAATCTCTAACTAGAGCGTCATCTTGACACGAACGCGTCATCCTCGGAGCAACGCGGAGGGGATTCAGTGAAGTTTTTTTGCATTGTTATTCCGGCTTTATGCCGGAATCGCCTATATCGTGTTGCTATATATAGTTTTTCTCTATAGTCAATCTATTTACATCTAAATTTTTATATTTTATCCTTATAAGAGGAGTGCGAATGAGAAAGTTTGGAATGAATAACGTCATTGCGAGCATTGCGAAGCAATCTCTGCTTGCTATTTTCCTGTCTATAGCCCTTGTCGCTTGTGGTGACGATAGCAGTACTTCCTCGAATGACGATGATTCTTCACTGTCATCTTGGAGTTCCAAAGGAATGATTGGATCCAGTAGCAGAGCAAAGTCAAGCAGTAGCTCGGCAAAGTCTTCGTCTAGTTCACAAATAGGCTGCAAAACAGAAACGGAAGACATCTGCGAATACGGCGAGTTGGTTGATGACCGCGATGGTCAGACCTACAAAACCGTGAAAATTGGCGACCAGGTATGGATGGCAGAAAATCTGAATTACGAAGCTGACTCTAGTTTTTGTCACAATAATAAGGAAAGTAACTGCGCCAAGTACGGAAGGCTTTACAGGTGGCCTGCTGCGGTAGGTAAGTTGGAAAGCGAATGTGGCTATGGCTATACATGCTCTCTGCCGTCAGGAAATATTCAGGGTGTATGCCCCAATGGCTGGCATCTGCCGAGCAAGGCTGAATGGGAAACTTTGTTCAACGCAGCTGGTGGCTCATCAACCGCAGGGACAAAGCTCAAGTCTACATCTGGATGGAATCACAGTGGCGAGGGCTCGGATGCTTTCGGGTTCTCGGCGCTTCCTGCTGGCAACAGGGGCGACAATGGAATTTACGGTAGCGAGGGCGATGACGCGTTCTTCTGGAGTTCTACGGAGTACGGTAACAGTAGCGCGTACAACATGTACTTGTTCTACGGCCGCGACGATGTGTACCTGTGCTACGAGAGTAGTAAGCGCGTCGGGTACTCTGTCCGTTGTCTCCAGGACTAAACCACCGCTTTGCTTTTCCAGCGGCCGCTGCGCCAGCGCCAAATGTTGGCGAACGAACGGTAGAATTCGTCGGCGGCCATGCCAAGCCAAAGGCCGGGGAGCCCAAGCCCAACGACAAATGCAAGGATAAGCGAGGTGGCAAGGCCGAGCGTCCACATCATGCCACTACCCACGAGTGCCGGGAATTTGGAATCGCCTGCGGCACGGAGCGATGTGGTGACGATAAAGTTTACGGCTTTGAAGGGTTGCACGGCGACGTCGCACCAGAGGCAGATTTTGCCGAGGCGGAGGACTTCGGGATTGTCGGTGTAGAGCCTGAGCAGGTGCTCGCCGAGGAGGGCTACTGCGACGGATAGCAAGAATCCGCTGATTATGCCCACGGCGAGAGTTTGGTGAACACGGCGGTTTGCTTTTACGTAGTCATGTGCACCGACGAGGTGCGCTACGAGAATCTGGTTTCCGCTACCAAGGCCGACTCCGAGAATGACGGAGAGTGCAGCGAAGTTACCGGCGAACACGCGGGCGGTCATTGCGGTTGTGCCGATATAGACGACCATCGCGGTGATGAACACCTGGAAAAGCTGGAAACTGATGGGCTCTGCGGCGGCGGGGAGGCCGATGCGAATCCAGTCGGGCAACAGAACGCGGGTGCGTTTCCAGTCGCGGGTTTTGCTGTGGTGGTGCACTTTGAACTTGAGTACAAGCCAAAGGATGCCCGACGAAATGAGCCAGGAAAGTGCGGTTGCGAGGGCGACGCCGTGAACGCCCATTTTAGGGAGTCCGAAATATCCTTCGAGGAATACGACGTTCAAGGCGGCGTTTGTGGCGATTGTGAGTGTGTTGCCGATAAAGTTCCAAATGGTAAGGCCATGCGTCGCGATGAGGGCGGTGAGGATGGTTTGCAAGGCGCGGAAGGCGAATCCGAACGAAACGACGCTTAAAAATTGCGTGGCGTATTCAGCGGGGGCTTCGGTGAGTCCCATCCATTGCGGAATGTTCCCGGAAAGCGGATAGATGATGAGCGTGAGCGCGACGCCGAGAAGGATGCTCCCGAACAACACCAACGTTTGCGTACTGCTCGCGTGGCTGTTCTGCTTTGCTCCGATGTACTGCGAAACGATGCTTGCGCCGGATTGCGAGAAGGCGTGGAGGGCGGTGAAAAGCGCTCCGAGAATGGGGAGCATGGCTCCGACGCCCGCGGCTGCGGTTTCGGAAGTGCGCGACAAAAACCAGCTGTCCATCATGGGCTGGATCATGCTCACAGCAAACGTGAGGATTAGCGGCCACGAAAGGCTGATGAGCGAACGGTCTTTGACATCTACCTGTTTCATGTGTAAAAATCTAGAAACGGAAGACGGCGCGTCAAAGGGTCGTTTTTAATAAAATGTTTTCGACTGTATCCAGTGTTTTGGAACGAGGCGTGATTGCCCATTGTGGCGACCGCTTTTTGTCGTGGAGATGGGAAAATATGGGTGCCGGAGGGTATTAATTATGGTGATTACTTTGTTGTAATACATACTAAAATTGATATTTGGATGTCTTAGTATGTAAAAGCATGTGTGAATGAGGTTGAAAAACGGCTAAAACACGATGGTGCATGTTTTTTGATGCTGTTTTGAAGTGGTTTTGCCTCAAAAAACGGCCCTTCATGGACGTTTTTTACATACTAACTGCCTTGAATTGTTTTTTTAGTATGTATTTGTATAAAGTAATAAAAGCGCGGTTACATATTAAATGCAAAAAATGCTTCGTTTAGTATGTAAAATACGTTAAAAAAAGCCCGATTGAAGGTGCTTCCTTGCAAAATGAAGGCACTGCCCCGCAAAATGAAGGTGTTTCCCTGCAAAAAAGGATTTAGGCGTAGATTTTTAGCCCCGAATGGTTCTATTTTGCCTCGAGTTGTGCGGTCAGTTTTTTCCTTGCGTCGCGGCGGATGCCCGCTTCTTCGAAACGGCGAATTTCGTCTTCGGTTTCGGGGATGATGGAAGGAATGGGGGTCGGCTTTCCGTTTTCGTCAAGGGCGACAAACGTCATGTACGCATGGCAGATGACTTCGGGCTGCCACGAAATTTGCGGGTGAACGCCGACGACTTTGAGACCGACTTCTAATGAAGTGTTGAACACGCGGTTGACGGACGCTTTAATCGTGAGAATCGTGCCGACGGTTGCCGGCTTGAAAAAGCGTACATTGTCGATGGAAATCGTCGTGACTCTGCGCCTTGCGTGCGTGTAGGCGGCGATGCAGGCGGCTTTGTCGAGGAGCGACATCATGTGTCCGCCGAATACGAAATTGTAGGCGTTGACGTCGGAAGGGTGAACGATGTCGCGGGTTTCGACTTGAGATTGCTTGACTGTTTTTGCGTTTTCCATGCTAAAAAAATAAGTAATGTATTGGCGGTGCGGGGGCACGAATTTCTATATTCAGTGCATTATGGAAGAAAAAAAGACATATAGAGAAGTGATGCCGGGAGAACTCCCGTGTGAAGTTCCGGAATGCGATGGCGTGATGGTGGTCGATCCTGATAACAGCTACAAGCTCACCTGCGACAAATGCGGGCATATTAAAGAGTAGTGGATAGTAAACAGTGGTTAGTAAACAGGATGATAAAATGAAAAATTAAAAGTGAAAGATTAAAAATGGTAATTCGATTCTTAATTATTCATTTTTAATTTAATCCCGAACCATTAATCACTGTTTACTGCAAACTGCGACGAAGTCGCCATAACCACCAACCACTAATCACTAACCACTTTTATGTTTTTGTCTGATTTAAAGATTGAATACCCTGAGCTTCCCGTCGTTGAGCACAAGGACGAGTTTCTTGAGCTGTTGGAAAAACATCAGGTCATTATCGTCAAGGCCGATACGGGTTCCGGCAAGTCCACGCAGCTGCCGAAATTTTTGCTCGAGTGGTTCTTAGGAAAAGTAGACAGTAGGAAGTCGGAAGTAGGAAGTGACGCTGCATGTCATTCTGAGCGAAGTGAATGTCCAAAGACGAAAGACGAGAGAATTGCGGGAGAAGAACATCCTCTTGAGTCTCCTAAAACCTGTAACCTAAAACCTAATACCTGTTCTTTTAAAATCGGTGTGACGGAGCCGAGGCGTTTGGCGGCGATTTCGATTGCGGACCGCTTGCGTGAAGAACTCAAGGACGAGGAGCTTGTTTCGACGAAAATTCGCTTTTGGGAGCAGGGGACGAATGAAGCTCCTATCAAGGTGATGACAGATGGTATCTTGTTGCAGGAGTTCCGCAAGGATAGGTTGTTCCGGCAGTACAATGCTATCATGATTGACGAAGCGCATGAACGCTCGTTGAACATCGATATCTTGCTTGGCATTTTCAAGACTGTTCTCGCTCGTCGTCCTGATTTCAAGTTGATTGTCGCATCGGCAACGCTTGATGCAAAGCTTTTCGAAGAGTTTTACGACAACAGCTGCGTGATGGAGGCCGAAGGCCGCACATACCCCGTGGATGTGGAATATTATTTCGGCGGTTCGGCAGGCTCACCGACCTTCAGTTCCCTGAGCTTGTCGAAGGGAAATGAGTCGAAGGATTTCCGCGATATCTCCGGCAAGGGCGATTCGGGCTTGATCGAAGAAGCCCACGATGCAATTCTCGATTTGGAAACGCGGCATCGCGACCACTTGCTTTGCTTTTTACCGACGGAACGCGACATTCAGGACTTGATGGGCGAGCTTGCTCATGAACTGGATGCGGCAACTTTTGACGTGCTTCCGTTGTACGGACGCATGAGTCCTGACGAACAGCGCCGCATTTTCAAGCATACCGGCAAGACCCGCGTTGTCTTGGCGACGAACATTGCAGAAACGTCGCTTACGATTCCGGGCATTGCTTACGTTGTCGATACGGGTATGGCGCGTATCTCGCGATACAATGCGCAGGCGAGAATCCAGGGGCTTCCCGTTGAAGAAATTTCGAAAGCCAGCGCGCGGCAGCGCACTGGACGCGCGGGGCGCGTGAAGCCCGGCGTGTGCATTCGTCTTTACTCTCCCGAGAATTTTGAAAAGCGAGACGAATTCACGGAGCCTGAAATTCGCCGCAGCAATCTCGCGAACGTGGTGCTACAACTTCGCAGTCTCGGACTTGAACTCGAAAACTTCCCGTTCTTGCAATCGCCTCCGCATTCGGCATTCCGCGGTGCGTACAAGACGTTGTTTGAACTGGGTGCGCTCACCGCTGACAATTCTAGCGGTCATGTGACGAAGCTTGGTCGCGATATGACGCGCCTCCCGATGGACGTGGCGCTTTCGGCGGTGCTTTTGCGTGCTCGTGATTTGGGCGTTTTGCAGCCGGCGCTTATCGTGTGCTCGGCGCTTAGCATTCAGGACCCGCGTGTGGTGCCGAACGATGAGCCGGAACGCACCCGCATCCGTCAGCTGCACCGCAAATTCTGCGGCCACAAGAGCGACTTTCTCGTTTACGTTTCGATGTGGAATGCGTTCTGCACGGACTGGGACGGCAAGACTTGGAACAAACTCCGCAAGTTCTGCGATAAGAACAGCATGCATTTTTTGCGCTTGCGTGAATGGGTGGATTTGTACGAACAGTTCAGCCGCATTCTCGAAGTGAAATTTGAAAATAGAGTTTGTCCGTTCGATTCGTTCCATCGCGACAATTTGCACATTGCACTCCTCTCCGGATTCTTGGGCGGAATCGCCCACCGCGATATCGAAAACGGCTGTTACCGCTTGGTGAGCGGACGCGAAACGCATGTGTTCCCGGGCAGCGATTTGTACGCAAAGAGCGTGGAATGGCTTTTCAGTGCCGAAGTGCGTGAAACGAGCCGCACATTCCTTACGAAGGCTGCCGAAATCAAACCGGAATGGATTTTGCAAGTGGCCGAACCGTTCTGCACGCGTCGCTGGTTTGAACCGACGTGGAACAAGGAACGCGGATTTGTCGAAGCGGTTGAAGAAGTGAGTTTCCGCGGGCTTGTGATTAGCCGTGGCCATCGTATCGATTATGCACGTGTGAATCCCGAAGACTGCGCTCAGATTTTCTGGCGTGAAGCGGTGGTGATGGGCGAGGTGGCAAGACCCTTCCCATTCATGACGCACAACGATCGTGTCGTCGAAAATCTCCATGCGCTTGAAGCACGTAAACGCCAGTTCGGACTTGCTCCAAGCGAAGATGCCCTCGTAGAATACTACACGCGAATTGCAAGCAAAGTAAACTCCATCAAGACTCTCAAGGATTACATCCACGAACATACCGACCAGTTCCTCAAATTTGATGAAGCCTATTGGCTGGATTTATTGGACGAGAGAACGGGCGTTGCCCTACAGACGAAAGACGAGAGAGGGTTTTCTGGGAAACTTGGCGATTCTTGGAATAAGAAAAACCTAACACCTAAAACCTATGACCTAAAACCTGTTAATGGCGGTTCCATCGAGCATTTCCGCTTTGGCGACCGGGTTGTCTCTGGCGAGATGGTTTTTGATGCGACTCGCGATTGCGACGGTATCACGCTCAATTTGCCCTTTGATTTGCTCACGGAAATTTCTCCGGCAAAGTTTGCAATGTGCATCCAGCAGTGGCGCGAATGGATGATTGAATCGGTGATTCGCGAGATGCCTAAAACAGTCAAGAAATCGCTCGAAGCCAAACGCACCGCTATTGACGATGAGTTTTACGCAGCTCTTGAAAACTTTCCGCATAAAGCACCTCTCTTGCTGCTGTATGAAGTTTTTTCAAATACAAAGGAAATCCGCTCAGGTGCAAATGGCACAAACATTGATGTGCCGACGGTGAATCCCGACAAAGAAAATCATTTGCGTTTGCATTTGGTTGTTTCGAAGCCTGGCTTCCCGGAACCGTATAAACTCGAAATAAGCCCGGAATGGGGTTCTTACCGCATGTTCCTTGCGGTTCGCCCGGCGATTGTGACGTTTGGCATTGATTTTCCGCTTGAAAATATGCGTTTTGGCTGGCGACTTGGCGAGTCTGCTTTGATGGGTGCGGATGAATCGCGCTTTTGGCAATCTTTCCGCAAGCGAGTGGAGGGCGGACGTCTCGAAACTGCGGCTCATTCCGCACAACAAAACGTCCCTCTCTCCGAAGAGAAAAAGCAGCTTATTGCCGACCGCCTGAATTTACTTGAAATGGGCGGAGTCTTTGCCGATAACTTTGAAACAGCTCTCAAGATTTGGGTTGCAAAATCTTTGGCAGCGGATTGTCTTGATGCGACTCGCTGTGTACGTTTTACGGGGCTTGAATTCTCGCGCGGCAAAAAAATTCGCGACTTCAAGAGTCTTGCTGCAAACACCCGCAGCGAAGATGAAAAAATCCGCCTTTCGCTTGTGCGTGCCACGTATGAATCGGGCCTCGTCAGTGCTGATGCTTTTGTAAAATGTTGGAATTTGCTAAAAGATTTCAGCGTGAACATGCGAAATGCAAGCGGAAAACATTTAATCCAAAATAAAATAATCACAACAGTTCACTCTGCGTACCAAAAAGATTCTACTTTATTTGAACGGCTGCACGCTATTGCCGAAATACTAGGCTTCCCACTCCAGCTTGGCGACGCAAAAGATGTTCACGAAAAATCGACCGCTTCGACAAATGCGGAGCTTTCGGCTAATACTCTCCGCGAGTATTTCCGCCCGTTCCTCAAGGCTCGTTATCTCAAGGACCATGAACTCAAAAATGCCCGCGAACTTCTTGGAAAAATCGACCGCACTCCAACGGACGACAATGATTTCGCCGACCTTTACTTGCAGGCGAAGGCTACGCTTGAGGATTTTGAAATTCTCAGGTACAAGCGGAAAGGCGGCGATGTCGAAGATGTTGTGGAAGAAGACGCTTTGGTGAGGTTGAAAGGCCGTTTTGGTCGGCTCTAGATGGATTTAACTACTTTCTTTGCCGCGAATTTGCTAAATTTGTCGCAATGAAATTTCTTATCCGTATATTGTTCGCTCTTTGTGTATCGTTTTTTGTAGGTTGTGAGTCCGAAGACCCTGTTATTGTGACTGTGGGCGACTCCAAGTTGCACCAGTCCGAGATTTACACGTATGCTCCCGATTGGGATCGTTGGGGCGATAACGAACGTATTCTTTTTTTGCAGCACTGGATTGAAGAAGAGCTCGTCTATCAGCAGGCGGTAAAAAACGGTGCGTTGAAAGATTCCGCTTTAGTTCGCATGCTCGAACGTACAAAACGCAAGATTGTCGCGGATTACTACATGCAGACGTTCCTTGATACGATGATGGTGAGCGATGGTGAAAAAATTGACTTCTACCATAAAAACAAAAATTTGTTCTTGAATGGCAAAACTTCTGTTTCGGGAGCAATTCTTTCGTTTGCCGACTGGAAGTCCGCGGTTCTTTATTACAAGGAATTCAAGAATACCAAGTTTGAATCGATCCCGCCGAATCATCGGCTGATCAAGCGAATGAGAGAGTTTGACGGTGTCGATAAGACTCCGGACCCGTGCATGATTCCCTCTATTAGACATGTTGTGGTGGGGCGCATCACTCCGATGAAAGTGTGTGACGGTGCTGCAAAGATTGCTGTGGTCACGAGCCGCTTGGATTCTGCCGATGCACGTCCGCTTGACGAAGTGATTGAAGAAGTTTCTACGCATGCTTGGGTGGAGCATCAAAACGTTGTTTTAAAACGTCTCAAGGATGAATGGAAAACGGGAATTCCCATAATTACGAAGATGGATGTACTTAGTGAAAAGGAAAAATAATGATCAGTAATCGAATTGCCTCAGTAGTTTTTGCATTGTCTGTCGCTTGCTTTGCCGAACCTGTGTTGATGGAGGGCATTGCCGCTGTTGTTGATGGCAAGCCGATTATGCGTTCGGAGTTTATGAACAACCTTTACAGGTTCCAGGAGACGCCCGACGCTGCGAACATGACGGAACAGCAGCAGAAAGAAACGGTGCTGAACCGCTTGATTGAAGAAAAGGTTTTGCTCAGCCGCATTGACCGCGATTCGATTGTGATTACGGAAGCCGAAGTCGATCAGCGTGTGACGGCTCATCTCCAGTCTATTGCCGCAAGCCAGAAAATTGACATGGCTACTCTTGAAAAGGCGGTACGTGCGCAGCTCGGACTTTCGATGATACAGTATCGCGAACAGCTCGGCAAGCAAATTCGCAGCCACATGGAAATTTCCCGTGTGCGTCAGCTTCACGTGGGGGCGATTCATCCGACCAAAAAAGAGGTCGATTTGTTCTACAAGGATTACAAGGATTCCTTGCCGCGCCAGTTCAACTGCGTGTTGCTGAGCCACATCCAGATTCCTGTGAAGCCGGATACTGCGATTGTGGATTCTGTAAAGCATGTGGCCGAAGCATTGATTGATAGTCTCAACCTTGGCATCAAATTTGAACTTTTAGCACAACGCCATTCGCAGGACAGCTCTGCTGCAAAGGGCGGCGACCTCGGTTACTTTAAGCGTGGTCTCTTGGATCCGGCTTTCGAAAAGGCGATTGAACGTTTAAAGAACGGTCACTACGCATCGACTCCGGTCAAGACGGATTTGGGTTGGCACATTGCGCGTGTGCTTGGCCGTAAAGAAGACGGCGTGCGTTCTGCACAAATTCTGTTGCGCACGATTCCGACCGCGAAGGATACGGCTGCGGTTGTGGCTCTTGCCGATTCTCTCCGCAAGACGATTAAGACAAAAGAAGAATTTGCCAATGCGGCTAAGAAATTCAGTGAAGACAAGTCCAGCAACTTCCAGGGCGGTTTGCTTGGTTGGTTCCAGCGTAATGAAATGGAACCCGCTTATGTCGATCCAGTCGCAAATTTGAATGTGGGTGAAGTTTCAGAACCGGTCATCATTGATGGCGCTTACCACTTGTTCCGCTTGGACGATTCTCGCCAAGTCCGTGAACTCACGCTCGAAGAAGATTACGGCAAAATTGAGATGATGGCGGCAACGCATCTCGAAAACGAAAAGCTCCAGAAGCTTATCCAGAAATGGCGCAAGGAAGTTCTCGTCGAAATCAGAATGATGGATTAGTTCATGATTCATTTTACCCACGTCACGAAATCTTACGAAGCCAACTGGAAGGCGTTGAACAACGTCACGTTCCGCATTAATAAGGGCGAGTTTGTTTTCTTGACGGGCATTCCGGTGCCGGAAAATCGACGCTGCTTCGCTTAATTTATATGGACGAACGCCCGGACGAACAGCGTGGCGGTCAGGTAATGGTGAAGTTTTCGGACAACGTTTTGTACGATAGCAAGAACACTCCGGACGATAGAATCCAGGCACTCCGCCGCAAGATGGGAATTATTTTCCAGGACTTTAAACTTTTGCCGGACCGCAATGTTTTCGAGAATGTTGCACTTGCGCTTCGTATTGTGGGCACTCCGAGCAATAAGATTAATGCTGCGGTCTTTGACGCGCTTGCACTCGTCGGCATTAGCCAAAAGCGCTTTGCGATGCCTTACACGCTTTCGGGCGGTGAACAGCAGCGCGTAGCGATAGCCCGTGCGATGGTGCACAATCCGTACTTGCTTTTGGCGGATGAACCGACCGGTAACTTGGACCCGAAAAACGCTGAAGAAGTCTTCTGCATTTTCAAGGAAATCAACGCCCGCGGCACGACCATCCTCATGGCAACGCATAACCCGGACTTTTATCTGAACAGCCCCTTCCGCCGTTTGGAACTCAGCCACGGCGAACTCTTGAACAGAGATATTCTTTAGATTGTATCTTGTGTGAATGTTTTGGAGGGGATAATTTATGCGTTGGCTAGTGATTCTATGCGGTTTGGCGCTTTTCTATTCCCACACCTTTGCTGATAGCTTCTTTTTTGGAGGTGAAGGTACAGGGTGGACTGATCATGTCAATGATAAAGCGGTTTATAATGAAGATTGTAGTATGACCTTGGAAGGGGGAATTCCGGTTGGGAAAAATCTTTATCTGAATGCTGATGTTTTTAGTTACCACATGATTTCGGATAGAAGTGATACGAGTCATTTTGACCATAGAGTATCAGGAATAAACTCGTTTGTTTCTTTTGCTTTCCTTCCGTTTGTTGTGTTGCGTGGTGAAGGCCACCATGATGACGATATTCTGATGAATAGTTTTTTTTGGACGTTGTTCTTGTTGAATCCGACCGTGGAATATTTCTTTTGGAAGGGCTGGGTCCCTGTATCGGTGAGTGCGGGCTATAAGATGGATTGGTTTGCTTTTAGTCCCGGTCGTAAATTCTATTTCAGGCCACATGCCGATTTGAACATTAATTTGATGATTTTAAGAGTTTCTGCATCGTATGCTTATGTGGTTACGAATACATACGAACTTAAAAGGGGACCGCGATTTTATTTGAAAGTTTATTTGGGGTGGGTGGATCGAGATTTTAGTGATTCAAAATTTTAAATAACATGTTTTCTTAAATGCAAAAAGACCGGCTCACCACCGGCTTGTTTTTTTACACTGTCACCCCGGATTTATTCCGGGGCCTCCTTTTGGGGCTTCGTCATTCTGAGAGACCGTAGGCCTCGAAGAATCTAGTCACAGTTATTAATTTAACTAGATCCCTCATTGCATTCGGGATGACAGCTTACCATTCCGTTGTCATCCTGAGCTGCGCGAAGGATCCATGAATTCCCTAGAACAAGCTTGGATCTTCTTGCGTGTTGTCGCTGGCGTCGCCGCTTCCGTCGCTAAACGGGTCTGCCGGCGAAATACGGCTCACGCGCTTGATCTTCTTGGCGGTGAACTTGCTTCCGAGAGCCTTGTAGCCCTTGACTTCCGCAATTTCCGTCAAGTCAAGTTCTTCTTTTTGCACTTCGCGACCGACCTGGTATTCCATCAGTTCTCGGGCGTCATCAGTTGCAAAGAGTTCGATGAGCTTCGTGTCCTTGTGGTCGGAAACCACGCTGAATTCCGTTGTCATGGGGCAGCCTTCGAGGTTGAAGCGCTTGACCATGTAGTTGTAATTCGAGCCTTCGAAGTAGAGTACCGTAAAGACCTGTGCCGGATCGTACTTGTGCAGGTACTTGATGCCCGAACCCACGAGAATCGGGTCCGCCATGTTGTGCACGCGGGCGCTACCGTCTTGCTTGATAATCAAAAGCTTGTCGTTTTCACCGAATTCACCGAGGCAATCGCCCTTCTTCTGTGTCGAAACGATACCGCTCGGAGCATCGAAGTAAAGCACTCTTGCGCCAAGTGTCGAAACGCCCTTGCGCAGCCTCTTGACCGTCTTAATCGGGTACTTTGAAACGATATTGCCAATCGCGCCACGTCCCTTGACTTCGACTTCGCTAAAATCGACTTCAAAATTCAGCTTGATACGCGGACGCGGCTTCAAGATGACTTCCACGACTTCAGCTTCGCCGTTCATGTTGCTCGACATGTAAAGGATCTTGCTACCGGGCTTGTTCTTGCCCATGTAGTAATCCTTGTCGCGAGTCACGCCGCCGACGTTGAAGCGCTTGATGTAAGCGTAGCCGTCCTTGCCGTCCTGGTGGATGACGTTATAGATATGGCGTTCGTCGTCCTTGTTGAACTTTTCGACCAAGATAATGTCTTTCCCGACAAAGTCCTTGTCGCTGACCTTCACGACCTTGAAGCTGCCGTCGGCCTTGAACACGATCAAGTCATCGTATTCCGACACATCGAAGAGGTATTCTTCCTTCTTCATGCCCGTGCCTACGAAACCTTCCTTGCGGTTCACGTAAAGCTTCTGGTTTGCAAGCGCCACGTGTACGGCGTTCACCTTACCAAATTCGGCAATCTGCGTGCGGCGTTCCTTGCCTTCGCCGTACTTCTTCAAGATGTTCTTGAAGTGGTTCACAGCGTAATCGATAATGTGTTCCTGGTTGTACTTGCAGGTCGCGATGCTCTCTTCGAGCTCCTTCAAGAGCTGGTCTGCCTTTTCGCGGTCGTAATGGCTTATACGGCGGATCGGAATTTCAATCAACTTGCCGATTTCTTCGTCTGTAACCTCTTTGCGGTGCAGACGCTTGAGGTACGGCGTAAGCCCTTCGCGAACGAGGCGGATAATTTGTTCACGGTCCTTCGCCTTCTTGATGACCTCATAGACTTCCTTCTCGATGAATATTTTTTCGAGCGTGGTCATGTGCCACTTGTCTTCGAGGTGCTTGAGTTCGTTGGCGAGTTCCCATTCCAAAAGCTTCACGGTGTGTTCCGTGTTGAGCTTCAAGATGTCCGAGACGCCCACAAATTTCGGGTGCTTGTCGATAATGACGCAAGTGCACGGAGAGAGCGACTTTTCGCAGTCCGTAAACGCATAAAGTGCGTCAATGGCCACCTGCGGGTCCGTCCCCGGCTGCAAGTGCACCAAGATTTCAACGCCCTGGCTCGTGTTGTCATCCACGTGCTTGATCTTGATTTTGCCCTTGTCGTTTGCTTTGACAATGCTTTCAATCAAGCTCACGGTCGTGGTGCCGTATGGAATTTCGCGGATGGCGAGCGTCTTGTTATCGACCTTTTCAATCTTCGCGCGGACCTTGACCTTGCCCCCGCGTTGACCGTCGTTGTAGTCCGACACGTCGATAATGCCGCCCGTGAAAAAGTCCGGGTAAAGCGTAAACTTCTTGCCGCGCAGGCAGGCAATGCTAGCCTCGCAGAGCTCGCGGAAGTTGTGGGGGAGGATGGAAGTCGAGAGACCGACAGCAATACCATCGACGCCCTGAGCCAAAAGCAACGGGAACTTGACTGGGAGTGTGACCGGTTCTTCGCTACGGCCATCGTAACTCGGGATCCATTCCGTCGTTTCGGGGTTGAACACGACATCGACAGCGAACGGCGTGAGGCGGCCTTCGATATAACGGGGGGCTGCAGCGCGGTCGCCCGTGTAGGGATTGCCCCAGTTACCTTGGGTGTCGATGAGCAAATTCTTCTGGCCGAGGCCCACAAGTGCATCGCCGATGGAGGCGTCACCATGCGGGTGGTAAGCCATCGTTCGACCGACAATCGTCGCCACCTTCTGGTAGCGTCCGTCGTGGTTTTCGAACATGGAATGCAAAATACGGCGCTGAACAGGCTTCAGGCCATCTTCAAAATACGGGACCGCACGGTCCAAAATCACATAGCTGGCGTAATCGAGGAACCAGCCGTCATAAAGTCGTTCTAGGTGGTTGACGTTAGATAAACCTAGTGTTGTATCTGGAGTTTCTTGATTCATGGCTCGAAATGTAGTAAAATTTTTTCGCGAAGAAAAAATTTAGTGCTCATTAGTGCAAAAATAGGGCGTTCCCCGGCTTACGCCGGGTCGGGCTGTCGCGCTATCAGCTCGCTTGCTCGCTGTTCGTTAAGCCTCGCTACGCGAGTCCTAACCCTTGCGGGCTTCCATCCCTAACGCAAATGCTTGTTGATTTTGCAATCAACCGATTGCACGCTACGGCTCATTCCTGTTTTATCATTATAATCAGTTGAAAAACAAAGCCCGCCATAAGGCGGGCTGAATTCATCGGACGTTAAAACAGTTCAGAGAAAGTCACAGTGCCGTTAAGGTATCGGTGGACCAATGTTTTGATGAGTGTCTGGTAGTTTACCCCCATCCGTGCAGCCTTGGCTTTGATGCCCTCGATGTCCTCGCAGTCCATGCGGATAGACACCATACGGGCTTTGTTCTCGGATCGGGTCTTTGCTGCCGCTATGACCTTGGACATCGCTCCAGGGCCGGAAAAAGATAGGCCATTAGTCTTCGCCCATTCATGTTCCGCATCAGCTTCGGCTTCCGTCATATTCTCGTAGTGCTTGGCGATTTTAATTTCTTTTTCGGTAAGTCCTTTGTACATTGGTTACCTCCTTGGATAGCAGGTGATAAGTGTTTCCGTTTCCCAGTTAAAAACGAAACACCATTTTTTCCCGTTGATTGTCTTTGTCACGATTATGGCGGATTCGTCAACTTCGGACGCGTCGTAAGATTCCCAATCCTCGGCATCGAAAGCATTTCGGATAACATCTTCGGGAATATTCCGTTCCGCCATCCTTTTAGCTGCATGTTCGCTTATTTTTATGTTCATACATAATATACTCTATTGTATTGACTTTGTCAATACGATTTAGAGTTTTGACTATAAATCGGGAACGCCCCCGTATGGCGATAGAGAAACTTTCCCTACCATTATATATACACGCATTAACGAGACGTTTGGACTGGCTTTTTACTGTAAAATTTTGCAATCAACTGCCTGCACGCTACGGCTCATTCCTGTTTTATCATTATAATCAGTTGAAAAACAAAGCCCGCCATAAGTCGGGCTGAATTCATCGGATGTTAAAACAGTTCAGAGAAAGATGTGAACCCCATTCCGGGGGTTGCCTTACACGGTTCTAGTCGCAGATACTGCACAGATTGCTTTCCCCTAACCGCTGCATGCTGCATCTTTGCCACACGGATTCGAAATGCCTAACGGCATTTCATGGTGATTGAAATCGTATATACGGTTTTAATCACAGCTACGGCACCTATCACATTGTCACCCCGGACCCCGTTCCGGGGCCAGCTTACACGGCACCCATCGCAGTCACTTTATCTATCGTATGCCTCTATTCTCATTATTTGCCACATGGATAGCATTAAATTACTAGAAAGAAAAAACGTTAGTTTTTTCACAATCCGTGTGGCATCATTACACAGTTCTATTTGCAGATACGTTTCCCATCGCATACACGGCACCGATTGCTTACACGGTTCTAATCGCAATTGATGGTCAGATCTTGCAACATAAATACTACAACCGCTTTACAAACGCAACTTTTTGTGGTATATTTAGGAGTATGAGCACCGTGGTCACAAATATTCGAATTGATAAAGAGCTTAAGGCTCAGGCAACAGAACTCTTCAATGACTTGGGACTGACTCTTTCCCAGGCGTTTACCGTTTTTCTGAAACAGGCCATTTTGCACCACGGCTTGCCGTTTGCTGTTACTAGACCTCCGTCCAAAGAACTCCTCGAAGCAATAAAGGAAGGCGAAGAACTCGCTCACGATCCTAACGCCAAGACGTATGCGTCGTTTGATGAATTGCTTGATGAGTTGGATATAAAGGTATGAGTTCTAAAGACGGGTTCAAGTATAATTTACGGATTACAAACCGCTTCAAGAAACATCTTAAACTAATTGCCAAAAGAAACTTGGACAACGTTAGAAAAATCAGAGATGTTGTGAATTTGTTGCAAAAAGGTGAATCTCTTGACGCACGATTTAAGGATCACGCATTAGTAGGGAATTGGATTGGCCACAGAGAATGCCATGTTCTACCGGATCTTTTGCTCATCTACAAAATTGAAGATGACATTCTGATTCTTGAGTTAGTAGATACCGGAACGCATTCCGACCTTTACAAGAAATAGGGGTGGGATGAAAAACTCGCCTTTCTACCTCACGACTCTAACGCTCTTCATCTTGCCTGTGATGCGGTTCCGCAAGAAATAGATTCCCGATGGTTTCGCGGCATTGGCGGACTTGAACTTGGCGGCGGCATCTTCAAAGCCGTATGCCGAAAGCCTTCCCAAGCGTACTCCTTGCACATCAAATATGTCGTAATTCTGGAGCGTGTTCTGCTCTAGGCGAAGCTTGCTGCCGAAATTTCTGCCATTATCGCCAATGCCTTCCGGTTTTTCCAAAGCGATTGAATCTAACGAGTCTAGCGGGTGTGTCGGAATGCCCAGGGGCCACATGTTCTTGCTGTCTGCCCAGTGCTTAATGAAATATTGTTCAAGCCAGTCCATAGCGGGGCGATTATTTCCATTTTTGATGAGGCCTGTATTTGTGGGGCTCATCCGCGGCGTTTCCCCGTAAATGTAGCCCCAGAGAGTGACTCCCGCAACATATTCCGATTCCATGAAAACGGGAATATGTTCTGCAAAGCAAGCCTTCTGAAGGTTGTCATCATCCGTACCGATGCTGTATTCTGTAATGAACAAGGGAATCTTTATCTTGTCGTAAATTTTTTGAATGCCGTCCCGTATTGTACTCCCGGCAATGCACTTTATCTCAGGGCCTGAACCTTGGATCATCCAGTTTGCTGCCTGCAATCCAAATGCATCGATAGCCGCATTTTGTTCTTGAAGTTTCAGAATGAGATTAACCGTCGGATCGTTTTCCCAACGCATTTCGTCATAATCGTTGTAAATCAATGTAGCGTAAGGCCAGCGTTTACGAGCCATATTGAAGGCCGTGGCCACAAACTTGTAGTCGCCATCGTCGCCGCCGAGAGCCTCAATTACGTTGTTGTAGGCTTCAAATCCGGAATGATAGTGACCTGTGCTATTACGGACGGCTCCATCGACAACTTCAATCTGGTAAATTTCGGGATAATGCTTGGCAACGGCGTCAAACCAAGCCGTAATGGCTTCCTTGGTTTCGTTCACGTCGAGCCCATTCAGCCAATGTGGCAAATGCGTCCCTTTCAGCAGATTGCGGAACTTGAAGGGCATGCGAGTATCCCATCGATTTAAAACAGTCCACTGATGAACGGCATCGCATTTTGAAAAATCGTAATTGCCGCGTTCCTTTTCGACGGCAATCCATGTACACGCGTTGTCCGTAGTAATTTCATTCCAGTAGTCCTCATAATCTTCGGGAATGGATTGACCATCGACAATGACATTACCTAGACGTTTTTCTGCACCGTTGGCAAGGCCTAGCATATAGCGACGAACTCTCGAATCCTTGAAATATTCCTTGAGCCAAGTCATTGCCGGGCGGTCAACGCCGTTTTTAATAAGGCCGGAATTACCCTCCTCCAACCAAGTTTTGCCGTAAATGTAGCCCCAAAGGGTAATGCCCTTCACGTATTCTGTTTCCATCAAGAGCGGAATATGCTCTATGTAGCACTTTTTCTGAAGATTATCGTCCTTGTCTCCGACATCGTATTGTGTAATGTATATGGGTAGGCCCGTTTGTTCGTGTGCATCGTTAAGTGCGCGTTTGAGGACGGAGAAATGCAAGCACTTGCGTTTGCCGCTCCCTTGTGTGGTTGTTTCGTGAAACTGCATTCCAAAGGCATCAATTGGCGCACCCTGGGCCTTGATTTTCTTAACAAGGTCTATGGCTTGCTCCTTATTCCATTGGATTGTATTGTAGTCATTGTAAATTAGGATGGCTTTGGGCCAGCGTTCACGTGCCATTTTGAATGCCGTGACCACGAATTCGTAGTTTCCGCTATCGCCGCCAAGGGCTTCAACCAGATTGCTGTTGGTATATCCAGAGTGATAGTTGTTGTTGTTGATTTTGACGGCTTCGTTTACCACTTCAATCATTTCGAGGTCGGGATAACGTTCTTTAACCGCATCAATCCAATCAGTCCAAGCTTTTTTTGTTTCGCTAGCGTCGAGAGTCTTTCCCAACCACTGCGGCTTTTGGGAACCCCACAACAGGGTGTGAAACGAGAAAATAGCCTTGTTCTTTCTTGCCCAGTTATAGGCGAGGTCGCAACCCGTCCAGTCGTACTCACCACGTGTTTTTTCGACATAGCCCCAAACGCACCCGTTCTCGGCAGTAATCTGGTTCCAGTAGGTGCCAAAATCTTCGGGGATTTCGCCAAAAACGGGAATGTTGCCGAGGAACTTGGACGCGCTGTCGGCCAAGGCCGCAAACGAAAAAGTTGATGACGCAAGGACAAATGTCAAGGCCTTAAATATTTTTGAAAACATACTCATTGCGACCCCTTATTTTTTTTAGGCTACAGCACGCAATAATAAATCTATTCGATAATATGCGGATATTGCTCATGGGAGCGATTAATATCATTGACAAAACATCTATGGTTGCCTAGTTGCGAAATTTTGATTGGTTAATTTAACAGACTTGTGTGATTTTACTTTTTTGGATTTATATTTAAAGTAATCCATTTTGCTTTTGAAGGCTTTTGGATGAACAATAAACTTATCAGGAGAAAATTATGACTGCAATCATCGGTGCCGTTCTACTTCTGCTCGTTGTTGTAATGAGTATTGCGATGCTCTTCAAGTCTCCGCTAAAGGCTTTGGTTTCAGGGGGAATGTTCAAGCTTGCCACTGCCAAAGGCCGTGCTATTTTTGTAATCACTTTGCTGTTGCAGGTTTTCTTTGCGATTCTTCTTTTGCAACTTGGCCATATTATTTCCCCTTGGCTTTCTCACAACATCACTAAAATCGTTGGCATAGTCGTTGCTGTTTATTTGACTCTGAATTGCATTGCCAGTTTTTCGACGAAAAACAAGAAAGAGCTACTTGTTAAATTTTTACTTGCTGCTGTCACTGCGGTTTGCTATTGGTTGAACGCACTCGCTTACTAGTTTGAACTTATTATAGTAAACGACATTAAAATTTCCCTATTAAGGTCTGTTATGCCGGCTACTGCGATGCACTGAGCTACGTCGAAGTGTGCCGGCACCAGTTTCTTATTTGAGACTATTCTTATTACGTTTATTATAGTTTGAATTTCGACTTTTTAATAGAATATTTTCACGATTAGCGAGCCCACAATCGTCGAAACAATAACGCTCACCAAACCGGGGCGCATAAAACTGTGGTTCAGCAAATACTTGCCGATGACGGTCGTACCTGAACGGTCGAAGTTCACGGTCGCGATATCGGAGGGGTAATTCGGGATAAAGAAGTATCCGTAAACGCTCGGGAGTACTCCTAGAAGCACTGGGCCTTCGATGCCTAGGCTATAGGCAAGCGGGAGCATCGCAGCGACGACAGCTCCTTGCGAGTTGATGAGTACGCTTACGGCGAAGAACGCAATCGCGATGGCCCACGGATAATGCTGTACAATGTCCTTGAGGCCTCCCTGCATCACGTCCATGTAGTTTGCAAAATACGTATCGGCAAGCCAGGCGATTCCGTAAATGGCAACGACGGCGACCATGCCGCTTTGCCAAACTGCGCCTGCTACGGCTTTTTTGGGGTTTGCTTTGCAACAGATAATCATAAACGCAGCCGCAGAAATCATCACGATTTGGATGATGATGTTCATGGCGAGCGGCTTTATCTCTGCGATACCGTTGATTACTTTGCCTGTCGGGAACTGCGGACGGATGTCGTGACCGGTAATTTGGAAAATGGAAAACAGGACGATGACGGCGAGTGCAGCAAGGAAAATATAGACGGCACGTTTTGCGTCCTTGGAAACTTCTTTGTCCAAAACGGAGGCGGTGCTTCCGTACATATACTCTTTCATTTGCGGGTCTTTGAGGCGAGCTTGGAAAGCGGGGTCTTTGTCAAGATCGAGACCGCGTTTGTATGAAACTGCCGCAGCGGCCATGAGTCCGCACAAACATGCAGGAATCGTGATTGCAATGACTTGCAGGTTGTTGATGCCAAATCCGTTCTTGTTCGAAATGATGACAAACGAAGCGACTGCTGCGGCAATCGGTGAACACGTAATGCCAACTTGTGAAGCGACCGAGGCTACAGCACAAGGACGTTCGGGGCGTATTCCTTTCTTGAGAGAAATGTCGCAGATGATGGGCATCAGCGTATAGACCACGTGACCCGTGCCAACAAGCACCGTTAAGAAAAATGTGCAAAGCGGTGCAAGAATCGTGATGTGGTTCGGGTGTTTGCGCAACAGCTTTTCCGCAATCTGGATGAGCCAATCCATACCGCCCGAAGCTTGCATGATGCCCGCGCATGTTACCGCCGCGATAATGATGTAAATGACATCTGTAGGGGGCTTTCCGGGTTTCATGCCAAAGCCGAGTACCAAAATGGCAAGGCCGATTCCCGAAATGGCGCCGAGGGCGAGGCTCCCGTAACGTGAACCCACGTACAGTGCGAGGAGCACAATTAAAAGCTGAATAATCATGAGTGCCATAAAAATCTCCGTCTTTTTATCTATTATACATTTAAATTGAAAGTATGAATCAAATAATTTTGAAACAGGGTGGAAAATTTCTATCTTAGCTTTCGAATCGGTCAGTTCGAAACCATCCTGACCTTAGGTCGCGGCTTTCTTGAAAAAGTCCGTGAGCCTATAAACCAAAACTAGGAGACAACATGCGTTCAGAAGCTGAACTCGAAGGCGTTACGCTGCTTGGCAACAACAAGACGCAGTACAAGACGACCTACAGCCCCGAAGTGCTCGAAAAGTTCCCGAACAAGCATCCGGGTAACGACTACATGGTCACGTTCAACTGCCCGGAATTCACGAGCCTTTGCCCGAAAACGGGTCAGCCGGACTTTGCCGAAATCAAGATCAATTACATTCCGGACCAGTATTTGGTGGAATCCAAATCGCTCAAGCTTTACATGTTCTCGTTCCGCAACCACGGGGATTTCCATGAAGACTGCGTGAACATCATCATGAAGGATTTGGTGAAGTTGCTCGACCCGAAGTACATCGAAGTCGAGGGCATCTTCATGCCGCGTGGTGGCATTTCGCTTTACCCGTTTGCAAACTACGGCAAGCCGGGCACCGAATTCGAAGCTATCGCCAAAAACAGACTGTTTGCCGCTATAGATCGTAGAAAATAGAGTTCTACGTCATTCTGGAGGGTTCGTAGAACCCGATAGGATCCAAGCCGAAGCTGTCATCCTGAACGCAGTGAAGGATTCAGTGAAGTCTTGAAAAGCGCAGGCGGAAATTGACTGGATCCTTCATCCCTAAAGGGATTCAGGATGACTCCATTGCGAGCCTGTTTACTAACCACTGTCTACTGCCTACTTCTAACTGTCTACTTTCTCCTAACCCCTAATACCTACAACCTAAACCCTACAATGCAAAACGAACTCATCCTCATTGCTTCCATCTTCGTGTTCTTCGGTGGACTCGTCGCTTTCTTCCGCTTCTTCGGCAAGCAGGGCATTTTCGCCTGGACCGTCATTTGCACAATTGCAGCCAACATTGAAGTGCTTATTCTCGTGCATGCCTTCGGGCTCGACACCACGCTCGGTAACGTCATTTTCGCATCATCGTTTTTGGCAACGGACATCATGAGCGAGGTCTTTGGCAAAAAGGAGGCAAGCCGCTGCGTGAAAATCGGCATCCTTGCAAATGTCACTTTCATTCTCATTTCGCAAAGCTGGTTTCTGTACATCCCCGCCGAGGGCGACACCATGGCTGAACCGATCCGCACCGTTTTCTCGAATACGCCGCGTGTGATGCTTGCGAGTTTGTTCGCATACGCGGTCTGTGAAATGTACGATGTGTGGGCTTACCATGCCGTCTGGAAGTGGTCCGAAAAGAAGTTCGGCGACAAAAAAGGTTACTTGTGGCTGCGCAACAACGGCTCTACGCTTGTAAGCCAGTTGATTAACGTGGTCGTGTTCAACTTGCTTGCGTTCGCGGGCGTTTTCCCGTGGAATACCATTGGTGAAATTCTCGTGTTTGGCTACGGCATCTTCATCGTGACGTCGCTCATGGACACTCCGTTTGTCTATCTAGCCCGCCGTATTGCCGAAAAGCACCCGGAATTGTTGAAAGAATAGGGTATCGGTGGGATGGGACTGGTCAAGGACGCTATCTCGGTTGGTATGTGTCTTTGGGCTATGGGTTATGGGGTAAGAGCAAAACTTTTTATCTCTTAAATTTGTATATTATAAAACGTTAAACTTAAAATTTGAAAAGAGGATTTTATGAAGTTTTCTCATGCATTGCTTTTGGCCAGCTCCCTTGCATTCTTCGCTTGTGGTGGTGATGACGATGATTCTCCGACGGGGGCAAATAGCCGTTATGATTGCTCCGTGACGGGAGGCGTCAAGGTTGTTTATCCGACTATTAGTGAACAATTTAAGATTGGCCAAGAAATTACGGTTGTTTTCGGAACAGATATCGAAGACAATGGTTATAAGATTGTGTTTAAGAAAAATGCTTCTGACATGGGCGTTGATTTGCTCGAAGAAGCTTATGACGCTGTAATAGATGGCAAGACTTGTAACGAAGTGAAGGTTAAGCTTGACGCTAAGCGTGGTGTTGAACCGACCTTGACTGGTATTATTCGCGTTGCTCCGTACAATAAGCAGAATAAGGGGAACAACTCCGAACTCTTCATTGTCAAGGAATAATGAATCCCCTGTTCAACGATTCTAGCATCACCGTAGCCATTGTCGGCTGCGGTGGTTTTATTGGTTGTCATCTTCTTGATGCTATTTTGACGCGCACGCAGTGGCGTGTTTTTGGCGTTGACTTGGATTTTTACCGAATCCAGCATAGGCTTAGCAACGAGCGTTGCGAGTTCATGGTTGCTGACTTAGCCGATAAAAGTGTCGTTGAACGCATTGCGAAGTATCCGGTTGTGGTGAACTTGGCTGCAATTTGTACGCCGAGCCGCTACATGGCGGAAGCTTCCGAAGTTATCCGCAGCAATTACGACCATCCAGCATCGTTGGCTGAAGCTTGTGCCAAGTCGGGCTCGTGGTTGATTCATTTTTCAACGTCTGAAGTCTATGGCCGTACGTCAGCCGATTCCGGTTTGCTCGTCGAAGACGAAACTGAACTGACGTTTGGGCCTGTGTCGGCGAGCCGCTGGAGCTATGCGACTGCGAAACTCCTCACGGAACGCTATATCGCGGGACTCAAGAATTTGAAGTGGACCGTGGTGCGACCGTTCAACTTTGTCGGGCCGTACATGGACTTTATGCCGGGGGTCGATGGTTCCGGCATTCCGCGTGTGCTTGCGAATTTCTCGTCTGCACTTGTTCGCGGTGAACCGCTCAAGCTAGTGAATGGTGGAACGGCAAAGCGTAGTTTTACGAGTGTATTCGATGCTATTGAATTCTTGTTCGCGCTTTTCGAAACCGGAAAAATGGGCCGTGTGTCTGCTGCTTTGGGTGCTGCAACGGAGGTCAGTAAGTTGCCTTTCTCCCAAGCGTTCAATGTCGGGAATCCTGATAACGAAATTACGATAGCCGAACTTGCTCACAAAATGCGGAAAATCTTTGCTGAAATCAAGGGCGTATCTCTTGAATCAATTCCTGAACCGGAAAAAATCTCTGGCGTAGAATATTACGGCAAGGGGTATGACGATTCCATGCGCCGTTTGCCTTCAGTGGAAAAAGCGGAACGCTTGCTCGGTTTCAAAGCCCAAACTCCGATTGACGTGGTTCTGCGAGAATCCCTCACATGGTTTGTTATGCATTACGGATTTCCTAACCACTAACCACTGCTTACTAGCCACTTATGACCAACGACTACTTCATCTTTGTTCCTGCATATAACGTAGAAAGAAAACTTTGCGAAGTTCTTTCTAAAATCGACGAATCCGTTTTGTCGCGTGCTCACGTACTTGTCATTGATGATGGTTCGCGTGACGGTACGGCGGTCGCTTATCAAAAGTTTATTGAATCCGATTATTTAAATACATCGGAAGGTGAAGATTGTCTCAAGAATCGTTTTGAATATTTGAAGTTTGAAAAAAACAAAGGTTACGGAGCCGTTGTCAAAAAAGGGATTGAAAAGGGTCTTGCATCTGGAGCTGCGTTTATCGCTTGTCTGCACGGTGATGGGCAATACCCTGCCGAAAAATTGGGCGAGTTTTTTGAAGAAATGGAAAACCGTAACCTGGATGTGCTGCAAGGTTCGCGCCTCGCTGTTGCTGGGAATGCAAAACGTGGTGGCATGCCTCTTTACAAACGTTTAGGCGGGCGAGCTTTGACTAAACTTGAAGATAAAGCGTTTCGTGTAAAGCTTACGGATCGTCACAGCGGCTTTATCGTTTATTCTTCCCGGTTCTTGGAAACGGTAAATTTGAGCCGCCTCAGTTCGTCGTTCGATATTGACTTGGAGCTGATTTCATTGGCGGATTCTCAAAATTTTGCCATAGCGGAATTGCCGATTCCTACGTGCTACGATGGCGAAAAGTCGAATTTGAACGTAGTCACATACGGCGTGCGTGTCTTGCGGCAAATTTGGCGAAGAAAGAAAAAAAGGTAATTCCTAATACCGAACTAAATCGTCCAATGGTATTCAAAGCCTAGGCTTACGAAACAATCGATGGTCGTTCTTCCGATTGTCGTGGGTGCGGCACCTGCGTCCGGCGATGGTGCCTCGTAAAGGTCTCGACCGCGGCTTGAAAGCCCTGCACGTAAATCAACTCCGTAATGTTTTTTGAAGACGAACTGCCCGCCGATTCCGAGCAGAGCTCCTTTATAGACATCTTCGAATTTTATACGGTATTGATAGGCTCGCGACGGCTTTTTGACATCGCTTTTGAGTCCAATGTCTTCGTTATAGAACGTGTATTGGAATCCGATAAATGCGAGTGGCGTAATGTCTAGCCAAGGCGTGACAGGGTATGTCATGGAGAAAAGCACATTGAGCCCGATATCGTGCTGCCCAAATTCCCAATGGTCGAGCTCACGATAAATGGTATCGGAGTTGTCTGTTTTCATATCGCGGTTGGAATAGCGGTACATGAATTCCACGCCGATAAAACCGTGCCACGTGAGGCCTGCATAAATAGAAAGGTAGGGGTCTGCATCGTCGATAAAGTTCCAGAGGCTTACAGAATCTTTAGTAATGCGGTAGTTGCGGACTCGGCTTCTGGTGTGGTTTTTGGTCCAGTTGTCCGGCGTGAATGGGAAATGCGCTTGGGAGTATCCAATGCCCATCCCTGCCCAGATTTTTAAATTGGGAACTTCTTTGTACAAGTCGTCGGGTTCCGTTCTCTGCTTGAGACGTTCTTCTTTTGTGAGGCGGCGCTTGGTGCGTTTGTCGAAAAAGGTTGATGCGATGTCGTCGCTGAGAGCGATCTTGTCGTTATTCGCTCTTACGATGCCTGCTGCTTGGGGTTCCTGTGATGTTTCGTCAAAGATGGCAATTTGGAAATTTTTGCCTTGGGGGGCGATAAAGAGAACGATATTGTCTTCTAGCGCTTGTATTTTTGCGGCCATGCCGGGGTGCCTTGCTCGCAAGTAGCTAGACTGCAATCCTTTTTCGAGATTGTTCGAAAGCCAAGATCCGTAACGTGTGGCTATGGTGTCGCGTTCCCATTCGCCTAGTTCACGGCACTTGGGGTCGCCAATGCCCGTATTGTTGCGACGGAGCGAAAGGCAGAATTCCGAAGCGTTGATGGGGGAATCTCCGTTCAAAGCCCAAATCAAGATCGTCGCGTCTTTCCAAAGCGTGAAGCGGGAATCGAAGTAAACTTCAGAAGCGCTTGCCCATGCTGCAAGGAATATTAAAACGGTGAGGAGTTTTTTCATTTGCCAACTCCTGCGATAAGATTCTTGCGGATTTTTTGGACTGCAATTTGGATAAGATTTGTTAAGTTTGCGAGTTTATATGTTGTAATGGGCTGCTGGATTTCGTCAACGGCACTGAATAGCGGACGTTGCTTTATGTTATCCCAAAGCGTATAGGAAAAAATCGCACTGACGTTTTCTGGCTTGCGGATGCTGCCGCTTTCGTTGTGAATCAGCGCATAGTCAAAGAAGTCTTCTCGCTTCAAATCCGTTCCGATGATGAACTCGTGCAAAATGAGGACCATGGAAGGCTCGTTGCCTGAGGCGTCCTTGAGGGTTACGCCTTGTTCCGGAATGTGTCCTTTGATGAAAATGCGTTCGTCAAGCTTTAGGCTTTCTTCGGGGAATTTGGTGATTGCTGAATCCGAGAGTACGGTCAGTTTTCCGTAGCCCTTGCGCAATTCGTCCTCGAATATTTTTCGGCAATGTTGCGTTCCTTTAATTTGTACGCTATCTTTGTCGATTTCGAGACGCTTGGCAAACCATGATGAACGCGAAATGACAAATGCGTTCTCGACGCCCGTCACCGTTATACCGCCATAAGGAGCCTTATGGTATAAAGGGTGACTTGCTGTCCAATGATATGAGTCTGCACACCCGGTGAGCATGCAAAATGCAAATCCAAAGGATAGTATGGACTTCTTGAACGTCATTTGTTCTCGGTGATTTCGCAGAAAAGTTTATGCCGTTTTGAAGGTCGGTTTAAACGGCACCCCATTTTTCGCGGTATGCATAAACGCGGTCGAGGATTCCTTCGGGAGCGTTAATGGCCTTGCGGTTTTCTTCTTTTTCGAGGAACGCGATGATGTCGTTGATGTTTACGATGGAGTGCGCTTCGATGCCGTATTCGTCTTGAACGGTTTGCAAAGCGGACTTGCCGTTTTCAAGCTTTTCCTTGCGATCCACGGAAATGAGGAGGCCCACGACGTTTGCGTTTTCAATCTGTGAAAGTGCCTGCATCGTTTCGTTCACGCTGGTGCCTGCGGTAATCACGTCTTCGATGATGACGACGTTCGTCTTTTCGGCATACTTGTAACCGACGAGAGAGCCGCCTTCGCCATGATCCTTGACTTCTTTTCTGTTGTATGTAAATGTGAGGTTCTGGGCGTAAAGGTCCGAGAGCTTCATGGCGGTTGCTGCACAAAGAGGAATGCCTTTGTATGCCGGACCGTAGAGGTTCTGGGCCTTGCCATCGAAATGAACCATGAATGCAGAAGCGTAAAATTCAGCAAGCTTTGAAAGCGACGCTCCTGTGCGGAACTCTCCAGTGTTGATAAAGTAAGGCGTTTGACGACCGCTCTTGGTAATGAAGTCGCCAAATTTGAGAGCACCTGATTCTACGAGAAAGTGTACAAAAGTATCTGTGTTGTTCATTGAAAACTCCTAACCTTTTGCTCCTGCGAGGAGCGATATAACTTCTGAGATTACGTTGTAATCAGTGGCGAACTGGATCGCGAACATGGCGACCAAGCATACAACGCAAAGCACTAAATACCAGTGGAAAGATTTTTCGAAACCTTTGATTTTCATCTTGAACAAGAGCCATACGACAAAGCTCAAGATGGCGCTAAAGACCCATGCGGCCGTCGTGTTCAAGGCTGCAATGCGGCTCACTGCAAATGTTATCGCAATCCCCGGCATAAAGAAGAACGCGAAGCTTAGAACGACGAGCAGCGCAAAGCCGACGTAGTAGGCCAGTCCGCGGTCTTTTTTGATGATCACTTGAGAACCGATGGTCGTCTGTTCTTCTTCGCCTGTCATTGGGTTCACGAACGTTTCAGGCTTGAACTTCTTGTACGGCGAGGCGGAAACTTCATCCTTGGGCTTTGCCGGTCGAATGACTTCACCTGTCATCGGGTTGATAAGTTCCCCTTGTGAAGAAGAGTCTTCTACCGCTGCCGGTGCGACTTCAGTAGGCGCTTCAATCTTTGTTTCGTTGACGGCTTCTTTGCCTACATTGTTGTCCACTATTGTGGTCGGATCTTGAGCGGGGGCTTCGTTTTTAATTTCTTCTGACATAGGTGGTCTCTCCTAGAGAATGAAAGTTCTGCCTGCATAGACGAATACGCGATGCTCAAGCCACAGTTTGAGGGCTGCGGACAAAGTGCGTTTTTCGATATCCTTGCCTAATTCTACAAGTTCATCAATGCTTGCTGTTTCGGGCACGCGCTGGATGTCCTGACAAATGATCGGCCCTTGGTCGAGGTCTTCTGTCGCGAAGTGAGCTGTTGCTCCAATAATCTTCACGCCCTTGTGCCATGCCTGGTGGTAAGGCTTCGCTCCCTTGAATGCTGGCAGGAATCCGTGGTGGATGTTGATGATGCGGTACTTGAATTCTTCAGTAAATGCTTCGCTAAGAATTTGCATGTAACGCGCGAGGACGATGGTGTCCGTGTTAGTTTCTTTGATGATTTCACGGAAGCGATTTTCCGGAATGCTCTTGTCGGGGTTGGACGGCACATAGTAGAACGGTACGCCGAAGGTTCCGCCGACAGGGCCTAAGTCCGGGTGGTTTCCGACAATGCAACTAAACTCGCAGGGGAGGTCGCCGTCGCGACGCTTCAAAAGTAAATCGTAAAGGCAGTGGTCCGTTTTGGAAACGAAAATGGCGACGCGTTCAGTCTTGGTCGTATCGAACAACTTCCAGTTCAGCTGGAGGTGCGGACCGATGGTTTCGAGGTGTCTTTTGACTTCGGGAATGCCATCCGCTTCGATGTCGAAAACGGCACGCAAGAAAAATGTTTCGATATCTTTTGCAGTGTGCTGCTGGAGGTCAATAATATTGGCACCGGCTTTCGCAAGTACTTGTGTGGTGCCGGCAATAAGCCCTTTTTGGTCGGGACAATGAATCTGGAGAATATAACGAGTCATAGACATGCTATAATATTAAAAAAATTAGGTCTCATTACCAATAATTTTGTAATCTTATAGATAAAAAATAACTAACATTACAATATTATTAGGAATTAATTAAAAGAGGATTGTCCAATGGAGAGAATGAAATTATTCAAATTGGGGATATGCTCTGTGCTTGTCGCTTCTCTTGCACAGTCTTTTGCTGCACCGCCTAAAGCGTGGGATGCTATTTTTAATGCGGAGGGTCAGGGCGAGTATTCCG
Organism: Fibrobacter sp.; assembly: GCF_017545445.1. Lineage (GTDB taxonomy): Bacteria > Fibrobacterota > Fibrobacteria > Fibrobacterales > Fibrobacteraceae > Fibrobacter. The sequence continues at coordinate 29,403 of NZ_JAFWOM010000011.1, forward strand.
CAGCCAAAATTGAGGGAGACATTCGCTTTGGCGAATACACCCACTACAAAAACGTCCAACCGGTTTCATTCCGCGTGGTTGACGGAAAATTCGATTTCTCCGTTGCTGGTAACATGACGGTTCCGGTGAAAATGATTGAAGATCCGGGTTTCTATGAAAACTGTCGTAATACGATGGAAGCTTGGGTTTCGTATTTCGACAAACCTCGTCGTTTTGGAAATGATGAGCTTATCATCTATATTGCCGGTGTCGATTTAGCTTGCGGCAATGATTTGTTCAATGTCCATGATTTACGTATAAAGTTTACAAATCCGATGGCGCAGAAGGCTTGGGTTGCCGATTATGAAGGCCGCCAGAAGTTCAAACGTGAACAGCTCTCGGAACTCCGCAAGGCCGAACAAGAACATCGTGCCGAAATTCGCGATAAATCTACGTCGTTTACGGACCCGCGTGACGGACAAGTTTACCGCATCATCAAGGTGGAAGGCCGTGAATGGTTTGCTCAGAACGTGAATTACAATGTCGAAGGGCATTCTTGGTGCTACGAAGACAAGGATTCCTACTGTGCCCGCAGTGGCCGTTTGTACGATTTGGAAGGCGCCCGCAAGGCTTGCCCGGAAGGCTGGCATTTACCGCGTGACCGCGAATGGTCCGACATGCTCAAGGGGCTCACGGGTTGCTTCGATGGCGTTGACAAGTGTGGTAGCTTCGCTTCCAAGATGAAGGCTACGACTGGTTGGCAGGGTGGTGGCGGTACCGATGAATATGGCTTTACGGTATTCTCCTCGGGTTATCGCAAACTTCTTGGCAAAACCACGGTTCGCTACGAAGAAATGGGCGAATATGCAGGTTTCTGGAGCGCCCAGAACGGTCGTAACGAAACGATCTGGCTGTGGGCGATGGGCCGCATGAGTGACCAGATGGTCCGCCAGCTTGTTCCCGCAACCGCAAAGAACAACGGCTATTCCGTGAGATGCATTAACGGAAATTAGTAGACAGTAGGAAGTAGTCGGTAGGAAGTATTCCGAACGCAAAAAAAAACGAGAGCTTTCAAGCTCTCGTTTTTTTTTACTGTCTACTAGTACTTTCGCTTTGCTCAAGTACCAAATGCTGGTCTCGGTCATGCCAAAACAAGTTTTGTCGCGACACTCGACCTACGCATTTGTCTAACTGTCTACTTCTTACTTCCTACTTCCTACTGCGCGAAGCGCGCTGCTACATCTGGCGGATGGGGAAGAGGCCGAGCAAATCGAGCACGTTTTCGAGCACAATCTGCGTGGATTGCACGAGGAAGAGTCTGGACTTTTCTTCAGCGGATCCGAGCACGCGGTCTTCGTGGATGAACTTGTGTGCGGCTTCGGCAATTTCGAGTGCGTATTGCGCAAGCACGCTCGGCTCATCGTCCTTGACGGCGGCGAGAATCTTTTCGCCCTTCTTTGCGAGAATGTTGATGAGGCTGTAAGCGGCGTCATCGGTCAGCTGGGCGTAATCCACGTCGGCAACGTTCACCGTGTAGCCGGCCTTGCGCATGATGCTGCAAAGACGCACATGAGCGTTCTGCACGTACGGACCTGTATCGCCTTCGAAGCTCATCACGGCATCCCAGTCAAAGCGGACATCCTTCAAGCGGCTGTTCTTGAGGTCGTTGAAGGTGAGCGCGCTGATGCCGATCTGGCGTGCGATGAGTTCCTTGTTTTCGAGGTTCGGATTCTTTTCGTCGATGAATTCGAGAATCTTCTTCTGGGCGGCTTCGATCACGTCGCGGAGGAGGCTTGCCGTACCGGTACGGGTCTTGCCCTTTTCCCACTTGCCATCGACCATCTGGAGGATCACGCCGAACGGAATGTGGTACATGTCCTTGTACCATTCGCGGCCCATCTTCTTCAAAACGTGGAACACTTGCTTGAAGTGGAGCGCTTGTCCTAAATCAACCACGTAAAGGCACTTGTCGAAGTTGTATTCCTTCTTGCGGTAAATGGCGGCGGCGAGGTCGCGAGTTGCGTACAACGTGGAACCATCGCTCTTGCGGATAAGGCACGGATTCAAGTCGAATTCGTCGAGCATCACCACGTCGCGTTCTTGGCTGTTTACCAACAAGTTCTTTTCGCGGAGTTTGTCGAGCACTGCCGGAATCTTGTCTTCAAAGAAGGATTCGCCGGTGTAGTGATCAAAGCCAACGCCCATCATGTCGTAAATGCGCATGAGTTCCTTGAGCGTTGCGGCGCGGAATGCGGTCCACAGCTTGCGGTAGAATTCGTCACCTTGTTCAAGCTTCGTAAATGCGGCGCGTGCTTCATCTTCGAGACCGGGTTCTTCTTTGCTTGCTTTGGAGAAGCTTGCGTAAAGGATGTTGAGTTCCTTCACAGTGAGTGCGTCCAAAGTGGCTTCGTCGGTCGGGAGCTTTTCGCGGAGGTACATCACGATGAGCTTACCGAATGCTGTGCCCCAGTCACCGAGGTGGTTGATGCGTTCAACCTTGTAACCGGCGGCCTTGTAAATGCGGGCGAGCGAGTTACCAATCATCGTAGAGCGCAGATGATGGAAGGCGAGTTCCTTACCGATGTTCGGGGAGCTGTAGTCGATGCAGACAACCTTGCCGTTCGATGCGGCGTGACCGTATGTGAGGCCCTTTGCGGCGATTTCGTCGAGAGTCGATTTGGCGAGGAAACCACGGTCAATAAAGAAGTTGAGGTAGCCGTTTACGGCTTCAACTTTAGAAAGGCCTGCCGGGAGCTGAACCTTGGAGGCTAAATCTTCGGCAATGAGCTTCGGTGCTTTGCGGAGCGTCTTGGCAAGCGAAAAGCAAGGAATTGTGTAGTTGCCGTGACTTGTATCAGGCGGCACGGAAATAAGTTTCAATGCGGCTTCTTCGTCAAAAGCTCCAGTTGCTGCAAGTGCCTTTGCGATTTCTGCATTAAATGAGTTCATTGTCATCTCCAGACTTCTTGGCGTTTTCGCGGATAAAGTCATTTTCGTCGAGGTCCGAAATCTTGCCATCAGCATAGAGGCGTTCAAAGGAGATTTCGCTTCTCTTTTCTTCTTCGAACAGGTGAACCATCAGGTCAAGACCTGCATCGAAGATGGCCCAGCGTACGCCTTCTTTGTATTCCACACCGATATAGTGGAGCTTGCGAGCCTTGAACTCTTTGGTGAGTTCGTTCAAAATCGCCTGCATCTGGGCTTCGCTTTCGCAAGTGGCGATGAGGAAGTAATCCGCTTCATTCTTGATTCCACGGAGGTCGATGAGCTGCACGTTTTGGGCGCGAAGTTCAAAAAGGATACCTGCACCAAGCTTAACGGTTTCTGAAAGATCTTGGTTATTTGTTGCTGTCATTTTGTACTCCCTGATCGGGTTCTATTATTTGTTGAAAATCTCTTCCGGTATGCACGACGGCATCGACCGTGGCATTTTTATTCAATAGCACTAAAACGTTTTTCGTCTTGAGCGTGGCGGCGAGAACTTGAGCCCCTTCCCATTCCGGGTTTCGGAGAACAATGATGGTCTCGTCGTAATTTTGAAGGCGTTCGTTGTCGATATGAACAACATCAAATCCGTTCTCGCGTAAAAAAGAACGCATTTTGACGGCAGCACCCTTCATGCTGCAACTGTTCAGCACTTCGACTTCGCCTTTGATACGGCGAACTTCGCGTTTGACGGGGGCAGGCTTTTCTTCTTCGCAACCTGCAAAGAGGAATGCGGCAAAAACAGCCGAAGAAACTCCTACGGCAAAGTTTAGGCGGAAAGCTTTAGAATAGTTGTGGAACATTCTTTGCTATAAAATTTAGCAAAAAATAAAAAAGACCCCGGAATGGTTCGGCTCAAGGATGGTGAGTCAAACCAGTCTGGGGTAACAATGTAGAATAGATGTGCTTACTGGCAGAGTATGGAACTGCGACTAGGGCATTCGTTGTGGAAGAAATGGCGAGGACCGTAAGCTTTGAACGCGTCTCTTTCGTTGACGTAAGAAAGTCTTACATACGTATTTTCGCTGGGTTTGTATTCAAGCGAAATGTCTGGAATCAACACGCTGACGTTGCCTTGACGTAAGTCTTCTCTTGCGATACGGGAGCCGTTATTAATATTGGCGAAAAGCGGCATCCCAAGGCCGACGTTTGCGTACAAGTGCAGGTTCGGCGTAAATTCGTAGGCAAAATGAGCCATAAAGCTCTGATTTGCGAACGATCCGAAGCTCCCTGCTACGAAATTAAGAGAATAGCTGTACGCAACTTTCAGTGCGGGGTCGAATGTGTCGTGACGCACCAGTCGGTCGGAATCGAAATGTTCGCGGTTCCATGGAATACCGTTGTCTTGAATAACGTAAACGTTATCGTCGGCGGTGTTTGCGGGAGCCGTGGCTTCGGAGACGATTTGGGAAGCGGTTACGGCAGATTCTATATTTGCGGGAGCGTCCGCAAAGGCTAGCATTGTTATGCTAAGGGCAGATAAAATAATGTATTTCATATTCATGCCAATGAATATACAAAAGTGTGCAAGGCGAGAGTAGCAAAATCGTGCTTGCACGATTTTATTACCGAGCCGTAGCCACTGACGCCGAAGGCGTCAAAAGTGTGCAAAACGAGTGTCGCGGGCGACTGCTTGCAGGCGCACATGACCGAGTGAAGCCACGGATGTCGAAGACATCAAAAGTACGCAAGGCGAGAGTAGCGGGCGACTGCTTGCAGGCGCACATGACCGAGTGAAGCCACGGATGTCGAAGACATCAAAAGTACGCAAGGCGAGAGTAGCGAGAAAGCTTGCACTAACTTGCACTAAAAAAGGGCGCAGAATATTTATAGGCGGATTTTATCTGCAATAAAACGGGTTTCGCCAAGGGCAGTCGTCATAGAAGAAACGGTGCGGGCCGTAGGCTCTGAATGCATCGTGTTCGTTGACGTACATGACTCTAAAGGTCACATTGTCATTTGGCTTGTATTCTAAAGTGATATCCGGGATGAGAATGCCCACGTTTCCTTGTTTCACGTCTTCCCTTGCGATGGGCGTTCCGAAGCGTATGTTGGAATATAGCGGCATCCAAAGACCGACATTTGCGTACAAATGCAGATTCGGCGTAAACTCGTATGCAAAATGGGCCATGAAACTTTGCTGTGCAAACGAACCGAGCGAACCGCCGATGAAACTCACCGAATAAGTATAAGCGACTTTCAAAGCCGGGTCGAAAGTGTCGTGCCGTATCAAGCGTTCCGGGTCAAAATGCTCACGGTTCCAGGGAATACCGCTATCGTGAATGACATAAATGGTATCGATTTCTGTTTCTTGCTCCTGTACTTCCGGTGCTGCGATGGCCGAATCCGAAAATGCAGCAGAATCCGCTTTCGCAGGAGAACCCGCGAAAGCAAATGTAGCAAGAGCAAATGTCAGTATCAGAAATCGCATGATACTCACCTATTACCTAAAGCCTATAACCTAATACCTAATTATCCTTCTTTTCGCTTGAATTGTCTTTCGTGACTCCAGCGAGCTTTGCTCCGAACATGGAGCCGAGAACCGTGCGGAGATCGATGCCGAGCGAATCCGTGAGACCGTTCGTGACTTGTGTAAGCGTCTTGGTGATGTCGCCGGTGAGCTTAGCCGTATTGCCTTCGCCGTACATGGTGATGTTTCCGATCTTTTCCATCGGTTTTGCGATGGCTGCTGCAATCTGCGGCATCTGCTCGAAGTACTTTTCGATCGTCTTGAGCTGCATTTCCTGACGGGCTGCGTCGCCGTAAAGCTTCATGGCTTCGGCCTTCTTATTGAGCGCTTCGGCTTCGGCAAGACCTTGAGCCTTGATGGCTTCAGCTTCGGCGAGACCCTTAGCCTTTGTGGCTTCGGCTTCAGCTAAGGCTTTTGCCTTCGTGGCTTCAGCTTCGGCGAAAGCCTTTTCCTTTTCGGCTTCTGCAATCTGCTTGATTGCCTTGGCGCGCTGTTCTTCCTTATAGCGGATGGCTTCAGCGTCTTTTTGCTGTTGGAAAAGTTCTGCTTCGGAGCGCTGGATTTGTGCTTGGCGGTCCGCTTCGGCTTTCTTTTCGATTTGGGCCTTGAGTTCCTTTTCTGTCACCATGACCATGCGTTCGCGAATTTCGATTTCCTTTTCTTGCTTCGCGACTTCGGCCTCGGCCTGTGCCACGTTGATTTCCTTTTGCTGCGTCTGCTTCTGGATTTCGTAAGCGGCATCTGCAATAGCCTTTTCGGTATCGGAAATCTTTTGCAGGTTAGCTTTCTTCACGGCCAAGTCGTTTTGCTTCTGGGCGATTTCAAGTTCTGCGGCAACGGCGGCATCGTTAGCTTCTTTCTTGGCTTGCGATTGAGCAACGCTGATGTCTCTTTCGGCATTTGCCTTAGAGATGGCGGCTGCCTTGCGGATGGCAGATGTCTTATCGACACCAAGATTTTCTATTACGCCGTTTGCATCTTCGAAATTCTGGATGTTGAACGTCTGCACCACGATACCGAGCTTTTCCAAGTCCGGAATAGCGTTTTCGAGCACGAGTTCAGAGACTTGCTTGCGGTCGCCCACGAGATCGACCAATTGCATGCGACCTACGATTTCACGCATGTTACCTTCGAGAATATCGACGATCATGGCGCGAATGTCTTCTGGCTTTTTGTTCAAGAAGTTCTGTGCAGAAGATTTGAGACGTTCTGGATTGTCCGAAATCTTGGCGGTCACAACGGCATCGACAGAAACGTTGATGTAATCTTTCGTTGGGACTGGGCTACCTGTTTTCACGTCAATCTGAATCAATTGCAATGAAAGATGGTCGGCACGTTCAAAGAACGGGATTCTGAAACCGGCGCGACCGATAATCACTTTGGATTCTTTGCGAATACCGGAAACGATGATGGCTTCGTCTGGAGCCGCTTTGATGTAGGACATTGTGAAGATGCAGATGAATAAAAGTACTGCAAGGCCAATTGCAACGTACATAATGTCAATAGGCATGGAATAACCTCTATAATAAATTTACTGTTATCGCTCACGGCAATATTTTTTTTGCCGTACACCATTAATATATAACATTATCTTGTCACGAAGTGGCAAAATGCAATTTTTTTTAGGGATTACGTCATATTCTACAGAATACAAAAAATCCCCGCTCACGCGAGGACAACTAATAACTAAAGACTAACGACCAATGACCAACAACTAAATAATCTCGTTCTTGGCGTTGACGCGGATGACCGTCGGTTTCCATGTCTTGGCTTCTTCCGGGGACATCGTTGCATAAGTCACGATGATGACCAAATCGCCCGGCTGTACCAAACGGGCTGCTGCTCCGTTCAAGCAGATAACGCCAGACTTTGCCGGACCTTCGATGACGTAGGTATCAAGGCGCGAACCGTTGTTGACATCGAGAACGCCAACTTTTTCGAAGGGAAGGATGTGTGCTGCATCCATCAAATCGCGTGCGATAGTAATAGAACCTTCGTAGTTGAGGTTCGCATCAGTAACTGTAGCGCGATGAATTTTGCTTTTAAGTAATTCTAGCTGCATTTTGCTGCTTAGAACTTGACGTTAAGGAAACTAGCAACACCTTTTTCCGGAGTCGGAATGACACCGAAACTGAAGCGGTTTGCATCTGGGTTGCTATCCCATTGGGTGCTGAGGAATGCGTCTGCAAAAGACCAGAAATGTGCAGCTGCGATTCCGATAAATCCGTAATACCAATAACTCTTTCCTTGAACGGCAAGAACTACTGTGACAGAGATACTACCAATCTCAAGAACATCCATAAAGGTTGCCTTGGCGGTTTGCTTAGTTTTCCACTGATAATAGGAAGGAATCAAAAGGGAAAGATAAGCGCTGCCCTGCTCGCCTTGATGGTAACGGTAAGAACGGTCTATGTCCGCATCTTCCATACCTTCGGCACGCTGGCTGAGCCAATCTTCTTCGCTCACACCGAGCCTATTCCACGGCTTTTGGAGATACTCTGTCGGGCGGATGCCAAGTTCAACAAGCTTCGTGAGTTTATCACGTGTAACACCTTGTTCTTTGGCTTGCTGATATTCCCACTGGGTGAGACCTAAATCTTCGTAATTGAATCCGTCCCACTGAGCTCCATTAGCTTGTGCTGTACCCACATTGGATTCGGAAATTTGCGCATTGGCTTGTGCAATGGAGTCTGCTGTTGCAGCGTCCTGAAAGTCTTCAGAAAAGAGGTCATCACTCTGAGCAAATGCTAATGAGCTCACGAATAATACAGTAGAAAGCACTTTGAACATATTACTCATTTTGATCTCTTTCTTAAACGTTTAATGCCGGGGGAGGGAATCGAACCCTCACACTCTCGCGAGTACTGGATTTTGAGTCCAGCGCGTCTACCAATTTCACCACCCCGGCGGGGGTATCACAAATATAGAACTATTTTTTCTTTTTTGTAGGTATAATGAGTAAAAAACGCGTGTTTTATGCTATAAAAACAGTAAAAAAAATTTTAGCTTGCAATTTTATTTGTTTAAAGAGCCTGTTTAACAAGCATAGGCTTGAATTCTACATTGAGGGGTGCTAGTTTTTTTGCGCCATAATCTACAGCGTTTTCTTTTGTTTCAAATGGTCCTGTGCGCACTATATAGAGAATTTTCCCGCTTTCGAGCGTGTTCTGCGTGATTGTGCATGAAATGTTTCGTTTCTTCAAGTTGTCAACGAGCAAATCGGCGTTGGATTTGACGCCAAATGCGCCTAGTTGCAGCTGCCATGCGGATCCAGCTTCGGTGGGCTTTGTTTCGGGAGCCTTGGATGTTTCTGGATTTGAGGCTGTTTTGACATCTGTTGGTTTTTGTTCTGTCTTTGCCGTTTGTGTCGTGGCTTCGGGAATGGTCTTTTTCGCCTGAGGTTTGCCGAGATTCTTGCAGGCTTCGTTCAATTCAGCGCTGCGGGCGCGGTCTTGTACTGCGGTGCAGACTTTTTGCAGCACGCTCGCTTGGTGCGGTTGAGACGTTTCTATGGCATGGACGAGTGATTCGGCTGCTTTGTTGTAACGACCGAGGTACATCTGGAATTGAGCCTTTGTCATCATGAGATCGGAATAAATCGCTTTTTGCGGATTCGTCTTGTCGATGAGGCTGTCGAGACGTTTGCCTGCTTTACTGAAATCTGCGGCAACGCCTGTTTGCGAAAGGGCGAGGATGTTCCACAAGTAGCATTCGGTACGAGTCGAATCGGGCTGTACGGGGCATACCTGCTCATAAGCGGAGGCGGCTTCTTTCCAGTTGCCATTCACGTAGGCCTTTTGGGCGGTAGCAAGAGTCGGGGAGGCCTCTGCAAAAGATGCAGTTGTGGCCAATGTGCACAGTGCACTGGTAATAACTAGATTTTGAATAAAGTATTTAGCCATGGTAGCCTCTATTTTCCCTCGTGACTAAAGATACAAATATTTTTATAAAGCGGTGATCGCAGAATGCGTAAGTCATTGATATTCCATGAGTTACATCGGCGAACTAGAGTGCGAGGTTGACGTTTTAGAAAGTAAAAATGAACTTTGTGCATTGACGCATTCTGCGACCGATTAAAAAACTCGTAAGAGCATAACAATTGGCTGCCGTTTACTTCCTACTTCCTACTTCCTACTGACCACCAACCACTAACCACTAACCACTAACCACTAACCACTAACCCCTGATCCTTTGCCATTGTTTGCAGGAACTGTAACTGGATCCTTCACTATCGTTCAGGATGACGTTCCTACTTCCTGCTAATCACTGACCACTAACCACTAACCACTAACTAGCGTTCCGCGGAGTGTCCAGCCGCGAATGTCGTCGATTTTCACCTGCACGTAATCGCCCGGCTTGATAATGCGGCCAACTTCTGGCTTGAAGATGACCTTTTTGAAGTTGTCCGTCTTGCCGACAAATTCAGTGGCATCGCGGGTGGAACTTGCTTCGACGAGAATTTCTTCGGTTCGGCCCATCATCATCTGGTTGCGTTTGAGCGTAATCGCGTTCTGGAGTTCCACGAGGCGCGTGTGGCGGGCGAGCTTTTCTTCGGGCGTGAGAATTTCCGTTTCTTTGTACGATTCGGTGCCTTTGCGCGGGCTGTAGATGAACATGTATGCCGTGTCAAATTGGCACGCTTCGAACGCTTTGATAGTCTGTTCGAAATCTTCTTCGGTCTCGCCGACAAATCCGCAGATGACATCTGTCGAAATCGCATAGAACGGGTCCTTGCTACGCAATTGCTCGATGACGGTCATGTACTGTTCCATGTTGTGCTGGCGGCGCATCTTCTTGAGGATGGCGTCGGAGCCACTCTGGAGCGGAATGTGTGCGTAATGGCAAACTTTCGGGTTGTTCAGGAGAACGTCGATGAGTTCGTTCGTATAGTGGCGTGGATGCGGGCTAGTAAAGCGGATACGTTTGATGCCACCGATTTCAGAAACTTTTGTCAGTAATGTCGTAAAATCCGCGTTTGGCGTTTTGTATGCATTCACCGTTTGGCCGAGCAACATCACTTCGGTAACGCCTTTGTCTGCGGCTCGTTTGACTTCTGTCAGCACGTCGTCCATGTTGCGGTACTTCTCGGGACCACGAAGGTACGGCACGATGCAGTAGCTGCAACGCTTGTTGCAACCGCGCTGGATCGCGACGAATGTGTTGAAGTTGTTGTTCAACTTGGCGTATTCGCCGAGATAGTTTTCGTCGCGGTCTTCGTCAATGAACATCTTGTGGTGCGTCTGGTGCAGCGGACTGTGGATATCGCCAAATAACAGTTCCGGAATTTTGCGATACTGGTCTGGGCCTACGATATAGTTCACGTTCTTGAGTCGCTTCAAAAGTTCCGGCCCGCGGTTCTTTGCCATGCAACCGCATACCACGACTTTCACATCGGGATTCTTTTTTCGCAAGTACTTGAGCTTGCTGATGTTCACGATGGCGGTTTCCTCGGCCTTTTCACGCACGCTGCAGGTGTTTACGATGATGATGTCGGCATCTTCTTGGTTGTTCGTCTCAACGCAACCGCATAAATCCAGCTCCTGCGCAATCATTGCGGAGTCGTATTCGTTCATCTGGCAGCCGTAAGTGGCCAAGTGGTATTTCGTCATGCGCGCAAAAATAGATTTTTAGACGAGAGATGAAAGGCGCAAAAGGCGAATTTGGCTGTTTGAAAGTGCGGAAAATGCAAAAACATGCTACAAAATCGTGAAAAACTAAAATTGGGCTGGTCCACCCGTCTTTTTCCTAATCAAAGCATTTTTTAGAGGTCCCCTTTTATCTATGAGCTGAAAATTGTTATATATAATTTGAGGTAAAACGATGAAGGGATTGGGCTTGACTATCAAAAAGAGGGTAGCTGCGTTTTTTTTCGCTAGCTATGGCGTTGTTTTTTTTCCGCTTGCAGCGACGATAACCCTAGTTATTTTCTTGTTGTTCCAGAAAAACTTTCTTCGATGGATATTCAATCGAGCTCTTCTGTCGCCATCTCGAACACTTCTGTAGTTTCCTCAAGTTCTGCGGTGGATTCTTCGAATTCTGCGGCTGACCTTTCGAGTACTTCGAACTCTTCGAAGACTGTTTCCCCAGAGGGTGTTCTTTCGATTTCGACCACTGTCATGGAAGACACCTTGGATCTTTTCTATTACGGGGACGTGAATCTCAATTTTAAGGCGGATTCCTTCTTGACGGTATTTGAACGTGGCGACATCGTGACGGTGATGTTCGATGGTTACGACACGGTGGATGTTCCTGTGGTTACATCTACGGGCAATGTTTCTACAGGAGAATTTCTTTTAAGTGTCGGTGATGGTTCCGGTTATGTGACGCTTGAGGTCAGTAACGGCTATGCGTCCGAAGCCGTTGGCATTGAACGCGATGCAAAATTCCCGATAAACGTTGTTGTTCAAATGAAGAAAAAGGGCGGTTATCTCGATTATATAGAATTGCGAAACCATTTATCGATGTCCGCTTATTTAGATGCTTACCCCGACCTATCCATTCCGGAATTTGCGAATTTCAGAGTCGTGAAGACAACGGGAATGGGCGAGGGCGTGCTGTATCGTTCGTCAAGCCCGATTGATGCGGGGCTGGGGCGTAATTTATATGCAGATTCCTTGGCGAAGGTTGCCGGAGTGGCGACGTTTATGGATCTTGCAGAAGGCGAGGATGCCGCTATTACGTATAGGGGTTGGACGAATTCTTATTATTCAACGCAGAATGTTGTTTTCCTTGGTGTCCCTCCGACATTTGTGAATAAAGTTTTCAAGAACGGTCTAGTCAAGGGCTTTCGCTATATGATAGAACATGATGGACCGTATTTGGTGCATTGCACTTATGGCATGGACCGGACTGGATTTACGATTGCCGTACTCGAAGCGCTGATGGGTGCGACTGCCGACGAAATCAAGTCGGATTACGCAAAAACCTTCACGAATTACTACAGCATTGTAGATGGTGTGCAGGTGGCGTTGACCTCGAAACAGGTTGATTTGATTAAGGAAGTTATCGCCAATAATTTGCGAAACTCGTATCATACCGTAGGTGTCGATATTTCGGATTTCGAGAATGTCGATTTGGCGGCTGCGACAGAAAAATATTTGCTTGCTCTCGGCATGGAATCGGGTGAAATTGAAGCTCTGAAAGTACGATTAAAGTAATTTTTTTTATACAAAATGACTCCTGCTTTTTTTTATACATTTTTAATATGAATGTTCGTTTATTTCGTATTTCGTCTTTGATACTGTTGTTGGGAATGTGCTTATGTGGCATGGGCTGCGATCCTGACTTGCCGTCTGGTCACGCTTACGATATCAATATTGCTGCTGTGAAACCTGCTGGGACGGATTCGTTGAAAATGTGCGTTTCGTCTTCTGCTATAGATTCGCTAGAGTGTGTGACTGTTTCCAATTCACATGGTAATGCTGTTTTTAGTGATGATTGGGATAGCTTAAAAGTTCATTCAGAAAATGTTGAATTTATTGTCGATATATCTTTCTTTTGTAACGGACGTGAAATTCCTTTGCCTACGTACGTTATAGAAGCGATACATTCAAGACGAATCGATTATGATTTTAGGGAACTTGATGAACGTGCTGTTAACCCTCGTGGTTGGGATTATGATTTGGTGACATTCCTTTCGCCAGAAGATACGTCGTGTGGCAAGTTTGTGAACTACGCTGTTTTTAAGGACGAAGGGTAATGAAGAAAATATTGCTTTTTATTTTGTCCTTCGCGTGGGTTGCGTATGCCGATACTCAACGGGTTGTTTATCCGTACTTTGATGTTACTGTAGGCGGAAAGTCCATAAGTACATCGTATAAGGTCAAATCCAAGTACAATTATTATTTCGACCGTGAAAAAGATGAAATGGTTTATAATAAGGACCTTTTTTATAACGTAACATCTTTTGATGGCTTGGGTGTAGATATTGATTTTAAAGGCGGAGTTATACTTAGGGATATTCTTCCCTTCTCATTTGTTCCTTTTTTAAATGTTGGCGTATTCTATGTAAACGGTACGGAAGAGTACAAGTATTATTCCCTCGATAAGGATGAATTTCAAAGGAAATGGACGAGAGCGTACATCTCGTTGCTTTTGGGGGTGATGGTTTATCCGTTTGAATTGAACGATTCTTCATTACAGGGGGTGTTTGTAAGCATTGCGGCAGGCCCTTCTCTTATGGAGTATTCGAGTAACGGAAACCAGATGAGTAACATTGAACAAGAAACAGTTATAGTTCTTGAACTTGGCAATGTTTGGTCTGTGTCGGAGCACTATGCGATAGGGCTTAGCGGAAAAATTGCATGGGGCTTTAGCTTTGATGGCGACAATAAGGACGACGTTCCTGTAAACAGCACGGCCTTCGGCCTAGCCCTGAAGCTTGTGCGGAAATAATAGTTTTTGAAATGTTTTTAGAGCGTGTTGTAGTCAATTTAGCCAAGTTGAAGTATGAAAATCGCAAAAATGTGCTACTAAATTGCCGAAATTTTGAATTTAGTAGCATGAAATTTGAATAAAGTAACTTGTTTTGGCACGGTTTGGTGTTTGCGAATTCTTTTTTTGTGCTACTAAATCGCTGAAAAAATTATTTTAGTAGCATGATTGCAACAACTTAGCTTCCAAATATTGAATATAAAGTAAAATTCGTGCTACTAAATTGCGGAAAATCTTGTTTTAGTAGCATGTTTTGGCAAAAAATGCCCCTTGAAAACACAAAAATTGCCTTTCTTCTTGCTTTTAAACTAAAAATTTTGCATATTTAAGCAGCAGGGTTGCCTAAAAAGCGACTTCGCTCTTTATTATTATATGCAGGATGCGTCCGCTCCTCGGTTTGCTATATCGTTTGTTTTATGTGCTATTATAAGAGGGTGCGATGCAATCGTTTGAACGGCTGTCTCCCGATATTTTGTTGCCTTTGTTGCAATCTCGTGCGGAGGTACTTCTCCGTGCTGTTGAATGGACTAAGAAATCTTTAAAGCGTGCTCCGCAGGGGCGTTTGAGGCTCGCGAAACGCGGAAATCAGTTTTACGGTTATCATATGACTGATGCCGATTCGCAAAAAGGTGAGTATATTCCCAAAGACAATGTCTCGCAAATGTCAAAACTTGCGCAAAAAGATTATGACGAAAAAGCACTTCGTGAAATGGAACGCGAACTTTCTTTGATTGATGGCTTTATCGCAAAATATAGCCCTGAAGAATTGACTAGCATTTACAGTCAGATGAATGCGGAGCGCAAGTCGTTGGTTGAGCCGGTTCAGCTTTCTGATGATGAATATGCAAGGCGTTGGCTTGCCGTACCGTACAAGGGAAAAGGTTTTGATGCGGGTGCTCCTGATTTGCGGACGGCGAATGGCGAACGCGTCCGCTCAAAGTCCGAGGTGATTATCGCGGATACGCTTGGGCGTTTGGGAATCCCTTATAAATACGAATGTCCATTGAAACTCGCAGATGGCGGCCTGACCGTTTATCCTGATTTTACTTGCCTTGATTTGCGGACTCGCAAGGATGTGCTGTGGGAACATTTGGGAATGATGGACGATCCTGAGTATGCGTCGCTGGCGGTCAAAAAATTATCGTCTTACCTCCAAAGCGGCTATGTCCCTGGGAAAAATTTCATCATCTCAATGGAAAGTTCCGAAAAACCTTTGAGCCAAAACGATGTGAAAAAAATTGTAAAAGAAATCTTTTGGCATTGACTGCTTGTTTTGAATTTTGTTATTTATGGCCATGGCAAATTTTTTTAGCAAATATCTTAGTGAACTCGCATTGATGGCTACAGCGTTGCTGTGGGCTGGTTGCGGTAACGTCGATAATGATTCGAATAATGAAAAGTCGGTAAGCAGAGCTTCGAACAGTTTCGGTGTTGCTGAAGTGTCCAAACCCGCTGAATCGCCTGATTCTACAACGTTGCCGCGTGTAACGGAAAAAGACGATTCTCTTGCGAATGAGATTTCTAAAGATTCTCTTGATGCGAACGCCCAAACAGCCGTATTGTTGGATTCCGCGAAACTGCTTGAAAAGCAGCGGACTATAGATAGCTTGATGAAAGCTTTTTTCCCGATTGAATGGAATGATGTAGAAAAAAAGAAAGACGGATATCAATATGCTCTTATGCGGAGGTTTATTTTTGCAAAAAATCGTGATTCGATTTTGAAAGCTAGAGCAGATTTGGGCTCTGTTATGTGCTATTATGGTGTTATTGCGGATAGGAATAGACCACGTCGTCTTGGCATTAATGATGGTTCTGAAGGTCGGTTTAATAATGGTCCTGAAAACGCTTCTGTAGATGGTAGGTCTATTCTTCAATCGTTATTGGGTAATTCGAATGTGTTTCCGTCTAAATGGACTCTGAAAGTTCTTTATGAAAATATTGAATTCGCAGACAAACGAACTCCTAATCAAGATATGCTTTTTAGAATTAAACGTGTTTTTCAACAAAGAAGTCCGGGTTTAAGGCATATATACAGAAAATTTGTCAAGAAAGATTCTGCTAATACATTTCAAGGAAAAATTGTTTTAAAATTGACGATTGCTGCTGATGGAAGTGTAAAAGAATCTTCAATAAAGAAATCGACGACGGGCGTTAAAGAATTTGATGAAAATATAAGAACCGTAGTAAGTCGATGGACGTTCCCTAAGGTTAAATCAGGGACGATTGTTGTTTATGTGCCTATTCATTTTTATGAATAAACCATATTTTGCTGTTTAAATCATTGAAAATTTGTATTTTCTCGCTATGAATAATATTCCAAAATCTCATTTGTTCTTGCTTGTATTTGTTCTCCTGACAACGCTTTGGTCTGTTATCGGAGTCAAAGATACTTACCTCACTTGGGTTCTTGAAGCGACACCCGCGATTGTCGGGCTGTTGGTTCTTGTGTTGACGTACAAAAGATTTAGGATGCCAACGTTTCTTTACGTGGTGATTGCGCTCCACATGGCGGTGCTTTTGATGGGGGCGCATTATTCGTATGCGAATGTTCCGCTTGGATTCTGGATGCAGGATTGGTTCGGCTGGACGCGTAACAACTACGATAAAATCGGGCATTTGATGCAAGGTGTCACGCCCGGGCTTGTGATGATTGAACTTTTGCGCCGCACGACTCCGATCAAGACAGCTGGCTGGACGGGGTTCTTGTCGGTGTGCGTGGCTGAGGCGATTTCGGCTTTGTACGAAATTATCGAATGGCTTGCATCGCTCAGCAATCCGACGGATACCGAAGCGTTTTTAGGAACGCAGGGCTACATTTGGGATACGCAGACGGATATGTTCATGTGCCTTATCGGGGCGACCATCGCGGTTATCATTCGCTTGAAAACTCTACGTTCTTCTGCATCAAATAACTTGCCTAATCTTTAGTTGAATTTAATTGCTTTGAAGAATTTCTATTATGATTTGCCCGAAATGCGGAAACGCCAACTTGAAACTATTATCAAACGAAGTCAAGGCGATATAAATGGCTTTACTTTTCTTGACAAAAATGATGAGCAGGATTTAGTTAAAGATTCTGATAGGTTCATTGAGTACAAAATTGCAAGGCCGAACCGTATCGAATGTATTTTGCTAATGATTTTTTTCATCGTAGCGTTAGTGTTTGTTATGGTTGAGGTATTTTTTGTTGATGGCATGAAGTCATTGTGGCCGATTTGGTTGGTGTCAAGTGCTGTTTATGCTTTTGCTATTTATACTTTTTCTAAAACAGTTTTTGCTGTGGAATGGTTTAAGGATAAATTTATTTTGAAAACTCTCTATGGCGAAAAGGAATTCTTGTTTAATGATTTTTTCCCTTGTCGTTGCGGTGAGGCAGGAAGAGATGGTTTCGGTGTTTATCTAAAAAAGGGAATGCAGACATTTGTTCTTCGTGAAAGGGCGTTTCCAGATGTTGTGAAAATGTTATGCCGAATTTACGGATGTTCAACGGATAAAATGATCAAAGCAAAAAATGCTGAATATATAACATACAAGCCCTTGGGATGCCGTTGTGGCATGTTAACCATTTGGGGGCAATGTATTATTGGACTTTTGTTGACTGTGCTTTGCCTTTTTATTGGAATAAATGGGAATGTCGATTCTGATTGGTTTTGTTGCCTATGTTTGGCTATCCTTTTTTGGGTCGAAGCCTATCGCAATTCAAAGGAAATTCTTGAAATCAGATGGTTCAATGATAAGTTTGTATTTTGCACCCGTTACGGAGAAAAAACTTTTTCGTTTGACAAATTGGGGCTGTGTAAAATGAAGTGCAATAACAATGGTTTCCGCATGTTCATTTTTAGAAAGAATGGAATATCTTTTGTTGTAGAAGAACACTATTTTCCACAAGTTGTAGAAAAGATGAACGTGCTTTATGGTCAATGAGTCACGTTGATTTTGATATTTTTACGATTCTATAAATAGCCTATTTTGTATAATAGGTGTATGGCAAATTTCTTTAGCAAATATTTTAGTGAAATTGCATTGTTGGCTACAGCGGTGCTGTGGGCTGGTTGCAATGTCGATAATGATTCTAAAAATGAAAAGTCGGTAAGCAACGCTTCGAATAGTTTCGGTGTAGCTGAAATATCCAAACCCGCTGAATCGCCTGATTCTGCTGCGTTACAGAATGTAACGGAAAAAAGCGATTCTCTTGCGGATGTGGTTTCTGAAGATTCTCTTGATGCAAATACGCAAACTGCCGTATTACAGGATTCTGCGAAACAACTTGAAGTGCAGCGGACCAAAGATAGCTTGATGAAGGCTTTTTTCCCGATTGAACGGACTCATAAGGAAAAAAGGAATCGGGGGCTTCGGCACGATATTGGATGCTTATTAAGGTATGACTCTTCTAAAAAAATTGAATCAGCTTGCGATTTCTTAAAAAATATTCGTACACAAGCTTTTGATTATGGTGTTGTTGCAAGATTTGGTCGTGACAACGATCGTTTTCTTAAAAATTTTCTTGATATTGTGTCTAGAGGGACTGTGAAAGTTCTTTATGAAAAGATTGAATCTGCGGATAAACGAATTCTTAATCAAGATATGCGTTCAAGAGTTGCAAATGAATTTCGACAAAGCCTCAATTTAAATTATATATACGGAAAATTCCTGAAGAAAAATTCAGCTAATACAATTGAAGGCGAAATCACTTTGAAGCTAACGATTGCTGCGGATGGAACCGTAAAAGAAACGTCGATAATGGAATCGACTACGGGTGTTAAAGAATTTGATGAAGAAATAAGAAACGCAGTAAGTCAATGGACATTCTCTAAGGTTAAATCTGGGAAGATTGTTGTTTATGTTCCCATTCATTTTTCTGAAAATGACAAAACCTCGTCGCAGCCTAAATAATCGAAAATTTTCATGTTTTTGCTTTGCTTCGTTCTTCTGACAACGATTTGGTTTGTTATCAGAGTCGCCTTAATCACTGCTAAATGTTATGCCCTTGGGTGTGTTTTCTTGAAGGCTTCGCGTAGGCGTTCGGCGTTGACGTGCGTATAGACTTGCGTGGTTGAGATGTTTGAATGTCCGAGCATCTCTTTGACGCTCATGATTTCGGCACCATTTTCGAGCAAGTGCGTGGCAAAGCTGTGTCGCAGCACGTGCGGGCTTGCCTTGCCCTCCCAGCCGATGCTGCGGAGCAAGTCGTGGATGTCGTTTCGCAATGTTCGCAGTCCGAAGGGTTTGCCTTCTTCGCTCAAGAATACAAGGCCTGTTACGGTGGGAATATGCCCTGCTTGTAATTGCATTTGTTTGTAATTCGCAATGCGCTTGATAAAGCTTTCTGTAATCGGTACGATGCGTTCTTTGTTGCCTTTGCCGAGCACGCGAACAAGCTTTGCACTTGTGTCGATACGGTCCCAGGTGAGGTTTTGGCATTCTGAGATGCGAAGTCCCGAACCGTAAATGAGTTCTAGCAAAAGACGTGCGCGGACTTGTGGCAAAGTTGGTTCTTGGGTTTCTTCGAGTTTGTCGAACTTGTTTTCGGCGAGGTCCTTTTGCCCGAGGACGTTGACGAGTCGCTTGGGGCGCTTGGGCATCGGGATGGCATCGGCGGGATTCTTGTCGAGAATTTTGGAGCGGACGAGGTATTTGCCGAAACTCTTGAGGGCGGCGAGGTGTTCGCAGATGCTTGTGGGAGCAAGCTTTTGCTTGATCTTCATATCCCACACAAAACCCTTAATGTTCATTTCTGAGAAAGATTCGAGGGGCGCTTGAGCCGCCGTGAGCGTGGCGAGGTATTTTTCAAGCGATTTCCGGTACGTGATGACCGTCCTTTCGGAATACCTGCGCTGTGTTTGCAGGTATATCAAGAAATTTTGGATGTATTCGTCTAAAAGCATTGTTTTTTACGGTTTCTGTGGAGAAAAATAAACATTTTTCCGGATGAAAAACAGCTTAAATGGACGTTGTTGGTGAAAATCGAGGACGAAAAGGGCGGAAAATGCCAAATTATGCTACTAAATTGGATTTTTCTAGGGGTTTGGTATCACATTTTTGTTATAAATTAATTGAAAAATAGGACTTTGCGGCAAAATGATGTTGAAATATGCTACCAAGTATCTCAAAGAAGTGGATTTGGTAGCATCAAATTCCTTGGTAATGTCATTTTTATTTCGTATAAAGTTGAAAAAATGCTACTAAACGAAAGAAAATGGTCGGTTTGGTAGCATTTTTGGGTAAAAATAAGCCTAAGGGCTCGCAAATTCTAGGTCTTATGCGTTTTTGGACGAAATACGTTTATTTTGGGGAGTCTGCCGAGAGAAAAAAATCTATTTTAGTGGTCACCAAATGTCTTTTTTGAAGAATTTTAATTTTTTTCGGATTTTTTTCGTTGCTTCTGCGTTTGCGACGGTGGCTTATGCTGCTGACCGCGTTGTGGGGGCGAATGCGACTCTTGATACTGAACCGGGGGCGCGTTCTGCGGCTTTGGGGTCGGCGACTTTAGCGGTCGAAGGCGATTATCTGGGCCTTTCGACGAATGCGTACCAGCTTTCGCAGGCGAAGTACATGTGGGCTTCGTTTTCGCATACGGCTTATTATGAAGATACCAAGTACGATTATGCGTCGATGGTGATTCCGCTTTTTAACAACCAAGGCCTTGGCGTTTCGTTCGCTAGGTTCGGTGCTGACGATATTCCTGACATCAAGGATGGTGAGCCGCTGCCCGAAGGTTCCAATTACAACACGCTTTCTTATGCAGACTGGGTGTTTTCTGTGGCGTGGGGCCGTCGCTTTTTAGACCGTTTGGACCTTGGACTTGCGTTCCATGTGCTGTATCGTGATATGGACCAGAGCGGTTGGGGGTTCCGTGGCGATGCGAGTGCGCGTTACCAGATTAAAGACGATTTTTACGTGGCGGGCCTCTTGAAAGGCTGGACCTCGTCGGCTGCATCCTGGGATTCTGGCGAATTTGAATATTCTGCTCCTGAATTTTACCTCGCGTTGAGCTATGGGCTGCCTGTGGCGTACCTCTATGGCAAGTTCAATTTCTACTGGCAGAGCGCAGGACTTTTCCATCACGATCACAGGGATTTGGATTTTGATGAAGATACGCATGGTGGCGAGCGCATTTGGGAAGATCCTTTGGATTGGCTGTCTGGCGGTCGCGGTGGTGTCGAGTTTGCGTTTGACTTTGGACTCAAGTTGCGGGTCGGCCTTAGCAGCTTTACGACGTTCAAAAGCGTGACGGCGGGTGCCGGTCTTACGATTATGAATTTCCTCGTCGTGGATTATGCGTTTGAATCGCATCCGGTGTTTTCTCCGGTACACCGCGTGAGCATTAGCTTTAGCCCGTACCTCTTTGGCCACAAGCCGAGAGAGAAGAGTCACCTGAGTCCGACTGCTGCATCGAAGAAACTTGTGACGGAGGACACAGAGGAATATGCGGTTGAAGAATCTGTAGTGGAAACGGTTCAAGAACAACCTGTGTCTGAGGCTGCTTCGCAAACGAAATCGGCTGTTGGTTCGACTCCGACGACGGCTCCTGCAACGGAACCTGCGAACGCTACACCTGCTGCTCCGGCTTCTGCGGAACCTACGACTCAAGTTTCTGCTCCGACCTCGTCTGCAACATCGGAACCGGCAGCTCCCGTCGAAAATCGCGCCGCTCCGGCATCGTCTGTAACGACACCGGCTCCCGCAAAGCCGATTATCGAAACCGACGACGAAATATTGGAATAGTTTAGTTTTTAGTCATTGGTCATTAGTCGTTAGGCCGTCGGCGTTGGTGGCTTACACGGAACTAATTGCTTTGTCATCCCGGCCTAAGGTCCCTGAGCTACGTCGAAGGGCCGGGACCAGCTTACACGGAACTAGTTGCAATACCTCATACCCCATACCCCGAAGGCACGCAGTGCCGAGCCCATACCCCAAACTTTCACTGGATGGGGCAAGCCCCAACCTCTTTGGCTCAATCATATCCATACAAGTATGGCTACGATGCTCGCCTTTTGAGGTTGTCCCTATGCTACGCTCCAGGATGACCGCACACTGCCTACTGTTTACTAACCACTAACCACCAACCACTTGCTTTAGCCCATACCCCAGTAGCGTGCAAAACGAGCGTCGCAAAAATATGGTTGACGCTTCGCGTCTATTTCTTCGGCTCACAAATAGAAAACATAAATGTTTTCTGCTTGCTTCGCCTTGTGAACTATTGCATATTTTTATGACCGAGTGCAGACGCAGACGCCGAAGGCGTCAAAGGGGCTCAAGCCCCGAGCCCATACCTCATACCCAAAATCCCTACATATTACACTAAAAATCTTCATTTTTTTGAGTATATTGCTCGTACAATAGCTTATATTTGTTTACATGACGCAGATATATACAAAAAATGTGGGTTTGTTCCTTGTTCTCCCAGCTCCTCTCAATCCGATAGGTGCGTTTGATGCAGAACGGTTCAAGTCAAATTTCCGTACCATCATGAGCTATGATGCTGGCTTCAGGTTTGTTGCTGTGGATCTGTCGGGACTTGACTTTGTCTATAGCGATGCCTACAATGCCTTTATGCAGTGCCATCAGGAACTGTCTAACAAGAACGGTGCGTTTGCGGTTCTTGCCGATAAGGAATCTCTATCGAATAGTTTGAAGAAGGTGGGGCTAGAACGATTTATCCGCATTTTTATGAGCGAATCGGATATGGCGGCATTTACGCCGATAGAAACGCCCAAAGATGCGGCTCCGTCAACTGCGGCTCCGTCGGTGGCTAATATACCGAAAAAGGATCCTCCGACAGCTCGTGTTGCGGTCGTGGAAAAAATCGATCCGTCTGTTTATGAAAAGCCTGTTGAAAAGCCTGCTCCACCAGTTGAACCGAAAGTTTTGGACAAAAACCCGCTTGAAGATGAAGAACCGTCTTCGAAGAGCACTGCTTTTGTCGTAATCGTTCTTTTGCTGATTGCGATTGCTGCAGCGACCTATTACCTCATGTAGTCGATGCCCGTAGATTTTCCGACAGAGATCCAACGTAAAAAAAGAAAAAATAACTTACAGCACAAGTTCCCGTTAGTAAGAATCGTTTTCTTTTTCATTCTGATAGTTGTTGCTTTCTCGAACGGCTGGTTTCGCAAGCTGGCCGATAAACTTCCGCTCCCCGGAAACGAGGAACCCGTTCTTCAGCGTGTTGAAGAGTGGATTGAAGGTTGCACGTCTTATGATGGAACCCCATTTGAACTCAAGGATGGCTATGTGCAGTGTTCGTGGGTGGTGAATGATTCGCTAGTCCTCCCGAATTCCTTTTTGCGCTATGTCAAAGGTTTAGCATCGGATGGGGCGAAAATTCATTGGGTCGCTCCCAAGAAGGATTTTGGCGAGGCGCTTCTTGTCGTTGTAGAAGATACGACTCGTAGTGTTTATTTGCACATGCCGCGTGAAGATTCTTCGAAGGTCTGGATTTCGAGCAAGACCGGCTGCCTTTTTCCGGGGCCGTGTCCGCATGTTCCGCTCGGATGGTCTGCGCTATCCATTGTCGATAACTTTGACTTCGAGGGTTTGGAACAATTGCTTTCAGCGGATGTCTTTAGAGGGCTAGGGGAGGCTCCGATTTACCCTGTGCTTCCGGGGGTTGTGCTGGAGGCGGGGCGCGATTCATTGGGAATGTTTGTCGAACTCAATCATGGCAATGGCGTGACTTCGCGTATGTTCGGCATTGGCTCGTGGAAAATGGCTCCTACCGTCGGAAAGATGCTTGATGTCAAGGATGCTGTGGGCCGCTTATCTCCGCAAGATAGCGCTTCGTTCTTCTTGACTTTGCGTCAAAATGGGTTGTTTGTGCGTTGGAAGGATTTCTACAAATTGACGCACCCAGTGGATTCCGCTCAAATTGCTATATTCAAGAAGCATTTGCCTTTTTGAGTGAGTCTGTATGAAGCGTGAATCCGCAATTTTTTTATTCTCGATTTTATTGTTCCCTTTGATGATGCTTTTCGCCGGCTGTACGCATGACGGCGATGGTCCGCTTGATGTGATGCCTGGCGGTGAGGCGGTAGAGGGTAATGGATTTTTCTTGGGGGCTGTGCTAGATTCGGGAAAGTCTGTCCACTTGATTTCGGATACGCTATATATTACGCTTTCTAAGATTTGGTCGTTTTCGAATTGTTCGCTTACGTCAATTGATTTGGATGAAAGTTACGAGGAATCTCAGCTTGTGATTTCTCCCCAAGTGAACATCAAGGTGAATACGGACGATTGTCCGGCGCCGATGTACCGCTCGGATACGACATTCAAAATGGTGCTTCCCGAAGATGTTCCTTCGGACTTGACGGATATAGTCGTGAAAAACGATACGGATTCGCTGATTACCTCCATCAAGCTTCGTCGCGGAAAGATTGTCACGGATACGTTCTACATTTTTGTAGATTCGGCTTTTGCAAAAATGGATTCACTCCCGTTGCGTACAAAGGATTCTCCTTCGGTTTTGCGGGTGCTGGATTCGATTACTCCGCAGAAGTTTTATTGGCGGACGCTCCGTGCGAATTGTACAAGGCGTGTGGATAAATGCAGCGATGTTGTTGCGGATACGCTTTTCCCAGACAACTGGCGCCTTGACGATACGGTGCTTGTTCCGGTGCATTATGCTTGCGCTTCGGCTGATTCTATGTATTGCCTTAAAGACAAGTGGGAATATGATACTACGGCTTTAGGCAAGGTCAATGTGCGTTTGGATACGGTTTGGCATACGAATTTGTACTATATCGAAAAAATTCCAAAGTGCGCATGGGTGGAAACATTCAGATATTCCGGTTTTGTGTTTGGTGAAAAGATGACATTTTGGCGTTCTATGTTCGTGCCGGACGATAATGAAATTTCTTGTGGACCTTCGACGAAGATAGATTGGTTTGTTTATAATCTTTCGTCAAATTTCCTTGTTCTTGAAAACGATGATGAAGAGGACGAATCAAAGTTTGTAGATAGTTTATTCGGTATATGGAAGTCGGCGACGGTTGCACGCGATACTGTTGTGATTGATACGGTTGTGCAAGATTCCGTTGCCCGCGATACCGTTAAAGCCGATTCGCTTCATGATGATAAGAAGGTCTCGAAATGATTGAATATTCCTTTGCTGCTGAAATCCCTGAAGAAGACAAACCGATAATTCTCGAAAGTCGAATTTATAAGCAATGGCTCGAGGCTTCCGAAAAAAAATTCACGATTACGAAGGTGCATTTCGCTTCGGTCGATTATTTTAGTAAACGCCATGTTCCGCTGTTTATCAAATTGAATGCGACAGCTTTTTTGCCAGATGGCAAGCCGGTGCACGGGATTGTGCTTGTGCGCGGGCATGCCGTGGGCGTGCTTGTCGTGCTTTATTGCGAAGGCAAGCGTTACTTGCTTTTGGTGCGTCAACCGCGATTCGCCATTTCGGAGACGGCGTCGCTTGAAATTCCGGCGGGGATTCTGGACTGGTCGGGCGATTTCCGCAAGGTGGCGCTTTCGGAGCTTGAAGAAGAAGCGCAAATCAAGGCCGACGATTCTGAACTTATCGACTTGATGGATTTTTGGTACAAGGGCGCGAGCGATGGCTTTGCCGGAAGCTGCGGGCTTTTGGACGAGCGCATCCGCCTTTACGCTATTGAGCGCCATGTGACTCGAAAAGAACTCGATGCGATGGATGGCAAGAACCAGACTTACACTGACGAAAACGAGTGGATTCGTACGGAAGTATTGCCCTACGAAGAAGCTGCTCACCAGTTCATCGACGGAAAGAATTTGATCGCACTCTTCCTCTACGAGCGCTGGCTGGAATCTAGACGAGAGAATGCTCGCTAGGCTGCTGAGCGTGCCGTAGCGCCGGGGGGTGTTTTCCTGACTCCATCTGAGCCAGGCGTTGCGGGCTGGCGTTTGAAGCCCGCAAGAAGGGGTAGCGGATGCCCGTAGGGCAGAAGCGAGGGGAAGGCTTTCCCCTAACCCCAATCACCGCTTATAGCTCCAAACCTTTAATAACTAATGTCCATTGACCAAAGACCAATGACCAATAGCTAAAAAAATTATTTTTCGTGCATGAAACGATTGTTTTTTGCTTTCTCAATTCTGTTATTGCTTGCTGCGGATGCTTTGGCTACATACGTAGCTGTGCTTGAAACGGGAGTCGATGGTGCCGCCAAGGAAAATGTCTCGCTTTCGGATCGCCAGTACCTAACAAACGTATTGCGTGAACAAGCCGTC
Source organism: Fibrobacter sp. (assembly GCF_017545445.1). GTDB lineage: Bacteria > Fibrobacterota > Fibrobacteria > Fibrobacterales > Fibrobacteraceae > Fibrobacter. Next base: position 55,480 of record NZ_JAFWOM010000011.1, read on the forward strand.
AAGGAACTCCCTGCGGTGCAGAACTACACCATCATGACGCGAGAGAACATCCAGCAGATGCTCCCGCCGGGTAAAGCGATTGAAGATTGCGAAGGCAGTTGCCTAGTGGAAACCGGCAAGAACATTTCTGCCGACTATATTTGCCAGGCCCGCGTGGGGAGTTTCGGTTCGTCGCTTACGCTTTCTGCCGAACTTTACGAAACGGCGGGCAACAAGCTCATTGCAAGTTTCAATGGACGCGGACAGAACGTCGAAGAACTTTTGGATTTGATCAAGCAGAAAGCTCCCGAATTTTTCCGCGGTGTGAAAGGTAGCGGATTTGCTGGAGTTGGCGGTTTTGGTTCCATTAGCGAAGCGGGTTCGTTTAGCTATGCCGGCAAAAAGAAGTTTATCGTGGAAATCGTTTCGAATCCGGCTGGGGCTGTGCCTACGGTTGATGGAAAAGCTATTCCCAAGTGCTTGAGCACGCCGTGCAAAGTCCAGATCGAAGAAGGTGAACATCGCTTTGTGGCAACGTTTGATGGTTACGAAGATGCCGAAAAAGTTGAAAGTGTCAAAAGCAATAATCAAAAAATAGAACTTACGCTTTCGTCGAACGTTGGCTGGCTTGAAATGAAGCCGGTCATGAATGAAGCCGCAAATCGCGGTGTGCTAAATGTGACCGTCGATGGTGTCCGTAAAGATGATTCCCGAATTGAACTGGAGGCAGGGTTCCATGATGTGAGGGTGACGCATCCCTGCTATGATCCGGTTGAATTCCGCGTGTCCATTGCGAAAAACAAAACGGAGACGTTCGATAAGGAACTTGTTCGCGGTAAGGGCGGTCTAGAACTTAATGTGGAATACAAAGGTGAACCTCAGGCGGTGCTTGTTATCATTGATGGAGAAGACGCTGGCAGTACACCTTACGCTGGAGAAGTGCCTCTGTGCGCAGACGTGATGCTCCAGGGGAACGGCTGGACCGAAAAAGTGAATGTGCAGCCCAAGTGGCATGAAGTTGTGCAGGTGACGCATAAGCTCATGCATTCGCCGGAAGCTGTTGCAATGTCTGTTGATGCGACTGAGGCCAAAGCCAAAGTTGCTTACGATGAACTTGATGGAAAAAAATCGAACCAGGCGAAGGCCGACCAAGCGGCAAGCGACGTTCAAAAGGATAAAGGCGGAAAGAAAATCCATTGGGTGCCGATAGCGATTTCTGGCGGTGTTGCGGTCATTGGTGCTGCCATGGCGTTAGTGTTTGACAAAAAGGCTAAAGACGCCACAGCGACTCCTCCGGCGAACCAAGTGGAATTCCAGACGGGGCATGACAATGCCCAAAAGTACCAAACCTTCCGCAATATTTCGTTGGGTGTGGTTTTGGGCGGACTTGTCGGTGTTGGTCTTACATTCCTTTTTTAGTGGGTGCTAGTCTTATGAAAAAGATTCTTTTGCTTTTATCTGTCGCTGCAATGTGGGGATGTACCGATTACGTAAGCCAATGGGACGACAAGTATGCCGCCGCTTTTGCAGGAGGCACTCCTGTGCAAGAACAAGTTTGTGTGGACGGAACGCAAACGTCGGTTAGAGAGGGGGATTGTACTACATATTTTATTTGTAGTAACAACGAATGGGCTCAATTAAATACTGCTTGCGATGCCCAACCGCAGAGAATGTGTGAAGAAGGTGCCATTACAACATCGAGCGATGGGGTATGTACTATAAGTTTTATCTGTACTAACAATACCGCGGTTCCTCTGAGTACGTCTTGCACGAGCACGTCTCCTGTTACAACTACTTCTTCGTCTAAAGTTGTGAAAAGTTCATCGTCCAGAACTGTTACCGCAAAATCAAGTTCCTCAAAAATTACAGTTCTTGATGAAACAACTTATACGGAAGTGACGGGTACTGTAAAGTGCCCCAAAGCAATGTTCTGCGCAGCATCATATGATATTCGAGTTGAAACGGGCAAAGATGACGGCTCTGATTCATACGGGTATTGGTTTGCGTATGATGATTACAGTAATGGCGGTAGTTCTTATTTCACGTGGCCTTATGGTAACGATGATGGGATGAGGTCGTTTGCTGAATTATCCGTGGAATCGGCTGGAGCGATTGTAGGCACAGCCACAATAGATGACAGTGGTGATATGAGTGTTGGATATCTTGGACTTGGGTTTAACGTCGGTGGGGAGTTGCTAAAGGGCTATGATATTTCTTCATGGAAGGGATTGTGCATCATTTATAAGGCGAATGCGTATATGGGACTAGAACTTCATCCTGCCAATGAAGCGACTGTGACTAAGTATGACAACCCAATTGCGACTCTTTATAAACCTGCTAAAACGACAGCTGCTTATATTGTGGATATTCCCTGGAGTGAATTTGAACAGGCTGGATGGGGAAAATATGTTTCTCTCTCTACCGTGATAACGTCAACGGCATCGATTTCATTTAGGTTCACGAACAATACGTCATTTTCTATTTACGCAATAGGTAAATACGGAACCTGTAAGTGATTCTAGTTGTTAGTTCCTGGTCTTTTGTCATTAGTGGTTTATGAGACCAGGAAAGACTAACGATTAGAAAATCGTATTGTTGATGGTTAGTCCTGCGAAGAACAGGATGAGATAGCCGTACCAAAGGCCAGTCGGCACGTAGTTCCAAATACGTTTGTATTTATTCGGCTCATCCTTGTTCTTATCCTTGATGCGGATAATGTTTTTTTTGAGATAAAAACCGCAGAGTGCAAGACCTGCGATGCTAACGAGAATGAGAAGTACATATGCCATGCCATAAATATAGCATTTTTTATACGAGCCGGAAATGAACTCAGGTCTAAAACAATCTGGTTTAACAAAGTCAGTGATGCTCTCTGTTCATTTTTTTTTGCATAAACATAAAAATGGATATTTTGTATATTGGGATAAAGGTGTTTTTATGCATAAACGATTTTCTCTGTTATTGCTGATATGTGCTTTTTTATTCGCTAGCGGTTTTGCGAGCGTTTCGTCTAATGGAAAAATTGCAAAAAATTACGGTTCCATGAAGGATCCGCGTGACGGTCAAATTTACAAGACCGTCCAAATTGGCGATCAAGTGTGGATGGCGGAAAACCTGAATTACGAAACGCGTGATGCAGTTTACAGTATTGATTCTGATTTTTCTGGTTTTTTGACGAATGGATCGCATAAATCTAAGAATATACGTAATAAAAGGTCTAAAAAAGTTACGCTTAAATCAGAGACTAGCTATTGTTATGATAATCGTACTACCAACTGCTTGCGGTACGGACGCCTTTATCCTTGGAGTACTGCTGTGGAGGCTTGCCCTGTGGGGTGGCATTTGCCGGATACTACAGAGTGGAACACTTTGTTTGCAACAGTCGGTGGAATCGAATCTGCTGGAAAGGTACTTAAATTTACAGAAGGTTGGCGGAATGGAGGAAATGGGACAGATGAATATGGATTCTCTGCACTTCCTGTTGGCTTTAGGTATGAATTAGATTCTCAAAGTCCCCCCAATGAATATGCCTCCTTTTGGAGCTCTACGGATGATCCCGAAAAAGGTGCGTATGGAATGTTTTTGAATTATTATAACAATGGTGCAAAATTAGGATTTGATTCGTATGCCATTGCGCGATCAGTCCGTTGCTTAAAGGGTGTTAAGTTGTCTTCAAGTTCTTCCGCTATGGCAACGTCTTCTTCGTCTTCGCAAGAAACGAGCGTTGATGCTGATGTATCTGTAGTCACGGAATCTGGAACTATGGTTGATTCTCGTGACGGGCGAACTTACAAGACGTTAAAGGTTGGTTCTTGGACTTGGATGGCTGAAAATTTGAAGTATAAAACGTCCGATAGTTATTGCTTTGGCGATAAAGCCGAAAATTGCGAAAAATATGGACGACTCTACACATCGGATGCGATGAGGGATTCTTCTTCTTTAAATGCGGAACAAGGTTTGTGCCCTGTGGGTTGGCATTTGCCATCTCAATGGGAGTGGGAACGATTAATTGATGCCGTAGGAGGGGATTCTTTGGCGGGCAAGCGCCTTAAAAAAACGATGGGATGGTTTGGGGATAGTGCCAAAGCCGATGATGATGTGGGTTTCTCTGTGCTTCCTGCTGGCATCAGGTTCAGTGATGGAAGCTATAGCCGTGAAGGCTTATATTCTTTGTTCTGGATATCTGCTACAAATGGAGTATTTTTCAACTACTATAGCCCTAGAACAAAAATGATAGTGGAATTGTCAAAAGTTGGAGCGTCGGTGCGTTGCATCAAAGATATTGCTATAGGGACGCTCGTGGATCATCGTGATGGACAAACTTATAAGACGGTGAAGATTGGCAAGCAGAACTGGATGGCTGAAAATTTGAGATTCAAATCGCCGAATAGTTTTTGCTATAACAATGCGGATAGCAACTGTACCAAATACGGACGCCTTTATTTGTGGACGGCTGCGTTAGATAGCGTTCGCTTGTATAAAGATGATGATGAAGATTGCGGCTATTGCAAACCTTGTCCTCCGAAGTTCCCGTTACGTGGCGTTTGCCCTAAGGGGTGGCATATACCAACGGAAACAGAATGGATGACTTTATTGGAAACGGTAGAGAAAGGAACGTCATCAGGGGTGGCTTTGAAGTCTACGACCGGTTGGAAACGGTGCGATTATGGTCATCACTTTTTTGATAGAACTTGTAAACCTGGTGGGAATGGTTATGATTATTTTGGATTTTCTGCAGTTCCTGCGGGACGATGGAATAAGGATGGCGGCAAGGGTATAGGTGAATCGGCAATGTTCTGGAGCTCTACGGGTTACTACAAGAGTGCTCCGAACTATATGAGTCTTAGTGCAGAAAAGGAAAAAGCCGATGTTAGTTACTGTTCCGGGAGCGATTATAAAAATGATGGATTATCGGTCCGCTGCATTCAGGATGAAGTTGAAAGCGCAGACCTCGGCGCACTCCAAACGAAAGAAGAAAAACGAGAGAGTAAACCATCAGCTCAACCAACGGTAGCAAAAAATGATGGTCGCGGAATAAATTATGGAACACTCAAAGATTCCCGTGACGGACAAACGTATAGGACCGTGACGATTGGGGAACAGACCTGGATGGCGGAAAATCTCAAGTATAAAACACAATTCAGTACTTGTCATAAAGACCCGGATAGTTGTGCAAAATATGGTCGCCTTTATGAATGGGGCGAGGCGTATAACGCTTGCCCTGCGGATTGGCATTTGCCGACTGAAGATGAATGGAATACCTTGTTTGCAACGCTTGGGGTGGAACGTCGAAAGTATGATGGATTCATAGGGGCGGGAGAAAAGCTCAAGTCCAAAGAGGGCTGGCTTGGCAATGGAAACGGTACGGATGAATATGGTTTTTCTGCATTGCCCGCGGGTCAATCCAATTATTATTCTGAGGTATTTAATAGACCGAATACTCATAAGGGTGTGGGAACGAGCGCTTATTTTTGGTCTGTTGATGTGGATCCCAGTTTCAGTAATTCCTTTTTAACGATGGAAAGTGGTACCAAACGTGCTTTTTATATGTCTGGAAGTGATCGCAATGCAATCTCTGTTCGTTGCATAAAGAATAAGCCTCTGCAAAATAAAACCTATTCTGCAATGGTTCCTGTGTCGAGCGTCGTTAAGGATTCTCTTATTGACGATCGTGATGGTCAAGTTTACAAAACCGTAAAAATTGGTTCACAGACTTGGATGGCTCAAAACCTGAACTATGAAACAAATGACAGCCGTTGCTACAAAAATGATTACCACAACTGCTCTAAATATGGCCGTTTTTACACATGGAATGATGCTGTGAAAGCGTGCCCTGCAGGCTGGCATCTGCCTGATACAACCGAATGGAATACTTTATTTGCTTCAGTGGGTGGACGCCTTACGGCCAGTAAATTTTTGAAATCTAAAAGCGGTTGGGAAACATGCAAAAACTGGTGCTGGGCGAATGGTAATGGCTCAGATGATTATGGTTTTTCAGTACTTCCTGTTGATGGTTGGGGTTATAATCACGAATTTGGTTCCGAAGGAAGAAAGGCTGAATTCTGGACTGCTTCAGTAAAAGATCGTGATGCGTATTACATATACCTAGTGGCATCCTATAGCTATACGATTTACTTTAACAGAAATTTCAATTACTATGGGCGTTCAGTCCGTTGCGTTAAAGATTCTGATTAGATAGGTGTGGAATATGAATAAAAGTTTTTTTTCTATTGTTAGTGCAATTTTGTTCTTAATTCTTGTCGCTTGTGGCGGTACGAAACCTGAATCTTATGAAGTAAATGCAATGTCTAGTAATGAATCTGCTGATTCTACAGCGGATTCCGGGATGCACATGATGGACCCACGTGATGGTCAAATTTATAAGACCGTAGCGATCGGTTCTCAAACTTGGATGGCTGAGAACTTGAATTATGAAATGGCGAATAGTACATGCTATGACAACTTTATAAGTAATTGCTATAAAAATGGCCGTCTCTATGCTTGGAAGGCTGCACTTGAATCTTGCCCTGAGGGATGGCATTTGCCGACACAATCGGATTGGCATGAGCTTTTTTCTGCTCTTGGTGGGAAAGTTACTGCGGCCATAGCGCTTAAGTCACCGAAAAATTGGGGAATGGACTCGTATGGGCATAATAGGGCGACGAATGCTTCTGGCTTTTCTGCACTTCAAAGTGGGTATGAAAAAGATAATGGGGAGTTTAGTTCCGTTGGAGAAGCTTTTTTCTGGAGTTCTGATTATTACAATGATAGCCTAGCGTATTTCATGGGATTAAGAAGCGAAAGTGATGAAGCGTTCTTGCTTGGAGAAAATAAGGGCAATAAGTATTCTGTTCGTTGCCTTAAAGATGATTCTTTAGCTAAAAATGAATTTATCGGAAAGAAAACTCTGCCTATCGGCGAAACGAGTAATCAAATGGTCGATGTTCGCGATGGAAATGTTTACAAGATTGTGACTTATGGTAAACAGACTTGGATGGCGGAGGATTTGGCTTATAAGGCCGAATACGATGATAATTGCATGAGATTCTATTGCCGAAATATTGGATATTATACATGGAAAACTGCGATGGGGGAAGCGTACACTCAAAAGAACAGGACGGGAACCGTGCGTGGAATTTGCCCCATTGGTTGGCATTTGCCGGATACGACCGAATGGAATACTCTGATTTCTGTTTTAGGTGGTGAAAATGCGGTGTTTGATGTTCTTGAATCGACATCTGGTAATGGATTCTCCATGGTTGCTAATAATTATGAAATAATATGTGCTGAAGATAGCTCTGAGAGTATATGCGGAAAAACTGCAGCTTTTTGGAGTTCCGACAATGATAGTGATGATGATTATGCTTATGGAATACGTCTTGAAGTTTATTCGAAAGAAAAAAAAGAAGTGGGGATTGATTACGTACGTAAACGTAATGATATACCGATTCGTTGCGTGAAGGATGAGTCTGCACGGGAAAATGCATTCCCTGTTGAATTGCAGAAAAATACGGAAGGAATTGAAAAAGCGACCATTATGGATTCTGTTGTTGATGCCCGTGATGGTAAGACGTATAGAACAACTAAAATTGGCAATCAAGTTTGGATGGCCGAAAATCTCAATTACAAGACAGCCGGTAGTTTTTGTTACCATGACTCTACTCAATATTGCGAACTGTATGGCCGTTTTTACACTTGGGCTTCGGCTATGGATAGTGTGGGTGCTTTTAGCGTAAATGGTAAGGGATGTGGTTCAGGAACGTCTTGTCCCCCGAATTTCCCGGTTCGTGGAGTTTGTCCTGAAGGTTTTCATTTGCCGACTCTGACAGAATGGAAGAACTTGGTGGCTACGGCTGGTGGCGAATATGATGCGGCATCAAAACTCATGTCTGCTAAGAAATTGGAAGAAGGTTTTGATTGGGTAGAGGAAGGAACGGATGATTATGGATTTTCGGCGTACCCGAGTTGCAATATGGAACATGATGGCACAAGCGGATTTTGTAACCCACCAGTAAATTATTGGAGTTCTATAGAAAGTAGTACAGACAAGGCGTATCATATGTCTCTCCAACATTCGAATAATTACAATGGCAAAGGTATTCAATTTAGCGGTATTGAAAAGCATTATGCATTCACCATCCGCTGCGTGAAGGATTAAGGGGGATGTGCTATGAGGTTTGGGGTCGCACCTACGGTGCTTTGGGGTATGGGCTAAAGCAAAAAGAAACGCATCTGCAAAGAGAACCGCGTAAGAAGATCCCGGAACTAGTCCGGGATGACAACGCAGCCACTCAAACCTCATTACCTATTCACTAACCACTTCCTATTTCCTACCGCCTACTTCCTACTGTTTACTAACCACCAACCACTAACCACTGTTTACTAATGACTATTGACCAATGACCAATAAACGTTTTTCTTTTTTATTCGTTGTCTTCTTGCTTGCTGTTCTTGCGTCGAGTTCTTTTGCGAAGAATTCGTCTGCGGAAAAATACGGCTTCATGAAGGATTCGCGTGACGGTCAAATTTACAAGACCGTCCAAATAGGCAATCAAGTGTGGATGGCGGAAAATCTGAATTACGAAACGCTTGATCAACATATCGATTCTGAGCTTGTTTTTTGGGGACAAGGTGGTTCATATGACGTGCCGACTAGCTACTGTTTTGACGATGATTTTATCAACTGTACCCGATATGGTCGTCTTTATGCATGGAAAATAGCGACGCTAGCTTGCCCTGAAGGCTGGCATTTGCCGACGCGAGATGAGTGGGATACTTTGATGTCTGTTGTGGGCGTAGATAAATCTGGTAAATCGCTTAAATCTACCACAGGATGGTTTAATGGGAAGAACGGCACTGATGCTTATGGCTTTTCGGCTCTCCCAGTTGGGATGATGAATGTTTATGGAACGTATGGTGATAACAAGTACAATGCCGAGGGGCGTAATACATTTTTTTGGAGTTCTACAGAACTTGATAGTAGTGATGCGTATGGAGCGTATTTGTATTACTATAAAAATAAGATGGACTTGGTTTCGGATTATAAAAAAATGGGCGGTTCTGTTCGCTGCATCAAAGACAAGCGAGAGACACAAGACGAACGTGTGACGAAATTAGATTTCAAAGCTTTGCTGTCATCCTCGGATAACGCTGCAGTGGGCGAGCAACATCGAACTGTAGAATCCATGACAGATTCCCGTGATGGACAAACTTACAAGACCGTCCAAATTGGCAATCAAGTGTGGATGGCGGAAAATTTGAACTACAAAGTGTCTAAAAGTTATTGCTATGAAAATAAAGTAAGTAACTGTGCAAAGTATGGACGGCTTTATGCATGGAATGCGGTCATGGATAGCAATAATGCAACGTATCCTGTGCAAGGGGTTTGTCCTAGCGGTTGGCATTTGCCGGAAAATTATGAATGGGAAGTCTTGTTGAAGTTTGTGGGCCGTTCTTCTGCAGGCAAGGCTCTCAAGTCTCGCGCAGGATGGTTTGGCGGTGGCGATGGAACGGACGATTTTGGTTTTTCGGCAATCCCTGCCGGTTTCAGATATGGTAATGGTAAATACAGCAGCGATGGACGTTACGCTCTTTTTTGGAGTCCTGAGCCTTATTTGTTAAAGTACAATAATAACGATGGTGATTTTGTTCAGAAGGGAGACGGTTTGTCTGTCTCTGTTCGTTGTGTCAAAAATGTTCCGAAAGAAACAATGACTGATTCTCGTGACGGACAAACTTACAAGACTGTAAAAATAGGTTCTCAAACTTGGATGGCGGAGAACCTTAACTACAAAACGGAATATAGTTCTTGCCCCGGTGATGCGGATAGCAACTGTGTTAAGTTCGGTCGCGAATATACATGGGCTTCTGCGATGGGTATTCCTGAATCGTTTAATGGAAACGATGAAAATTGCAATTCTTGTGAAAAAATTCCGGTGACGTATCCTGTGCAAGGAGTATGCCCTGTAGGTTGGCATTTGCCAACGGAAAAGGAATGGGATACTTTGATTCATGTTGTTGGCGGATCGGGTAAAGCACTCAAGTCCAGAAGTGGGTGGGCGACAGAACCGCTAATTCGTTGCTTAGATTGCTCAGATTTTGTAGTTGGAAACGGCTCGGATTATTTTGGCTTCGGTGCTCAGGCAACTGATGGCTATAATGCTGGTTTTTGGACTTCTGTCGGCAACTATGAAACTGTTGCATATCATCTTCTATTGAATTATCGTAACCATGATGTGAATTTGAGTATTCGTGGACAAAAAACTATCAAGCACTCGGTCCGCTGCGTGAAGGATACGATTCTTGGAAAGAGTGTAGAAAAAAGAAAAAATGATATTTGGGAGGGCGGAGCAAGCCAAATATTGGAGTCTCGCGATAGTACAGGATTCGTAACAGACTCTCGTGACGGACAAACATACAAGACTGTGAAAATTGGCTCGCAAACATGGATGGCCGAAAACCTCAACTATAAAACCGATTACAGTTCTTGTTATGACGATGACTCCAGCAATTGCGCTAAGTATGGTCGCCTTTACCCATGGTCAATGGCAATAAACGCATGCCCTGTGGGTTATCATTTGCCCGATACGACAGAATGGAATACTTTGTTTGAGTTTGCCGGTGGACAATTCGCTCCGTATGGGAAAAAATTGAATGTGGGAATTCTAAAATCTGCAACGGATTGGAACAATGGTGTAAACAGTACGGATACGTATGGATTCTCTGTATTCCCAGCGGGCGAAGCGTATTATTACGGAACTGTTGGTTATGGATTGGAACTCATTGATGAATATAAAAATAAAGGTGCTAATGCGATTTTTTGGAGTTCTTCGGAAAATGGTAATTATAAAGATGCTTTCTATATAAAGTTTGATGGTAGCAATGACGCTTTGAAATCATATAATGCAAAAGAATATGTTTATTCTGTGCGTTGCCTTAAGGACTCGTTTAGTGGAGAGGAAAAAGTCCAAAGACGGGAAATAAAAGGCGAACGTTTGGTAGACCCTCGCGATGGTAAAAAATACAAGACCGTAAAAATTGGTTCGCAGACATGGATGGCCGAAAACTTAAATTACAAAACGGAGAAAAGTTCCTGCAATAAGAACGCGGACAGTAACTGTACTAAATTTGGCCGGTTCTATGAATGGGCGGAAGCGATGAATGTATGCCCTGTGGGGTATCATCTGCCGGATACGACGGAGTGGAAAACTTTATTTGCAACTGTAGGCGGTCAAGCTTCGGCGAGTAAAGTTCTTAAGTCTAAATCGCTTTGGAAAACTTGCGAGAATTGGAATTGGCAAAATGGAAATGGAACGGATGATTACGGCTTTTCTGTATTGCCTTCTGATGGCAAAGGCGAATATGCTTCGTTCTGGAGTTCTTCGGCGAATAATGGTGGTCGCTCCGGTAATTCGGTTTATTATGTGTATATGGTTGCCAAGTACAGTTATGCGGTGTATCAATCGGATAGTGAAAAATCAGAGAAAAGATCAGTCCGCTGCGTGAAGGATTGATGGGGTGGAGGGCTATGAGGTCGCTTCGCTTTGAGTTTGCCTTGCTTTGCGAGGCTTTGGACTGTTCTAATTACAATAACCTCACCCCATACTTCAAGGGGCGTAAGCCCCGTGCCCATACCTAGCAGTCACTTCCTACCGCCTACTTCCTACTGCCTACTAACCACTGTTTACTAACCACTAACCACTGACCACTAACCTCTGATCTCTACTCTCTGATCGCTATTTTTCAGCCACTTCTTATTTTGTATATTGCCTTCATAAACGAACGACGTATTTATGCATAAATTCATCCCTGCTATTGTTTTCTTGTGGCTCTTAGCTTTGGCGACGCTAATCGCGTGCAGCTCCGCCAAAAATATGTCGTTGGATTCCTCTGCAGTCATCCCGACCACTGTGCCGGAATCTCATTCCTCAGCTGCCATCCCGGACGGAGCCTGTGCTGCCTGCACTGCCGACACTGCCAGCATTGAGCAAAGCCGAAGTGAGCAACGCCGGAGCATGCCAGAATCGGATTCCGCAGATTTTTTCCGCGACTTTCGCGATGGTCAAGTTTACAAGATAGTGACTGTAGGCAATCAAGTCTGGATGGCAAGAAACTTGAATTACGAAATGGCCGGTAGCTATTGTTATAAAAATAACGCGAGTAATTGCATGAGATATGGCCGCCTTTATACTTGGAATGCGGCAATGAATGCGTGCCCCGATGGCTGGCATTTGCCGACGTATGATGAATTGGTCTCGTTGATAGAAAATGCAAGTGGACAATTTTTGGCGGGAGGTGTGCTCAAGTCTAAGGGTGGCTGGAAAAAATGCCGTCATTGCGATATTGCGGATGATATGTACGGTTTTTCTGCACTTCCCACCGGTGTCATGAACGAAGACGGTTCTTTCGACAAAATATTTGAATATGTTTTTTTATGGAGTGCTACAGAAACCGAGTCTAACCAAATTCCATACATGGGTTTTGCGAATGTTTCTAGTGTCGCGATGCTGCTTTTGGGGAATAAAAATAAAGGTTTTTCCGTTCGTTGTGTTAAGGGAACTCCTTCAAAATCTGAGGGTCCCTTAAAAATGAATGACTTGGATCGACCGGGAATTAAATTTTACGACCTCCCTTTGACGGCGAATACTCCTACATTGAATGACGAAGAAATGAAAATATGGCTAGACGAATTATAATGCTTATTCTTTATGCCGTCGTGCTTATGACTCTCGCTGCGTGTGGTGCTTCTCGTAATGAAGTTAAAGCTGATAGCTGTGCCGCTGGCGACGGACTGTGTCTAGCTGAGTCTACGGAAATGCTTGTCGATCCTCGCGACGGACAAATTTACAAGACCGTGAAAATAGGCCATCAAATTTGGATGGCGGAAAATCTAAATTACGAAACTGCAAAAATTAGAAAAGCAAAAATCAATATGTATTGTGATGATCAATTTGGAACCACGGATTGTAGCTTTTTTGCTGTGATGGGTACGAGTTTCTGCTATGATGACCACGTCAGTAACTGTGCTAAAAATGGCCGTCTTTACATGTGGAACGCTGCAAAGGATGCATGCCCTGAGGGCTGGCACTTGCCCGATACTACCGAATGGAAAACTTTGTTTGCAACTGTTGGCGGAATGTCTGTAGCAGGCAATGTCCTAAAATCTACTTTCGATTGGAACTATGGCGGCCAAGGAACAGATAAGTATGGATTTTCGGTTTTACCCTCTGGAGCGATTCGCCTTGATGAATATCTTTATGGAGTGCCTATCGTTAATTATGATAAATATAGGACTGATAGGAATATTCCTTATGACTTTTTCGCAAAGAATGAATATGCCGCTTTTTGGAGTTCTATAGAAAAAAACAAAGATAATGCCTATAGTGTTACTTTGTCGTATTACAGAGATGATGTGGGGTTAGAGGGTGATTATAAAGGGAGTGGTTTTTCGGTTCGCTGTGTAAAAAATGAACCATCTTTCGAACTGCAAAATTCTTCGTCAAATTTGAAAACGTCGATGAAAAATGAAGAATCCTCTTCTTCAGCAACTTTGTCCTCTTCCGTGAAATTCCCACCTTCGAATGTCCTTGAAGGTTCGTTTACGGATAAACGCGATGGCCGAAAATACAAAACAGTGACTTTTTCTTGGCAAACTTGGATGGCCGAAAATCTGAATTATGATATTTTAGGTAGCTATTGCTTTGGAGATGATTCTAGCAAATGTGAAAAGTACGGTCGCCTTTATACATGGGAGGCTGCGATGAATGCGTGCCCTGCGGGATCACATTTGCCGAGAATAGGTGAATGGAGGAGTTTGTTTAATGATGTGGGTTGGCCAGATGATGAAATTGTGCTTACTCCTAGTGGTACGGAGATTGTTTATGGAATGAATGATTCGTCCTTGGTGGGTAAGGTTTTAAAGTCAAAATCGGGATGGCATGGCGGTGGCAATGGAACGGATGATTATGGATTCTCCGTTCTTCCTGCTGGTTTTAGATATGGTAATGATGGGGTTTATAGCGCTGATAGAAATTTTGCGATTTTTTGGGACTCTGATTCCTTTTTGGAAAATAAAAAAGACGCGTCTGCAGTGATTTTGAGTTACTACCATGATAGGGTCGATATGTATAATGAATCGAAGGATATGGGATTATCGGTTCGTTGCGTTCTTGACGAAAGGCAGGTTGCAAAAGTTGTTTCGCCTTCAGATGTTATCAAGGGTACGCTTGTTGATTCTCGCGATGGACGCAAATACAATACGGTCACAATTGGCACGCAAACTTGGATGGCCGAGAATTTGAATTACGGAACGGCCAATAGCTACTGTTTCAACAATGACCCTGATAAGTGTGCTGCCTACGGTCGCTTTTATACTTGGGCTGCAGCGATGGATAGTGCTGGCGTTTTTGGCGTGAATGGTGAAGGGTGTGGTTATAAATCAACTTGCAATCCGCTTGGGGTTTACCCTGTGCAAGGAGTTTGCCCTGTGGGTTTTCATTTGCCAACAACATATGAATGGAAAATCTTATTTTCTGCGGTGGGTGGAAAAATATCTGCCGGAAAAATGCTCAAATCAACGATGGGTTGGGAAAAGAATGGTTCAGATGATTATGGATTTTCTGCTATCCCTGTGGGGCGTTCGTCTTTTGAAAGCGGATTTTATTTCGAGAGCTCTATCGCTAATTTTTGGAGTGTTGATGACCATGGTGGTACGAATTCTGTGAGCCTGAATAACGATGAGGATGCTCATATCAATAACGATGATGCTCGTAACCGGTATTCTGTCCGTTGCGTTAAAGACGAAAAATCAAAGCCGGGGTTTGTTCACCCTTCGAGCGTTGTGAAAGATAGTGTCATAGATTCCCGTGACGGACGAATTTATAAAACGGTCACCATCGGTTTGCAGACTTGGATGGCGGAAAATTTAAATTACGATGTGCAGGGGAGTTTTTGTTATCTCGATAGCGTTGATTACTGTTCTAAATACGGTCGTTTTTATCCATGGAATATGACTAAGGATGTTTGCCTTGCCGGTTTTCATTTGCCGTCAAAATCGGAATGGGAAACGTTGATTGAATCTGCTGGCGGAGAAGAGTACGCTTATACATTGCTTAAATCTAGAATTGAAACGATTGAAAAAGATTTATCTAGAAATGGAACAATTGGAAAAAATTTTTTATGGTATGGAAATGTTGCCGGTAGAGATGATTATGGGTTCACAGCCTTTCCTGTCGGATGCAGGTCTAGTGATGGAAATTTTGAAGAAGAAAATAAATATGTTGCAAGTGATGCTCATTTTTGGAGTTCTACAGAAAGCGATAGCCGCGATTCCGCATATTCTATGGATTTTAAACGTGATGTTGAGTGGTCTATAGAAGGAAGTTTTGCTGATTTTAAAAATGTTCTTCGAACACTCTTGAAACAACGAAATAAAAATTATGCCATGCCAGTCCGCTGTGTGAAAGATTAAGGGGTTTGGGCATGGGCTCTTGGGGTATGGGGTCGCTTGCTACATTGATGAGCTGGTTGGTGTGGTTCGACAGGCTCACCAACCTTTTGTCGAACCATGAGCTATGGGCAAAAGTAAAAAGAAACGCATCTGCAAAAAGATCCGCATAAGAGGATTCTGGAACTACAGTTACTTTTTTATTGCTATTCAAGACTTTACTGGATCCTATCGGCTGACGCCTCCAGGATGACGATCCCAACTTCCTACTGTTTACTAACCTCTAACCACTAATCACTGACCTCTGATCTCTATTTTCCAGCCGCCTCTTATTTTGTATATTACCTTCATAAACGAACGACGTATTTATGCATAAATTTATCTCTACTTTTGTTTTCATGTTGCCTTTTGCGTTGGCGATGCTTGTCGCTAGCAGCTATGCCCAAAATATGTCGTCGGATCTTTCGGCAGTCACGACCCCAGTGCCAGAATCAGATTCGTTGTCTAGGCACTCTGACAGCTTCAGAGAAACTATGAAATTTGTAACCGACCCTCGTGACGGGCGGCGTTACAAGATTGTGCAAATCGGTTCGCAAACTTGGATGGCTGAAAATCTGAACTACGCGACACCAAACAGCTATTGTTATAAGGATGTTTCCGATAGTTGTACTAAATACGGTCGCCTTTATACTTGGGCTGCCGCGATGGATAGTGCTGAAATTTTACGTACAAGTGGCTATGAATGTGGTTATGATAGAAAATGTCCTTTGATAAGACAAGTGCAAGGTGTATGCCCAGATGGTTGGCACTTGCCGATGCGAAATGAATGGCTTGACTTGATTAAAGAAGTGGGCGGTGCGTCTATAGCGAATAAAGTTCTCAAATCGAAAACGGGTTGGCTTGGCATCGGTAATGGAACCGATGATTACGGCTTTTCGGCACTCCCTGCTGGTGACGTGGATTTGGACAATCGTTTTCTCATTGGCAATGACGGCGTTTTTTGGAGTTCAACGGAAATCGGAATTTTTGATGCCTATTACATGGGCTTGGAACATAATAAAGTCGATGTTAAAAGTATCTCGAAAACACGCGGCTTTTCTGTGCGTTGCATAAAGAATGTAGATGGTGGAGAAAGCGGACGTTCTCCTTTGTCTTTTCGGTCGAATCCTCATGGTGAACCCCAAAAAGGAAGGGAATATTGGCGTAGGCCTGTTCAGCCAGACAGCGTTATTGTAGGTTCGTTTAAAGATTCTCGTGACGGACAAACTTATGGAACTGTGACGATTGGTTCGCAGGTTTGGATGTCTGAAAATCTGAATTATGACATCGGGGATAGTTATTGTTCTGACAAAGATAATGGTTGCAATAAATATCGAGGATGTTGCTATAAATGGGAAGACGCTAACGATGTCTGTCCTGTGGGTTGGCGCTTGCCGACTGAAGCGGATTGGGATACTTTATTTGAATCTGTGGGAGGAAAAAATACGGCAGGTTATGTGCTTCGGTCAAGGAATGGATGGACGGCGAATGAGTGGCTTTATAATGAGTGGTTTTATAGTAATGGCTCGGATGATTATGGTTTTACGATGATTCCTACTTTTGATTCCGAAGCGAAGTTTTGGATTTCATCGGAACGCTATTTTATGAATTTTTCCAATTATTTGTCCACATGTTGCAATATAGGCAATATAGACAAAAGAAAAGCTGAATACGAAAAAATTTCTGTGCGCTGCATCAAAGGAAATGGAACTTCTCACTCGAAATCTAAAATACGCCGCAAAAAGAAGGCTCGATCTTCAGCGGATTTCCCACCTTCGAAAGTTGTTAAGGATACCTTTGTTGATTTTCGCGATGGACAAACTTACAAAACGGTAACTATCGGCAAGCAGACTTGGTTTGCGCAGAACTTGAACTATATAACACCTGATAGCTACTGTTATGAAGATAATGTAAACAACTGTGCTAAATATGGACGACTCTACAAAAAAGAAATCGCGAAAAATGCTTGCCCGAACGGTTGGCATTTGTCAACGACAGATGAATGGAAGTCGTTGGTGAATGCTGTAGGCGGCTCGTCGGTGGCGAGGTTAAAACTTAAGGCTACCGAAGGATGGTATAATAACAATGGAACGGACGATTATGGTTTCTCGGTGCTTCCAGCGGGTAAACGGGATGGAGGGGGCGGCTATGATGGGGGGCGTATCGAATCATTTTTTATTACTTGCTGTTATGATGATGTGAAATTCGATTATGTCTATACCTATGACATATTTAACAGTCCCTATAGCCGCTTCTATGACGGAGGGAATGCGTATTCTGTTCGTTGCGTAAAGAATAATGGTGAAACCATAGAATCGTCTTCGTCGAAAGCTCCTGCTTCTTCAAGTTCTAAACATTAAATAATCGACTCGTTCACGGATTTTTGAAAATGAAAAATATTATTCTGAAATATCTTGTTTGTTGCCTAGCTTTCGTGATGCTTGTCGCTTGCGGCTCTGTAAGGAAAGATCTGTCTGGAGAGGCCTCTTCGCCTGCTGAAAAAGAAATCGAACTTGATGGATATTTGATGGATGTTCGCGACGGTCACATTTACAGAACTGTTAAAATTGGCGACCAAATTTGGATGGCTGAAAATCTGAATTACAATGTGAAAGGTAGCGAGTGCCTAGATGGCAATGATAGCAATTGCGTTAAATATGGTCGTCTTTATTCGTGGTATGAGGCGACGGATTGTTTTGAGGGACACTGTAATTTGACTTATCCTGTGCGAGGGGCTTGTCCTGAAGGCTTTCATTTGCCAACAATAGACGAGTGGAAAGCTTTTTTATCCGTAACGCATGTGGATTCAATGAGCGCTCCTCTTAAATCTAGGGTGGGCTGGAAGGATTTCGTATGTGATTTTGATGATTATTGTGTAATTGCCGAAGTGGGCGGGACGGATGATTATGGTTTTGCTGTACTTCCATCTAATGGTTGGTTCTATGGTGCGGATTTTTGGAGCTCTTCTGATATTTTTTATCAGATTAAAGCTTATAGTTTGCATATAGACGATCGTATTTTCGTTAGTGGATCAATGATGTTTCAATCGCTTTCTATTCGCTGTGTTAAAGACGACTCTTGGAGCAATTCGACAAGGCCCAAGATTGGTTCCATGACAGATCCGCGTGATGGTCAAACGTACAGGACGGTGCATATTGGCTCGCAGACTTGGATGGCTGAAAACTTGAACTATGAGACTGAAGACAGTTATTGCTGGTGGGGATGGAGTAATTCCGTTTGTACCGAATATGGACAAGGCCCTTGTATCAAATATGGACGTATTTACTCGTGGAACGATGCGAAGGATGCGTGTCCGTCGGGGTGGCGTTTGCCGACTCCGATGGAGTGGTATGCCTTGTTTTCTGAGGTGGGGGGGCTACAGGCGGCGAGTAGGACTCTTAAATCTACATCAGGTTGGGATGACGGTGAAAATGGTACGGATGATTTTGGATTTACAGTAATGGCTACGCCAAGAACGTACAGTGGAACCGATGCGATTCTTTCGGATAATTATGACGTTGCTGCGAGTTTTTGGACTTCTGCGGAACTTGATTCCGGTCGTGCGTATAAAGTGTGTTTTGATGAAGATATGGTGAATGTTTATTCTAAGACCGCTTTGGAATCTTCAATTCGCTGCGTTAAAGACGAACAAGTGCGTAATGTTGTCACACCGGCCACAATGCTGGAGCTAGATTCAAACCGAGTATTGCCCAAGAGTCATTTGGCAGGGGTCAAGCTTGATTCCATGACCGACTCTCGTGATGGTCAAAAGTACAGAACAGTGCGTATTGGATCGCAGACTTGGATGGCAGAAAATTTAAATTTCGAAACGGAGGACAGCTACTGCTATGGAAATGATTCGAGTAAATGTGCTAAATACGGTCGTTATTATAAAGGAAATATAGCGATGGAAATTTGTCCTGTAGGTTGGCACTTGCCCACGCTAATGGAATGGGAACAGCTTTTCTTCGCTGTCGGAGGACAATTCACGGCAGGTAATAAGCTGAGATCCACCGCTGGCTGGAATGATGGTAAAAATGGTACGGACGATTACGGCTTTTCCGCATATCCTATGGGTTATTTAACAAGTGAAGAAAAAATTTTCGGTGCGGGTTCTAGTGCGAGTTTTTGGAGCTATACTGTAATTGGTGATAAATTAGTGCATTCGGTGGAGTTGAAAAGTGATGATGCAAATGTTTTCGTGAACGGCGACGATGCCAAAGTAATAAAAAAAATTGCGTTATCAGTCCGCTGCGTGAAGGATTAGGGGTATGAGGTCGCTTCGCTTGAGGTCACCTTGCTTTGCAAGGGTTTGGGCATTTCTAATTACAATTGCTCATACCCCATACCCTGTAGTTAATTTCTACTGCCTACTGTTTACTAACCACTAACCACTAACCACTAACCACTGACCACTAACCACTGACTAATGACAACTGTTTCTTCATAAACGAACGACGTATTTATGCATAAATTCATCCCTGCTTTTGTTTTCACGTTGTTTTTTGCGTTGGCGATGCTTGATGCATGCAGTACCGCTAAAAATATGTCGTCGGATTCTTCCGCTGCCATCCCAGCTGTAGATTCTTCCGTTGTCATCCTGGACGGAGCTTGTGCTGCCGACGCTACTTGCACTGAGCAAAGCCGAAGCATTCCGGAATCGGCTTCCGCAGATTTTGTCTGTGACATCCGTGATGGTCAAGTTTACAAGACGGTGAAAATCGGCTCGCAAACGTGGATGGCAGAAAACTTGAATTATGAAACGGAGAATAGCTACTGCTATGACGATCGCATGAGTAATTGCCTTCAATATGGCCGCCTTTACACATGGAATGCTGCGGTAGAGGCATGCCCTGCTGGGTATCATTTGCCAGATACGGCAGAATGGAATACTTTGATTGATGAATTGGGCGGAGAGACTATAGCTGCATTGTCGCTAAAGTCAAAATCGGGATGGTATATTGATTGGCGATCCCCTCATGGAAATGGGTCGGATTCTTCTGGATTTTCAGGACTTCCGGCGGGTATGCGAAGTGATGAAGGCGATTCTGTTTATTTAGATATGGAAAATTCAGCGTTTTTTTGGAGTTCTACTGATATTATTTCATCTTTTGCGTATGGAATGAGTTTGGATAAAAACTTTATTCTGGATGAGAGACGCAAGAAAAATGCATACTCCGTACGTTGCATTAAGGGTGAAAAACGTGAGAATGACGCTGTCTCTTCTAAGTTGATAGGTGATTTCCTCACTGACTCCCGCGATGGTCAATCGTACAAAATTGTAAAAATCGGCACGCAGACTTGGATGGCTCAAAACCTCAATTACGAAACAGAGAACAGTGATTGCTTTAATGACCGTGCGGTTAATTGTGCAGAATATGGTCGTCTATATACTTGGAGTGAAGCTATGAAAGTTTGCCCTGCTGGATATCATTTGCCCGATACCGTAGAATGGAAAACTTTATTTGCAACAGTGGGCGGCCAAGCTGTTGCTGGGAAATCGCTTAAGGCTCAAACGGGATGGCTTGGGAATGGCAACGGTATAGACTCTTTCGGATTCAACGCTCTCCCTGCTGGTGAAAAAGATTTTTGGGGAGATTACGGAGTCGGTGACAAATACGCGTATTTTTGGAGCTTTGCACCAGAGGATTCTGCCCATGTCTATTACACGCAATTGATTTCGAATCGAGACGATGCGAATCTGTTAGATGACGAGAAAAACGAAATGAGAAAACTCTCGGTCCGCTGCGTGAAGGAGTGATGAATGCCTCACTCATTCGATTGACACACTTTTTCTTTAATATTTATTTGAAATCTTGTGCTATAAGTATTTATATTGTTTTTATAAATAAAGAATATGCTTATGAACAAACGTATCGCCTTTTTGCCTTTGATTTGTGTTATGTTGCTCGCGGTTTTTGTCCCGAGCTGTTTTGCAAATGAACCTTCTTTGCAAGGAACTCTCGTTGACCCTCGCGATGGTCATAATTACAAGACTGTGAAAATCGGCGAACAGACGTGGATGGCCGAGAACCTGAATTATGAAATGGAAAATACCTACTGCTATGAAAATCTTGACAGCAATTGCGTTAAATATGGTCGTCTTTATGCGTTGTCTTCAGCGAAAGAAGCATGTCCTGCGGGCTGGCGTGTGCCGACACAAGTGGAATGG
Organism: Fibrobacter sp.; assembly: GCF_017545445.1. Lineage (GTDB taxonomy): Bacteria > Fibrobacterota > Fibrobacteria > Fibrobacterales > Fibrobacteraceae > Fibrobacter. The sequence goes on from NZ_JAFWOM010000011.1 coordinate 77,115, forward strand.
AGTGTCTTGATTAATTTTGCTGGCGGACCGTTATTGGCAGGCGAAAAACTTAAATCAAAAGAGGGTTGGCTTAATGGCGGCAATGGTTCCGATGAATTGAATTTCTCGGCATATCCTGCTGGAATCAAGTTGGACGAAAATTTTAACTCAGGATCCGAAAATGGGGCTTACAGCGGAATGAGGCGTAATACCGCTTTTTGGAGTACTGGAGCTGAAAAATTTTGGAGAGCTGGGGTTGATAATTATGGCTTGTATTTGTACTACTATAATGATAGAGCTTCTTTAGTTCGCGAACCCAAGAAGAAATATGAAGGGCAATCAGAAAATTGGCTTTCTATACGGTGCATTAAGGACGATTCTCCGACATCCAATAGTTCTTCAGTCCAGAAGAATTCGCCTTCTGTTTTTACGCATCCAATTATTCCGGTTATTAGGTCTGCTCGCGATACTCTTGGAGATAGCCTTCTTATCGACTCTCGTGATGGACAAGCTTATAAAGTTGTGACTATTGGCGAACAAACTTGGATGGCCGAAAACTTGAACTATGAAACGGAAAATAGTACCTGCTATAAGCGTCAGGCAATGAACTGCTTTAAATATGGTCGTGTTTATACAAGGTCGGATGCTCTAAAGGCATGCCCTGCGGGGTATCATTTGCCAACAATGGCGGAATGGAAATCTTTGATTACCACAGTGGGTGGGCCAGAAGCTGCAAAGACTCTTATGTCCAAAAAGTGGGATGCATTGCTAAATATAGATGATTCAACGGATAAATATGGTTTTTCTGTAATCGCCCCATATTTGAATTTGGAAGTGTATTTTTGGAGCGCTTCAGAAAAAAATGATTCCAATACGTATCACATGACCTTTCGGTGTGAAATCCATGAAACTTCATATATGAAAACAAATTTTTGTTTCAAATGGCGGGCTTGTTTTGAAAAAGATGAGTATGTTGATTTGGATCAGCACGTTAATTTTTTCCCAGTTCGCTGTGTCAAGGGCGAAATTTCAAATGTTGTTGATCCTTTAGATATAGAAGATTCTACAAAATTAGACGCTTTTATATGCAGGGATGCGGATAGGTAAGTCTCGGATGACCCTTCCGGATATCCTTCAGGGGAGCCTGATACTTCTTGTGATGTTTTGGGAGATTTAGATTGCCAAGATTAGGTGCTTTATGAATAAACTGTTCTATTTGCTTTTGTTTGTTCTTTTTATGACGGTCGCCGTACTTGTGGCGTGTGGTGGTTCACGAAGAATGCCTGTTGAAAAAATTGTTGGACAAATTACTGATGATCGTGATGGTCGGATATACAAGACCGTGCAAATTGGTTCGCAGACTTGGATGGCAGAAAACCTCAATTACAGAGATCCAGATAGCTATTGCTATGGCGATAGTGTAAATTCCTGTGATAAATACGGTCGTCTCTATGGATGGGGTTCGGCGAAGGAATCGTGTCCTAGTGGCTGGCGTTTGCCTACATTATCGGAATGGGATTCTCTTTTTGCTGTTGTTGGAGCCGATTCTGCGGGCGATGTTCTTAAATCGTCGTTTGGATGGTTTAGTGGCGCGAATGGCTTTGATGAGTTCGGATTTTCTGTACTCCCGGCAGGAACCCTCTTGTCCAAGAGTAAGAGTCTAAGTGAGTTTTATGATGAAGGTCGAAGATCTTTTTTCTGGAGCTATACGGAACAATATTCCGATAGTGCCTATGCAAAGGCTTTTCTTTATAATGCACGCAATGTCGGGCAGGTTGTTTTCCCCAAAGATTCTTGGATTTCAGTCCGTTGTATTAAGGGAAATGCTTTGATTGTGGATAAAAAGAAAATGATAGAGGCTGAGCCGATTATAGATTCTCGTGATGGGAATACTTACAAGACTGTAAAAATTGGTTCGCAGATTTGGATGGCTGAAAATTTGAGGCTCAAAACGGATGGCAGTTCGTGCTCCAATAAATATGACAGCACTTCCTGTACAAAATTCGGTCGTATTTATTCTTGGGCTGATGCGATGGACGAATCTGGGATTTTTTCAGCAAATGGCAAGGGATGCACGAAAGGAAAAAATTGCATCCCGACATATCCGGTGCGAGGACTTTGTCCTGTTGGTTACCATTTGCCAACGCAAATCGAATGGAATGTCTTGATTTCTACAGTGGGAGGGAAAGATATTGCTGGCAAGGTTCTTAAGTCAGTGAATGGCTGGCGTGAACCCATGTTGAATTTTGATGAGTATGGTTTTTCGGTATTACCGGTGGGGTCAAGTTTTTGGAGTTCTACAGAGCATGGGTATGACATGTCCTTTAGTGTTTTGTTCCGTGGAGATTCAGATGGTGCTGATTTGCGTATATCCGATAAGGAACAAGGCTACATTCGTTGTGTGAATGATGGGAGTGGTTTGGACTTGAACAAAGCGGATGATTCAAGGCAAAATGTTGAGAAAAAGGTTTCTGATGCAATGTTGGATTCGCACGTTCTTGTGGATTCCCGTGACGGACAAATTTATAAGACTAAAACTATTGGAAAGCATACTTGGATGGCAGAAAACCTAAATTATGAAATGGAATATAGCCGATGCCGTAATGATTACGCCAGTAATTGCCTTAAGTATGGGCGATATTATTCGTGGAATTCCGCAAAAAAGGCTTGTCCAGTGGGTTGGCACTTGCCATCGGAAGTAGAATGGGTTGATTATATCGCTACATTAGGAGAAAATATCTCAGATGAAAAACTTGGTAAAGAAGCATTTTTTTGGAGTTCCACTAAGGTTGTTGGAAATTATATGCTTGCTTTGTATTGGCGTACAAAGAGTGGAATTTCCTTAATCAACTTAGAAAATGAAGATGAGCTAAATGTTCGTTGTGTGAAAGATGAGTCTAGACAGGAAAGTGTTGACTCGTCTTCTTCGAATAGCGTACAAAATATTATAACGGATGAACGGGATGGACAATCTTACAAAATCGTGAAAATAGGCGAACAAACTTGGATGGCCGAAAATCTACGCTATGAATCTGAGCATAGTTTCTGTAATGAAAATGATCCTGTAAGTTGTTCTAAATATGGCCGCCTTTATCATCGGGATGTGGCAGATAGGGCTTGTCCAGTGGGTTGGCATTTGCCCAATGAATCGGAGTGGCGAACGCTTTTTGCAACTGTGGGTGGGCAAACTGTAGCCGGGAAAAAACTTAAATCGACGCATGATTGGCTTTATTATAAAACAGGAGAATTTCAATATGATAATGGCAATGGAACCGACGATTTCGGTTTTACCGCTCTTCCGGCAGGGTTGTATGACTTTAATGATTTAATTTATGTGATACTTCCCAATGGAGAACTTGCAGGACCCGATAGTGAGTCTAGAGAGGGACATTATACGTGCTTTCATGCTGCTATAGATGGAGATTCTTTGGTGGGGGAAATGTGTTTGAATAATTCTAGAGATGTTGCAGAGCTGAATTCTTGGCGTGTTTACTATGCCATGAGTATCCGTTGCTTAAAGGACGATTCTGGACGCAAAAAAGTCTCAATGAGAAAAGATAAGGGAAAGAAATTTAGATCATTTGTTCCGCCATCAAAAGTTGTTAAAGGAACGTTTAAGGATTCACGGGATGGGAAAAAGTACAAGACTGTAAAAATCGGCAAACAGACTTGGATGGCCGAGAATTTGAACTTTGAAACGCCTAATAGCTATTGTTACCACAATTCTCTGGATAGTTGTTCTAAATATGGTCGATTCTATACCTGGGAAGATGCTATGAACGCTTGTCCTGTGGGCTTTCATTTGCCGTCGGGATCGGAATGGCTAGACTTGCTCTTTGCTGTCAATGATTCAACTTTTTTAGCCCCAAAATTTAAATCTGTAGGTAAAAAACTTAAATCTAAAAAGGGATGGAAACACGCTGATTCTATCCGTGGGAATGGTACGGATGATTATGGCTTTTCTGCACTTCCGGCTGGATATTATTGGAAATCGCCGTATGCTGGATCATCTATATATAAATTTGTCAATAATGGATTTAGTGCGGCTTTTTGGATGTCAACAGGAGAACTTTTTTATGATATTAGTGTTTTAAAAGTTTATCATGATAATGATATAGTCCACTATTCATCTTCTTCGGGGGATAACGCCCATTCCGTCCGCTGCGTGAAGGATTGATGGGAGTATGCCTAGAGACTCCCGAAAATTAATTTTTACTAAAAGATTCTTGTGTGACGTTTGATAAATTTGTAGTTATTCTCTTTATAGAGGATGGGAATCATGGGTAAACGAATAGCATTGTCGTCTATTGTTTGTTTTTTCGTATTTGCTGCGCTTGTTGCGTGTAGCGGTGCGAAAAAGTCTTTTGCTGATGGCGAAAATGGTTGGCTTAATAGCAAAATAAATTACGGGTCAGTTAAGGATTCGCGTGATGGTCAGGTGTATAAGACCGTAACAATCGGTTCGCAGACTTGGATGGCTGAGAATTTGAACTACAAGACGGACGAAAGCTATTGCCGTGGCAATGATTGCTTAAAATTCGGGCGACTTTACTCATGGAAATCTGCGATGGATGCATGCCCGGACGGTTGGAATTTGCCGACAGACGGTGATTGGATTGCGTTGCTTAATAAGGTGGGCGGGCAAGCAGCTGGTGGCAAATTGCTGAAAGCTACGAAAGATTGGCTTAATCTAGGAAATGGCACGGATGATTTTGGATTCTCGGCAATCCCTGCTGGTGTTCGATTTGACAATGGCAAATACAGTGCGGATGGTGCTTATGCTTTTTTCTGGAGTTCTACGGAGAATCGTGCAGAAAATGCGTATAGCATGAACTTGAGCTATTTCAATGACAGAAGCGACTTGAATGAAGCCGATAAAAAGAACGGCTTTTCTGTCCGCTGCATTAGGGAAAATCTCAGACGAGAGGGCGACGCAGTCATTCCCGATTCGCTTGCAAATTTTATCACCGATTCCCGTGACGGACAAACTTACAGGACCGTGAAAATTGGTTCGCAAATATGGATGGCACAGAACCTTAATTATAAAACCGAAAAAAGTTCTTGCTACGATGATGCGGATAGCAACTGCACCAAGTATGGTCGCCTTTACACATGGGCGGATGCAATGGATAGCACGGCGTTTTTTTCTACCAACGGCAAGGGTTGCGGTTATACTCTCGAAGATCGCGACATGTGTACTCCGAGATATCCGGTGCGAGGAATTTGCCCTCTTGGATGGCATTTGCCAACGAGTTCAGAATGGAGTGTTTTACTTTCTGTTGTAAGTGAAGGGAAAATATCGGATGATCAATTCCCAAGAGCCGGTAAAAAACTGAAATCAAAAAACGGTTGGACTGCTCCTGAAAAAGAAATAACTTTGTTGTATATGGAAGAAAATGGTATTCGACAAGAAGTACATGTGAGAACTCCGGAGGAAATGAAGCGTTTCGTCAATACAGATGATTATGGATTTTCTGTGCTCCCCGGTGGGTTCAAGGAAAATTATTGGGGATATAAAGAAGGTGGATCAAGAGCGGAATTTTGGACATCTGTACAGAGTAATTCTTCTTTTGTGAAAAATGTTTTCTTTCTTGATTACGAGACAACTGCGTTTAATAGTTCTGCAGGGATTGACTATAGTTTGTCTGTCCGTTGCGTGAAGGATTGACCGTATTGGGGAGTGAAAATGAATAAGCGTATTCTTGTAATGTCTTTGATTTGCTTTGTGTTGTTCGCTTTGCTTGTTTCGTGTGGTGATTCCAGAAACGCTGTTTCGGATAGCAATAAGGTGGTTGCTGTTGCCAAAGGGACTTTTACGGATTCCCGTGATGGTCAGATTTATAAAACGGTGACTGTCGGCAAGCATCTCTGGATGGCCGAAAACCTTAACTATGAAACGCAAGATAGCTACTGCTATGGCAATGATGAGGTGGGTTGCGTTAAATATGGACGACTCTATTCTTTGAAAGCGGCAAAAAAGGCTTGTCCTGAGAATTGGCGGTTGCCCACTTCCATTGATTGGCACTTGCTCATTTATTGGGTGGGTGGTGAGGCTATTGCCGGTAAAATGCTCAAGTCTTCGGATAGCTGGCTTGCTGATGGAAATGGATCGGATGATTACGGATTCTCGGTGCTCCCTTCGGGCGTGCGGTACAAAGATGGCGACTATAGCATTGATGGTCGTTATGCGTTTTTCTGGAGTTCAACGGAATTGTATCAGTATGCCGCGTATAGCGTGGGGTTCAATTATTACAATGATGAAGCCTCTTTGGCGGTTGCTGAGGATCAGTGGTTTGCTGTCCGTTGTGTTCGCGAGGTTGAAGATTCTGTGCCGCAACAAGATAATTTATCTTCATCGTCGGAGTCTGTCGAAATGCTTTCTGCGAGTTCTTCTTCTCCCACAAAAATACAGAGCGGTTCTCGAATCGATGGGAATTGGCTTACTGATTTACGCGACAATCAGGTTTACAAAATTGTGAAGATTGGTACCCAAACTTGGATGGCCGAAAACTTGAATTACGAGACGGCAAATAGTTCTTGCAATTTGAAAACGTGTGCCGAATCAGGACGTTTTTACACATGGGATGCTGCGGTGAATGCTTGTCCGGACGGTTGGCATTTGCCGACGTATGGTGAATGGAAAACGTTGATTACTTATGTTGGCGGAGGGGAGGTTGCCGGTAAATTGCTTAGAGGAAAAGCGAGTGGAATGGGTGGTACAAGAATGTACGGCCCGTTTACGGAGTTTTTTAAAGTTAATGGTACGGATGAGTTCGGTTTTTTGGCTTTGTCGCCTAACTATTGGAGTTCTTCTGAGGACGATAGTTTAAGTGCTTATCACATAAATATGCCGTCTGATGACGGCTCGGCTAGTATGAATCGGACTCCAAAATCTAATATAATGAGGGTCCGCTGCCTTATGGGAAATATTCAACGCGAGACTCGGCTCGGCAAGCTGGCTGACCAAAACAAGAGCGTTGTCATTCCTGGTTCCAGTTCTTTCGTCATTCCAGCTTCTAGTTCTTCCGTCATTCCGGCCACCAAGCCGGAATCTCGTCATTCTTTTATGACCGATTCCCGTGACGGGAAAACTTACAAGACTGTAACTATAGGCTCTCAGACGTGGATGGCTGAAAATCTGAAATATGAATCAGAAAACACTTATTGTTATGACAACGATACGATTAACTGTTCTAAATATGGACTGCTTTATGGGTGGTCTGTTGCAAAAAAAGTTTGCCCGATGGGTTGGCATTTACCGACATTAGATGAATGGGACGAACTGCTCGTGACGGCTGGAGGGTTGCTCGCTGCTGATATTGCGCTGAGATCGAAGACAACGGATTGGCTTGATAGCGGAATACGTACAGACGAATTTGGATTCTCTGCGCTTCCTGGCGGTTTCAAGGATGCAGACAAGTATAAGAAATCTGGATATTGTGCTGATTTCTGGACTTCTACGGATTGTGCTCCCGAACAAAAATGCATGCGACCAAATTTTTGGACTTCTGGGGAGTGTGCTTCCAAAAGAAAATGTATGCGGACAATTTCCCTTCTCAAAGGCAAAGTTGATCGTTATCATAGTCTTGAAAACGATGCTTCGTCTATCCGTTGCCTTAAGGATACCCCTAGACAAAAGAAACACGTTGTCAAGAGTCGTGTCAAAGATGCTCTTGTAGATTCTCGTGACGGACAAGCTTACAGGACTGTAAAAATCGGTTCCAAGACTTGGATGGCCGAAAATTTGAACTATAAAAAGGAGGGTAGTTTTTGTTATCGTAATGACGAAGACTATTGTTCCCTTTATGGCCGACTTTACAAAAGGGGGGCTGCATCTGGTGCATGTCCTGTAGGTTGGCATATGCCTTCGATTAAGGAATGGGAAGAATTGTTTGTGACGATTGGTAATCGACAAGTTGCAGCTAAGGTGCTTAGGTCTCAAATGGGGTGGCGCAATAGTGTGGCTGGCACGGATGAGTTTGGTTTTTCTGCGTTGCCGGCTGGTTATGGTAAAGCCGATGGATGGGTTGAAAATGCGGGCTTAGGAGCTTATTGGTGGAGTTCTACAAGAGAAGAATATAACAGTGACCGTAATGAAACGGTTGCTTTAAAAAATGATACTTTAGAATGGGATTACATGTCTGACGAAAATCGGTTGTCGATCCGTTGTGTAAAAGATGATACTCTTGATGTTGTTCGTAAAGTTGTGAAAGCTAAACCTCTCAAGGATTCTCGCGATGGACATACCTATAAAACCGTTCAAATTGGTTCGCTGGTTTGGATGGCCGAAAATCTAAACTACAAAACCGAAAATAGTACTTGTCATGGTGATAGTGTCGAAACCTGCTCGAAATATGGCCGTTTTTACACATGGAATGAAGCCGTTGATTGTGAAGATAAATGGATGGACGAAGATGGTGATGGTTGGGGATATACAAAATGGTGTGCTTTGAAAGATCCTGTTCAAGGTGTATGCCCTGATGGCTGGCACATGCCTTCGCTAAGAGAATGGGCAAACTTGATTTATGCGGTGGGTGGGGAATATGTTGCTAATAATGCGCTTAGGTCAAAGAAAGGTTGGTTTGGTGAAAATAATGGTACAGATGATTTTGGCTTTTCGGCAATTCCTGTAGTTTATAACAAGTCATATAATGGTGAATTTTACGAAAAGAATAATGATGCGAATTTTTGGAGTTCTACTGATTATGAGGGGGAAAAGGAAGCGTATCGTTTCGGGCTTCCAAGTGACGGTTTTTATCGCGCCTTAAATTCGTATAGAGATTCTTATATACATATTTCAAATAAGGTGAATTTATCTAAAGCGCGCAAAAGCGAGCGGTTGTCTGTTCGTTGTGTCAAAGATTATTATGCAAGTCGCGAAAAAACGGTTGCACCGGCCCCTGTGTCATCTTCATCTAGTGCCTCTCAGTTATACGTCGATGTAACTTTAGTTGACCCTCGTGATGGGCATACTTATAATACTGTTACCATTGGCCGTCAGACATGGATGGCCCAAAACCTCAACTATGAAGTGAAAAATAGCAGTTGCGTTGGGGACAGTGCTGAAAATTGTGCTAAATACGGTCGCTACTATTCTTGGCTCCTTGCGAAAGAAGTATGCCCTGATGGTTGGCGTATGCCCATGCAAGAGGATTGGGATACTTTGTTTGTTGCTGTTGGCGGTAAAAATGTTGCAGGTAAGGCGCTCCGGTCTCAGACGGGGTGGTTTGGAAATGGCAATGGTGAGGATGCTTATGGTTTCTCGGCCATCCCTATTCGTGTTGCGGACAAGGACGGGGCTGAGTCCCTTTATGGAAACCCTTGGATGACGAAGGAAGGCAGAAATGCATTCTTCTGGACTTTTACAGAACAAGATAAAGATAAGGCTTATGCCGTATATACGCTTTATTATACCGATAGTGCCTCTTATGGAATTATTGAAAAGAAAAGTGAGTTCCCGATTCGCTGCATCAAAGGTGAACTAGCGGATGGTAGCAAGAAAAAGATGATAAAAGCGGAACCGCTAACTGATTCCCGTGACGGGCAAACTTACAAGACTGTTGAAATTGGTACTCAGACGTGGATGGCCGAAAATTTGAACTACAAGACGGGTAGCAGTTTCTGTTTCAATAATGCCGATAGCAATTGCGTAAAATATGGCCGTTATTACAATTGGGTGACGGCGATGGATGGGGAGGGTGTTTGCCCTGCAGGTTGGCACTTGCCTTCGCTTGTTGAATGGAACGTGTTGATTTATGCGTTGGGCGGAAACGATTCGGCGGGTAAGGCTCTAAAATCGGTTCCCGGTTGGAATAGTGTTATTTTGGGCTCGGATGATTATGGATTCTCGGCTCTCCCTGCGGGTAATTTTTCTATAGATGATAAGGGCGATCGGGAATTTAAAAACGAGGATTACTCTTGGCGTTCATCGAATTATCGGTTCGCTAATTACTGGAGTTCTACGGAGTACGATGACAAACGCGCTTATGGCATGAGTTTGTATGGCTATGATAATCATGTGAATTTGGGCACCGATGATAAAATGCGTTCTGGTAAAAGCATCCGTTGCGTAAAAGATGATAAGAAATTCAATAAGATAATTGCAAAAGATGAAAGTCGCGAAAAACGTCTGCCGTTTTTCCCTGATTCTATGAATTTACTTGTGGATTCCCGTGATGGACAAGTTTACAAGATCGTTTCTATCGGTTCTCAAACCTGGATGGCTGAAAATTTGAACTTCAAAAGCGAATCAAGCGGTTGCGAGTCTAGCTTTGCAAGCAATTGTGCAAAATACGGTCGTCACTATTCATGGGCTTCTGCAATGGATAGCGCCGGTACTTATTCTAAGGACGGTGAAGGGTGTGGCTATAAGTCGTCATGTATCCCGACGAAAACTGTTCAAGGTCTTTGCCCTGACGGATGGCATTTACCGACAAGTGATGAATGGATTACACTTTTGGGAACTTTGAAAAAACAGCCTTCTTTAAAATCGGATTTTGTTTATACCGATAACCATCGTTACGGGAATACCGATCGGCTGCGTTTGTGGAGTTCTACGCAGGATGACGGATACAAGGCTCATGGCGTGGTATTCAATGACGAAAGGCAAAAGGATAATGTTACTAAATACGAGAAGAATCATTCGTATGGAATCCGTTGTGTCAAGAATGATTTACCGAAAGAATCTGCGATAAGGGATTCTATGGTCGATTCTCGTGACGGACAAATTTACAAGACTGTGACTATAGGCTCTCAAACTTGGATGGCCGAAAATATGAACTTCAAAACGGAGAACAGTTTTTGTAATGATAATAATCCGGCCAGTTGCAATTCAGAAGGTCGTCTTTACAAATGGAATGCGCTGAAGGAAGTTTGCCCTGCGGGTTGGCACTTGCCAACAGACGCTGAATGGGATACTCTGTTTACGGCTGTGGGAGGTTCTTCTGTTGCAGGAAAATTGCTGAGGTCGAAGAGTGGGTGGCATTATTGCGATTCGAATTTAGGCTTTTATGGCAATGGTAATGGTACGGATGAATTCGGCTTTTCTGTTCTACCGGTAGGCGCTTTTTACGGAGGTGGCGTTGAGACTTATAAGCCGGGGTATAAAGCGTGTTTCCATACGGCAGAAAAAGATGATTATTCTATGGAAGTTGAAATGTGTTTTAATTTCTGCAGCGATAGCGTTGAACGGACGGATGATTTTACGTATAAAGAAATTAGTGTCCGCTGCGTCAAGGATGATGCTAAACGAAAGGGAAATGGCGATAAACGAAAGAACGCTGCTCATATTGTGCCTCCATCGAGTGCTATTAAGGGAACGTTTACGGATTCTCGTGATGGGCGAACTTACAAGACTGTAAAGATTGGAAAGCAAACTTGGATGGCTCAAAACCTCAATTACAAAACGAAACTTAGTAGATGTTTGGATGATGAGCCTCGCAGGTGTGACGATTTTGGTAGAATTTATCAATGGATTGATGCGCATGGGGCATGCCCTGTGGGTTGGCATTTGCCGACAGAAAAAGATTGGAATACCTTGATAAATGCGGTGGGTGATTCTGCGACGGCGGCTAGGGCGCTCAAGTCCAAAGAGGGTTGGCTTGAATATAAAGACCGTAATGGTGGAGGTTCTGACGATTATGGTTTTACGGCGGAACCTGTTGGCTGCTGGGTGACTTTTGATGCAATGCTTAAGGATGGAACCTTTAGTGAAAATGGCTACAGCGCGAATTTTTGGACTTCTAAAGAGCATAGTGCCGACAGCGCTTATGTCATGGGAATGGGTTATTTCGATGGTGATGTAATCAAGTTCGAAGACGCTAAAGCGAATGGTTATACCGTCCGCTGTGTGAAGGATTACTAACCACTTTTACCAAGCATTTCCTAACCACTAACCACTTTTACCATCTTTCGTCTTTCGTCTTTCGTCTTTCGTCTAGACATTACCTATATTTCCAGCATATCAAGGAGACTATATGGCAGAAATCGGTACACCTCTAAGTTCTAGTGCAACCAAGGTCCTGTTCTGCGGAGCAGGCGAATTAGGCAAGGAAGTCATCATCGAGATGATTCGTCTTGGTGTTGAAGTTATCGCGGTGGACCGTTATGCCAACGCTCCCGGTATGCAGGTGGCTCACCGCAGCCACGTGATTAACATGCTGGACGGTGCAGAACTTCGTCGCGTGATTGAACTTGAAAAGCCGGACTACATCGTCCCGGAAGTCGAGGCGATTGCGACGGATACGCTCGTGGAACTTGAAAAGGAAGGCTACAACGTCATCCCGACCGCGAAGGCGACCAAGCTTACGATGAACCGCGAAGGCATCCGCCGTTTGGCTGCCGAAGAGCTTGGACTCAAGACGAGCCCGTACCGTTTTGCAGACAACTACGAAGATTTCAAGGCTGCAGTCAAGGAAATTGGCATCCCGTGCGTCATCAAGCCGGTGATGAGTTCTTCCGGTCACGGTCAGAGCGTCATCAAGACCGAAGCCGATATCGAAAATTCCTGGAACATTTCTCAGCATGAAGGCCGTACAGGCCATGCAAGCCGTGTGATTGTCGAAGGCTTTGTGCCGTTCGATTACGAAATTACTTTGCTCACGGTCCGTCATGTAGGCGGCACGAGCTTCTTGGAGCCGATTGGCCATCATCAGGTGGGCGGTGACTATCAGGAATCTTGGCAGCCGCAGCCGATGAAGCCGGAACTTTTGGAACAAGCGAAAGTGATTGCGAAGAAGGTCACGGACGCACTTGGCGGTCGCGGTATCTTTGGCGTGGAACTTTTCGTTTGCAAGGACGAAGTCTTGTTCAGCGAAGTTTCTCCGCGTCCGCACGATACCGGCATGGTGACGCTCATTTCGCAGGATTTGTCTGAATTTGCATTGCATGCCCGTGCGATTCTCGGCCTCCCGATTCCAAACATCGCGTTCCATGGTCCGAGTGCATCGAAGGCTATTGTTGTTGATGGATTTTCCGACCACATGAAGTTCGGCGGCTTGGAAGATGTTCTTGCCGAACCGGATACTGCACTTCGTTTGTTCGGTAAACCGGAACTCAAAGGCCACCGCCGTTTGGGCGTTCTCCTCGCTCGTCGCGACACCGTCGAAGAAGCCAAGGCTCAAGTCATGGCCATGCGCGAAAAAGTGAAAATTAGTTTATAGGAAAAGTGATTAGTAAACAGTGATTAGTAAACAGGGCGGCTTCGCCGCGATTATAAATCCTAACCACTAATCACCAACCACTAACCACTATTTATAAAACTTTCCCTAACGCTATTACCGCTGCGGTTCTTGCGCGCAGGCGTGTGTTGCCTAGGTTCAGCAAATGGACTTTCCCGTTCTTGAACGATTTTACGGCTTCAATTTCGCGTGGAGAAAATCCGCCTTCAGGGCCTACGAGTAAAGTAACGGGAACTGCAGTGCATTTCCCGTCGGCACCTTCCGCAGACACATCCAATCCCAAATCGAGCTTACGTTCTCCATCAATATCGCAGAGAATCAAGTCTCCCTGATAGTCCTTAAGCCATTTGTCAAATTCAATCGGCCCCTCGATGCGCGTCATCCAGGGCTTTTTGGATTGCTTGAGGCTTACGAGCGATTTGAGTTCGGCTCGTCGAACTGTCTTTTTCAAATCGGAATTCTTGGGTTCCTGAGAGTAGTCTGTACGCAAAAAGATGATGCTGTCCGTTTCGGTCTGTGCCGCATGGAATACGACTTCTTCGAGCGCGTCGTCTTTGAGGCAAGCGATGCCGAGATTCAAACGTGGGCGTTTAAACGGTGCGTCTTCAACTACGTCAACGCGGACTTCGCAGGCCTTTGCATCTGCCTTGGTGATTGTCGCGTCGGCGTAATGTCCGAGGCCGTCGCAGAGTTGCAGCGTATCGCCGTTTGCGGCACGGCAAACGCGTACCGCATGGCTGCTTTCATTTTCGTCTAAAATAATTGTGCCAACAGTAATCAGCGGACAATAGAAACGGCTATCAGGAGTTTTCATAGTCTTAAAAATAGAAAAATTATACTAACCACAAACCACTAACTACTAACCACTTTTCTATATTACATCTTGTGAAAAAAGTTAAAGCTGTTGTATTCGATTTAGACGGAACTCTCTATTTGAGCGGTCGCCCTTATCCAGGTGCGGTCGAGACGGTTAATCGCGTGGCGAAACAAGTTCCCGTTTATTATTTGAGCAACAACACGAGCAAGTCTCCGGTTTTCTACGAGAACCGCCTCAAAGTCATGGGGCTTCCGCTTGCAGAAGATTCGATTATTTCGGCATTGTACCTTTCGCTCGATGCGATTCACGAACGCAAAATCAAGAATGTCTTTTTCTTTGCGAATCCCGAAGTCTATGAATGGTTTGCTGCGCAGGATCCGAGCCTCAATTTGCGTCCGTCCGTCGAAGAAACGGAGTTGGTGCTTGTCGCTTACCACAACAGCTTTGATTACCGCGAACTTTGCGAACTCAGTTTCCGGGTGCAACGCGGAATCCCGTTCTGGGTGACGCATACGGATTTTGTCTGCCCTGACGAACGCGGCCCCGTGCCCGACATCGGGAGCTTCATGGCTCTTTTGAAAACCGCTTACGGAGTGGAGCCTGAAAAAAGCTTTGGCAAGCCGAATCCGGCGATGCTCTCTGGACTTTTGAAGCTTTACCGCCCTGAAGAAATCTTGTTTGTGGGCGATAGGCTTTATACGGATTTTGAACTCGCGAAACGTTCTGGTTGCCGTTTTGTGCTGCCTCTGTGCGGTGAGTCGAAAATGGCGGATGTCGAAAAGCTCGACGTGAAGCCCGAATTTATTGTCAATAATGTTAGTGAAATAGATTTTAACGCTTTTTTTGAAGGAAAAAAATAATGCATCGTATAGCTCGTTCCTTGCTTTTGCTCGTCCTTATTCCCGTTGCGATTGCTTTCGCCGGAGATGAACATATTACGGTTGCTGTTTCGTTGCAACCTTATGCGACAATTGTAAAGATGGTGGGCGGTGCCCGCGTGAACGTGGTAACGCTTTTGCCGCCGGGTGCCGATCCGCACAATTACGAACCGAAGCCCGCAATCATCAAGGCTTTTTCGCTGGCTCAGGTTTACTTTACGGATGGATCGGGCTTGGATAAGGCTTGGCTGCCTCGTTTTATGGCTGCCAATAAAAAGGTCAATGTTATAGATATTTCTAAAAGCATTGAATGGATGAAATTGGAACATGAAGGCCATGGTTTACACGGACATCATGATGATGAACTTGATCCACATATTTGGACGTCGCCAGCTCGTGTGAAAATTTTAGCCATGAATATTTTTGAAGCTTTGAAAAAACTTGATCCCGAGCATTTTAGTTACTATGTAACTCATTATGGGATAACTCAAGATTTCTTAGAAAAAAAATCACGAGAAATTAATGAAGCTGTTATAAAAATGCCGCCCAAGTCGCGTTCGTTTATCGTGTTCCATCCGTCGTATGGATATTTGGCGAAGGATTACAAACTACAGCAGTATGCGATTGAAGTAAATGGCAAGGAACCGAAACCGAGGGATTTGTCGAAACTCATTCAAATTGGACGCAAAAACGAAACGAAAATTGTTTTTGTTCAGCCGCAGTTTAGTAAGCGTGCCGCACAAACGATTGCGAAGGATCTTGGAGCGAAAATTGTTGAAACCGATCCGCTTTCGGCAGACTTTGCCGGAAACCTTCAAAAGTTTATCGATGCTCTTAAACAAGTGGGCGAAAAGTAATGTCAGCAATTGACATCAATGGACTTAATTTTAGCTATGGCAAGTCGCCCGTGTTGACGGACGTGAATCTGTCTATTGATGAAAATGACTTTGTTGCAATTATCGGACCGAACGGTGGTGGTAAATCGACGTTGATGAGGCTGATGGTTGGGCTTTTGAAACCTACGACCGGAACTGTTCGTTTGTTCGGTGAAAAGGTGCCGACAAAGAAGGTGGCTGTTGGTTACGTGCCGCAAAATACGAACAAGAATATCGATTTCCCGATTACGGTGGGCGAGTGCGTCGCGACAGGCAAGACAGGGCTTTCATCGAAATCTAGCGAAGTGAAGGCCGCTTTGGATCGCGTTCATATTGCAGGGTATCTCGATCGCCGTTTGGGCGAATTGAGCGGCGGCGAACGCCAACGTGTTCTGATTGCACGTTCTCTTGTCTGTAACCCGCGCATCCTTTTTCTCGATGAACCGTCCAACAATATCGATGTGGCGGGAATCGAGGCTCTTTACAACATGCTTGCGGATTTTAGCGAATCCATGACGATTGTGATTGTGACGCACGACTTGATGGCTCTTTCGCATAAGGTAAAAAGCGTTGTGTGCGTGAACCATTCCGTGCATTACCACGAGGGCGGAAACCTGACCGAAGAAATGTTGCACCGCACATACGGCTGCGAAGTCGATTTGATTGCACATGGGGTACCGCACCGCGTCCTTGGAAGCCACGATCACACCCACGGCGGCTGCTGCGAACATCACCATGCGCCGAAGGCGCATTAGACGAGAGAACGCTCGCTAGGCTCGCTATAGACTACAAATGCAAAGGGCGAATGTTGCAGGGCTGCTTGCAGACCTATAACTGAGCTTAGCATTTGGGACTTGTCCAAAGACGAAAGAGAAATTATGGTGCTTCGCACGTGTAGATGATTGGAATATCTATCGTCTATAGTCTTTCGTCTTTCGTCTCTCGTCTCTCGTCTATCACCTAAACCCGCTCAATTCCTAACCACTAACCACCAACCACTAACCACTTTTATATATTTATTCCAGTACTTGTCGCAAGAAAGGAGTCTTGTGATTCATTGGAGGTAAAAATGAGTGCAGAAGTTGAAGAATTGACCGTCGAATACACCGACGAAGAAACCGGCGAAGTCGTCATCAAGGAATTAGACAAGGAAGTCTTGTCGAAAGGCGCTTGGCCGACCGTCATGTTCTTTTATCAGGACCGCGATCCGAAAACGGGTGAATTCAGCGAACCGAAGGTCTCTCTGCGCCGTTACCGCAAAATGCAAGGCACCTTTAAAGCCCAGGGCAAGTTCAAGATTACAGGCAAAGCGCAAGCCGAAGCCATTATCAACGTATTAAAAAAGTGGTATAACATTTAATGCCAGACCCTGCTAGTAAAAAGAAAAATTACAACATCGAATTCCTGTGCGAGGGCAATATCGAATCTTTCCCGTGGAAGGACAAGTTCGAGGCTATGGCCCGCAAACTCCTCGCCGAAGAAGGAACTGAAAACAACGTCAATATCGTGCTCTGCACGGACGAGTTCGTTCGCGAGATGAACAAGAACTATCGCGGACTCGACAAGGTGACCGACGTGCTCTCGTTCGAATGGCACGAAGAAATCCCCGGCGAAGAAGAAATGCTTGGCGAAATCTACATCGCAAGGGACCAAGTCAAGCGTCAGGCTCCGCAGTACGGCAACAGCTTTTTTGCCGAGATGAAGCGCGTGATTGTTCACGGACTGCTCCACCTGTCGGGGTACGACCATATCAAGGCCGCCGACCGCAAGGTCATGCGTGCCCGCGAATGCGAGTTCTTGGGATTAGATCCGTACAAGGACAAGGAGAGCATGGAAAATGGGTGATACAAACACCATTGCAGTTGTTCTTCTCTGTGTTTTTCTTTTTATTTCGGCGACGTTTACTTTAGTCAAGACTGTCTTTGCTGCCATCTATGCTAAGCGCGATTCCCGCGACCGCACGGACCGCGAAGAAAAGATTGCGAAGATTGTGGAGCACGGCGGCTACAACGAGACTGTCTCGATTGGGCGGATTTTCTCGGATGTCGGTATTGGCGTATTCGGCTATTACCTCTTTTCGAATGCTCCGTGGCAGTGGACGCACGACTATTGGCTGTTCGGGCTTTTGGCGTACATGGTTTTCGCCTGCGTCGTGATTTATGTGGTGACTATTTTTTGCCCGAACTTGCTCGGTAGCTTAAAACCTGATACTTTGTCTGTTGTTCTTGTGCCGCTTTACAAGTACATTCGCATGCCGTTTGTGCCTGTGGGTAAATTTTGTCATATAGTTTATCTGAAACTTCTGAACGCTTTGGGCTATGATGCAAAGCTCAGCTTCTTGCCCGAAGAACGCCGTGACGCTGTGCAGGCGGACCTCTCGGATTCTTCGCTTGCCGAAGGTGAAGGCTTGGAAAAAGAAGAACGCCAGATGATCCTTAACATCTTCGATTTCGTGGAAACGCCGGTGCGTGAAATCATGACGCCGCGAGTCGATATGTGCGCGATTGACGTGGATACTTCGCTGGAAGATTTGGTGAAGGTCTTGAACAACGAACGCCACTCGCGTTTGCCGGTCTATAAAGATACTGTCGATAACATCGTCGGCATTCTTTCGAACCGCGACTTTTTGGAATGGTTTACGGAACATCGCGATGAACCGTTTGACTTGATGAAGCTCGTGATGCCACCGGTCTATGTGCCCTATCACAAGAAGATTGACGATTTGTTGACGGAACTCCGCAAGACGGGTAACCAGCTCGCGATTGTCGTCGATGAATACGGTGGAACGGCTGGCCTTGTGACGCTCGAAGATATCCTCGAAGAAATCGTCGGTGAAATCCGCGATGAAGACGACATGGACGAAGACGAGGACGTGCAGAAGTTGAAGGATGGACGCTACATTCTCGACCCGCTGATGACGCTTTCGGATTTGGAATACGAACTCGATGTGGAACTCAAGCCGCCTGAGAATTCTCACGTGGAAACGCTCTCTGGCTTGATTCAAGCGACGCTTGGCATCATCCCGTCGCCGGGCGCCGAAGTCAAGATTCAAGGCTACACCTTCCGCGTTTTGCGCATGGACGGTACTCGCATGGAAAAGGTCATGATGATTCTCCCTGCCGGAGTGAAAGGCCCCAAGACGCAAAGCCTGCATAAAGTGTAGGGCTCGCGATTTCTGCAATGCACTTGTCATGCCCGCCGGTGCCTGTCCTGAGCGAAGTCGAAGGATGCGGGCGTCTCCTTTTAAAAACGAAAAAGCTCGCGACTTTTATGTTCGCGAGTTTTTTTCTAGTCAATCTGCGGCGAACGCGATATACGGGACTCGTCCATACATCATAGATTTTCTCTAATGCCTTAGTTTTTTTATCTAAATTTTTGTAATTTATTCATACAATAAGGAGTATCTATGTTTCTTGGACGAGGATTGAGGGCTTTTGTTTATCTGAGCGTATTTGCTCTATTGACCTCTTGCGGTGACGATGGTTCGACTACAAGACCTTCATCGCTTCCGTCAGAAGTTGCCGATATGGACGAACTTGAAGATTTCAAGTGCAATTTGTCCTTAATCGGTGAAATAGTTTATGTGAATGAAAAACGAAAAAATTACGAATGCGATGGTGACCATTGGTTTGAATCTTATAACCAGTCGAAATCGTCTTCCAGCGTTAAGATGTCGTCTTCTTCGAACAAAAAGTCATCGTCATCCTCGAGGCGGAGCGGAGGGGAAACATATAGTTCCTCTTCTGTAAAGTATAGTGATAGCTCTGTTAAATCTTCAAGTTCTAACAGCAAAAATAGCAGTTCATCTGTTGTCTCGTATTCTTCTGCATCGTCTTCAAGTCGTCAATTGTCTTGGTCTAGTTCATGGGAACCGACGGTCTTACCGCCGGGAAAATATGATTGCTCTGTTTATGATTGTGTGAGTACTGCTTATTTGAATCCTAATGTTGAATACGGCGAATTTTTAGATGAACGTGATAACAAGGTTTATCGTACTGTTAAAATTGGAGAACTTGTATGGATGGCTCAAAACCTTAACTATTATATAGATAGTGTATCAAAAGCTTATGAGAACATGTGCTATAATAACGATACTTTAATGTGTGCCCGGTATGGGCGCTTATATAATCAGCGTTCTTCTGAAATCGCGTGCCCAGAGGGATGGCATCTTCCGACATCTGAGGAAATAAAATATTTGGAAGATTTTATTGGCAAAGATGCTGCAAAACTAAGATCAATTAATGGTTGGAGAAAAAAAATGGAAAATTATGATTCATTCGGTTTCTCTGCAATACCTGCGGGTGCGTATATACGTTATGCAAGTGGTCAAAATGTGGATTGGATTTTTTATTATGAAGGTTATCGTTCTTGTTTTTGGTTATATACGTTGAATAGTAATAAGTATGGCTATAGTGCCTATATTGAGACTTATGGTATGTTTGAAGATTATATGTGCAATAGGAATGAAATGTATTCAGTCCGTTGTATTCAAGGCCAATCCCCACTAACATCTCCATGTGGAATGAAAACATGTGAATATGGCTCTTTTACTGATGAACGCGATGGTCGGACGTATAAGACGGTGACTATAGGAGAACAAACGTGGATGGCGGAAAATTTAAATTACGCTAATCTGCAACCTACGAAAGACTTAGATTCAAGTAGTTTTTGTTACAATGATTCGCTAGAATATTGCGAAAAATACGGTCGCCTCTATTTGTGGAGTGCTGCAATGGATAGTGCTGCGGTGTTCAGTACAAATGGCAAAGGATGTGGTTATAATGTAAATTGTGTAGAGAAAACTCCTGTTCGTGGTGTCTGTCCCGAAAATTGGCATCTACCGAGCAATTCTGAATGGGAAACTTTATTCAATACGATGGGTAGTAAAAATTATGCCGGTACGGCTCTCAAGTCTGTTTTTGGCTGGGAGGATCAACTCAATGGGGCGGATGCTTATGGTTTTTCTGCGTTACCGGCAGGTGCCAGAGATCGTGAAGGAATTTACTTTGGTAATGGTAACGTAACTTATTTTTGGAGTTCAGAAGAGTATCATTCAACATATGCAAATTACATGATTTTGAACGCTCGTACTATTTATGCTTCTATTAGCGAGTATGGCAAGGACGTTGCTCGTTCTATCCGTTGCCTCAAGGACTGAATTTAGTTATTAGTCGTTGGTCTTTGGTCAATGGTCAATAGTCCATAGAAAAGTCCGGCTTTCACGCTGGACTTTTGGCATTAAAATACAGTCTTTGGGCAGTGAACCTTTATTTCATCAATCCACGACTTTAGTGGTATATTTCGGATTTTTATATTCAAATTTTTCGTAATCGGTTGGCACTGAATCGCTGATTTCTATGAAACGCAGATTCTCATAGTCGTAACCCCAGTGGGGATCTTGAAAAAGGAGGTTCATGATGTCGGTACATTCTTCGACCTTCTTCCTAAAATAGTCTTCAGGAAAAGAAGCCCGTTTCAGATTTTTGAGGTATAAGTCGTACCGTACCAATCTTTGGTTTTCAAGCGTGTTGTAGTCGTAGTGCCTATGCTCGATATAGCGCCAATGATTTTTTTTCACATCGTCACGGCACCAGCGCCAAGTTACGTTTTTTTCATGCTTAAGCACATTGCTGTCAGCATGTCTGTAACAGAAAAAATCCAGCAACCACCATTTCAGATCCTCTTCATCTTTTGCTTTATAAAGGACCTCATCTGGGCGTCTATCTCCAACTTGCATTACAGAAAGTCCATCTTCCAGATAATACACTCCCCAAAAAAGAAAGTCAAAGTCTTCTTTTTGGAGTTCTTCTGGAAAATGTTCCCTTATCCATTTTTCATGATCAGGTCTTGGTACTCTCATACGTTTTTACTTGAACTCCCGACCGTTCCACTTTAACATTTTCTGTTTCGTTTCTTTTTCGGACCACGTGATTTCGGTAATGTCCTTGCCGGAACGCGGTAGGGTATAGGACACCCAAGCTCCGCTGGTGCCGTATTGCCGGTCGAATCCGACATCGTGTGTTAATGTCATCTTTTTGGAGGCTTTGTTGTAGCGGTAGAAGTTAATTCCGTCGAATTGTCCGGGCTCATGTCTGCCGTTTATAAAGCTAGTCACGTTGTAGGCGAACAGTTTGTGTTTTTTGTCCGATTCGTTCCAGTAGCACATTTCGATTCGCAACATGTAGTTGTCTTGCGTGCGTTCGTATAAAACGAAACCGCTTTTGGTGTCGATGGTGAGCGTCTCGCCGTTTGCAAGTGCTTTGCCCTTGCTGTGCAGACTCCAGGCTTGCTTGAGTGTGTTCATCACTTCGTCAGTGCATTCCTCTTCGTTGTCGGTCGATGAAAGCAGAGCCCATGCAAAGTCCTTGATGGTGGGGCTAGCTCCTTTGAAGTTTACCCGGATGCTTTCCTGTGCTGATAGCGTGCAGTACGCCAAAACGATTGCGAGTAGTATTTTTTTCATGAGGGTTTGCCGTGAATGATGTTGCTCTTTGTAAATGTATAAAACTTTTCAGCGCATTTGGTAATGAAAAACGCCCCGCAAATTGCGAGGCGAATAGCTTTTTGTAGTCAATGGTCATTAGTCAATGGTCATTAGTTTTTTTATCGCTGCAAAATCGCCGCTTTTAGGTGGTAATCCATAAAAGATGTGTGCAATCGCTCAAAGCGTAGCGTGCTCAAAGCGCTTTAGCGCGAGCCCATAGCCCAAAGCCGCAGTTTTACAGTTCTTCGACGGCTTCCGCTCGCAGGTTCTGCACGATGTGCTCCTGGCGGCTCGGCGTGTTGTTGCCCATGTAGTATTCGAGCATCTTGCCAAGCGTAGCGTCGGGTGGAATGCTGACCGTTTCAAGGCGCATGTCTTCGTTGATGAACTGTCCGAATTCTTCCGGGCTGATTTCGCCAAGACCTTTGAATCGAGTGATTTCGAGACCGGTCTTGCCGATTTCTTTGGCGGCCTTGTCGCGTTCGGTTTCGTCGTAGCAGTACTTGGTCACCTGCTTGTTACGCACGCGGAAAAGTGGCGTCTGCAAGATGTACAAGTGCTTCTGTTCCACGAGTTCCGGGAAGAACTGCAAGAAGAACGTCATGAGCAAAAGGCGGATGTGCATGCCATCGACATCAGCATCAGTCGCGATAATGACTTTGTCGTAACGCAAGTTCTCGAGACCGTTTTCGATATCGAGTGCGTGTTGCAACAAGTTAAATTCTTCGTTCTCATAGACGACTTTTTTCGTCATGCCAAAGCTGTTGAGCGGCTTACCGCGCAAGCTGAACACCGCCTGCGTTTGCACGTTACGTGCCTTCGTGATGGAACCGGATGCGGAGTCACCTTCTGTAATGAAAATCATCGATTCACGGTTTAGCGCATTCTTCACGTCGGTAAGGTGGATTTTGCAGTCGCGGAGCTTGCGGTTGTGCAGGTTCGCCTTTTTGGCACGTTCGTTCGCAAGCTTCTTGATGCCCGCGATTTCTTTGCGTTCACGTTCGTTCTGCGTGATGCGGTTGAGCAAAGCCTTTTCGGTTTCGGGATTCTTGTGCAAGTAGTTGTCGAACTGGCTTGCGACGTAATCGACGACCCAGGAGCGCAACTGAGCACCGCCCGGCGAAACCGTCGTAGAACCGAGCTTCGTCTTTGTCTGCGATTCGAACACCGGTTCCTGGATGCGTACAGAAATCGCTCCGATGACGCAGTTGCGAACATCCGACGGATCAAGGTCCTTCTTGAAGTGGTCGCGGGCGCCCTTGACGATGCCTTCGCGGAAAGCCTGTTGGTGTGTACCGCCCTGCGTGGTGTGCTGGCCGTTCACGAAGCTGTAGTAATGTTCGCCGTACTGGTTGCCGTGCGTGAACGCGCATTCAATATCCTTGTCCTTAAAATGAATCACCGGATAGCGGATGGTGTCATCGACGTGCTTGTTCAAAAGGTCTAAAAGGCCGTTCGGGCTCGTATAGACCTTGCCGTTCATGATAAGCTGGAGGCCGTTGTTCAGGTAGGCGTAGTTCCAGACCTTTTCTTCCATGTACGCTGGGAGGAAACGGTAGTTTTTGAAAATGTCAGCGTCTGGCTCGAAGTAAATCTCGGTACCGTTCTTTTCGTTCGTTGCACATTCCTTGTAGTCCTGCACCAGAACGCCACGGCAGAATTCAGCCTGTTTCATGCGGCCATCGCGGTAGCTCTTGACCACGAATTTCGTGGAAAGTGCGTTCACGGCTTTTGTACCCACGCCGTTCAAGTCGACCGACTTCTGGAACGCTTCGGAATCGTACTTGCCGCCCGTGTTGATCTTCGATACGCAGTCGATGACCTTGCCGAGAGGAATGCCGCGGCCATAGTCGCGCACGCGAGCCGCGTGGTCGTCGATATCAATTTCAATCTTCTTGCCCGCTCCCATCACGAATTCGTCGATGGAGTTGTCGATAATTTCCTTGACGAGCACGTAAATGCCGTCGTCCGGGCTCTGTCCGTCGCCAAGCTTACCGATGTACATGCCGGGGCGCAGGCGGATATGTTCATGCCATTCGAGGGACTTGATGCTTTCTTCTGTATATTTCGTAGCTGCCATTAATCAATCTCTTTAAAATTTCAATAAAAAACCGAAAACAAATATATAAAAATTTTAATTACTGCACATAAGGGCAAGGCGTAAAACGGCTCTGTCCTACCAAACAGTACTTTTCGGGCGAAACTTCGAAAATGGGCTTACAAATTGGAAATTTGGGGCTAGCCGGGGCAAAGTGTACTGAATGGCCCGACTGCTTATAACATGGAAATAAAATTTCTCTTGTTGTATAAAATTCGTGCTATGGTTACTGTTTTTGAATCTTCTTCAATCCAGTAAAAAACTGAATAATGACGAACGATCATTCTTCTAAAATCATGTTCCAAAGATTTTGTTGGAATATATTGAGCGTTGGAATATGGGTGATTTTGTAGTAAGTTAATTTCACGTATGAACAACTCGGCTAAATTCTTAGCAGCCTTGGGCATTCCTAATTCATTTGTAATATAGAAGGTAATTGCCTGTAAGTCTAAGAGCGCGAGTTCAAGAAACTCGACTCTATAATTCATACGTTTGTGATCTTTTCTAGTTCCGCAAGAACTTCAGATGAGGAATATCTCTTAGAGGAGCGTTTGGCCTGCAATTCAGCTTCGTGTAACTTTTCGAAAATTTCTTTTTCGATTTGTAGATGTTCAAAGGCTTCGATGCTCATTAAAACCATATCATTATAACCGTCTTTTGTTAAAAAGACGGGTTGCCCAGATTCGTGTGCTGTCTTGGAAATGTCGTCGAGACAATCTTGCAAATCTGATATGGGTCTAG
Source organism: Fibrobacter sp. (assembly GCF_017545445.1). Classification (GTDB taxonomy): domain Bacteria; phylum Fibrobacterota; class Fibrobacteria; order Fibrobacterales; family Fibrobacteraceae; genus Fibrobacter. Next base: position 102,165 of record NZ_JAFWOM010000011.1, read on the forward strand.
TTGTGCTCATGAGGATTCCTTTGGAGTAATATATATTTTTTGAGTTGGTGAGATAAGTCTGCTTGTAAATTTACAAATGATAATCACGAAAAACGGAAAAAGCCTAAATTTTGCAACCAACCGTTAGCATGAATGCTGGAAAAATATTTTTACTAAAAATATCGGTTCGAGAGTTTTTCAAAAGTGTGTTATAACTTGCTATAGGCAGCCCTCGCTTGCTTCGGTCATGCAGGTCTGCAAAAAAGGCAAAACTTATGTGATTTTGGAAATACAAAAAAAGCACCCTAGATATTTCACTAGAGTGCAAATTTTGTTTTTTGATTTTTTTAGAAGTTTACGCCGAAATTGACGGTGAGCCAAATCGGGGTATCTTTGCCATAATCGTCATAGTCTTCGCCAACGCCGAACCGGAATTCAAAGCCGAGATACAACATCGGGTTGAAATCGATATTCAAACCAACATACGGAGCTATGCCTAAATCACCCGTGCGGCTTTCGCCTTCATTCTTGCCGTCACGTGTAGTTTTGCCGAGCAGCATGTTAAAATCAAAACCGACGTACGGGGTAAGCATGTCACTCACCAAGAAGTCGGCTTCTAAACCAAGGTTCAAGTCCCAGGGTGGAGTCGTCTTGTCTTTGCCCTTCGTTTCAAGCTTGAGGCCGAGTTCAGAACCGAAATCTACGATGCCAAACTTCTGGGAGAATTGCACACCGAAATGGAATCCAAACGGCTTGTCGTCGCCGCAGAGGTCTTTGCTGCATGTGGGGAATTCAACGTCCAAGAACGCATTCATAATCGGCATGAACTGGTAGCGGAGCATGAGTGAGATGTTGTTAAGTCCGCTTTGTTCAGCATTTTTTCCATCGATATAAGTTAAGGCGGTGACAGGGACTACGAGACCGGCTTCAAAGTTTTGGATGAAGGAAAAGCGGGCACCGAGTGCGACTACATCTACACTTCTATTGCCGTGCATTAAGACCTGTTCACTGATTTGGGCTTGACCATGGCCTGCTTCTTTAACCGGGAAGTAGTCCCAAGTTGCGAAAGATGCGGTCGCTGCCAAAGCTGCAGCGAGTGCGATTTTCTTGAAAAGTCATTGCTCCTTTTTTATAGTTTTATATAGAAATATAATAAAAAAGTATGTTTTGCGTAAAAGAAATGTAGTGATTTAGATCACATTCAGATTTGTGAGATCACTAAATCGTAGGGTAACCAAAGTCTATTTTGTGTTGGTTTTCGATTTGGCAAATTGTTTCAAAAATTCCTTTTATTCGTTACTTTTGAAACGTTTACATGTTGTTTTTTGAATAAGTGGGAGGTGTGAAATTGCAGAAAAAAGCTTTTTTTTTCGCTAAAAACTGCAATTTGGGGTTCAAGGAAAATTTTGGCACGCTATTTGCATGAGTAGGGCGATAAAAAAAGAAGGTATTATATGTCAGATTTTACTAATGATGCAGAAAAGGTTTTAGCAAAAGCGCAGAGCTTGCGCGACCGCTGTTCGCATTCCTATTTGGGGGCGGCGCATTTGGCGGTTGGCCTTGTGGAAGGCCCCGATGCAACCTTGAAAAAACTTTATAAGTCCAAGGGCGTCAAGACGAACGAACTCCGTGGACGTTTGGAGCCGTTTGTTCAGAAAATCCCGCGCATGGAAGGCGTGAATCCAGATGTGGAACCGGATAGCGACTTGAACCGCATTTTGCGTGCCGCTGTGCAGGCGGCGCGGCAAGTGAGCCGTATGGTGACGCCGGGCGATTTGCTTGTGGCATTGATGAAGTTCTCGGGCGACCGCGGACTTGCGAAGGTCTTTGAAGATGCTCTTGGTTCGACCGAAGTGGTGGAAACATGGCTTTCAGATCCGTTTGCGGGTGCTGCGAATGCTGAGGAACAGTCTCCGCTGAAACTCTACGGTCGTGAACTCGTGGAAATGGCGGCTGACGGAAAGCTTTCGCCGGTGATTGGCCGTGAAGAAGAAATCCGCCGTGTGATTTTGATTTTGAGCCGTAAGACAAAGAACAATCCGTGCTTGGTCGGTGAACCGGGCGTGGGTAAGACGGCTATTGTCGAAGGCCTTGCCGAACGTATTTACCGCGGCGACGTGCCGGATGCGTTGAAGGGCAAGAAAGTGTTTGCGCTTGATTTGTCCGCGTTGATGGCGGGTGCAAAATACCGTGGCGACTTTGAAGAAAGGCTCAAAGCCGTTATAGATGCGATTGAAGAAGATGGCAACACGCTTATGTTCATCGATGAACTCCACAACATTGTGGGGGCGGGCAAGACCGAAGGCTCGATGGACTTGGGCAATATGCTGAAGCCGAAACTCGCCCGTGGAGAACTCCATTGCATTGGTGCTACTACAACTCAGGAATACCGCAAGTACATCGAAAAGGATTCCGCTTTGGAACGTCGATTCCAGCCGGTGCAGGTTTCGGAACCGAGCGAAGACGAAGCTATTTCCATCTTGCGTGGCATTAAGGACGGCTTTGATGCGCACCACGGCGTGCGTCTGCATGACAATGCGCTTGTGGCTGCTGTGAAACTTTCGAACCGTTACATTAGTGATAGGTTTTTGCCGGACAAGGCGATTGACTTGATCGACGAGGCTGCAAGCCTTGTGAAAACGCAGATGGATACGGTCCCGGAAGCGCTCGATACGTTGCAGCGTAAGGAACTCCAGATGAAAATCGAGGAGCAGGCGCTTTCGAAGGAATCGGATGAAGCAAGCGTCAAGCGCTTGAAAGAACTCCGTGAAGACCTTGCCGTGACCGATGCTGCTGTCAAGCAGATGCAGGAACGCTGGCAGGATCGTCGCGCCGCTTTTGCCGAAGTTCAGGACTTGAAGAAATCCTTGAAGGCCGCAAAGGATGAGATGGAACAGGCCGAAGCCCGTTACGACTTGAACCGTGCTGCAGAACTCAAGTACAACAAGATCGTGAACATCGAAAAGGAACTGGCTCAAAAGACTGAAGCGCTCCGCAAGAGTGCTGAAGAAGGTGGCTTGAGCGAAGAAGTGACCGAAGAGACGATTGCGCTTGTGGTGAGCCGTTGGACGGGCATTCCGGTGACAAAGCTTTGCGAAGGCGAAAAGGCAAAGTTGTTGCACTTGGATGAACGTCTGCATGCCCGCGTGATTGGCCAGGACGAAGCTGTCGAAGCCGTGTCCGAAGCAATTTTGCGTAACCGTAGCGGACTTAGCCGCGAGAATGCGCCGATTGGAAGTTTTCTCTTCTTGGGCCCGACGGGCGTGGGTAAGACGGAACTTGCAAAGGCTTTGGCTGTGGAACTTTTCGATAGCGAAAACGCACTTGTCCGTATCGACATGAGCGAATATATGGAAAAGCATAGCGTAAGCCGTTTGATCGGTGCTCCTCCGGGATACGTGGGCTACGAAGAAGGTGGCCAGCTGACCGAGGCTGTGCGTACGCATC
>NZ_JAFWOM010000054.1 GCF_017545445.1 Fibrobacter sp.
GGCATGTCTCTGTCATCTCCTCTTTCGGTTTTTCGCTTGTAACTTTGAAGCCATGAAAGACAAGAAACTTTTGAAATCCGATGACCTCAAGGAACCGTGGGTCGAAGCATTCAAGGTCGGCAAGGTCACTGACATGGCTGGTAAGGAACACGACTTCAGCGAAGCGGACCTTGAAGATTTGAACGAAGGTATCCACGAACAGCTCAAGGCCGGTTACCAGCCGCCGCTCGTCAAGGGTCACCCGAAAGTCGATGATCCGCGCGTAGGCTCCATTGTCGATTCCAAGGTGGAAGACAACGTGCTCAAGGTGAAGCTCGACGACGTGAGTAACGACTTTGCCGAAGAGGTGAAAAAAGGCGGCTTCAAGTACCTTTCAGCGTCCGTTTACAGCAACTTGAAAAAGGGACTTCGACACCTCGGAGCTTTGGGCGCTCACGCCCCTGCAATGAAGGGCATGGCCCCGCTCTGCTTTGGCGAGGGCATGTTTGCCGAAGCGGACAAGGGCGTGAACGAACAGGATGTGTGCATGTTCGCTGAATCGTTCGCTTGGGACAGGCTTGTGCCTGCGTCCATATTTGAACGACTGATTTACAAAATTGAATCGCTCGGTCCGTTTTTCCGCTCACAGCGTGAACAGCTGATTGAAAAAGAAGGTGTCGAAGCCGCAAACAAGGTTTTCCCGGAATACATGGTGAAGGATATCGAATCCGTCCGTGACTTGGTCAAGGATTATAACAACTTCCCTAAACAGACGACTGTAAAAGACGCAACCGCTGACACCGCCTCCTCCTTCGGGGAACCGGGGGAGGTTGGCGGCGGTGCGGACAACCAAAAGACTAACGAAGGAGAAAACGGCTCTGCTCCGCTGGAGAACGGGGAGCAGAACCCTCAGCCTGAAACGCCCCCTCGCGATGAACCGACCGCATCTATCCCGGAAGGTAATTCTAGCGAAGCGGCGCGGTTGAGCGAAGAGAACGCGGCACTCAAGGCCGAAAACGACGCCCTTAAGGCTGACAAGCTTGCAGCAGAGCGTCTGCGAGCCGGGGCTGCGTTCTCCGAGACTTTGGACAAGGCTATTGCCGATGGCCGCTGCAATCAGGTGCTCAAGGATAACCTGATGAAGGTCTTTGGAGTATGCCAGGAAGTGCCTGTTGATGGCGAAGGCTGCTTTGGCGAAGGCGAAGACCGCGTGAATATCGCGGATGTGCTCGCCAAGACGGTTGCCGCCCTCCCGAAAATCGTGGAATTTGGCGAAGCTCCGGGAATGCGCGACACCCCGCAACTTGTGCCGGGCGAAGCTCTTGCCAAGTATAAGGCTGAACAGGAATCCAAGGGGCGTGTGCTTTCGTTTGCTGAAGCTGCGGAAGAATACGACCGTATCAAGGTTTAACAAAACAAGGAGAATCCCATGAAGGGTAATGTCCTCAATTTCACCGCAGAAGCTGCGGTTCCCGCTTTCCGCTTTGCCAAGGCTGGCACCACGGAAGGTAACGTGAAACTTGCCGGTGCAGGAGATACCGCACTTGGCGTTACTGGCGAATTGGATACTGCTGAAGGTTGCCGTTGCGATGTGCAGCTCGATGGCATTGCCGAAGTCGAATGTGGTGGCTCTGTCACGTTCGGTGTGGCTCTTGAACCCGACGCGAACGGCAAGGCTGTTACCGCATCGACCACTCCGGGATGCGCGACCGCCCTTGAAAGCGGTTCGGCTGGCGACATCATCCGCGTGAAGATCGACTGCGTGGGCGTGCCCACTACGCCTGTGAACGCGGTGAAGTACAAGGCTGCGACCGGCGGGGTTTCCAAGAATACCTTCGTGAAGTTCGGTTCTACCGCTGGCGAAGTCACCACCGCAGGTGCTGGCGACGCTGTGCTCGGTGTGGCCCTTGCCGATGCCGCAGCCGGTGCGGATGTGGAAGTGCAAGTTGACAACATCGCAGAAGTGGCCGCAAGTGCAGCCATTGACGCAGGCGCAAAGATCAAGAGTGCCGCAAGCGGAAAGGCAGTCACTGCCTCGACCGCAAGCGATGTGGTCTATGCCATCGCCCTCGAAGCTGCCGCAGCCGCGAACGATGTCATCAAGGTAAAGCTCGGCTATGCCGGTGTCATTTCGGGTTAATTCAAAAAAGGACGAACTACATGAAGAAGAACTCTATCGCTCTCATGCTCTTTACTCTCGTGTGTGCTCTGTGCTCCTTTGCGGGTGCAGACACGCTTACCGCCTGCGGCGTTCCGCAGATTGTCGCCGAAGTTTTCGGCTCTGACGGTGGCGTTCTTGCCGCTGGCTTGCTCCTCCCGATTGGCGTGCAGCAGACCGACCTTGTGGCCGCCTACAAGAACGGCAAGATGATTGCCGACCAGGTGATGCCTGTCAAGGTGCTCGACGGCCCGGAACTTGCGTTCAAGTACTACGAGCGAACCAAGGGCGATTCGTTTGCCGCCCCGGATACCAAGGTTGGCCGCACTTCTGAACCGAATATCATCCACCTTTCGGGAACGGAAAAAGCCGCAGTTGCCGAAGCCCAGGGTTTGCAGATTATCGTGCCTAAGGAAGATATTGACCAGATCAAGAACAAGGAACGCTATGTGAATACGAGCCTTGAATACTTGATGAATCAGGTGTATCTCGGTCGTGAAATGCGCGTTGCGGGCATTGTGCAGGACACTTCGAACTATGGCGATGGCCTTACTCACACTTACGAAAACGCCCAGGGTATCGGAGCGGACGGCTTCAACATCGTGGAAACGATTCTTGAATACCTCGAAAAGCCGCTTGCCCGTCCGAACGTGATTGGCATGAACTCTGTCGTGTGGGCGAAACTCCGCACTGACCCGAACGTACTCCGCTCTGTCTATCCGAACTCCAACGGTGCAGGCGTCGCAAGTCGCGAACAGATCAAGGCCTTGTTCGAAGTTGATGAAATCCTCATCGGTGAAGCTCGCGTGAACACCGCCAAGAACGCCAAGAATCCGCAGCTTGCTCGTTGCTGGGGTGATAACATCTGGGCTCACTACTCCGAACCGCTTTCCACGCTCAAGGAAGGCATTGCTTGGGGTATGACCGCACAGGTGGGTGATCGCTTCGCAACCATCATCGAAGATGAAAAGATTGGTCTCAAGGGTGCCGAAATCATCAAGGCAGGCTTCTACCAGAAGGAAGTTGTTGTCGCCAAGGATGCAGGCTTCCTCTTGAAGAACATCGTCAAGAAGACTGCTTAAGGTAACGCATGAACTACTGCACTTACGAGGACATTCAGGGGCACATCCCCGAAGCGCGTCTGGTCGAGGTCACCGATGACCTTGCACCGAACGCCACCGGAGAGGTCAAGGTCGCCATCGTTGAAAAGGCCATCA
>NZ_JAFWOM010000055.1 GCF_017545445.1 Fibrobacter sp.
ATGGAACGCATCTACATTGGCGATACGATGCCCGGATTCATCCAGCGTTTCACGAGCGACGGCAAAATCACGCTCAACTTGACGCCGATCGGCTACAAGGGCATGATGAAGAGCGAAAGCCCCAACGCCATCATGCAAAAGCTCGAAACCGCAGGCGGATTCCTCCCCTACGGCGACCACACCGACCCCGAAACCATCCGTCGCGAATTCGGCATGTCCAAAAAGACGTTCAAGAAAATCATCGGCACGCTTTTCCGCGAAGGCAAAATCGAAATTTCGGACGAAGGAATCCGGGCGGTTTAATCAATAAAAGGAGATCCCCGAACACTTCGACATAAGGTTGGTGAGCCTGCCGAACCAAACCAATCAAGTTCAGAGCATCGCAGGTCGGGGAAGACTGACGCGAAAGAAAACTCTATAAAGAAAGCCGCATTTTTGCGGCTTTTTTCATTTTCAAAATTCATGCGGATCAACGTCCGCGCATCCTGAATTTTAGAAATTCACTTCGTCGGCGTTCAGCACGCGGATTTCGATGCGGCGGTTGGCACGGCGGCCAGACTCCGTCGAATTGTCACCCTTCGGGCGGCTCGGACCATAGCCCACTGCCGTCACGCGATCTGCTTCGATGCCATTTTCGATCATGTAGTCGCGGACGCTGTTTGCGCGGTCTTCGGAAAGCTGCTGGTTCAGCTCGGCACCGCCTTCGCTGCTCGTGTGGCCTTCCACTTCGACCTTCGCCTTCGGGTTGCGCTTGAGGCCAGCAATCGCAGCCTTCAAAGTCTTCAAGGAACTCGGGACGAGTTCGGCGCTCCCGGCCTTGAACAAAACACCCGTCAATTCCGAACGCGTATCGTCAAACACGACCGTGATGCCGCCCGTGCTTGCCGTGCGGGACACATACGGCGTTTCACCGCATTCGAACGGACCCGTCAAACTTTCGCACATAATCGTGTAGGTATCTTCACGCGGAATATGGAAGCTCGCCTCGCCATAGCCATCCGTCGTAATCACAATCTTCTTTCCCTTGTTCTGCCCCACGAACGTGAGCTTTTTATTGACATGCGGAACATCATCGTTATTCGTATAAGTCACGTTCAAAACAGCGTGAGTCTTGTTCGGTGCGAGATTACCGGCAACGGCAAAAGAAGTCGCCACTAAAGCCGAGAGAGCAATGCGGGAAATTTTCATTCTTGTACTCCAACTGGTTATAAAAATTGCGTGCAAAAAATAAAAATTGAACAAGCAAGTTTCAAATAATCTTTAAAAAAATCATGAAATTTCTAAATTTGCGCACGAAATCCTTATAGGGAGTGTTTATGAACTTCAAGAAAATCGCAAGCGCACTTTTAGTAGCCGGCATGGCTACAACCGCATTTGCCGCAGATGCAGAAATCGGCCTCAAGGCCAACGTCCAGACCCAAGCCACCAAGATGATAGCCGACGACAGTTCCAACTTCAGCTCGCTCTGGATCCGCGCCAACATCGGAGCACAGTACAAGAGCGAAAGCATCGACGGACTCGTCATGTTGCGCATTTTCGCCCCGCAGTTCGGCAACAAGATTAAGGACGGCGACGGCAAGACCACAAGCTACGACAAGATTCTCGCCGACCTCTACTGGGTCAACTACAAATGGTCTCTGAACGAAAACAACAAGCTCAACCTCAAAATCGGTCACTGGAAAACCGACTGGTCGCAATCCACCCACTTCGGTACATACATCGACAAGGACCTCACCGGACGCGGCCTTTGGATGCGTGACTACGCCCACAACGCTCTCGAACTCGGATGGAAAACCGGCGTTTCTCAGTTCAGCGCCATGCTCGCCACCCGCGACAACAAGATGAACTCCGGCTACATCCGCATCGAAGAAGACCTGAAGTTCGAATTCCCGCTCGAAGCAAAGATTGCCTACCGCGTGAACGCATTCGACCCGATACAGAACACCGCAGCAGTAACGCATCGCGTGGCCGCATACCTCAGCTACAAGATTGTTCCTGAATTCCGTATCTACGGCGAATATGCGCACATCGGCACCACGGACGAAAAAATTGAAAAAACCGCTCCCAATTACCTCGCCCCTGAATCCAAGTACATGAAACCCGGCAAGCACTACAACCCGTTCTACTTCGGTGCAGAATTCTCCCCGAAAGACGGCGTGATGAGCATCCTCATGAGCAACCTTTATCTTGAATGGGAACGCATCGGCGACCGCCAGGAAGTCCATGACAGTAAAAAGAAAATGGACGATTGGGCATGGACTCTCGCATGGGCTAAGAAGATAGGCCAATCCAAGCTCCAGTTCAGCCTCTACAGTGGCAACGAAATGAGCGACCTCGGCCTCGCCTTCCGCCTCACGAGCACGTTCAAGTAATAGAAACTGAACTCATTACAGTTACGCCCCGGCCAACTTGCCGGGGTTTCTTTTTGTTTATTCTGTATGCAGAGAGGCTGATAAAGTGATTCGTAAGGGAATACGATTCCGGAACATGGCCGGGAAGACAGCAAACAGCGGAAAAAAAAGTCCAACCTTCCGGTTGAACTTTTTTAGTACCCCTGAAGCGGAAAATAAAAATGACCAACTTATTGTTGGTCATTTTTAGTACCCCTGGGGCGGAAAGTAAAAACGGCCAACCCTTCGGTTGGTCGTTTTTATACCCCCAAGCGGACTCGAACCGCTGTTGCGGGAATGAGAATCCCGAGTCCTAGGCCACTAGACGATGGGGGCAAGCGCGGCACATTATAGCAATTTTAATTGCATCCGTCAACCAATAAATAGCTTTAATTGAGAATTTATTTGTTGACCTTTTCAAGCGCTACTAATGAACCGCATCAAGCGAAAAGCGAGAGGCGTTCCCTCGCCCGCTTTAATCCCTATAGTAGAGATCGAGGTTACTCTTGACAAGCGTTGCAGCTTCGATATTCGTCACATAGTCGTTGAAGACCGTCATCGCGGCAAAGCGATTCGTGTTTTCGATATCCTGCTTGATTGCTTCTTCGACTTCTTCAACCTTCGGAGTCTTCTTGGAGATGACCTTGACCATCACGGCACCGTTTTCGGCAACGACCGGAGCGGTCCATTCGCCAGCCTTGGCCTTGCCCACAACCTTTGCGACCTGCGGATTGCTGTAGCCGAATCCCGGAACAAAGCCATCGACAGATGCGTTCTTGGATTCGATTTCGACCTTTTCAATCTTTGCAGCCGCTGTATCAGCCGGGTTGTAAGATTTCACCTGGGCAGCGACAGAATTCAAGTAGATTTCGGCAGCCTTGCCAGCCTTCTGCTTGAGGAGGGCTTCCTTAATTTCGTTGTAGTAGAGCGGGAGGCTACGTTCGCCAGCCTTATAAGAACCAACCTTCTTTGCAATGGCAACCCACTTATTGTTCTTGAGCACGTTAGAAATTTCGCTATCTTCATCCGGGAGGTTTTCGTTCGGCCATGCGAATGCGGCCAAGCCACGGATGTAACCGATAGAAGCGATGTTGCCATCACGCGGAACCCATTCGGAAACCTTGACTTCGAGACCGCGAGACTTAGCTTCTGTGACCAAATCAGCGCCGGCATCGACATTCTTCTTGATGCCGTTAAGAATCTTTTCGAGGCTATCAATCGTATTGGAAGAAGCCGTCACCGTGAGGAGAATGTGGCCGACCTTGACCTTTTCAACTTCACCCTTATCATTCTTCACGTTGCCGTAAGACTTGATGATGTGGTAACCGAACTGAGAACGGACCGGTTCAGAAATCTTGCCAGAGTCAAGAGCAAAAGCAGCATCTTCGAACGGTTTCACATAAGTGCCACGGCCAACGAAGTCTTCGCTCAAAACGCCACCCTTTTCGGCACTGCCCTGGTCTTCAGAAGAAACGCGAGCCATGTCTTCGAAAGTGGTCGTCGAGGTGGAATCCGTAAGCTGATAATAAAGCGTCATAGCATATTCGCGGATGCTTGCATCATCGGCAGCCGTTGCTTCAACTGGGAGAGCAATGTACTGGAACTGAGCAACGTCCTTCTGCACAAAGAAGCTATCAAGAGCGTGAGCCTTGAAATAAGCAGCAACCATCACGCTATCCACGGAATTGCTATCCACAACAAATGCAGAATTCGGGGCAACCGCCACCTGCAGTTCGTAATCCGTCATGCGACGTTCGACGCTCCACTTTGCTTCAAGAGAAGTCGGATGAACAGATGCTCCGACCAAAGCCTGAAGTTGGCGAGCCGGAATGGCGTTGTTCTTCATTTCATCTTCGAGACGGAGCATTTCGCTCCACTTGAAAGCTGCCGGCGTTTCAATCCAAGCATCGTAATCGGCCTTGTTGAAAGTCGTATCCGTAAGGAATTTCGGCAAAGAGGCGATGTATGCCTGAGAACGCTGCATCAAGTCCTCTTGAGAGGTCGCCTGCTGCTGGATGGCATACAGACGGTACTGAGCTTCTTGGACCAAGCGAGCACGAACGGCATCGGAATTACGCTTGAAAGCGTCCTTAAGTTCTGCAACCGAGGCTCTCAGTTCGGCCTTTTCGTACTGTTCGGCAAAGAGTGCCTGACGAACGAAACTAGAAAACACCTGACTGCGGAGCTGGGCGTACTGTTCATCGTCCAAGTGCTGGTCTTGACGTTTTTGCACGATTTCCTTGATGCGAGCATCAAATTGCACATAAGAAATCTTGGTGTCATTGACGATGCCGACAGGATAGCTATGTCCTTGGTTCGGAACACGGTCCATGGCCAAAAGACCGATGGCGATACCTGCAGCAAAGATCACAATTACCCACTTGGCTTTTTCATTAATCCACGTTAACATAGGGACTACTCCGTTAAAATTTTTGTCGCGTGAAAAATAGCAAAAAAAAATTATTGCATTTTATTTTATCGCAATCAAGAGCAAATATAATGCCGAAAAACCTTAATTTTTCTATTTATGGGATATAAAAATACAAATTCCTTTTGGAGTTCTACCATGTACGATATTTTGGTTTTGGGCGCAGGCATTTCTGGATTAAGCGCCGCCCTCCACGCCGCAGAAAAAGGTTTTCACGTTGTAATTTTAACCAAAGGAGCAAAGCCGGACGGCTCATCGAACTACGCTCAAGGTGGCATCGCGACCGTCACCGAAAAGTCCGACAAGTTCGAGTTCCACATTACAGACACGCTCGAAGCAGGCGCTGGCCTCTGCAAAAAAGAACCCGTTAATATTTTGACGAAGAGCGGACCAGCCACCATCAAGCAGCTCGTCAAGTGGGGTGTCCAGTTCACACCGTCGCCCGAAGACAAGACGCAGTTTGACCTCCACCTCGAAGGCGGACACAGTCACCACCGCATTCTGCATGCCGCAGACCTCACCGGCAAAGAAATCATGCGCGCTCTCCTCTGCGAGCTCCACAAACAAAAGAAAATCGACTACCTCGAAAACTGCTACATCAAGGACTTGATTTGCGAAGGCGAAGGCAAAGCCAAGCGTTGCGTCGGTGCAAAAATCATCCACCAGAAGACTGGCGAAGTCGAAAGCATTTATGCGAAAGCGACGATTCTCTCGACAGGCGGCGCAGGCCGCATCTGGCAATACACCGTTTGCCCGCCCGACAGCTGCGGCGACGGCATGGCGATTGCCGCCCGTGCAGGGGCCGCCCTCCAAGACATCGAATTCATGCAGTTCCACCCCACAAGTTTGTATGCACCCAGCTTCAAGAAGCCGTTCCTCATCTCCGAAGCCGTTCGCGGCTTTGGCGGCATCCTCAAGAACGACAAGGGCGAAGAATTCATGAACCAAGTGCACCCGCTCCACTCGCTGGCCCCCCGCGACATCGTGGCTCGCGCCATCCATAGCGAAATGCAGCGCCTCGGCAAGGACCATATGTTCATTGACCTCTCTGGCCGTACCCCCAAAGACATCATGAGTCACTTCCCGCACATTTATTCTAAATGCATGGACGCAGGTATCGACATCACCAAGGAATGGATTCCGGTCGTACCGGCAGCCCACTACATGTGCGGAGGCGTTCTTGTGGATACGTGGTCCCGCACTGAAATCAAGGGCCTCTATGCTTGCGGCGAAGTCGCTGCAACAGGCGTTCACGGAGCAAATCGCCTCGCCTCGAACTCGCTCTTGGAAAGCGTCGTGTTCGCCATCCGCGCCGTCGATGACATCGACAAGAGCGGACTTACCAAAGATAAACTAAGCGTTCCTAAACAAAAGAAAGAAAACGTCAGCTTCGCCAAGGCCGCCTACTGGCGCAAACGCAAGAAAATGCTCCAGGACATGATGTGGACACATTGCGGCATTGTCCGCACCACAGCAGGGCTCAACCAAGGTCTCAAGGTCATTGACGAACTCCAGAAAGATGTCGATGCCGCCATCAAGAACAAAGAAACAGAGAACTTGCATTTCCTCGAATTCTTGAACGCGCTCCAAGTTTCCAAGATGATTCTCATCGCGGCTCTGCGTCGCAAGGAATCCCGCGGACTCCACTACATTCTGGATTACCCGAATCAAGACCCGAAGACAAAGCACCAAAGCATTTATCTGAGCGACAAGAAGTAAATCTTTTTCTATAATGGGATGCATGGAAGAAGTCAAGGCAACACAGTCCAAAAAGAAAGTCAAGGATCAGCTTCCGTCCAAGATTGGCGGATACAAACCGATACAAGCTTTGAACAGCGGAGCCATGGGCAGCCTGTGGCTTTGCAGAGACCCGTCTCTTGACAGGCTCGTTGTCGCCAAAAGGCTCCATTCGAACTTGAACCAGCAAGATCTTTACATCAAAAGGTTCTTGCAAGAAGGGAGCATCCTCGCCCACCTGAACCATCCGAGCATCATCCAGCCCTACGCCCTCTGGAAAGACAGCGACGGCAACTACACGATGTCGATGGAGTACGTTCAAGGTTCCAGCCTCAAGGATTTGCTACTGCGGAACAAGCGACCGCCCATCTGGGTTGTCGAAACGATTCTCTACGAGTTGCTGAACGCGTTAAGCCACGCCCACCGCAACGGCGTCACGCATCGCGATTTAAAACCCGCGAACATGATGATCGACAAGGACGGACGTGTGCGACTCTTGGACTTTGGCATCGCCCACACCGAAACGCCGCTCGACATCGGCAAGGAACTCACGCAGACCGGCTGCATCATCGGCACCGCCGCCTACATGAGCCCAGAACAAATCATGGGCGAAAAAGTCAATTACGCAAGCGACCTCTTTAGCGTAGGCATTATCGCCTGCGAAATGCTCATCGGCGAAAACCTCTTCCGCGGCAAGGATTTCGAAGAAACTCGCGAAAACATCCTCAAGATGAAATTCAAGCCGGAAGTGTTCCCGGACGATGTTCCGAAGCCACTCCGCAAGTTCGTGCTGAAGCTCCTCAACAAGCGGGCTAGCAAACGCCCCTCCTCGGCATGCGACGCGGCCAACGAACTCGCGGACCTCCTGAGCGAATACCCCCGCGACATGACTCCCTATATCGCAGAATGGGCGGATACGGTAAATGAAGACCAAGCTATAGATTCCATCATATCTCCTAAGCCGCAAAAAACTACATTTAAGTATGGAATAGGATTTTTACTTGGAATGATGGTCGCCACGATAGCGTTCGTCGCTATCCAGTTTGCGATCTAAAAGGATAAGTCCAATGAATTGGATTGACATCGCATGTGCTGCATGCCTGCTTATATTTGGCGTCATAGGTTTATGGCGCGGTCTTTTAGGCAGTATTTTTAGACTGTGCGCATGGGTTGCAGCAATAGCAGGAGCTTACTTTTCTCAAAGTCTTTTCTGCTATTTTGTCATGCAAAATTTTGAATTTAGCGAATTTACCGCACGTCTTATCTGTATCAGCGTAGGCTTCTTGATTCCGTTTTTGCTGTTTTCGTTTATCGGACATATTGTCGGAGATTCCATCAAAAATACAATTGTCGGAAAGACGAATCACATTCTAGGAGCTCTGTTCGGACTAGTCAAAGCAACACTTGTATGTTTCGTTTTACTCTTCATCTTACACCTGCTCCCCGTACAAGGGAACCTCAAGGACATGAGGGACAACGCAATCGCTTACAGTATTTACAAATCATCCCTCGAAAAATTCGGTTATTCCTCTGATGAAGTGAACCTCCGCAAGATGGCGAAAGAAAAAGCAAGCGAGCTTACGAAGACGATTACAGATAAAGCAAAAGGTTCCGAAGAAGCCGCCGATTCCCTCAAGAGCGTTGCAAAAGAAACTGCGACCAAAGTTTCAGATAAAGTTAGCGAAACTGCCGCAAAAGCAAAAGATGCGGCCATCGCCGCCAAAGACGCTGCCGTCAAGTCTTTACAAAAAAGCAAAAACGACTCCACTAAAAAGACGAAAGAATAGAGACAAGAAGGGTGGCAAAGCCGCCCAATTTGTCACCCCAGACCAAGGTCCCTGAGCTAGTCGAAGGGCCGGGGCCAGCTTACACGATACTGAAGCCTGTCATTCTGGAGCCGAAGGCGATAGGATCCAATGAATTACCGCACATTCACGCGGATCATGTTGCGACTGCGGTTGCTTCGTACAAAATACATTCCCGCCTTGAATCCGTCATTGCGGAGCGCCGCCCTCAGCGACGAAACATCAGAAGCCATAACATTCACCATTCCAAGCAACTTGCCGTTCACTCCGTAAACGCCATACACTTCATTTGCAACAGACTGCTTCAACAACGGTTTCATCGCAATAGACGTACGCTCTCCCGGATCCGTTGCCGACGAATCATCCGCCACAGCATACCATTTCGCGTTCTCGATGCTCGCCGTCGCATCCGTCGGCGGAGCCGTCAAATTCGCTCCATAATTAGCATTGTTCAGCATACCATCATCAATCATACCATAAAACACACCCTTCGAAATCTCTTTCGAAAAGCTGTTCTCAAGGTCTCCACGCAACTGAGCCGTACCGCTAATAACTTTGTATTCAACCGGCCACATGACACCATAAATTTGAGCATTGTCCTTGACTGTACTCTCAAGAATCACTGAAAGCGCACCGACCTTCGCCTTGCCACTAACCGTGCCGCTCACAAGCCAAGCATCTTCTTCGAGCACGGCATCATCCCCCACACTCCCGCCGCTCATGAATGCACGCCCGCGTAAAACAGCATTACCGCTAACAGTGCCGCCATTCACGACCGCAAAATCTTCGATGCGGGCATTGCCCGAAACCGTACCACCGTTCACCACAGCATCCGGCCCCACGTAAGCCGTAGCTGCCACCTTCGCCTTGCTGCTCACGAGCCCGCCGCCATTGCTATGCTTGCTATAGCCGCTTGCATTCGCTGGCTTCCAAAATCCATCATTATACCCTTCCGGCTTTCCGTTCACAACCTCAATCATGTACGGATAACGCACAATGCTGTAATAGAACTGGTCCCACAAAATCGTCTGCATTTCCGTCGGAGTCGCCGTCACCGCAAGCCACAAAGCCTTATCGCTATCCTTAGTCTCAATTTCCAAATTGAATCCCGTGCCGTGCTTCATTTCGCTGTAACGCGGCGTGCCGTCCGCACCTTCTGCCACAAGGCCAACCGTCCAGCCCGAATGCGGATCCGGCAAAACATCAGGAGCGTAATTGCACCACTTGTAAGTCTTGCCCATGTAATAATCGGTATTATCGCCAAAGCACGCATAGCCCTTGACCGCAGGCTTTTCCTGCACAATGCCGCGGAACTTGACAGTCACCTTCCCCGCTTTTTCAGGATAAATTCGCACCAAGTTATACCCCAAGCGCTGCGGAGCCCAGTAACTCGGCGAGATGTAACGATCCACGCAATTTTCGCCCTCGCACGCCATCTTGTTCATCATCGTCACGCGGCCATGGCTGCTGTAATGATAACCCGGCCCCACGCTACGGCGCGTCGAAAATTCATAATCGCCCCACGCCTTTTTATACAAATTCTTCTTTGCAGGTTCGTATTCAATCGTCGCATGCTTCATCGCCAATTGCCCAAATTTTTCATTCAAATCATCAAGCGACCAGCCATAAACCATCATCATCGCCGAAAACGGAGTTTGTTCCATACGCCCCGCTTCGCCATCATGGAGCGATTCCGTCCAAATGCGGTTCACTTCACGAGTTCCTTTATTTCCGCCGCCGAATTCTTCCTTCAAATGTTCCAGAATATGCCAGTTGCAATAGCGGTCACGCGTCGAACCGTAATACAGATAAGGAAAATTGATTAAATATTCAGCACAGCCGGGAATCTCGTTCGGGAGATACTGATGTGCCATCCAGTTCGCATGGGATTCGCAAATCCACCCCGTATGGCTATTGTTGCCCATCCAGCCGACAAGGCTCTGCATGCCGTGAGCGTATTCGTGAGCAAGCCCCGAACGGTCGCCCAGAGACCCCTTGCCCAGCCAAATTCCCGGCGAACAGCCCGCGTCGCAACAAGCTTCACCGTTGTCCCCGCCGTAAAGAGCGCCCATCCGCTCGTCTTCAAAAACATAAACAGCTATTTTGAGTTTGTTTTCAGCATCACCCGGCTGCGGAAGCGACCATTTCAAGGAATCGTGATAAAACACGAAAATATCTTCAAGGATATCGAGTCCTTTTTGAGCCTCGTCCCGATAAACGCCGACATTGTTCGTCGTGCCGTCATCGTATTTCGCCTTCCGGCAAATTTCAAAATGCTCCGACGCAAGAACAAGCGTATGCCCGTTCGTCTCGCACACCGGCTTCCACGTTACAGCATCGGCGTTAACGGCAAAAGCCAAAACACCCAACGCAGCACAAGATGCACGCCCTAACGCCCATCCATTCATAGTCACTCCAATCCGCTAATTTTCCCTCGCGGTATAAGAATGAATATATTCTTTTTTAACCGTTAGAGAACGTATAAGAAATAAGAGTAATTAAAAAATGAGTTTTTAAAGGTCTATGGGCAACATGAAATCCAACGATGTCGAGAATAAATCAAAAGCCCGCCAAAAGCGGGCTTGGAATGTGATATCGCATTTTTTAATGCAATTCTGTTGACAACCTACTGTTTAACGTTCACTAATCATCTGCAGTAGATGCACCGACAGCTTGTTCCAGAGTCGTGTGTCCTTGCAATGCCTTGTTGATTCCGTCCATACGGAGCGTAATCATTTCGCAAGACTTGATGGCCTCGCGCTTGATTTCGTCACCGGAGGCACGCTTAATCACAAGATTACGCACAGGTTCATTCGGCACGAGGAATTCGTAAATACCACAACGCCCCTTGAAGCCCGACCCATCGCATTTTTCGCAGCCCTTTCCATGATAGAACTGCATATCTGGAGACAAGTGAAGTTCGTCGCGAAGTTCCTGCGAAATTTCGACCGGCTCCTTGCAGTTTTTGCAAATGCGGCGCACAAGACGTTGGGCCAAGACACCCTTAATTGCCGTAGAAACAAGGAAGGGTTCCAATCCCATTTCAAGCAAACGAGGGAAAGCACCGGCAGCGTCGTTTGTATGCAAGGTACTGAAGACCAAGTGACCCGTCAAAGCAGCTTCGATAGCCATTGTCGAGGTTTCTTGGTCACGCATTTCACCGATCATGATCACGTCCGGGTCCTGACGGAGTAGGCACGAATGCCCGCCGCGAACGTAAAGCCTGCGGCATTGTTAATTTGTCCTTGATTCACACCGTCAATATTCAATTCCACCGGGTCTTCCATCGTCGAGATGTTGATGGTCGAATCCAAAATTTCACGAATAGAAGCATAAAGCGTCGTAGATTTACCAGAACCGGTAGGCCCGGTCACCAGCACAATGCCGTTAGGAGCGTTAATCGCATCAATGAACTGCTTGAGCACACGCGGGTCGAAGCCCATGTCCTTCAGCGGGAACTGACCCGAGTTCGGGTCCAAAATACGCATAACGATTTTTTCGCAAACGCCGCGCTTACGCAGAGAAATCGGGAACGAGCTCACACGAAGGTCCACTTCGCTACCCTTGTAACGCACGGTAAAGCGGCCGTCCAACGGTTTACGTTTTTCGGCAATATCCATCTTGGAAAGGAGCTTAATACGCGAAAGAATCTGCGGCATCAAACGTGCCGGAATCGGAGACATCACCTGCAGGTCACCGTCAATACGGTAACGCAGTTTCAGGAAGGTTTCCTGCGGTTCAAGGTGAATATCAGATGCATGGCGAGCAATAGCTTCGTGAATCAGCGTCGTCACGATCTTCACCACTGCGCGGCCTTCTTCGTCCGTCAGTTCCGGTTCGTCACTCGCCCCCTGACCGCGTTCGACGGTTTCAAGTTCATCGCCATCCTTGCTATCACCGATAAGTTCGGCAAGAGATTCTTCGGCAGGTCCGCTGTTTGCATAAAGCGTATCAAGAGTTTTCTTGATATCCTGCTCGGACGCCATGACTACATCGACAGGCCGCTTGACTTTGAACTTGATGGAGTCCCTGAGACGCACGTTCGTCGGGTCCGCCATGGCGACCACAAGTGCCTGACGCGAATCCTTCGTCACATAAAGCGGAGCAATCTTATTCGTCTTGCACTGGTCTTCCGAAAGAAATTCATAGACCTTTTCGTCCAAGCGGATGGCATCCAGTTTGACATAGGGAACTTCGAACTGGCAGCAAAGAATGTCGGTCAGTTTCTTTTCGTCAATGAACTTCAAATCAACAAGTACGCGTCCTAGACGCTTACCGCCCGAAGTTTTTTGCTTTTCCAGAGCCTCGTTTAGCTGATCTTGCGTGATAAAGCCCTGATCCAAAAGCATTTCACCGATACGCTTCTTGGTGACGCTCTGCATCTGGACACCAAGAATGTCCGTAAGCGCCTCTTGCTTGACCATCCCGGCCCTAATAAGAATCTGAGCGAGAGTAACCCTCTTGCCCAACTGCGCTTGGTACTTGACTTCTTCTTCTGCATACCTCAGCTGGTCTTCGTTAATCAGGTTAACGCGAACCAGCAACTGTCCTAAACTGCTTGAATCCTTCATAAATGCGACCACGCCTGAGCGTTTAGAGTAATCCTTCCGCCGTCAGGTTTCCTTAAAATAACACCTCTTCCCGAACACACAGATCCAATTTCGTGTATTCTGTCCGTTAGGGACTTTTCACCTAAAAATATACTTTCTGTAAGATTAGAAGTGAACAATAAAACATATTCTTCACCGCCATTTAGCGCAAATTTTAGGGGCGAAAGCCCAAAATACTCACACATTTCTATAACATCTGGGTCAATCGGCAGTTTTTCTTCGTCAATTTCAATGGAAACGCCCGACGAGAGCGCCAAATGGTTCGCTTCGGAACTAAGACCGTCGCTAATGTCCATGCATGCACCCTGCACACCAAATTTCACCAATCGCACGCCCATGTCTTCGCAAATTTTCGGTGCAAGGTGATATTCCACTAGCCGAGGGAACCGCGTTGCCTCTTCGGGGTGGTTCATCAAAAGCCAAAGACCGGCATCGGATTTTCCAAGAGTCCCGCTTACAAAAACATGTTCCCCCGGTTTTGCGCTACTGCGAAGGAGTGCGGTCTTATCATCCAACGTTCCCAAAAGAGTTGTCGAAAACATACCGACATCGCCCGAAACGGTATCACCGCCAATCAACGTAATTTCTCTTCTCTCAAAGCCTTGCGATACAGCTTTTGCAATTCGGTCGCGAGTATTTTCGTCCCATTTTTTGTTGACGCAAAGTCCGAACAAAGCAATCTTGGGGCGACCGCCCATCGAGGATATGTCCGATACGTTGGACACAATATGCTTCTCGACCGCCTGTTCTGGACTGGACCAATCCAACCGGAAATGCGTATTCTCGACCGAGAGATCCTTTGTCGCAAGCCAGCCATCAAAGATGGCACAGTCGTCCCCAGCAGACAGCCAACTGCGGTACGCAGGCGATTCAGCCCTTAACGGCGCGACATTCTCCAATATTTTGTTTACGAACCTAAATTCGGGAAGATCAGGGAAATGCATAATTTTTCAAGTCAAATCAAATTTTCTTCCAATAATTTAACAATAAACTTTCTATACTTTAGGCGTGGGACACATATTTTTCATAACGCCTTCATCGCCTGGCAGCCTAGACAAGTTAAACCAGTGGACTTTCCGCTGGCTGTTGGAACATGGCAACATGGCGGACGATTCCACCCTCTATACTTGCAATTCCATCGAAAGTGCCCAGAGCCTTTTGGAATCTGCGCTCATCATCGGTCAATCGCCGACGCTCATCATTTTTGACCACGCCGACCACCCGACCGCAAAAAACCTCGCCTTCAGCAGGGAACTCCACAACGCCATCCCCGAATCGTGGATTATCGAAATCATCCCCGACGACATGCCGCTCCCCGAAGATTCCAAAGATGACAGCATTTTCTGGATCCGCCGCCCCGTGAGCGAAGAAGAATGGAGCAAGACTCTTGAAGACGTTCTGCACAAGAACGGTTGTCCGCAATGGGCGAAGTGGACGGGCAAAAAAAGCTACAAACCATTCTAACCACAAACTAATAAAAAAAGGTTTTCACCGTGATTAAAGGTGTCAGCTACTTTGGCGTGCGCTCCCCGAAGCACGCTCTTATTGATATTGCTCAAATAAAAGAAGCCGGATTCAATGCAGTCCTCCACACGTGGAGCGAAGAGGATTTGCAGTATTATTACGACACCATGAAAAAAATCGTGAACGAGTCTGCCGCAATGGGACTTAGCGTTTATGTGAACCCGTGGGGCGTAGGCCGCGTGTTTGGCGGAGAAGCATATTCGGAACTCACCGCACGAAACCACGACATGTGTCAAGTTGCAATAGACGGTAAACCGAAAGTCGCCGCATGCCCAAACCATCCAGAATTCCGAGCATACATGCACAAGTGGATTGCGACCGTTTGCGACACGGACGTTTCTACGATTTTCTGGGACGAGCCGCATTTTTACTTTGAAAAAGGTGGCCTCAGCAATTGGAGTTGCCGCTGCGAAAAATGCCGCGAATCGTTCCGTACAAAATACGGATACGAGATGCCCACAGAACTTACAGACGACGTAAAACAGTTCCGCGAAGAAAGCCTTATCGGCTTCCTGGACGAAATGACAAAGGATGTCAAAGCGCGTGGCAAGCGCAACTGCGTTTGCATGCTGCCGCCATGGTTCCCTGCTGGGCTCGACGACTGGGGCCGCGTCACAAGCCTTGACGCTGTTGACGAAATCGCAAGCGATCCGTACTGGGAACGCGGAGCAAGCGAAGAATGGGTTCGTGAAAAATACCGCGAAACAGCAAACAAACTCGTCGAAGTCGCAAACCGTTACGGCAAGTCCGTACAAATGTGGGTCAAGGCGTACCAAATCGAAGCGGGCCGCGAAAACGACCTTGCCATCGCCGTCGAAGAAAGCCGTGCGGCAGGCATCAAGAACATTTTCGCTTGGAGCTACCGCGGCACAGAAACGCTCAGCTGGCTCAAGAGCGACAACCCGGACGAAGTCGCACGAGTATTCCGCGAAGCTCTCAAAACAACTTATACTAAACAACATTAAATTTTTTCATACCCAATTAAGGTGGTGAGCATGTCGAACCATCCGGCATCGGGTACTTTAATTGAGACAACGCTTATAACGTTTACTATAATTTATATATGCGAATAACTTCTCTTATGACAAAAAAACTTTTTGAGACCTCGCTTTTAACAATTCTTTTGGCATCGTATGCAAACGCATGGGATATGGGTTCATACGTCGAAAATGGACAAACCGGTGAAGGAAAAACCGATTCAGTTTTTGTTCAGCAAAGCGAACAAAAAATACCTGAAGCCGCAGCCGTTGATAGCAGCATGGGATTCAATGCTAAAAAAGCAAAACAAATAAAAGCAGAAATAAAAGCCAATCTCAAAGCCAGACTCCAAACAGATGAATTTTATCACGTCCGCCGTGGATTTTATTTTTCCGCAAATTTGTCACTGAACTATACGACTTCAGAAGACTTTGTTACCGACTGGGATGATAAAGTCGCACTGAAATGTAGCGGCATTTCACTTTATAACGAGTTCAGACTTGGCGGCCACATTACAAACTTGGTATCTGTTTATGGAGCTTTGGGCATTGGCTTAGGGAAAGCCGACTACGAAGACCCTAATGCACGCGATTCCGACGAACGAAAAATGGATGCAGTCATTCTGAAAGGACTCTTGGGAATCGGAGCCGAAATTCATCCATTCCAAGACAAAGAAAACGCTCTTTACGGACTGTATTTCGGGCTTGGCGTCGGCTATGATATTATTAAGGTGCAAGATTACGACGACGGATTGATTTACACCTCGCAAAAAAATGATTTACATGAATTTTCAAGCGTTTTTATTCGGCCTGAAATCGGTTACGACTGGTGGTTCAACCCGCGTTGGAGATTTGGCGTCGCATTCAACTACTCCTACGGCAAAATTGATGACGACTGGGAAACCAATACAAATCACAGCTTCAACTTTACCATTAGAATTGCACGTTGATAGTAGGCGGTAGGAAGGAAGAAGATTGCGTCATCCTCGAAGCGAAGCGGAGGGGATCCAGTAAATTTTAGTGGTTGGTGGTTCGTTAGGCAGTAGAAAGTTGGAAATTTGAAGTTGAATGTAGGAAGTTGGATGTTAGATCATAAAATCGGCGGTTTAAAAGAATTTACTTTTTTTATTTACATTTTTTATTTACATTTTTGCTAATTTGTGACGAATAATATTTGTATTTTAAACATGAATATTTTAAGATTTGGTTGTTAAAAGACCAAAAACTTAAAAAAGGAGACTTCATGAAAAATAAGATTTTTGCGGCCATGCTTTTATTGGCATCATGCGTTTTTGCCCAAGAAGGGTCTGAATACGCCTCGGGTTCTTCGTTCGATTCAGGTTCTACATACATCACCAATTCAGAATATACCACTAAGACAGAATACAGCGCCGCTCGCTTTGACAAAAAAGACCTTTACACACACGTCCATAGAGGTTTCTATTTTACGACAAGTCTGACATTTGCATACTTGGACGATACCCATACCGAAACGTATCGAGATAAGAAAGAAAAAGAGAATGCATATGGATATCTGCATCCCTACGGAGAAATCCGACTCGGGGGATCCATTGCGAACGTAGCATCCATTTTCGGAGCCATTGGTGTCGGTTATGGTTCGGGATCATACGAACTCATTGGAAACGATCGATACGACAAATACAAAGTCGATGCCACTTTGCTTAGACTTTTCTTTGGCTTAGGCACTGAATTTTACCCCATTCAGGATAAAGAAAATCCGGCCTATGGTATTTTCCTTGGACTCACCATTGGCTTAGGAATTGACGGTTCTTTTTACGACACTTATAATTCCCGCTACGACGATTATTCATCAGGAGATGACGCCTATTTAAACTACTTGTTCCGATTTGAAATCGGTAAGGACTGGTGGTTCAGCAGACGTTGGTGCGTCGGCATTGCCTTCAACTATACTTACGGTTCTTACACCGACAAGTCAAGCGATTACAGCTATTATAATGAAAAGGACGAATATTCAAGCAACACGTTCGGCTTTACTGTAAGACTGAGTCATTAAACCTGAATTGCTAAAAAATCGTCATCCTAGACTTGATTAAAGTCCCCAGCAGAACTATGAAAAAAGAAGTTTTAACAGCAGTTCTTCTATGCGCTTCGCTCTCGTTTGCTCAATACAATGAAGAAGGCGACAACGCAATTCAAAGCAGCGAGACGGCAGAATTCACTTCGCAAGAAGCGATTCAAGAAACATCAAGCCCAACCATCAGCGCAACGGAATATAGTGCAGCGCCCCGAGTCGATGAATCGGACCCCTACTATCACGCACACAAGGGGTTCTATTTTTCGACAAGCGCAGGCTTTGCATACGCCTATCTGCGCCACAGCGTCGTGAGCGACAAGAAAGTCAAAAACCATAAATATACTGGTTTTATGCTCTATGAAGAAACCAGACTCGGCGGCTCCATCAACAATATCTTATCTATCTACGGTCTCATTGGAACTGGAGTCGGAACGGGATCCTACGAATACGAAAACGACGATCTTAAAACAGATGCAAATAATATTCAGTTTGCATTTGGCCTCGGCTTAGATTTTTACCCCATCCAAGATAAGGAAAGTCCAATCTACGGTCTGTTTGTGGGAGTCAGTTCAGGCCTCTTGTTAGACGCCGCCTCCTACGAATCAAAATCCACCAACGATGATGGTTTTATCGATGTGTTCTACCGATTGGAGGTCGGCAGGGACTGGTGGTTCAGCAAGCGCTGGTGCTTCGGAGTCGCATTGAATTACACGTTCGGCACTATGTCTCTCGGCGATGATGACGACGTTCTTGACAATTACAGAAATCATTCCTTCGGCTTGTCAGTAAGAATCGCGCATTAATTGGGTTTGAGGTTTGTGGCTAGTAGCTGTAAGACTAATTCTTTAATCTTGCAAATTTTTAATTTCGTCCTTGGGTAATCAAGGATCTGTATAAGACATATAGATAGACAAAGCCCAACCTTTGTGGCATGGGCTTATTTTTGCTAGAAAACAAGCCTATTTGATGGGCAAAAAATAGAGTTTTTTTGAAAGCATCGTCCCCTGCTATTTTCTATATTTGTGAATGTAAAATTCACAAAGGAAAATATATGTCCGAAGAACTCGTTTTGAAATTCGTTGATCCCGTGCCGATGCGCTACGGTGAAAACTCCCATCAAGCCGCCATTTTCTACCGCGACCCGACCTGCACCGAAGCGAACCTCGCTTCTGCAAAGCAGCTCTGGGGCAAGGAGCTTTCGTACAACAACATTGTCGATGCAGACGCAGCTCTCGAAATGGCACGCGAATTCAGCGAATCGAACGCCGTCGTGATTGTGAAGCACATGAATCCGTGCGGACTTGCAACGGGCGAAACGCTCCGCGAAGCTTTGGAAGCCGCTTGGGCAGGAGACCCGGTGTCCGCTTTCGGCTCCGTGATTGCGATGACCCGCAAGGTCGATTTAAAAACAGCCGAATTCCTCAAGGGCAAGTTCGTTGAAATCTTGCTCGCTCCGGCTTTCGATGACGACGCTCTCGAATTCTTGAAGAACAAGTCCAAGGACATCCGCCTCCTCGAAGTGGGCGAAATCAAGAAGGCTGTCGCATGCAAAGTCTATAAGCACGTGATTGGCGGCATGCTCGTCCAGGACCGCGACATCGGAACTTGGGAAAAGTTTGAATGCGTGACGAAGGCTCAGTTCCCGAAGAACAAGGAAGACCTCGCCCGTTTCACTTGGCTCGTCACCAAGCATACAAAGTCTAACGCTATCGTGATGTGCTATGAATACAAGCCGGGTTACTTCCAGGTGATGGGTCTTGGCCCGGGCCAGCCGAACCGCATCGACTCGAACCTCCGCCTCTGCCAGCCGCGCGTCCGCGACAACGTCGCACGCCTCCCAGAAGCAAAGGAATTCTTCGACGAAAACGGCAAGCTCGTGAACGAAGCTGGCCTCAAGGCTCTCGAAAAGAAGGTCTTCGGCGAAGTCGTGATGGGTTCCGATGCATTCTTCCCGTTCCCGGACAACGTCGAAGCCGCACACGATGCCGGCGTCCGTTACATTGTCCAGCCGGGCGGCTCCAAAAAGGACGACCTCTCCATCGAATCCGCAGACAAGTTCGGCATTGCGATGGTGTTCACAGGAATGCGTCACTTCCGTCACTAATTAATGATAAGGTACGAATGATTCCAGTTTCTCAAAAAGAATCCAACCAAAGAGAGAAGGACCTCTACTACGCGGTTCTCGCTTTCTTGAAGTCTGTCCGCAAAGCAGGCAAAACGACCGCCAAGGAATGGAGCGAATACCGCTCCAGGTTGACGGGAATTGCGCCTACGCCCGAATTGAGCAAGGCGACTGACATGTGGACTATGGATAACTTGGATCAATTCCAGCCGGACAAAACGCAACTTCCTCCGTTGAACGACATGGAATCCGTTGCAAAAGTTTCGCCCGAGTTCTTGTCGCAGCTGCTAGAGGCTTTGTACTACGGCATGCTGAACTTGACTCAGGCAAACTTGATTTCGGACGAAATTCAAGACGCGGACCCGGATTGCGTGAGCACGGCGTCCCTCGAAGAATTGTTGGTCAAGCTCTGGATCGGCAACGCCAAGAGCTATAAGAAAATTGTGGTGAACTAAGCGGCGTTGCCGCAGTGGTTAGTAAACAGTGATTAGTAAACAGGATCGCAGAAATCAAGATGTTTTTTGCTATTTCTAACCACTAACCACTAATCACCAACCACTAATTACTGAAAGTTATGAGCAATAGAGTACGAGTTATCGGTGGTGGGCTTGCGGGCTGCGAAGCGGCACTCCAATTGGCGAGCCGCGGTTTTCATGTTGATCTTTACGAAATGCGCCCCAACAGGCAGACGCCTGCTCACAGGGATGGACACCTCGCCCAACTCGTCTGTTCCAACAGCTTCAAAGCGTTAGGCGTTACAAGCGCTCACGGTCTTTTGAAAGCGGAACTCACGCTGCTCGGGAGCTTTTTGCTGGACTGCGCACGCGAAGCGGCTGTGCCTGCTGGCGATTCCTTGACGGTGAATCGCGACATTTTTAGTGAACTTGTCGAAAAGAAAATTGCAGAATTCCCGAACATCACGCTACGCCGTGAAGAAGTGACGAGCCTCGAAGGCGATTGCCCGACGCTTGTGGCCGCAGGGCCTTTGGCAAGTGATGCTCTTGCCGACGATATTTTCAAGCGCCTCGGCAGTAACCGTTTGCACTTCTTTGATGCTATCGCTCCAGTCGTCGAAACGGACAGTATCGACTTTGACCATGCGTTTTACATGAACCGCTGGGAAAAAGGCGAAACGGCAGACTTTATCAACTGCCCGCTGGACAAGGAAACATATACAGAGTTCGTTCGCAAGCTCTGCGAAGCCGAAGCAACAGAACCGCGTCCGTTCGAAAAACGCGAACTTTTTGAGGGTTGCTTGCCTGTCGAAGAAATGGCCCGCCGCGGCTACGAGACGCTCCGCCACGGCCCCATGCGCCCCATCGGGCTTGGTCTCGGCAATAACGGACATTTGTGGTACGCCGTCATCCAGCTGCGAGCCGAGAACAAGCAAAAGACGTTGTTCAATATGGTCGGTTTCCAGACGCGCCTCAAGTGGGGAACGCAAAAGGAAATCTTCACGATGGTGCCTGCACTCCGCAATGCAAAATTCGCCCGCCTTGGCTGCATGCACCGCAACACGTTCATCGAATCGCCAAAGTTCTTGGATGCAACACTCCGGCTGCGTCCGGAACTCGATTGTGCGAAAGACATTCCGCCCACGTGGTTTGCCGGACAAATTACCGGTTCCGAAGGCTACACCGAAGCCGTCGCGACAGGCTGGTACGCCGCTTGGAACATGGCCCAGACGATTTTGCACGGACACGCCGACCCGCTCCCGGAAGAAAGCTGCATCGGCTCTCTCATGAACCGCCTTGTTGAAGAAAACGAGGACTTCCAGCCGATGAATTTCAACTTCGGTCTCCTCCCCCACCAAGACGGTCTCAAGAAAAAGAACAAAAAAGAAATCCTGGCCGAGAACGCAAGACGGGCCGTTCTCGAATGGATTGCGGAACGCAAAAATGCGTAACGGGATTCGACAAGCGATATTGCAACAGAATCTCAAGGACGGGGAAATGCTCCCGTCCGTCCGCAAGCTGATGAAAACCTTTAGCGTTTCGTCGGGAACAATTCAAGCAATTCTAAAGCAACTCGCCGAAGAAGGGCTTATTTACAGCATCCGCGGCAAAGGATATTTCTGGGGCAAGGCTCCCGATGCAAGCGACCTCGCCCAGCTTTTATCCAAAACGGTCCACCGCGAAACAATTCTCGAACGTCTCGAAAGAGAATTCTCGACAGACTGGGAAAAAGGATTCCTCGATCCGAACAAGAATCTGCCTCTCGCAAAGGAACTCTCCGACCGATACAACGTTTCGCAGACGATTCTACGCAAGTTCTTGATTCACAAGGTCAACCAAGGCATTCTCGTCCGCAGTGGTCGTTTATATACATTTGCATCACCGCTCAAAACGAAGACCGTCAAAAGTTTCAGCGAAATTTTGTTCGTAACACGCTGCAACTCTTGGGGCGGTTTTACCGCCGAAAGCGAACGCGAACTCGACTTTTTGCGGCTCGTTTATCAGACCGCAGGCGAACAACATTTCAAGCTTATTTTGCTCGGCATCAACGAAGAAAGCGGCAAACTGATCGACCGCAGCGGAAAAATTTGCCAACTCACGGACTATCCCAACGCCATCGGAGCCGTACTTTCGACATTGCTAGTACAGAAGCCACATGCACTTTTGCAGCTCTTTTATGGCGTAAAGTACCCCGTTTCTGTTTGGTGGGAACAGCCCGTACAAGATATCCCGCCGCGTTTTTTAAGCAAAAACAATTGGGCATTTTTCAACTCGACTTTCGGCGAAATTCCGGGCCAGCAAATGGGCAAGTACCTGTTGCAAAAAGGCATCAAGAAGATTTGCTATTTTTCGCCCTACCACAACAGTTCCTGGTCAAAAGACCGCCTGACAGGACTTATTGATTCAGGACTCGAAGTCATTCCGTTTACCGACGACGAATTTGCAAGCCCGTGGGATTACAAAGAAATCGCAAGAACAATAGTTCCAAGGCTATCCGTTGAAACGTACGCCCGCAACCTCGTCAAGAAAAAACTACAGCAATTTGTACAAAACGTTCCCACCGATTGCAACTGCTGGGTTTGCGTCAACGACGAAGTCGCAGGCCTCTTTTACGAAATATGCGATGACGGTGACTGCACTTTGCCGGGCGACAAAACGGACCCGAATATTCTCGGATTCGACAATTCCGCTGAAAGTTATTTGCTCCGCATCGCGTCTTACGATTTCAACACAAGCGCTCTCATCAAGCAAATTTTCTACTATATCGAAAACCCCGACGGCTTCGGAAACAAAAAACGCCTGCACCAAATTTTGGGGCAAGTCATTGAGAAGTAGGCGTAACGCACCAACGGCCAATTCACTGGCAACAACAGCCAATTACGGATAATACACCGTCAACACATCGGCTCCAATAACAGCAGACTCTTTCGCGACAAGGCTCGTCGGCAAATCAGGATATTCCAACCCTGCAGTTATAACGCTTTTTGCAACAAGTTGTTCAACGGTTTCATCCACAGACGGATCTGTTGAACGCCACAAATCAAATCGGTTCCAAAGAGGAGCACCGCAAGAATCGTTGGAATCGCCGTTGTTCGAATTGGAGAAAAGAGCGTGAGCAAGACCTGCCCCCGGTTCCACCATCAATCGATGCATTCCGCGAACGGTCAAATCACCAAGCATCGTGCGCCAATTTTCAGCAAATGAATTCCCGGAAAGAACGATGCAATCGACAATTTTGGGCTGTGCCACACAAGAATACACCAACGGTTTAGATTCTTTCGCCTGAAGCACATTCAAATGCAAAACTTCATCCGCTGTAAATTCATGATGTCCCGCCCAAACAATCTTTACAGGATTATTTCCAGCAACATGGCGTACATCAAGCCTCGGGTTATCCGCAAGAAGCGTCCCCGCGCCGACAAGAATTGCATCGCTCATTGCACGGAGTTCATGATTCCAGCAATTAGCACCCGCCTTGGTAATCGTAAGCGGCCAACGCTTTCCTGCCGCATCGACACACCCCATAAAGCCATCTTGCGAAATCGCAGATTTCACTTCGACAAACGTGCGTTTCGAGCGTACAAAATAATCATACGCTTCAAAGAAACGCTCTATTTCACGGAAAATCTCACGACCTTCGCCTTCGCGTATTGCACGGTCTTCAAGCGAATTGCTCCTGAATTCAAAAACATGACATTCCCCGGCAGATTCACCATTCGGGCATTCTTCGACGCACGCATCAATACAAGCTTGCAAGCCCTCATGAACTTCGATGCCAGCCTCTTCAAGAATCGCACGAGACTTGCCATGAACAACAGGATTCGGGTCGGAATGCGCAAAATAAACTTTTTTGATTCCAGCTTCGATAATCGCCTTAGTGCACGGCGGCGTTCGACCATAATGGCAACAAGGCTCCAACGTTACATAGATAGATGCACCAGAAGCAAGCTCTCCAGCATCTCGCAACGCCATGACTTCGGCATGAGCACTCCCAGGTCGTTGGGTATGCCCCTTCCCCACAACGATTCCGTCTTTGACGACAACAGCTCCAACCGCTGGATTGGGGCGGCTTTCGCCAACCGCCAAAAAAGCCTGATCCAGAGCAAATCGCATGTAGTTCGAAATTTCAGAAGTCATAAGAGCCTAGTCGTAACGTTGGTTATAACGGAGACTGAACTAGTTCTTCGGAGGGAGAGCGAGAATGCCGCCTTCGACGTTAAACACACGAGTGTAGCCATTCTCGACGAGGAACTTCGATGCCGCCATACTACGCTTGCCGCTACGGCAGTAAACCAACAAGTCCTTATCCTTCGGAACTTCGCTCAAACGCTGCGGCAATTCCTGAAGCGGAACGTTGACGGCAGCTTCAGAAGCCATGCCCTTAGCCACTTCGGCAGGAGTACGCACATCCAACAATACAGCACCAGCCTTGTTCATTTCAAAAGCTTTCTGCCAATCAATCATCGTGATCGGAGCAACCTTCTGTTCAACAACGGCAGCAGCCGGTTGAGTCGTTTCCACTTTCTTTGCGACAGCTTGCGGCTTCGGTTCTTCAGAAGAATTGCATGCCGTAGCAAGCATCATTGCACAGAAAGAAAAAGCAATCAACTTATTCATTCGCTAAACTCCTTAAATGTTTAAAATAAAATATAACTATTTTCAGAGAATCATCTTTTTCATTTTACGTGTTCGTCAATAAATTCGAACATTTCACGATAGGCATTATCACGCACATTTTTCCGAGAAAGGAACAAATCGTGCATTCCATCCTGAATCGTCCTAGTCGTTACCTTGTCCCCAAGATAAGGAGCCCATTCCTTAATGGAATTCACGTTCAACACACCGTCACAACGCATATAATCATCCGTCCAAGTCGAGCCCCCCACCGAACAATTGCTATGCATCACAAGCACTGGCTGCTTGATATTCAACTTTGAATGAACACGATTTTGTCCATTCTCAATCGCACGAAGCCAACCTAAATGTTGAGTCGGGCGAACGACGCTCTTTATATTTTCATTGTATTCCCACTCGCCTTTTTCTCTTTTTAAAAGCGAATAGGCGTAATTCGGTTCCCCCTTCGTACCCACGGTAAAATCAGGCAAGAACAGCCCAAATTCAGAAAACAAGGGGAAAGCGATTTTACGCAAAAACCAGTTATAGTTCATGTCCAAGAACGGACTATTTAGGACAAGCGCTGCAAATTGATCTTCACGACGGTCGTTTACATACAACGAAGAAATCAGCCCGCCCATGGAATGGCCCACAATGACGACTGGGACATTATCAGCATCTTCGTAATCATCTACGGCAATTTTCTTGCTGAGTTCGACAGCAATATCCAGTTCTGCATAGTATTCCTTGATGTTACGCATGTCGCTACGCGGTTCACCCGGCTTGTACGAACGTCCGCAATAATGCAAATCTATGGCGAAAAACGCAAAGCCCGCAGAATCCGCCTTTTCGGCAAATTCCTTTTGAAAATAATAATCATTGTAGCCATGCACATACAAGATAATTCCACGTAAGCTCATATTGTCCGTCGAATCTACACGCGGAGAATTGTTAAACGGATACTCGATAAGCGTCGAATGGAACACCTGTTGACTGTCAGGGCTTGTCTCTATCGGATAAACTCTATAAGGTTCACCCAACTCTTTATCGGTCTCTACCAAAGCTAAAGCCTTATCAAGAATATTGGGATCGACCTTTATCACAGATGAATGGTCCAATGATACATCACGCAAGGCTTCGGCATTTGCAAAATAAACATAAACGGCTGATGCGATAAAGAACAGCACCAGCGGAATAATCATGACGATTATTTTAATTTTTTTCATGCCTACATAATACAAAAAAATAAGCCAAAGCGAGGACTAAGAAATCAACGCAACAGCTTCTTTTGCTATTTGTGCAGGCATCAAGTGATTTTTCTCACACAATTCCGAGAAATTTACCTTGTCGTAAAAGTCCTTTGAAAGCCCGCGGACAAGCACTTTCGCACTTGTATCGCCTAACGACGCTGCGACTTTCTGGCCAAAGCCGCCCTCGACAACGCCATTTTCAAGCGTAACGAACACGTCATGCGTCTTGGCTAAATCATGCAACAGTTCGCTATCGACTCCGCTTGCATAACGCGGATTCACAAGCGTCGCATCAATCCCGACACGGCTAAGCTCAAGGGCCACAGCGGCTGCACGCTGGTAAAAATCGCCAAGGCCAATCAACGCCACACGACTCCCGCGATGCACGACCTTGAATTTATTAAGGTTGGAATAATCCTTCTCGAAAATATCGCTGCGATGATGTACAGCGTTCGGCACGCGAATCGCCACCGGATGTTCCGTCTGGTCAATCGCCCAATCCGCCATCGTCTTGAATTCTTCAACGCAAGTCGGGCAAAGATAAACTAAATTCGGAATATTGCTAAGCATCGGGATATCGAAAATGCAGAGGTGCGTCGTATCGTTCATGCCATCGGCACCAGACATAGTTACAAGAATCGTAGCCGGATTGTTGTTTGCGCACAAGTCTTGCGAAAGCTGGTCGTAAGTACGCTGGAGGAACGTACTGTGAGTGCTATAAACTGGCTTTGCCCCGCCCTTCGCAAGTCCCGACGCCAGGGCGACCGCGTGTTCTTCGGCGATGCCCACGTCAATGTACTGCTTACCCGCTTCTTTTCGGCGGGCCGGATAAAAGCCAATCCCCGCCGGAACCGCAGAATGAATCACCACGACTTTCGGGTCGCTCTTGATTTTCGCCATGAGGTAAAGCCCGAGAATCTCGCCGTAGTTTTCGCCACTACCCCAGTTGATTTCGCCCGTTTCGATATTGAACGGAGCTGCCCAATGCCAACCTTCGCGGTTGTTTTCTGCAAACGAAAAGCCACACCCTTTTTGCGTATGGATATGCACCACAACCGGATGAGAAGAATCCTTTACGGACTTGAACGTTTCGATGAGAGACGTAATATCATTACCTTGTTCCAAGTACTTGTAATCAAAACCGAGAGACTTGAAGTAATTATTTTCGGACTTGCCACCCGTGGCACGAAGTTCTGCCAGGGACTTGTAAAGCCCGCCGTGGTTTTCGGCAATGGACATCTCGTTATCGTTTACCACCACGATAAAGTTCGTTGCGTATTCGCCTGCGTTATCAAGACCTTCGAACGCTTCACCACCACTCAAGGAACCATCGCCAATCACAGCAATCACATTGCCCGATTCACGCAGCACATCGCGAGCCGTCGCAAGGCCAAGCGCAAGACTCACGGACGTAGAAGTATGCCCCACCATAAAATGATCGTGTTCGCTTTCAATCGGTTCCGTATATCCCGTCACGTCGCCGTAATGCGATTCATCCAAGAACGCCTGGACACGCCCCGTGAGCATTTTGTGGCTGTAACTCTGGTGGCTCACGTCATAAACAATCTTGTCTTTCGGAGATTCAAAAACGTAATGGAGTGCTATCGTCGCTTCGACAAATCCAAGGTTCGGTCCCACATGCCCACCGCGCTCGGAAAGCTTTTTAAGGAGTGCTGTGCGCATTTCGGCGGCAAGCTGTTCGAGACTCTTGATGTCCAACGCTTTTACGTCGGCAGGGGACTTGATTTTTTCTAAGAACATGGGACCTCATGAAGTATGTCGAGCGGGAACGCCGCATCGCGGTGGAAAACTTTTAAATTAATATATACAAAAAAGTAAACAGTGATTAGTGGTTAGTGATTAGTGGTTAGTAGTTGGTGGTTAGTGATTTATAGTTGTTCAACGGTTAGGCCTTTGCGGCGCAAAATATCAATGACATTTTCTTTTTCGCCAATCAAATGTGCAGCACCGACAACAACGAACACACTGCGATTTTCCGCCAAGAACGTTTCAACCGATTCCGCCATTTTTCTGTTACGAGAATAATAGACACATTCATTAACAACTTCCAAAAGCAACGAATCCGAATGGTCCAGTTTTTTCGTACTCAAGTTCAATGTCTCATGAAACAATGAATCATTTCCAGTTTTCCAAGCACGCCTAAACAATGTTATTGATGAATCTAGCAACGCAATTTCTTGGAACAAATTTTTCAAATAAAAGATTCCAATCGAATCTGAAATTCCTACGCCAGTAAATACGGACACTTGTTCTTCAACAGTTTCCAGAGAAACGATTTTTTTCTTTCCATGAGCTCTCGTCAAGAAGAACAAATCTATACCCAGCCTAGCATCAAACTTTGTACGTTGCAAAGCAATTGCGCTCAAAGTCATCGCCGCCGCCCACG
Organism: Fibrobacter sp.; assembly: GCF_017545445.1. Lineage (GTDB taxonomy): Bacteria > Fibrobacterota > Fibrobacteria > Fibrobacterales > Fibrobacteraceae > Fibrobacter. The sequence continues at coordinate 28,376 of NZ_JAFWOM010000055.1, forward strand.
GGTTATATCCGTAAAAGAAATCCGATGGAATATACCACGAAAGGCAAAGACTGTCGAGCGAATTGAGAACGTCTTCGGGAAGAACCATATCCAACGTTTTTTCATCCTTGAGTGCGCCCAATTCCGACGACAACCTTACACTTTCCTTGATGACGGAAGAATCGCTAATATCCAATTCGACCGCAAGTTCATCGGAACGGTCAAAAGCATTTATGATAACGGAATCGAGCGGATAGAACGACGAATCCGCAAAATGAATACTTCCAAGCAGATAGACGCTAGAATTTTCGTCAGAAACTTTCCATAAAAAATGCTTGCTGTTTTCATTCTTTGGCGAAGAGCACCCTGACAAAAACGTTGCTACGAGCAAACCAAGAATTTCAAAAACCGCCAACGTCCGTTTCATCATCGCTACAGCACGTATAACGCAAGATAAAGCGTAAACGCGATAAAGATAATGGCGATAGGCACCAGGAACCAAAAGCACAGGAAGCCGACCTTTAAATCGTAGAAGAACATCTTCCAGCGACCGCGTTTGGTCTTGCAAATTTCATCGCGGCATTCGGGGCAGATATTGCCGATTCTATTGCGGACACGAATGGCAAGGTTACCTTGCAAGGGGGACATTCCGACCTTGTCGTTAAACTCTTTCTTACAAATTGAACACGTAGTCTGCATGTAAAGAATATAGTAATATACAACGAATAAGAAGAACTTAGATAGGTTATAGGTTGTAGGCTATAGGGATTAGGTTAGTTAGGCGCCTACGGCGCGATTATAAAAAACTAAAACCTAACACCTATTACCTAACACCTTTTTTCTAAATACCTCTAAACAGCGTCGTGATGGTCAGGGAATCGGTATTGTTTTTAAAAGAATTCCCTTCATCATAACTGTATTTCAATTTCCAAGTGATAAGCGTGTCTTTTTCCAAAGGCGATTTTAGATTATTTCTTAGGACAAAACGACTTTGAGTATAAGGTGTCGGGTAAGTATATGCGACTCCGTAAGGTCTATATTTCGTAGTGATCTTATAACAAATAACTAGAGAATCATTTTGGGGGCAGAGAATCTTGTTAGGATCTAAGACCCACTCCGGCAAACCTTCCACCGAAATAGAATATCCTGTGAGCAAAGTATCCATTCCAAAAATTTCATTTTGCGTATCCAGCGTATCTAGTGCATTGCGGAAAGCTGCCGTATCAAACGCAGGCGCATTCACGGCAGGAATATAATCCGTCCATGCCGTTGGACCATAATTCAAGAACGTTGTGTCACGAGTTTTAGTTCGATATGTCGTATGGAATGTGTGATAAACAGTATCTATCACACAGCGATACCCCGGTTGGGAACACACTGACGTGCGTGTTCTTGTTACAGGATCCGGCAAACGAACTTTAACGATCTCGGCTTGACGCATCAGAGGCATGCGTGAACGACAAATGCTAGCTTGTGTGCAACTAAAAGTCTTTTTAACGTCAGAAGAATCAAGAGTGCAATAAATAGGCACACTATCGCACGGACCCGAATCCCCGCTTTTTTCAGCCGTGAAATTGGTAAGCGTATCGTACTTATCTGTTTTACGGTCTAAATAGATAAGACTTGTATATTTTTCGTTGCCTGTAAATATGGTATCGTCATAGACGGTATCTTTATAAACATTCACGACTCTACGGATAAAGATGGTGTCGCAAAAAGAGCGCAACGAGTCCAATTGTTCTTGCGTTTTTGCATCCATCAAATCAATTGTACATTTGCCATCCGGAGTATAAGCAATCGGTTCTGTAATCGATTCCAGACCAGACGTTGAATTATTGCACGACGTAAACATCGCCGCAATCAGAAAAAGCAAAAGAGTTTTGGACATGTTTTTCATGTAAATAAAATTACAAACACGGCCGTTAAAAAGTTCCGGAAAAATGAGGAAAAAACGTAGAAATTTGCGGGAATTGTCGCCCCAAAAGTACAAAATGTATTATATAGGACTTAGTTGGATTATTCAACTCCACTTACGATTCGCTCAAGATGACTTATGCCAAAGGTGCCCCTGGCACGATGGCCGGGGTGACAATGTACATGCAAAACCAACTAAAGTAACAAGCAAAAAAAATTCAGATTGACTAGCCACATGAACAAAAAGTTCAAATTCGAACGATCAAAGCCCATACCTCAAAGCACCCGTAAGGGGCGTCCCCACAGCCCAGCAATCACTTTTTTGCAGCCACAAGCATGGTAGAACCGAGAATCAAGGCAATCCCCGCCATGATGCGCGTGGTTAGCGTTTCGCCAAAGACCATTACGCCAATTGTCACGGCGGTCACGGGTTCCAAAGCGCCAAGAATTGCCGTGGGCGTGGAGCCGATGATTTTCACAGCCTTGACCATGAAGATAAGCGAAAGCACCGTCGGCACGAGGCCCAGCATAAAGCCCCACCCCCACGAACTGGCCTGCGTAAAGAGCGGCGGGAGGCCAGCGCCAAGTGTCACTGAATAAAGCAGCAAAAATACGAGGCAGAAGCAAATGGCGTAAAACGTCATCTTCACAGCCCCCATCTGCAAGTTGATACGATTCGCCATCACCATGTAAATCGCATAGCTTATAGATGACAAGAACACCAGCAGGCACCCCACTGAGCTTAGCGTCGAGCCATCGCCGCCGCGATACAAGAGCGCCACGCCCGCCATCGAGACCGCGATAGAAGCGATTGTCCAAGCATTTATACGTTCCTTGAAGAAAATGGCCATGAGCACCGAGACTTCGAGCGGGTACAGGAACAATAGCGTGGATGCAAGCCCTGCGTCCATGTACTTGAAGGATGCGTAGTACGTAAGCGAACTCACCGCAAAGAGGAATCCGAACGCGACAAGCGCAAGGACCTCGCGGAATGAGATTTTAAAATGCGAACCTTTCGCAAGAACGACAGCAAAAAGGAGAATCGCTGCCGTGAAAAAACGGTAAAAGAGGACCGTCTCCGGCGAGTAATTCTGGGCGTACAAATGCAAGGCGCCCAGCGGATTTGTACCGTAGCAAATCGCAGAAAGAGCGGCGAGAACAAAACCTAAGCCAGTATTTTTCACGCACGAAAATATAGGAAATCTTATTTCATCGAAGCCGAATCTTCAGTAAAACCGATACCGTCCTTCAATTTAGTTGGTTTAGTGCTTGGATTGGAAGTGGAGATGTTCACTGGACGAGTACTTGTCTTCCCATCTGATCTTGTAATCTTTTGGGAGGGTCTTTTCTAGGATTCTGACCACTTCTTTTCTTTTGTAGTATGATAGGTCAACGAGGCTGATATCTACAGCTTTTCCAACCCTATGTTTTGACCATTGATCATGTCTGTCAAAGGAATCATGTGCTGATATAATGGTCGGAGAAAAGTCCTGCCCGAACTGGCTTTTGAACACATTGATGACATAGACGAGTCCGCTTTCGAGTTGAGGAGTAAGCTCCATTACTACATAGCCTTTCTGGAAGGTGTTTTCCATAATGTACTCATGATTTGAACCTGTTTGGACAGGGACATCGTTCTTAACTTCCTCGGCGGGTTTCTGATAGGTTTCTTCTGCACGCACTTTGGACCTGTAGTCCGGTTTTTCGGGGCGATATGGATCGAAGATAAGCTTATAGCCCACGATGAGCATGATGGCAATCATGATTAAGCCGAGGAAGATTTTGATAAGGTTGACAAGGCATCCCATGGTGACGACTCCGTTGTTGATTGTTCACTTTCCGTATTGTTCGTCATAGAGGCGTTGCAAAGCCTCCTTGTATTGAGTCTCTCTGTCGGCCTCGATTTTCTGTTTCTGGATTTCTTGCGAGTGGTCCACATAGGGGTTCTTGTTGTGCCTGTTAGTTGCGAGGGCAAGCAAGACGACTGCGAGAACGATGATGATGAGCAAGACCACCTGCGTGAAGAAATACGTTATGCGTTCTAGGATGTTGCTAATGAAGTCAAACATGGTTATGCCTCTGTTGGCTGTATTCTCTGTATAATTATCGTAGGCAGTTTCACCAATGTAAAGCCAGACCGTTGAAAAAAATCTTTAAACGCAAAAAGGGGCTTCACCCCCTTTATTGTAAATAAGAAAACTACCTGCAGGGCGTTTTTATTTAAGAACTTTTTTTTCGAAGCCGAATTTTTTCAGCACATCCTTACGGATTAGCGGAAGAATCTGGCTGTAAGGCACCACAACCAAGCCGTCTTTCGTGTCGAAATCAGTAATGCCGATATAGAAGTATTTGAATCCGATACCGTCTTTCAAGAATAAGGCGAGCCTTGGCTGGATTTCTTGGTTGATTTCGTCTATAATGGCGTGATCGGCCGCATTTTTCCGGATAAGGGCGACTAGAAGGTCTTGCGACCCTGGCAAGAAAATGGAACTGTCTACTACGGAACCGTCTTGCTTGGAGAATGTCATGTAGCTGTTTCTGCTCCAATGGACGGCTTCACAGTCTTTGTCTTCCCTTTCGTATTGCAGGTAAGTCGCCCAAGATTTCGTTTCGTACATGGGAGCAATGCTGTCAACCAATTTCATAGGTATGGTGTCATAGCTATAGCGTTGTTCTAAAACTTGAATATTTGTGGTGGTATCTGAAGGATACATACATCTGTGGATTTGGTCTTTGCGCACGTCATCGGCGAATCTTTTTAAAATCGCCTGCATGTGCTGCTTGTCTAGTGTCAAATCGGTCTTTTGAACCTTGTCACCTAGAAGCGTGCGGATTATCCTGTTTCGGGCTGTTTTGCTTATACCCTTGGCGGGGAGCGTCCAATGAGCGTAAACTTCACTGAAAGGCCTTTGCACCGTGTCTATGGAGACTGTGAAGTGTTCAATATCGTTGTTTTCCGCGAGAGCCTCGTGTGCGTATAGGCTGTTTTGGAATTCGTCTCTCAGCGAATCCTCAAGTAAGAACTGTCGAAGCGTGGAGTCCAAATTTTTTGACCGTTTCTGAGACAATTCTAATTGCTCCTGTTGGATAAGCAGCTGTTTCTGTGCACCGAACACCTGCTCCCGCCTCACCCTATCCCGTAGGCTGCTTTTTGTCTCTTCCTGGTCATGCTTGATTAAATTAAACAACCAAAATGCATATATGCATGTAATCAGCACTATTACAATAGTAATTATTTTTTTCACGACCTAGTCTCCTGCGGAAATTCAGCTAATTCAAATATAGCTTCATAGGATGTCACTTTATGACATTTTAAGGTTCTTGTGAAAAAAATTGCAAAAAAGCCTTGTGCAGATCCGCATCAAGGCTTTGAATGTTAAGAAGGGATGCCCTGTAAAGCTAGGCGTTTTTATTTAGGAACTTTTTAGCCGAACATGTTCTTGGTGTTACAATCAGGGCGTATGTTCCAATTAGTGGTGTCGCCGTTGAATTGACTACCTTCAAACCAAAAATCTTATTCGTCTGTCGTCTGGTTCGTTTCGTCATCGATATCGTTCATGAAGATAGCGGCAATTTCCTCATCGGTAAGGAGTTGGTCGTCAGACGTTTTCGTGTCAAGTGCGATTTGCGACTTCTCGAAGATGCGGTTGATGTCGCCAGTGAATGAGCTTCCTTCGAACATCCCGTTTATGTTAGTCACATTGGACACGTTCCACTTGCTGATGTCACCATAGAAACTGCTGCATTCAAACATTCCGCTCATATTGGTCACGTTGGATACGTTCCACCTACTGATATCGCCATTGAATGCGCTATGGTAGAACATACTACTCATGTCCGTCACTTTGGACACATTCCACCTACTGATGTCGCCATTGAATGCACTATGGTAGAACATACTACTCATGTCCGTCACTTTGGACACATCCCACTCGCTGATGTTGCCGTTGAATTCGCTTCCTTCAAACAACCCACTCATATCGGTAATGTCCGAAACATCGATGTCGTTCAGGTTGCATTCAGGGCCGAACCAATAAATTCTTTCATCAATAAGATTCCTCAAAATTTCTTTTTTATTGACCTGTACTACACAACGATTGCGCTTGCGTAGTTTGTCGAAGGTATTCATCATCGATTTGAGACGGATACTGTACTCCGATTCTTCCAACGACGCATCGTCCTTGTCCTCTTCGTCCTTATTTGCGGACTCGGCAAGCATCTTCTTGTCGGTCGCATTCACGACAGCCTCGCACTTAGCCCGAGCTTCACGACGCTTGATTAGATTGTCGTAGGTTTTCATTACCGACTCGAGACGGATACGAAAATTCTTCATGTCCTCCGATTCTCTAGACGGTGCAACGTCCTTATTGTCTTCGTCCTTATTCTCGTTGACAATACCAGGAACTTCATCACTGATATTGCCATTGAACGAGTCCTCTTCAAACTCTTTGAAGTCCTGCGGGGTTACGAACTCGGCAAGCATCTCGCTTCCACTGAACATCCCGTCCTTGTTAGTTCTTTTAGACACATTCCATCCGGTGATGTCTCCAGTAAATTTGCTATGAGAGAACATCCAGCTCATGTCAGTCACATTGGACACGTCCCACTGGCTGATGTCGCCGTTGAACTGGCTATGGGAGAACATACTGCCCATGTTGGTCACATTAGACACATTCCACTCGCTGATGTTGCCGTTGAATTTGCTTTCTCTAAACATACAATACATGCGAGTCACGCTGGATACGTCCCACTGGCTGATATCTCTAGTAAATATGCTACGAGAGAACATACCATTCATGTTTGTTACGTTGGACACGTCCCACTCGCTGATGTCGCCATTGAAGTTGCTTTCTTCAAACATAAAACTCATGTTCGTTACGTTGGATACGTTCCACTTGCTGATGTCGCCGTCAAATGCGCTATTGGAGAACATACTACTCATATCAGTGATACCAGAGACATTGATATCGTTCAGGTCGCATCCGGGTCCAAACCGATTAACTCTTTCATCAATAATCTCCCGCAACATTTCTTTTTTGTTAGGAACATCTGGATTTGAAATTTGTTTTTTTAAGTAATTACAACGAACCCAGTTATCCTGTTTTGAAATTTCTTCGGTCACATCCCATTCGCTGATATCGCCATTGAAGTCGCTACCAGAAAACATTCCACTCATGTCAGTCACGTTGGACACGTCCCACTTGCTGATGTTGCCGTTGAATAAGCTATGAGAGAACATTTCTTTCATGTAGATCACATTGGATATGTCCCATTTGCTGATGTCGCCATTGAAGTTGCTATGAAGGAACATCCCGATCATGTTCGTCACATTGGATACGTTCCACTTGCTGATGTCGCCATTGAATTTGCTTTCATGGAACATTTCGCGCATTTCAGTCACGTTGGACACGTCCCATCTACTGATGTCGCCGTCGAATGCGCAACAAGAAAACATTCCACTCATGTCAGTCACATTGGACACGTTCCACTTGCTAATGTCGCCGTCGAATGTGCTATAGTAGAACATGCCACTCATGTTCGTCACATTGGACACGTTCCACTTGCTGATGTCGCCGCAGAAGAAACTATGTTCGAACATCTCGCTCATGTTAGTCACGTTGGACACGTTCCACTGGCTAATGTCGCCTTTGAAGTCGCTACAAAAAAACATTCCACTCATGTCAGTCACATTGGACACGTTCCACTTGCTGATGTCACCACCATAGAATCTGCTGCATTCAAACATCCCGCTCATATTGGTCACATTGGATACGTCCCACTTGCTGATGTCTCCATTGAATTGGCTTCCTTTGAACAATTCGCTCATGTCGGTGATGTCCGAAACATCGATGTCGTTCAGGTCGCATTCGGGCCCCTCGGTCTGAATGCGGTTTTCGATGATTTTCTTCAGTTCTTCTTTATTTGCGGGTTTGAGCATCGTCTGTTCCTTTAAAAGTAATGCAAACGCAATTTTAATCGTCAATAAATTTAAATACAAAAATGCAATTTTTTAGAAGAGGCGGGATGAAAATCCCGCCTACAGTCTACTTCCTACTGCCTACTAAATTAAATCGCAAACTTAGTAGCGTCGGCGAGCTGCACGCTGGCAATGCGAGAAATACCCTTGATTTCCTGCGTCACACCGTAGAGCATGTCGGCTTCGGCCATGGTACGCTTGTTATGGGTCACGACGATGAACAAGGTCTGCTTACTGAATTCGCGGAGGAGCGCCATAAAGCGACCGACGTTAGCGTCATCAAGCGGACCGTCAACTTCGTCCAGCACGCAGTACGGAGACGGCTTTTCCATGTAAATTGCGAACAGGAGCGCCGTTGCAGTAAGCGCATGTTCACCACCGGAAAGCGCCTTGATACCGCGCATCTTCTTGCCGGTCGGGCGAACGTTGATTTCGATGTCAGCATCGAGAATGTCCATGGGCTTGCCCATTTCATCGACTTTTTCGACGAGGCTCATCTTCGTTTCGCCATTGAGGAACAGCTTGCTGAACACGAACTGGAAGTTCTTCTGGATGCGGGCAAACGTATCGAGGTAGCGCTGGCGGGCTATATCATCGAGCTTTGTGATGGTGCGGTCGAGCGATGCGCGGGCG
>NZ_JAFWOM010000056.1 GCF_017545445.1 Fibrobacter sp.
ATCAGGCAAGGACGGCCCAGTGCTACTCCGCTTATCGACACGCATCAGCTTATAGACTCCGTGACATTCGAGGTCAAGTGAGTTTTGAAGGCGCCGCTTGAGAAAAGCGTACGCGTGACCATGTTGCAGTTCTTTGCGCCCCTTGCCGTGACGCAGGCGTGTTTCGCCTCGATGCGAACCTCCACGTCCTTGCTTCCAGTCGCGAGCATGATTACCTCGGCAATGTCGCTGCCGATTTTCTCCTGGAGCTGCAAACGCTTTCCCACCATTTCGGAAATCCTCGCGAACTTGGAGAGTCCGAGAACTTTCCCGTGCGGGATATAGCGGATTGAAACCTTCATGTCGTACATGAGGGCAAGATGGTGTTCGCAGTGGCTGAAAATCGTTATGTCGTCAACGGAAACGATTTGGCCGTCCGCATCCTGCTTGAAACACTTGCCGAACTTCTTCGCGAGCTGTGCGTTCGTGTAGTTCTGGCCTTCGAACATTTCGGCGTAGTATTTCGCGACACGTCGCGGCGTGTCCCTTAAACCTTCGCGGTCGGGGTTGTCGTTCAGCGCCTCAAGAAGCTGCCGTACAAGCTGTTCAATCTTCTTCGTCTTTATCATATTGCGCCAGGTTCCCCTCGCTTTCCTGAATAACGACCTTGTGGCAGAACGGCACCTGGTCGCAAATCCATTTCGCCATGTTTTCGGCTGTCGGGTTAAAATCCACCACGTCGTTGATATAGGCGTGGTCGAGCTTTTCCATGATTATCTTCTTGATGTGCGTGAAGTCGATAACCATTCCGTCCTTGTCGAGCGTCTTGCTCTTGCAGAAAATGGTCACAAGCCAGTTATGGCCGTGAAGGTTGCTGCACTTGCTCGGATAAGGGAGTTCCAGACGGTGTGCTCCCGAAATTTCCAGTCTCTTGCATACTCGATACATTGCTTTCTCCTATGGGAATGGGCAGGAAGAATCCCGCCCTTGAAACGAAACAGGCTACTCGATACCGATGAACTTGTGCCATTGAAGCGAGAGAAGCCAGCTGGGGTTTTCCTGCACCAGCTTTATGCAGTGATAGAGGTTTTCCTTGACGAGGTTGTCCCCGTCGAAGCATGGGCTAAGGCACATGCGTTTCGCAGTCTTGCAAGGGGTCGGCAGTGGGTCGCCAGCCTTTATGACGAAACGCAGTTCGTCAATGTTGTCCGGCTCGATGCGCGAAGTCTTGGGACTACAGACGATGTAGTCGATGCCCTGCGGAACCTTGTGCGTTCCGTTTGTCTCGATGGACTTGTACCAGCCATCAAATGCTTTTATGAGTTCATCGTCCAGCTGCAAGGTGGGTTCACCACCGCAGAAAGAAACGCTCCTGCAATTTCCCGCGATGGAAAGACAGGTCTGGATAATCTGTTCGGCGGTCATTTCGTCGAAGGGTTCGTGGTCGGTGTCGCAGAAGGGACACTTCATGTTGCATCCGCTGAAACGCACGAAAACCTGTGGCGTTCCCACGCGCTTTCCTTCGCCCTGGATGCTAAAGAATATCTTGTTTATCCTGTAGATTTTTTTCATCAGATGATTTCCCCTATGGCCAAGGCCCTTTTGCGCTGCAAGCAGCTGTCGCACTTGCCGCAGTGATTTTTCCCGTTCCTGTAGCAGCTCCAGGTGTTCTTCTCGTAATCGACGCCGATTTTGCGTCCCAGCTTGACGATTTCGCTCTTGCAAATCCTTGAGAAAGGCGCGTGAATCTTGACATTGAAACCGGGCGCTGTACCGGCGTTTGCAGCCTTTTCGAACGCCTTAACGAATGAATATGTGTCGTCGGGGTATTGTCCGCTTGCAAGCCCGTTGAAACCGCCGTAAATGTCGTTTATGCCGTTGACCTCCGCGAACATGACCGCGTAGGAAAGCAGGATGCCGTTTCTGAACTCCACGTAGCTTGTGGGAGTCGCGGAATCAATCTGCTCGAAGCTGCGGTTTTCGCTTATCCTGGACTTGGAAATGAGGGAACACTTGCTTCCCGTAAATCCGAGGTCGATGGAAACGATTTTGTAGGGCTGTTTCAGCCGCTTCGCGTTGGATGCCGCCACCGCGATTTCCTTGTGCAGACTCTGCTTGTAGTCGAA
>NZ_JAFWOM010000057.1 GCF_017545445.1 Fibrobacter sp.
CCGTGTGCGCAAGGCTTTGCACGAGCAGTCCCGCGGTAAAGAGATCAACGAAGAAATCCGCGAGCTTATCCAGATTGGCCAACGCGGCGTTTCCTTCGACAGCCCGCTGAAGGCAGACTCCAAGGCGACCTACGCCGAAGTGTTGCCCGATACCGGCGCCACGAACCCAGAAGCCGATTCCGAAATCCAGAGCGTCGAAGCTTTGGCCCGCGACCTCATGGAACAACTCCCGGAACGCGAAGCCCGAGTCATCACCGGCATTTTCGGCATCAACCAGGAAGCCCCGCAGACGCTGCGTGAAGTGGGGGAATCCATGAATATCTCCCACGAACGCGTCCGTCAGTTGCGCGACCAGGCTCTCCGCCGCATCCGCAAGTACAACAGCAAGGACTTCTTGCAAGAAAAGAAAGACGCTTTCCTCGCGGCTATTAACAAATAATTAAAAGCATAATTCAACTTTTTCAAGCCCGCCCGCAAGCGGGCTTCTCTTTTTTTGGCGAAAAAGCTACTGGCACGCGTTTAATACATCGGTGACGATGCTGTCCATGAAAATCCAGCCTCGGCCAACGAGTTTCAAAACACCGTTTTCGATCGTCGCAAAATCTTTTTGAACCCAAGGTTCATAGCCTTCCGGCAAGACGGCAATTCCTTCAGCGGCAAGCGCGTTCAAGTCAAGGCCAGAGCGCTGGCGTAGCGAGAGCCACACGCGTTCCGTCAAAACATCGTCTTTGTCCAAATCATCATACGTCAGCGAAGCATCGGGCGAACCCGCATTCACGTAATCACGCCAACGCGGATACATTTCAGGAGCGCAGAATCGGCGACCGTCAAAATAGCTGTGCGCACCCGGCCCAAAACCAATGTACTCGCCGCGATTCCAATAGTTTATGTTGTGCAAGCTTTCGTCGCCTGGCTTTGCGAAATTCGAGACTTCGTAACGCACGAAACCTTTTTTCTCAAGAATCTCGACGCCACCGAGGTACATCGGTTCGTACAAACTCTCGTCAACTTTTTCTTCGCCTCGCGATACGCGACCGCCTAAAAGCGTCCGCTCGCCCACATTCAACCCATAAAAGCTCAAATGCCCCAACGGAAAATCCGACAAGCGATCGACATCGCTCAAAAACGAATCCACCGACTGTCCCGGCAAATCGAACATCAAGTCCGCCGAAACCTTCGCCTGCGGAAGCGAAGTCAACAACCGCAACGCTTCGAAACCCCGTTCCACCGAATGCCTGCGGCCAATGCGGTCCAAGAGCGGCTGCGAAAACGTCTGAAGTCCAAGGCTAAAACGACGCACTCCGCATGAAAGCGCCGTCTGTACCGATTCCTCGGTGCACGATTCCGGATTGAATTCCATCGAGACTTCGTCCAATTCACGGACGCGAACACCGCACGACGCAAGTACAGCAAAAATCCGCTCAAGACACGAACTCGGTAAAATGGAAGGGGTGCCGCCGCCCAGATAAAGCGTCCTAGCTTGCGAGAGAGCGCCCTGATGCGAATCATCAAACGCTCGAATTTCACGTTCCAGCAAACCAGCATACTCCTCGAACAACCGAGCATTTGCAGGCATCACGCGGAAATCGCAATAATCGCAAATTTTCGCACAAAACGGAACGTGAATATAAATACCGAACATGAATCCCCTTTTTATAACGCAAAAAATATAACTTTTTTCGACATACACCCTTTACAACAAGAAATTTTATTTCTATATATGGGCTGTCCTCGCGGGAATAGCTCAGTTGGTAGAGCACGACCTTGCCAAGGTCGGGGTCGAGGGTCCGAGTCCCTTTTCCCGCTCTAAAAAAAAAGAGAACCACCTACAAAGGTGGTTTTCTTTTTTTATATCGTAATTTGGACGAGGACCCGAGACCCCTCGGGGGAGAGGGTGCGACTAAATTCTTTCGTGGGCGTAGCCCGTGGGAAGAATTTAGGATTTA
>NZ_JAFWOM010000012.1 GCF_017545445.1 Fibrobacter sp.
TGTGGTTTAGCAAGTCCAGGTTGAAGGAATGGCTCAACAATGTCATTTCCAGCGGCGGCATCGCCGTATGTGCGAGAAAGACGCACTTCACGATGGACGAATTTTAGGAAGATACCTCCTTGACGCACGAAGGCCCTGGCTTATGCCGGGGCCTTTTCTATTTTTGTTTCAAATGGAGAATGAAGCTATGGCTCAAAAGTTAAAAACAGTTCAAAAAGCGTGGATTGAACATATTAAGGCAAGCAATCGGATAAAAAAACTGATTAGGGGAACGTCAAATATAATGGGCGATTACTCTGAGTTTCTTATAAGAAAACTGTATAAAGCGGAAAAAATGCCCAATTCGAATAAAAGTTTTGATTTGAAATGTGAAGATGGAACTCGGATTCAAGTGAAATCGAGACAAGTTTCTATCGGGAAAACAGACAAATCGTTGAATGTTTTTCGCTCTTGGGATTTTGATTTGCTCGTTGTTGTGTTGTTTTGGGATGATGGTTCGTTATATAAAGTTATTGAGATGAAAGCTGACGATGCAAAAACTTTTAGAACGCCTAATAAACATCAAAACGGATTTATAATTCATACTTCAAAAGAATTTCTTGAATGTCGCGAGGCAAATGACAGAACTGCTGAAATGAAAAAAATGATTGACGAAGAATAATTATTTGTAATTATGGTCGAGATTGAACATGCATTGAGGAACTATCAGGTGAATCCGAATGATTTGGATTTGGGTTACGCGATGGCAGCTCTGGCCCGAAAGACGAAAGCACATTATCGTGAACTGGGGGGCAACCTAAAGAAGGAAGCTGCCACGCTCGGCAAGACTTTCGCGGTTGATTTGAAAATCGGTAAATGGCCTGATGTTCTTGACGGAAAGTTTGAGGACAACTTTAAAACAAAGACAGTTTCGTTCTTGAAGAAAATAAACGGCGATGTGCATAAGGCTGCGGAGTTGATGCTCAAACAGTGCCTCAACACCGTTGAAAAGAATGCTGGTTTGAAGAAACCTTAAAGACGACTAAACAGGAAGAATACCAGTCCCCATGCAGCAACGACTGCAAAGCCGCCAATAACAATTAAAGAACCAAGAACGAGGCAGAAGGAACGGAATGTTTCGGGCTTCGATTTATGTTCTTGAAGCGGTACGAAAAGCATTTCGTAAAGACCGAGAATAAGGTTTTTCCATGCGTCTATAGTTTCTTTAATCATGCTTCAAAAATAGCTCTATCTGTTTGTAAAAATGGGGCTGTCTTGAGCTCGAATTAACAGAAAATAGGTAATTTTTGTAAATAAACTGGCTAAATTCAGCAATACCCTTGACAATGTATGTTTTTTTTTACATTCAGTATCAAAAACAAACAAAGGGACGGAAATGGAAATAGCAATCTTTCTTGCCGCAGTGGCAGTCGTTTTATCCATCATAGCTTTAGTTCTTGCGAAAAAGAAAAATGCTCCCAAAAAGGAAACTGCTGAAGAATATTACGCAAGAAGGCTAAAGTCTTTCCGAATGTATTTCACTTCTGTATATCGAGCTTTTCCAGACAGTGAAGATAAGGTTAATTATGAAAAAATGGAAGCGGTTTCTGGAAAAGGTTATATAACTCTTAATGAAAATGAATTAGTTATCAGAACCTTCGGAAAGGATGAAAAAGTTCGCGATGAGCATTACATGGTTGCTTTTGGCGAAAGAGAACAAGACGAAAAATCATTTTGGCTAAGAGTTGATACTTTTGATGCGGCAGGGGTGTTTAGCTTTGTAAGTATTGGAAGGGATTTCAAAGAGGTCTATTTTAGACAAAAAGATTATGCCCGAAAGTTTGTTTACAACCCCGAACAGATAAGTATGGATTAAAAAAAGCTCGCTTCTGCGAGCCTTTTTTATTTTTTGTTGAGAGCCTTTTCCAGGTCGTCTTGCAGCAGGTGACTGTAGGTGTCCAAAGTCTGGCGCACGTCTTCATGACGCATCAACTGCTGAACGATTTTCGGGCCAACGCCGGAACGGATAAGGTTGGAGGCGAAAGAGTGTCTCCACTTGTGGTTCGTCGCGTCGTCGCTCTTATATCCCGCAGCTTCCACTGCAATTCGCAGCGTTTCGTTGCACCTGTCCGCATGGTCGAAACGGGCTGTCGCGAACATGCCGTCTTTCAGCTTGCCGTAGCGCTTGATTTCCGCCTTGAGGCGGTCGCTAATCGGAAGGAACGCTTCCTTGTCGCCCTTGCCGACGACGCGCATCTTTCCGTCCTCCTGGATGCACGACGGCCCGAAGCGGCAAGCCTCCGCATGACGCAAGCCAGCGAAAGCCATGACCGACCAGAACAGTCTAAATTCCGGGTCGGGCGCGTTGTCGAGAATCCTTTCAATCTGTTCGGGAGTCCAGAACGCCTTGGCGCGTTTCGGAACCTTGGGGAACGCCACGTCGCGGAACGGGTTGTAGTCGCCCAGGTCGTAAATCTTAGCCGCCCACTGGCAGAACTGGCTTGTGCAGCGAACCATTTCGTGCTGGGACTTGGGAGCGTACCTTTCGGACAGCCACACCGCCCAGTTCGTCGCCTGTTCCGCATCGAAGCGCATGAGCGTCTTGATGCCGTTTGCGTCAAGCCATTCCCTGAATGTCTTGAGTCGGTACTTGTAAGCGAGGTGGGTCTTGGAGTCGTCGCCCTTGGACGCCGCGACAGAATCCAGGAACTTCGGGAGCGCCTCGTCGAAGCCCCTGTCCTTCGGCATGAGCTTGCGGCGGATTTCCTCGGGCATGAACCTGGCCGCGTTCATCATGTTCAGCCATTCCTGTGCGTCGCTCTTGCGCTTGGTTTTAAGGCTTATGTAGGAGAACTCGCCATCCTCCGCGATTCTCCCGTACCATGTAAGGTTGCCGCGGTACTTGTACCGCTGCGATATGCTGTAGCTTTTCATACAAACAAATCTACTAAAATTTGCCTAAAAGTCGGCTCACAAAAAGCTCACAAATGTCTCACATCATACCCGATTTTTGGCGGTTTCCCCCGTCTTTCGGGAAAAACCATTACAAGCGACGGAGAACCGCGACAGACAGTCCAAATCGCGCCGGAA
>NZ_JAFWOM010000058.1 GCF_017545445.1 Fibrobacter sp.
AGAAATTCGAAAACGGCGATGGCTACAACAGCCCGGTTATCACGATTGATTCGAAAACAGGTTCTTTGTATGCGACGCTTGATTTTCAAAGTTATAGAATCGGCACGGTTGAGGATTCTTTAGAGACATTGGAAGATAGGGCGCATGAGGCTTATATGGTCTTGATGGGCTATCATCCTGATTAGAGAGGATTTTGAAAAATGGGAAAAATCAATATCGGCGATTTGAAGCGCCGCGAGTACCATGATAAAGATTGCGTTCGTTTTGAATACGAATTGCCGATTGCCGATGCAACGGAGGTTAAAAAGCTGGTATTTGTTTTCGAGCGCGAAAGCAACAGTGCTAGTTTCTGGAAGGTTCAGGTTGTTTACCCGAAAACGTATTTCGTCAATGCTCTGGTTTACGAATTCGAAATTCAGATGCCGAGCATGATGTATGCGCAGAATATCGTTTCTGTTTGCGAAATGTGCCTTAACGCTTTTCAGAATACTTTGAAAATCGAAATTCAAGACAAGTCGATTGTTGATTTTGCAATCGGCGATTTAATCGGAGGTTTCAAAGATGCCGAATAGGTCAGGCAAGTTTTACCGCAAAAACGAAGCTAGGATTATGAAGAAGCTTGGATTGAAGCCCACGAAGGGCAGCGGTTGCGGTTGGGTCGAAAAGGAAGATGGGCAATCCGAAAACGTGATTTGCCAACTTAAAAGCACAGACCATAAATCGATATCTTTCAAGTTGCAGGATTTTGAAACGCTTGAATACAATGCGAACGTTGCGCACAAGATACCGCTTTTCGCGTTGCAGTTCATCGAATCAGATGACGTTTTCATTTTGATGCGCCCAAGTGATTTGAAGGATTTAGCCGCTCATTGCGATGGCGAGGCTTTCGAGCGTCCAAAGACGTTTGCAGAGATTTTCAAAAATATCCAAGACGTTATGCCGAATCAGTTGCCGGATGGTATGATTAGAACGGCTGCTAGTGCTAGGGATGCGTATAACAAAGAGTATGAAAAGCAGTTCGAGAAAGAAAGGAAAAGCGCGTTATGAGCGAGGAAAAGCAGATTAAAATTAAAGAAGTCGTGCAGCTTAACGGTTATAGCCTAAAGGCGAGTGGTGCTGTCGATTTGGTTTTAGTTGCCGAGTATGGCGAGTTGGTCAAGAGCGTTCAGGTTTTGCAGATGCTTAACAACGATGTGACGATTAAAGCCAAGGTTCCGGGCAACAAGGCAATGATGCTTGGCGTGTGGCGCGTTAAGAACGTTATTGTTGATGGTGATGGAGAAAGCAAGTTGAAGTTTAACGGTCTTTCCGATTTCATCGAAATGCAGAATCTTAATCTCTTGCCGTTGAAGAGTGATGATAACCCGCGCTTTCAAATTCTCATGGAGGCGCAAATTGAAATTGAGGAATAGAAAGGGGTGAGAACTGAAATGGCTAATAAGAAAATCACGTATGAAGAGATTTCGAGCGCAAAGGTAACCGATAAGCGCAACGTCGTTATTTCGTCTTGTTCGCGTGGCGGTTACACGATTGCTCAGCAAGTTACCGTTGAAGAGGGTTCAACCGAAACCAAGCTTTTCATGAAGGGTGCTATTCGCGTTGATTCTGTCGATGGTCTTAAAGCTTTGCGCGATGCAATTACCGTTGCGATTACCGAGGCTGAAACTTGGGATGAAACTCCGGCAGATGCGGAAATTGCCGAAAATGATTAGAAAGTCGCTCAAAATCTCGTTTTAAGCTATTGAAACGTCGTTTTGGGTGTGTTAAAATGAAATGGCAGGGTTGCAGTTGCACCTTGACAAGTGAATAGGGCAAGAAGCCTAGCGTAAAATCGAGTAGCTAGAATCAGTAGTGAAACGCAAGGGGCGTTCACGAAATCGAAAGGAGATTTGAAAATGGCTACGAATTTCAGTATTGCGGATGGCGTTAAGGTTATCGCCGAAAATCAGAATCAGGAGCAGCTTGAGGAATTCGGCAAGCGTTTTCCGCGCCTTGCAATCATGATTTCCAAGTGCGTTGCAAAGGCTGGTGATGATTTCGTTGAGCTGATGAGCTATATCCCGTCGCACGTTACGGCTCAGAAGGTCAACAAGTCCATCAAGGATAATGCCGTTTCCGATGGTTCCGACGAAGAGCCTATTGAAGAGGCAGAAGAGGAAAAGGCAGAGCCGGAGAAGCCCGCGCCCAAGAAGCGTGGTCGCAAGCCTAATGCTAAGCCCGAACCCGAGCCGGAGCCGGAGCCTGTCGATGATGACGATGACGATTCCGACGATGACGGCTATCAGAGCAAGACGGCTAAGGAGCTGTACAACGAGTGCAAGAAGCGTGGTCTGAAAGTCGAGCCGCGCAAGTCGAAGAACGTCTATATCGAAGCGCTCGAAGCCGATGACGCTAAGGGTGACGATGA
>NZ_JAFWOM010000059.1 GCF_017545445.1 Fibrobacter sp.
CAGTGTAATTATTGAGGAAAAAATGGAACTAACAAAATCGCAGGAACGCCGCTTAGCATTTGTCGCTAGCCTCTTGAGCTTGAACCCTAACGACCCGAACGATAGAATCAAGGCACTCCGGCATCTGAACCTAGATGAAAATGGATGCTTCCACGGCTTCCAGTATTCACAGGGCTTTATGGAATTCTTCATCTTCTTGGATGAAGATACTCCGCTCGAAAAGGTTGTCGCGCACTTGAACGCCGACTTGAAGCAGCTCCAGATAGCCGTGTTCCGCACCAGCGATCCGACGAACCCGTTCTTCCTCTCGCTGCGTGAAGAAGCTGATCCGTGGGCGGTCAATAAGATTACTGACGAAGAAACCGAAGAGGACGAGAATACTCCTGCAAGTCGTCCGTACATGGAAACTTTGGAAATCACGGTGCTTCGTACCCGCGCAAGCCGCGACATTACGGACTCCGAACTTGAACGCACCCTCAAGGACATGCGCAGAAAGCTCTTGCTCTGGAAGACCGACGTCAAGGCGAAGCTCGAAATCATTGCTGAACACGACGACCTCACTCGCGACTTCCGCAGTGCAGACGACAAGCTTGAAATCGAGATGGACTCCGAACCGCTCCACCTCACTAGCGATCACGGCGAGCTTTTCCTCGGCTTCTGCCCGATCCGCACGATTTTTGACTACCATGTTGCTCTCGGTAAGCGCCTCAAGACCAAGCACAACATGGCGATTGTAAGCTCTAACATTCGTACTTACTTGGGCAATCTCACTCATACGAATGCCGCTCTTATCGATGCTTTCCAGACGATGGAACGCAACGACGACAAGAACGTGAACGTCGATGACTTCCCGTTCCTCCACAACGGTATGACGCTCACGGGCGACGATCTTCGACTCAAGGACCGCGATGGCAAGAAGGTGCTCTTCATCGAACGCCCGAAGATCATCAACGGTGCCCAGTCTCTCTTCACGTATGAACAGTACGCCAAGAAGAGCAAGAAGCCTGTGAATCCGCAGGTGCTGGTGAAGGTCGTGGTGCCGTACCAGGGTGCTGACAACTTCCTCAACCAGGTGACGATGGCGAACAACCGCCAGAACCCGGTGTTCAGCTACCATCTGCGTGCGGCGGACGACCTGCAGTTCTTCATTTGGCAGCGCTACCAGGAAGAAGGCTTTACCTACGTCTATAAGGACGGTGTGCGCCTCAAGGCCCGTACGCGCAAGCTCGAAGTGCGTATGCGTCCGGAACTTGCAAAGACCTTGTTCATGATGGACGGCAAGCTCAGCGAATGCCGCTCCAGTGACTGCATCTTCGACAAGGAAACGCTCTACCAGCGTTGCTTCGGTGCGTTTGTCCGCGTTGCTCCCGAAAAGGAAAAAGAATTCGTCCGCAAGACTATCGCTTTCACGAAGGCATGGCAGCTCCTCAGCCGTTTGCCGATTAAGATCCGCAAGGTCACTCCGGGCAAGGGCGTGTCCATCGAAGCGAACGACGATAACCCGTTGACCCGCATCACGTGGAACGGTCGCCTTGAAGATAAATTCATCTTCCGCAGTGCCGTGAAGGACTTGGTGGTTGCTCTCGCGCTCCGCCACTGGCTCATCTACGGCAACCCGATCCAGGACTTTGAATGGCTCGTCGAAAACGAACTCAACTTCAACGATTCCATCCTCAAGTACGCCTCCCGCATTTACACGGACGACTTGAAGAACATCTTGATTTCTGAATTCAAGGATAACTCCAACTACTACGACACCATCACGACGATCGACAAGGATTCTGGTGAATCTGTGGAACGCCGCTTGTGGAAGGGCTTCAGCAACACCGCTACTTATGACAAGATGATGGACCTTCTGTGCAAGAAGAATCCGGCTTGGGAAAAGTGCCGCGGCGGTATCGAAGTATTCCTCTAATTTATCCTTTAAAGGTCTAGAAACTGATTTAGAAGCGCACTCGTGAAAACGGGTGTGTTTCTTTTTTTCTATGTTATCAGTGCTAATTTTCAATGTCATGTTTTTGTATTTTGTGACCGTTGCGTTTTAGAAAGTTTTTTAAATCCGCCCTTTGGGGTTTTGCTGCTTGCAGCTTTGTCGCTGTGGGTTCCGTCTGGTCTCAAGACGGGACGCTTAGCTCGTATGAATCTCTTTTTGACGATGAACTGTTTCAGGATGTTCCGCCGGTAAGTTCCGCTTCGACGGCTGTTTCGTCTGCGGCTACGGCTCCGCCTGTGTCTTCTGCAGCACCGCCTTCTTCGGCGGCAAAATCGTCGGCTTCTGCTCCTGTGAAGTTGTCGTCGGCTGTTGATGTTCCGCGCTCATCGGCGGCTCCGGTTACATCGTCTGTGACCGTGCTGTCTTCGTCTTCTGCGAAAACTGCGCCTGCGAGTTCGTCTGCAGTTGTGCAGTCTTCGGCAAAAGTCGCGGTATCGTCTGCTTCCGCTCCGGTGGCTGTTCCGCTTTCGTCGTCTGAACCGTCTGTGGCGGTTTCGTCTGCATCCTTGCCTGCGTCTTCAGCGAATGTCGTTGCTTTGTCGTCGGCTCGTTCGTCGTCATCGGAGACGGTAATGTCGTCGGAACGTTCTTCTGTGACGGTTGTTGCTGCGACAGATGCGCCTCACGATGTTTCCGAAGTCCGTTCGGACGAATGGACTCCGTCTATCAAGTACTTCCCTGTGCCGAAATCAACGTCCCCGCTAGACGGGCTTTTGCCGCTGGGTGGCATTGGCATGCGTCCGGGACTCATGAATACGTCCAAGGGGCAGCTCTTTACTCATGATATTGATGTGGCAACCCGTGAAATTGACGTGTCCGAAAAACGCGTGAATTCGACGACCCGTACCGATACGACCGTCCTTTGGACATCGCATTATCCGGAACTTGCGGATTACGTTTCGGACATGTACGATGTGGGCCGCAAGCGTCTTTGGCTCAATGGCCTTATAGGGCAGAATGATGGCGGCTACGAAGCTCCTGAAACGGGTTCGGTATTCGATATTACGATTCCCGTGAATATGCCTGCGTGGATGAAGGACTTTGGTTTCAACAAGCCGAAGCTCATGCTGAAGGGTACGATGGATGTCCGCTTCAAGGGCTACGGTGAAAAGGACGATGCCGAGGGCAGCACCAAGACGAGTCTCTGGCCTTCTCCGTCATTGGACTACAACCCGAGCTTCATGGTCGAAGGTAAGATCGGTCCGTACATCACGGTCGAAATCAAGAACGTCGATGAAGGCCTCGGTTCGCAGAACGAAATCCGCGTTGTTTATGAGGAATCGTTCAAGGGCGAATTCGAAGATTACATTTTGCAGAGAGTCGAAGCGGGTACGACGAATTTGTCGCTTGCCGGTACGGAGTTCACTGGTTATTCCGAAAACCACCAAGGACTTTTTGGTATCAAGGCAGACTGGAAACTGGGCGACTGGAAACTTACGACGATTGCATCGCAGGATGGTGGCGAACAGGAAGAGTATTCCATCAAGGCGAACGAATCTACGACGGAATTCCAAGTGACGGACAAGCAGTTCTTGGCGTACCGCTATTACTTCTTGAACCACGAGGCGAGGAACGCCTACATCAATGCCGGTATTGCAGGCCGTTCGACATCGAATTACAAAGCTCCGCTTCTGAAGTTGTACAGAAGAAGTTCGATGAACACTTCCGCCGATGTCATTGATAAAGTCACGGTCGTTTATAAGACTCCGCAGGGCAAGGAAATCCGTAAGACTGTCGATCGCATGGTGGAAATACCATCGGATGACTACAAGTATGATGAAAGAACGGGTATCATTAAAATAAACGGTATTACTCGCAGTTCGCTTATTGCCGCTAGTTGGAGTGGTGATGGTACCAACCGCCAAAAAACGACTTTGCGCGATGGGGACGAAGCCGTCCTTATCCAATGGGACGCGACGCTTTCGGAACTGACGGACATTGATAAGCTAATGCTCCGTAATGTGTATTCCATTGGCATTTCGGATGCGAGTGCAAACAACTTTGTGCTCCGCATGAAGAACAAGTCCGGCATTTCGGGCAGTTATCTGAAAACGCTTGGCCTTGCGGATACGACGACCGGAACTCCGTTAGTAAGTGATGCAACCATCTTTACGAAGGATGCTTCGGGTAACTACACCGGTGAAATGTGGTTGCCTTGTAAGCCACTTTCACAGTATTCCGGATCGAATGCAACTGAACGTGCTCGTGCCAACTGCTTGGAGCCGTTGCGCAATTTGGATTCCAGTGCAGCGATGGCGCAACTTTATACGTTGCCTGTCTATAATTTGAACCGTTTTACGAGTTTGTACTACTTTGAATCCGTGGGCAAGCGTCGTAATTCTATGATTAGCGTACGCGATCCGAATTCGAGTTATTCCGTCAATAGCGGTAGCTGTATGGATATTTCTCCGGGTTCCGAAAAGGTGACCGCCGGTTCTACGACGCTTATCCGTGGTACGGACTACGAAGTCAACTACGAACTCGGACAAATTGAACTCTTGAGCGAACGTGCCTTGGACCCGAACAAAGAAATCAAGGTCAAGTTCGAATGCGAACCGATGTTCGAAGTGGATAACAAACTGCTTTTGGGCGCACGTGCTGAATTGCCTCTTGATTTGTACGGCTTTGGTGCCGGCTCTGTGTTCGGCATTACCGCTCTCTATAGGAGCCAGAGTACGACCGCAGAAGTTCCGACGCTTGGCAACGAACCGTATTCCAGCTTCCTCTGGGGCTTTAACGTCCGCTTGCAAGATACCGTAAAAGCCCTTACGGACTTGGTGAATGCGATTCCTGGCATCAACACAACGGCTTCGTCGAGTTGGCGAGTCGAAGCTGAATTTGCCGGTAGCCGCCACAATGCGAACACAAGCAAGAACAAGACCGCCCTTGTCGAAGATTTCGAATCGACGGCGACAGGCCTTGTGTATCCTTTGTCTAGACAGTCCTGGTATCAGGCTTCTCCGCCGGGCGGTGTAAATTCCGGTAATAACGCGGACGAGCTTTTGACTTATATCGAAAATCAAGATTACAAGCATCAAGGTGAATTTATTTGGCATAGCAACAATACGGAACTGTACAAGTACATTTATGATAACGTAGGCAATTCCGATGTCGATAACCAGCACTTGACTGTGCTCAAGATGACGCTTCGTCCCAACGATAATTTGATGGGTAATTCTTGGGGTGGTATTATGCGTCCGAACAGCTCGTATTATCAGGATATGAGCGAGATGAAGTATGTCGAAGTGGTCGCTCGTGGTAATTCCGGTTCCATCTTCATAGACTTGGGCCTTATCAGTGAAGACCTCTCGATTAGCGGTGAAGCTCCTAATGGCGAATACAATGGTGAAAATGACATCGGCATGACGACGGCAAGGCATGACCGTGGTCTCGACAATAGAGAGGGAACTGAAGAATACAGGATTGAATGGGATTGCCGCGTTCCGGGATGCCAGTCGAAGGTTATTAACGCAACGTCTGTCGATGCAGCGACGAATGATATCGCCCGAGACAACTTTAAGGACTTGGACGAAGAAACGGACCCGCCTGTAAACATTAACGGAACTGAGGGCAACTTGGGTGAACGCGCCTACGATACTGAAGATATCAATAGGAACGGTTCTCTCGATACGGACATTAGCTTTGTACGTTACCGAATCAATCTTTCGGACACTGACGAGGCGAACTTCGAAAAGCTCAAGAACGGTTGGCGCAGGTGGCGAATTCCGCTGAACCAGTACGATACGATTGTTTCTCCGACGGGAAGCAGCTATAGGGATATTTTGACGGAATCCCAGTTTACCCGTGTTTGGCTTGGCCGTTTAGGACCGGGCGTTTCCGAAGCGAAGGTGCAGATTGTAAGTCTTGCAGTGTTGGGCAACGCTTGGGAAGAAACGACGGTCGCCGACCTTTATCGCACGACCTCTAATGAAAATTCCCAGATCGTCGAAGTGAACGGTGTTGAAAATCGCATTACGGAATCCGTTGATTCCCGCGATACGACATACATCAAGGTTTCTACAATCAACAATCGCGAAAATGCAAATTCGTATTTCAAGTCTCCGAATACAATTACGGAACGCGATGCGGATTCGAACGCCCCGCTCAAGGAAACGGCTCTTGTTCTGGACTACCACAACATGAGCCCTGGTCAAGAAGTGGGTGTGACACGCTTGTTTGAAACGGATACGAAGAACTTCTCGTCTTACAAGTCCTTGAAAATGGAAATCCATTACGAAAACAAGGCGAGGACAGCGAAAGAGAAAACGAATGTGCCCGTGCGTTTTGCATTGCAGTTCGGTGAAGGTTCCATTGACGGTTCCAACGATTACTATGAATGGAGCTTCCGTCCGGTGAATTTGGACATGTCGTCTTGCAGTCCGGACCGCAGGCGCGATTGCCACGAACAGAACTGGCTCGATAACGCCTTTGCGATGGACATTGTCGATTTCTCGGACTTGAAGCGTGGCCGTCATCCGCCTTATTTGGAACCTGTCGTGAAAAAATTGGATGGAAATCGCGAAGAGCAGTTACGCTTGGTGGGTAATCCGTCCATTACGAAAGTCGATTGGATTCGCTTTGTTATTATCGCGGATTCTTCTGCATCGCCAGATGATCTTAAAGGTACGTTCTGGATCAATGACTTGCGTCTTTCCGAAATGGATACGGAATGGGGTTATGCCGCCCGTGTGAATGGTCAAGTGAATTTTGCGGACTTCATATCGCTTTCGGGCGCAGTTCGTTATCAGGACGGTGATTTTGCGACGCTATCCAATTCGGGACGTTCCCCGAAGCCGGATCCGGCGCAGGCCGCCTCGCAGCTTGATATCTCTGCTGACATTTCCATTGCGCTCAACAAGTTCTTGAACGATTCGCTTGGCTATCACATTCCGATGTCGTTCGGTTATCACAGTTCTACGAAACGCCCCTACATGAAGCCCACGGACGACATGATTCTCAGAAAGAGCAGTTTTGCTGATTTGACGGGAGACATGTTCCAAGGTAATCTTGCCGTAGAGTCTGATGGTGAAGAAAACAAGTTGAGGGATAATGCCGAATCGAAGGGTTATGAATCTTATGAGCAGGACTTGAGCTTTAGCATCAGCTACCACAAGGATTATAAGGCGAGCGAGACAAAGTGGGGCGAATTCCTTTCGCAAGCGTTCTTGGAACGCCCGGCTTTGAGCTATTCTTACCACCAGTCCGAAGGTCGTTCTACTACATCGGCGGATTCTACGTATTCCTACCATACCATGCTTGAATATAAGTTGGGGACGTTCAGCATGTTCAAGTTCAAACCGTTCGAAGGTCTTAGCAAGTATTCTTGGCTCAAAGATCTTTCGAAGACAGAATTTGAACCGTGGCCGCAGACGTTCGATTTGACTCTGTTTGACTTTAATTACGTGCGTTATGTGAACCAGGCACGCGATCCTGATTTCGTGGAACCGCAAGTCGATAAGGTGGTGACTTATACCGCAGAACTCAATCACAAGTTGAACATGCGCTGGAACCTTTTGTCGTTCCTGACTTTGAATTATTCCGTGAATATCAAGCGTGACATGTTCGGCGGTGGCGACCGCGAAGGCTTTACCAAGGAAAACTTCTTTACGTTTGATAAGGGAGGTCTCTTTGCTAGCGGTTACATCTTTGACCACGACCATTACGATAGGAAGGTCTATGTGTCGCGTGACAGTCTCGTGATTATCCCGATTGATACGCTTGCGAAGACCGATGCTAACGGAAAGCAGTTGCCAATTGATATGCAGAATCCGGATTCTTATGAAATCCGTTATGATACGACTGCGTTCTATAAGGTGGATAGCGTCGGGCATCGTCAATATGGCCGTGCTTATGGTATTCTCCGTAACGAACGCTCCAGAAATCAGCAGTTCAGGATTAATTTCAATCCCAAGTTGATTCCGTTCATCCCGTTCAATATGCAGTTCTCGTCTGACTTTAACCAGCAGAAGAGCATTCCGGATGATTTCAGTTTCTATGACCAGTCCAATATTGCAAAGAATTACTGGACGATATCGCAGACGAACCGTTTCGAATTTACGCCGACTTTCAAGATTGTCGAACTGGCAAGTTTGTTTGGTAAGGACAATCCGGTTGCTGGTTTCTTGGAAAAATTGAAATGGCGTGAAATCAAGTTCAACTGGAACGCCAGTACGAACACCGTCGGTGAAAACTTTACTTTGGCCCAGCTTTACGAAGAACAGAAAGTGACTCCGTTCCAGTACTACCTCTACGGATTGGGTCTTGGAGATGGTCGCGGTTTCCGTGGACTTTGGAACATCATGACGGGCAATATGGGACTTACTGATCGCGATGATTTTACCGGCTTTGCCCAGTACAGGAACAAGCATGTGGATACGCTTGTGTATCAAGGTTCCTTCCGCAATGCTGTGTCGCGTTCGTTGCAGGTTTCTACGGGATTTACCTTGCCTATTTGGGATATCTCTGTTTCGGCGGATTTCCAGTGGAAAGAGGATTTCTCGCAGTCTCGTGAGTATCCGCTGTTCATCGACACGACGACTCTCCTTCCGAAACTTGGCATTGGAATTTCTATCCCGAACATCTCGCAGAAAGTGCCGTTCCTCAATAGTTTCCGCAGCGTAAGCCTGAGCCATCGCTTCGACTATAGCCGCACGGTGACGAGGCGTCCGTTCCAGAGTGCCGAAGATTCTTGGGCGAATGTCTGGAACTTCAATCCCTTGATTCGCGTTTCTGTCCTTACGCAGAATAACTTGCGCATCGAAAACAGCGTCCGCATGAAGATTGAATCGACGGACCGTACCCCGAAGGATGAAGTGATTTCGGATCCTTGCTGGCCGAATAAGACGGAAGGCAATTGCACCGATACGACGAGCTACTTCCTTGAAACACCGTGGATTCCGACTGCGCTTTACAACGATTTCGCCATTAATGTGGGTGATGACTTTACGATTACGTATCCGCTCAAGCTTAATAAGGGCTTCCAGCTTTGGAAATGGTACTTTAAGCTCAAGAACGATATTGACTTGAAGCTTACCGCTGGTTACGATTACAAGAAGACGATTCGCAAGGAATACACTCATGGTGATGACTATGATATGAGAAATCCGGAATCTGGTACGGATGGCATCTATAAGCAGTGGTCTTACGATTCTGGAATTCCTGAAAATGAAAGGACGATTTACAAGCCGAAGCTGTCAATGACGTACCGCTCGGTTCCGTCGAGAACGCATGAATGGTTTATCCGTCCGAGCGCATCTTACCAGTTCAACAAGATGGCTTCGCTGAGTTCTTACATCGAGTACAGGCGCATTCACGAAAAGCTGGATGACGAAACGGCTCACGTGCGTCAAATCTTGCAGTTCGAACTCGCTTTGATGCTGAGATTTGATTAACGAAGTGGTTGGTAAACAGTGGTTAGTAAACAGGTTTGTAATAAAGAACGTTTAATTTCGAGTGTCATCCTGGAAGCCTGTCATTCTGGAGGCACGGAGTGCCGATAGAAACCATTATTTCTGCGATAGGATCCATGAGTCTATTAATTTCAAATTTTTAAAACGTATAACCTGATTCTAAATTACTAATTGCCATGGACTCCGTTCCGGGATCTGCTTTAAAAATTTGCTGAGGTTGATTAATGGGTAAGCTGAAAGTCGTAGTCGGCATGAGCGGTGGCGTGGATTCGTCCGTGGCCGCATTGCTTTTGCAACAGCAGGGCTACGAAGTCGTGGGCGTGACGCTTCGCGTTTTACCCGATGTCGGCGGAACTTTTGACCCTGAAAACGACACGAGCGTCGTACGGGCGCGGGCAATTGCCGAAAAGCTTGGCATCGAGCATCATGTGGCGAATTGTGCGGACGCTTTTACGGGCGAGGTCCTTAAACGTTGCCATGCGGATTTTGCTCATGCTCGGACGCCGAACCCTTGCTGTTACTGCAATCGCTTTATCAAGTTCGGCTGGATGATGGATTATGCGAAGTCGCTTGGGGCTGACTTTTTAGCGACGGGGCATTATGTGCGTATTGAAGATGTTGATGGAACGCGTAGGCTTTTGCGTGGTCGAGACCCCGGCAAGGATCAGAGCTATTTTTTATTTTGGGTTCCCGATGAACGCCGCAATCACGTGCTTACGCCGCTCGGAACGTACGTGAAAAGCGAAGTCCGCGAAATTGCGGAACAGAACGGCTTTGTGAATGCCAAAGCAGGCGACAGTCAGGACATTTGCTTTGACATTTACGGTTCGCAATACACTGAATTTTTGAAGGACCGCTTTGGCGAGATGACTCGTGCGGGCCGCTTTGTCGATGAAAACGGCAAGGTGTGGAATACGCACGACGGCTTCCATAAATATACGGTCGGGCAGCGCAAAGGCCTCGGTGTTGCGATTGGCGTGCCTGCATTCGTGAAGCACGTCGATCCGGAAACGGGCGATATTCTCGTGACTGGCGACAAGTCGTCGGTTTGCTTTGACCGTGTTGAAATGGTGAATTGCGAATGGCACGGTAGGCCGCATGCAATTGGTGATACGTTCCTCGCCGAGGGGATGGTGCGTTACCGCCAGCGTCCGGTCGCTTGCAATGTGACGATTGTCGATGAAAATAAAGCTGTCGCCATTTTTGATGAACCGCTCTTTGCCGTGACTCCCGGACAGTGTGCCGTCTTTTACGATGGAGACATAGTTCTTGGTGGCGGACAGATTGTGTAATTGAAGTATGGGGGTATAGGACGGTGCGTTGCAGCCCTCCTCGCAGATACGGAACCCCCTCACGTTCCTACCACCTAACTCCTAATTCTCATTGACAAAACATCCATAATATATGGACCCGATTGCGGTTCAGTTGGCTTTGTTTGAGGATAATTTTAAATAGGTGAAATTTTGGATGAAGGGATAACACTATGAGCGTGGAAATTCTTAAAAAATTTGTGGCGGTCGCAGGCGCTGCGGCTGGCCTTTCTCTGTTTGCGGTTTCGGGTGCTGTTGCGGCTCCGAACCCGAACTTCCATATTTATATTGCTTACGGACAGTCCAACATGGCGGGTAACGGCGATATCGTTCCTGCCGAAGACCAGGCGACTGAACCCAAGAACTTCATTATGCTTGCGTCGCACACGGCAAATGCAAGCCAGCGTAGTGGCAAGACGACGCAGTCCATCAAGGCTGGTGAATGGGCGGCTGCAATTCCGCCGATGTTCCATGCGTTCGAGAATCTTTCTCCGGCGGACTATTTTGGCCGTGCGATGGTGGATTCCCTGCCGGGCGTGACCGTGGGCATTATTCCGGTTGCTATCGGTGCGGTGAGCATCAGGGCTTTTGACAAGGACCAGTACGAGGCGTACTTCAGGGGTGATGGCAAGGACATCATGTCCTGGGGTTGGCCAAAGGACTACGACAACAACCCTCCGGGACGTATTCTGGAACTCGCCAAGAAGGCAAAGGAAGTGGGCGTTATCAAGGGTTTCATCTTCCATCAGGGTGAAAGTGACGGTACCGACGACAACTGGCGTAAAACGGTCTATAAGACTTACAAGGACGTGATTGACGCTCTTGGCTTGGACGAAAACGAAGTTCCGTTCGTGGCGGGCGAATTGCTCCAGGAAGGCAACAACTGCTGCGGAAGCAAAAATGGCGGCATCGCGCAGCTCAAGAATAACTTCAAAAAGTTTGGCTTGGCCTCTTCCAAGGGCTTGCAGGGCAATGGCAAGGACCCTTACCACTTTGGCCGTGCAGGCGTGATTGAATTGGGCCGCCGCTACTGCTCCGAAATGCTCAAGCTCATCGACAAGACGATCGACCCGAACGCACCGGCGGTGAATCTGGTGGATCCGAGCAAATCGACCGTTCCTGATGAACCGCCTGAGGAATACGGCCCTTATACCGAAGTGATTGCAATTCCTGGCAAGGTTCAGGCTGAAAACTACAACAAGGGCGGTGCTGAAGTCGCCTATCATGACGAAAGCAAGGGCAACGAAGGTGGCAAGCTCCGCAAGGACGACGTGGATATTTACCAGCCGAACATGGGGATTACTGTGGGGCACAACCAAAAGGGTGAATGGCTCAAGTATTCCGTGAAGGTCGAAGCCGACGGCGATTACGAAATTTCTGCCCTTGTTGCAGGTGAAAATGGAACCGGCAGCTTTGTACTTTATATAGATAGTGTAAAAATTGGTACAGAAATCGTGAATGACGGCAAGGGTTTTGAAACGTTCTCTGAAGTGAGCGGTGGCAAGGTGACCTTGAAAAAAGGCGAACACGAATTGAAACTTGAAATCACAAACGACTGGATTGATATCGACTATGTTGAATTCAAGGCTGTCAAGGAATCCGATGCTATTGCGAATGTCCGCTATAACATGACTGAAGCCGAAAGTAGCTTTAGCGTGTATGACATGCACGGCAAAAAGCTGGGCTCGTTTACCGCCAAGGGAATGGCCGACGCGATGAATTGCGTGAAGGCCGATGCAAAGCTCCGCAACCAAGCTCAAGGCGTGTTCTTTGTCCGCAAGAATGGCCAAAACCTCATGACTAAGAAGGTGGTTGTTTATGAATAGTAAGGAACTTGCAATCGTAAAGCAGATAGCATTCTTTGCTATTGTAGCTGTAGTACTTGGATTTGTTTACGGCTGAGTTTATCAAAATTCGTATGACTCCTATAAAAGGCCTCGGCGAAAGCCGGGGCCTTTTGCGTGCGAGACTAAAGTAAAGTGGTTCTCTTCGCATTGTCCTCCCCGGCCTAAGGTCCCTGAGCCTGTCGAAGGGCCGGGGACCTCCTTACACGATACTCCTCGCAGATACGGAACACCCTTGCGTTTTCTAACCACTAATCACTAACCTCTAATCACTAATCACTTTTACAAACAAAAATCCCCCGACCTTGTTGATCGGGGAAATGTCGCAAATGACTTTAATTGTTTTCTGCAATTACGGGAGGCTGAACTGCTTCACGAAGTTCCATGCCTTTTGCGGGTCACCTTCGTTATGGTCGGTGTTCAGAATGCAAAGACCGACTATTGCACCGCCTTCGCAGTTTTCGTAATATCTGCAACCGTCTTTTTCAACGTAGTTTCCAGAGCAATGGTCAAGTTCTGCCCATTTTGCGAAGGTGGGTTCTGCTCCCAAGAACGTTATAGGCATTGTTTCGATAATCTGGGAGAGACCGCCGCCGTAAGAAACGACACCGTCGTTTGTGCTGCGGAAGTTGAGAATCGGGAACGGACGTGCCGGATTGCATTTGCCTGCATCGACAATTTCCTTGGTGAGGTCGAATGCAGAAGGAGCGGCTGCCGCGATGACATCGGCGAGGACGCAACCGGCATAGTTGGACATGCCGCCGCCCATCGACCAGCCTGCAGCGTAGATGCGCTTCGGATCGACGCAAGCCTTTTCGGTGAGTTCCTTGATGAAATTGCGGGTGAACTGAACGTCGTCAGCGGTGGTGCAGCACGGACCTACGTTCCATGCCTGTCCCATGCCCGGGCTTTCGATGCCGTCCGGGAAAATATTGATGGCTCCATCGGCAAGGGCGACCTTTGCAATCTTGGATTCATTTGCCCAGTCAGAGGCGCTGCCAAAGATTTGGTGGTAGTTGATGAGCATTGGAACGGGCTTGTCGCCAGCAAAGTTCGATGGGAACTTTACGATGACTTTGCGGCCATCGACCATGATTTCCGTATCGCCCTTGATGGCCTTGGCGGCGCAGTCGATGACGCTGCTCGAAGAAACTGTTTCGCTGCTGGATTCCGGTTCAGGAGCTGCAGATGAACTGGAGGGGGCTTCAATGGCGCTGGACAATGCTGTGGTGCTAGATGAAACAGGATCGTTTACACCAGGGGTCATTTTGATAAGGATAACTTCCTTTTCGGCCTTCATGGTGTAAGTGGTGTCCCTGAAGCCATCTTTCGAGAAGTTGAAGATCGGCAGCGGGTCGCCTTCCTTAAGGAGCGTTACCGTGTCTCCGAGCTTATAGGTGTCGTGGTGTCCGTCGGCATTGATGCGGAGATATTTGGCTCCCTTGATGGAACTCTTGTTCAGATCGAAACTTGCGGAACGGCGCATGTTGTGCATGGTCTTGGAGTAGGCGACCTTGCCGAGAGCATCCATGACAGACACGGTAATCGTGTTTGCATTCATTCCAGAAATGCTGATGACATTGTTGTAGAATTGGATATTCGCTCTTGTCGTGCGCTTATTGTGTATGGCGTCGGTTTCATCGGTGATGCTGAATGAACCACCATCGTTAGTGGCTACATTGACACTCGGATAGTTCGGGGATGTAATTTTTACGCCAGCAATTGGCTGTCCCACGTCTGAGACAACGATACCATCGATGGTCCATGCAAATGACAGAGAGCTAAGTGCTGCAATTGCTCCTGCAAAAACCATGAATTTGGACATGGTCATAGCGACTCCTTTTTTTTATTCCATCTTAATTCCACCTAAAAAATAAAGATGGATAACGCGTTTCTGATATAAAATACAATTTTTACAGAAATATAAAAGGTTAAAAAGTTTCGTAAATTGATTTTTAACATAGAATCAGCCAACTTCCAACTTGTCCTTTCGCTTCGCTCAAGTACCAAATGCTGGTTTCGGTCATGTCCAAGCAAGGTTGACGCTTCGCGTCCGTGGCTGCATTTATCAAATATAAGTCCATAAATGGCTTATGCTTGAGTAAATTTGCACACTCTTGGCCGCGACGCTCAACCTACGCATTTGTCCTACTGTCTACTTCCTACTAACCACCATTGACCAAAAAATAAATCGCCCCAGGATGCCTAGAGCGATTTTTGGTGTAGTGTATAGAATTATGAATGAAATTACTTCACGAAGCTAGCCGGGAGCGTGAACTGTTTGAGGAACGGCCAGCCGATGTTGCCGTCGCCCTGTTCGTGGCCACCACCCTGCTTGGTGCAGAGCACGACCTTTACGCCGTCCTTGCAGTTGGAGTATTCGTCGCAACCATCTTTGTTCTTGGACGGAGAGCCGGTGCAACCGTCTGCGTCTGCCCAGAACTTGAAGGTGCCTTCGGCGCCGAGGAAGTTCAAACCGTCGTTGAAGCCACTATCGCCACCACCGTAACGGCAGACGTTGTCTCCAGTACCGCGGAAGTTGATGACAGAAATCGGACGCGCTTTCGTGCACTTGGCGCTGTTGGTCTTGTTCAGGTCCATAGCTGCCGGAGCAACTGCGGCGAAGACATCGGACATCATGCAAGCCACGTGGTTACTCATACCGCCACCCATCGAGAAGCCAGCTGCGTAGATACGCTGCGGGTCGATGCAGGCTTTTTCTCTGACATACTTGATCATTTCGCGAGTGAACTCAAGGTCATCGTCGTTGGAACAGCATGGACCGACGTTCCAGCCCGGGCCCATCGTTTTGGTGGTGCCTTGTGGGTAGAGCGAGATGACGCCTTCTTTATCGGTGAGTGCTTTGTACTTCGTATCTCTCATCTGCCCTTCGCTGTTACCACCGATCGGGTGGTAGTCAATAAGCAGCGGGACGGGCTTGTCGCCCTTATAGGCGCTCGGCACATGCATGATGAACTTGCGGGGACCTGAACTGCCTTTGACGGTCAAGGTTACCGTCTCGTCTTTGCCGGACTGTGCAGTCTTGCCAGCGCAGTCAACGATGACTTGTTGTATTTCGGCAGAAGAAGATTCTGCTGTTTGTTCCGAAGAACTGGATTTTTCTTCGACCTTGGCAGAAGAACTTTCAGGTTTAGAATCCGAACTGGTCGGTTCGTTCGAGCCTCTTGTCATCTTGACTTGGACGTCGGTTTCGACTTCGGCCTTGGCCTGGTAAGTGGCGTTCTTGTAACCGTCCAATGAGAACTGCAAGAACGGCAGCGGGTCGCCTTCCTTCATGAGCGAAACCGTCTTGCCAAGCTGGTAGGTGGCACCTTTGCCGTCAACATTGATGCGGAGGAACTTGGCGCCCTTGGCGGTGCTCTTGTTCAGGTCAAAAGTCATGAACCCGTTGACGTAGTGCTGCGTCTGGGATGCGCAAACTTTGCCGAGTGCATCCATCACGGACACGGTGACGGTCTGGGCCTTGATGCCGGAAATGGTAATGATGTTGTTGCTGAAACCGATGGTAGCCTTGGCTGCCATTGCGGAGTGCAAACCGGCGCTCTCGTTAGAGATTGTAAATGTACCGTCTGCACCTGATGTGGATTCTACACCCGCATAGTTGAAAGATGTAATCTTGACACCGGAAAGTGCTCGGCCCGAACCTTCTGAGGTGATTGTGCCGCTTACGCTCCAGGCGAATGCCATAGAGCTAAGCGCTGCGATTGATCCTGCAAATGCCATGGATTTGAACATGGTCATAGCGACTCCTTTTTTTTGTTAAACGTTCCAAACATTTTGTTCACCCGGTCCAACCAAGCCCCATTTTTGCGCCAGACCTAACCAAAATATAGATGGATGAATCGTTGGTGTTGCGAAATGGTGTTGTGAAAAAAAATAAAGCGTTGAGAAAATTGAGAAAAACCTGCCTTGCATGTAAAATAAATTAAACCTGTTGACAAAAAATCCATAAAAAGGGGTCGATGCTTTGTAAATAGTTGCTGTAAACGGGGTAAATTATAATTGTAGAACTTATCCATTTTAGGTTGGAAAAAGGAGTGTCTATGGGATTGTTTAGTAAAGTGGCAAAATCCGCCGTTGTTGTTGCTGCGTTTGCCGCTGTAAATAGCGTTGCCGTGACGGTCAATAACCCGATTATGTATGTCGATAGTCCGGACCCGTCAATTGTCCGTGTCGATGATGCTTATTACATGGTGACGACTACGATGCATTTTGCACCGGGCGTGCCTGTTTTCAAGAGCACGGATTTGGCGCAGTGGCGTACGGTAGGGTATGCTTACCAGACTCTTTCGAACGGTAATAACATCAGCTTGAATGGCGGCCAGGACGCTTACGGCAAGGGCTCGTGGGCATCGAGCATCCGCTATCACAAGGGATTCTTCTATGTATTGACTCCGTCTTACACGACGAATAGAACGCATTTGTACAAAACCGCCGATGTCGAAAATGGCCCGTGGTCCGAAGTGCAGCTCCCGTTCTATCACGACCCGTCGCTGTTCTTTGACGATGATGGCACCGTATGGGTGTTCTACGGCAGCGGCGACCAGATTAGCTACGTACAGCTCAACGATGACGCTAGCGGCGTGAAGGCAGGCGGCAAGAGCGGTAAACTCGGCGGCGTGAGCGTGAACCAGGTGACTGGCACCAGCAATTACTATGTGCAGCAGGAAGGTTCGCACATGGAAAAAGTCAATGGCGAATACTACTTGTTCACGATTTCTTGGCCAGCGGGCAAGAGCCGTAGCGAAATTGTGTATCGTTCCAAGAACCTGCTCTCGGGATTTAGCGGAAGATATTTCTTGTCCGATAACGGTGTTGCGCAGGGTGGCATTTTCGATACGCCGGATGGCAAGTGGTATGCCCTCTTGTTCCGCGATTCCGGCCCGGTTGGACGTATGTCGCACTTGGTCCCGATGGAATGGAAGGACGGTTGGCCGGTTCCGACGAGTGGTTCCAAGGCTCCTGCGACGATTGACTTGCCGGAATCTCCGCTCCCGGGCTACGGCATGGTGACTTCTGACGATTTTGATTCCGACGTGCTTCCGCTCGAATGGCAATGGAACCACAACCCGGATAATAAGAACTGGTCCTTGACGGCAAATCCGGGATTCTTGCGCATTACCACGGGCCGTACCGATAGCCGCATTGTCAACGCGAAGAACACGCTCACGCAGCGTTCCTTTGGCCCCAAGAGCTCCGGCAGAACGCTTGTCGATGGCAAGGGCATGAAGGATGGCGACATGGCGGGCCTCGTTGCATTGCAAGATGACAAGGGCTTTGTCGCTCTCGCAAAAGACGGTGGCAGCTACAAGGTGGTGATGTACAGCGGAAACAAGGATCGCGAGAGTCTTGTCAAAAGCGAAAATCTTTCGGACTCCAAAGTTTATCTGCGAATCGATTTTGACCTGCCCATTGACCGCGGTACTGCATATTTCTACTACAGCACCGATGGCAACACTTGGAATAAGATTGGTAATGACGTAAAGCTTAATTACGACCTCCACATGTTCGTGGGTGTACGCTGGGGCCTCTTCAACTTTGCGACAAAGACTGCGGGCGGTTATGCAGACTTTGACTGGTTCAAGGTCGGTACCGACTACAAGGATGAAATTTATCTGGGCGGTACGCAGGACACGACTCCTCCGACTCCGTACAAAGACGTTGCCGCCAAGATTCCTGGCAAGGTCGAAGCGGAAAATTACGATGTGGGCAAGTCGAACCGTGCCTACTACGATTCCGATGGCGACAACCAGGGCAAGGCCTACCGCGAGGATCCAGTCGATATCGTACAGCTCGATTCTGCCGATAAGTCCAAGGGCTATGCAATTGGCTACACGGCTGAAGGCGAATGGTTACGTTATACGGTGAATGTCGCCGAAACGGGCTCTTACGAAGTGAAAGTGAACATGGCGACTCCTTCTGAAAAAGCGGGCGTGAAACTCTACATTGACGGCAAGGCGGTTACGGATGATATCATTGCTGAGCAGAACGGTGAAAATGACTGGTCCACTTATTCAGTAGTTTCGGCGAAGACTAAGGAAATCGAAAAAGGCGAACATGCCCTTAAAGTGGAAATCGTGGGCAACAACGTGAACGTCGATTGGCTGGAGTTCTGCAAGGATAAATGCGAAACGACTTCGTTGAAAGACTTGCGTTACGGCATGGACGCTTCAAA
Organism: Fibrobacter sp.; assembly: GCF_017545445.1. Lineage (GTDB taxonomy): Bacteria > Fibrobacterota > Fibrobacteria > Fibrobacterales > Fibrobacteraceae > Fibrobacter. The sequence continues at coordinate 18,753 of NZ_JAFWOM010000059.1, forward strand.
AACGTACGGAGTCTATAGCTTGAACGGTGTGTTCATCGGTCGCGTCGATGCATCGAACAACTTTGATGTGCGTGCAAAGGTGAATTCGCTTGTGAAGCAGAGCGGTGTCTATTTCGTGAAATCGCTTACCAACGGACACACCCACCGCGTCTCCGTGACAAAGTAATTTATTCATATCATTCCTCCTCATCTCGGCCCCCGTTATGGGGGCTTCTTTTGTTTTGGACAACTTCTTCCATTGTCAAAAATGCAATGAAAAATATTTGACGGTATGTAATAACGCTCCTGCCGAAAGGTATTTTCTAATTGGGTGAATGTGGGAAATTTCCCTCAAGGAGTATAAGGGTATGTTTGGAAAAATATTCAAGGCGCGTTGCGTTCTTTCGCTTGCTGTTTTAGCGAGTTTCGCGACATCTTCTTTTGCAGATAACATTAATGTAAACGGCACGAACCGTACCATGAACGTGTATGCCCCGAAGAATATCGAAAAGGGCCGTCCGTTGATTATCCAGATGCACGGCATGAATCAGGATGCCCCGTATCAGCAGAACGCCGCCAAGTGGGAGCCGATTGCCGATACGGCCCGCTTTGTGGTCGTGTTTCCGAACGGTCAAAATAAGGCTTGGGACATCGGTGGCGACAAGGACATCAATTTCATCAAGGCCATCATCAACGAGATGTACAACAAGTACGGCATCGACAAGAATCGTGTTTATGTTTCGGGATTCTCGATGGGTGGCATGATGAGCTACCATGTTGCAAACAAGATGGGCGACCAGATTGCGGCTATTGCCCCTGTTTCTGGTGGCGGTGGGGTGAACTCGCCTAAGCGTGCGATGCCGATTATGCATACGCACGGCACGACCGACGACGTGGTGAATTACAACAGTACCGTGAATACCCTCAAGGGCTGGGTTTCTGCGCAAAAATGTTCTTCAAGTTCCAAAGTCACAAAGCCGTATCCATCAAGCAAGCCAGGCTCTGCGGCCTCTCTCGAAGTCTGGAGCGGCTGCAAGGATAACGTCGAAGTCCGTTTGCTCACGATTGCAGGCAAGGGCCACTGGTATTCCATGGACGAGGCGGTCAGTGTCAACACGAGTGTTGAAATTTGGAACTTTGTCAAGAACTATTCGCTGGACGGTTCCTCGCTTCCGCCGCCGATTGTGGTGCCGACCGACCGCGATAGCATTTTCAATGGCGGCTTCGATTCTACCGACGTGGCGTGGACTTTGCAGACTCACGGTAGCGCCGCTGCTACAGGAGATGTGAAAAATGGCAAGTATGAACTCGACATTTCTGCCGTCGGTACGGAGAATTACCAAGTGCAGGTGATCCAGCATGACTTGCATTTAGAGAAAAATCAATGGTACGAAGTGAGTTTTGACGCGAGTGCGAATGGCACGCGCACGCTCGAAGTGAACGTGGAGCAGCACACCGATCCGTGGGCAAGCTACCTCAAGGAAAAATTGAATTTCGAAATTGGCAAGGAGTCTAAGAACTTCAAGTTTAATTTCCAAATGACTGCCGCGACCGATAAGGATTCCCGCCTGAGTTTCAATGCAGGTTCTTCGACGGGGACGTTGTATTTGGATAACGTAAAATTGAAAAAGATTGCGGAACCTGCCGATGCAGACAAGACTGGGCTTGTTGCCGCCCCGTTGCATCTTAAATCGGCAAGCGGCAAGTACGGTGTCTATAACCTCGCGGGCAAGCGAATCGGATTTGTTGAAATTATTGAAAATGACGTGCCGAATCTGCAAAGAACGTTGCAAAATGCAGGGTTTGGCAAGGGCGTTTATATTCTGCGGTGCCAAAATCGCTCATTAATGGTTCCTGTTGCGAGATAAAGTTTACGTCTCTCTCTAATCAAAGAGCGTCTCTTGAAAAGGGGACGCTTTTTTACATAGAAGATATTGAAGAAACAACGGATTTGACATCTCCTATAAAATACTGCAATGAAGAATATTTGAATACGGGCAATTTGCTAAAGTCACTGTTTTCTAACGATGCTGCAAATTTTTTGAGGTAATCGGTGAAATTGGTGGCAATTGTCATCAAATTTTTGTTGAGTTCGACCCATTCCTTTTTATCGATGGTGCATTGACATTCGATATCAGATTGCTGAACGACTACCGCTTTGGTAAAATCAAAGCCGTATTTCATATAAATACGAAATACGGCTCATCTTAGACCTTTCTTTTTTATCTTAGGTGGATTGGCCTGCCACCCTGTCATCAAAAAATAATATACAAAAATTATGTAGAAAAGCCAATATGCTCGGTTTCTTTTCGGATTTGCTCAGTAGTTTTTTATCCATCATGGATAATATGTCAAGGGAAACGTAATTCTTGGTGTGTTTGTTATGCTTTTGGGGGAGTATTTTTAGGTTGGGGGATAGTAATACCCAGGAACAGGAGTGCTTATGTTTGGTTTGAAGAAAAAAGACGGTTGCAAACTTGGTGTGTTGGCAACTTTGGCTTTGGCAGGTTTGGCGGGCTCGGCTTTTGCGAGCGCCGATACTTTGGTGCTTACGCCCCCGCTGGGATGGAACAGCTGGAACGTATTCCACGAAAATATCAACGAAAAGCAGATTCAGGAAATTGCCGATGCCATGGTATCTTCGGGTTTGAGAGATGCGGGCTACGTGTTCCTGAACCTCGATGATAACTGGATGGATACCAAGCGCGATGCCCAGGGCAACCTCCAGAACAACCCTAAAACATTCCCCAGCGGCATGAAGGCCATTGCCGACTATGTGCATAAGAAAGGTTTGAAGTTCGGCCTTTACGGCGACCGCGGTAAGCGTACCTGCCACCATTACAACAGCAAGTGGGATAGCCAGAGCGGTTCCAATGGTCACGAAGAACAGGATGCCAAGAAGCTCGCCGAATGGGGTGTTGACTACTGGAAGTACGATAACTGCGATTCTGATCCGAATACTCAGGAAAAAGATTACACTGCTATGTCCAAGGCCCTCCGCAATTCTGGACGCGATATCGTGTTCAGCATTTGCATGTGGGAATACAAGGAGTGGATGCCAAAAATTGCGAACCTCTGGCGTACCACTTTCGATATCGGACCCGAATGGATTTCTACCTCCTGGTACCGCGGCGTCTATGAAATTATCGATGCCAACAACAAGTATTGGCAAATTGCAAAGCCTGGCCATTGGAACGATCCGGACATGCTCGAAGTGGGCAACCGTGGACTCTCTTATGAAGAACAACGTTCGCAGATGACGATGTGGTCCATCATGGCGGCCCCCATCATGATCAGTTCCGACGTACGCAACATGAGCAACGAGACCAAGGAACTTTATCTGAACAAGGATATGATTGCCATCAACCAGGACTCTCTTGGCGTTCAGGGCCACCGCATTTCTGACAAGCAAGGCAAGCAGGTTTGGACTAAACCCTTGAAGAATGGCGATATTGCCGTGGCGCTCCTCAATAATAACGGCTCTACCCAGACTGTTGAATGCGATTTTAAAGATATTGGCGTAGAAGGCGAAGTCGAAGTTCGCGATGCATGGAAAAAGAAGGACTTGGGACCGGTTTCCCGCGTGTCTATCGAACTCCCGGCTCACGGCTCTGCACTGCTCCGTTTGATTCTCAAGCCTGTTCCTCGCGAACCGTTCAAGGGTAAGGCACTCGCCATTCCGGGAAAAATCGAAGTGGAAGACTTTGACATTAATGGCGTGGGTGAGGGCAACACCACCTACAACGAGCTGGATACTGAAAACCATGGTGATTCTGACTACCGCAAGGGTACTGGCGTTGACTTGTACAAGAAGGCTACTGGTGTGATTGTCGGTTACAACCAGGCTGGTGAATGGCTCGAATACACTGTGAATGTTGCCGAGACTGGAAAATATACTATGAAGGCCGCTGTGGCATCGGGCGGTACGACAGGAAGCTTTAAGCTCTCTATGGACGGTAAGGACATTACCGAAGAAATTGCAGTTCCTGCTGCAGCCGAGGGCGAAAACAACTTTGACGAATACAACGAGGTCGAGGCCAAAGTGGAATTGACTAAAGGTGAACACATCCTCCGCTTTACTGTAACCGGCGACTGGATGGACATCGACTGGATTGAATTCTCTGATGAAAAGACGGGACTTGCCAAAACTCGCTTGACGATGCCTGAATCCGTAAATACGTACAACGTGTTCAGTGCAACCGGTAAGCATCTCGGACGTGTGAATTTGAATGGCGCAAGCATGGTTCAGGCTCTTGAAAATGCAGGCTACGCTCGTGGAATTTATATGGTACGTTCTGTCGAGGGAAAACAAATCCATCGCGTGAACGTGCGATAACGTGTAGTTCTGTCGATTTGGCTGAAGTCGTCCTTCCGCGCTTTGGCTTGTTGTGAATCGATATTCTGAATTCTCCTCTCACATTCAAAATGCCTCGCCCCCCGGCGAGGTATTTTTTTGCATTCCGGCAAAACCGGTGACTACAAGACATAACTGGATCCTTCCTCCCTTCGGTCGTCAGGATGACGCTTCCATCTTCTAACCGCCTACTTGTAAATTCGCTACGCTCATTTACCAAATACTAGGCTCGGAAATGTCGGTGCGAGCTCCGCCGCTTCTCTCGCCTTACGTATTTGTCCTACTGCCTACTGTTTACTAACCACCAACCACTAACCACTATCCCCATGGATAAACAGTCCACAATGTTTTAATTCTAACACGTTAAAATACCCCATTTTAAGAATAATTTTAGAGTGTTGTTAGGGTGAACTATCAATAGTTATTAAGTGAGGCTAGGTATGGGTTTTAAAATGTTTGGTCCGCGTGCTGCTATGTCAGCATTCTTCTTAGGTGCAGCCGTTGCAAACGCCGCTGTTCAGGCTACGTTCTATGTAGCTCCTGATGGTAGCGATACGAACAAGGGAACAAAAGAAGCTCCCTTCAAGACTATTACTCAGGCCCAGAAGGCTGTGCGTGAAATCAACGGCACCATGACGGGCGATATCGAAGTGATTTTACGCGAAGGAACTTACGCGCTCCCTGCAACAGTTAACTTTACCGAAGCCGATGGCGGTAAAGACGGTCATTACGTGCGTTATAAAGCCGCTGATGGCGAAAATCCGCTCATTACGGGTGGTATGCCGGTTACGGGCTGGACCATTCATGACGAAAAGAACAACATTTGGAAGGCCGAAGGCGTCGATGGTCGATTCCGTCAGTTGTATGTAAACGGCAAGAAGGCTGTTCGTGCTTGCTTCCCCAATGCGATTGATGCAAAGGAAAAGGGCAACGGCGGCTTTGATCACGATTTCGTGCGTCTTACGAAGGTGGACTCTACGGGCCGCGCCTTTGATGTTTCTGCGGACTACGTCAAGAATATCAAGAACATTGAGGATGTTGAAATCCATTTGATGATTGCCTGGGCCGAAAGCATCTTGCGATTGGAAAAGGTTCAAGTGAACGGTGGGACTGCAAAACTCATTCCCAAGGATCCTGAACGTACCAAGTTGTTCCACCGTGCTTACCCCATGCTCGGAACTGCCTTCATGAGTAATCCTCCCAAGCAGCAGGTTTTCTATCTAGAAAATTCCTACGATTTGCTTGACGCTCCGGGTGAATGGTATCTGGATGAAAAGAATAGTGTACTTTATTATAAACCCCGTACTGGCGAAAACATGGCTACGGCCAATGTGGTTGCTCCCCGCCTCAATACCATGTTCAACGTTTTAGGTAAGGACACCAAGAACAAAGTTGGTTATATGTCTTTTGAAGGCTTGAACTTTGCTCATTCCAACTATACTCGCCCCAGTGAAGAAGGTTTTTTGGATTTGCAGGCAGCAAACTTCAACGTGGATGTCCTTCCGGATCCTGGTCGCGGAAATTGGGAAAGGTTGAATAGCAACAAGTATTTGCTGTGGCGTCCCGATGCCGGCTTCCGTGTTGAAAACGCTCACCATTTCTTGGTCAAGAACTGCACCTTTACGCAAATGGCCGCAACTGGCCTTGACTTTGTGTCGGGAACGAACGATGACGTGATCGAAGGCAACGTGTTCTATGAAATTGGCGCTGCTGGTATTATGCTTGGCAAGTTCTATCAGGACTCCACGACCGAAATTCATATCGCTTACAATCCGAAGGACAAGGATGAAATCAGTACACGTGATACCATTCGCAACAACCTCGTGACCAACGTGACGAACGAACACCAGGGCGCTGTGGGTATCGGTGCTGGCTATCCGCGCTATGTGGTGATTGAAAACAACGAAATTTCCTACACTTACTACTCTGGAATTTCCCTTGGGTTTGGCTGGACCAAAGACCAAACCGCTATGACGAACAACCATGTCAATAAGAACAACATTCATCATATTTCTCGTTTGCTCTGCGATTCCGGTCCGATTTACACTTTGAGTAATCAGGGTACGGGCAGTGAAATCAAGGAAAACTATCTCCACGATTACAGTGCCTCCAAGTGGTCTGATTACTGGGTTCTCCCGATTTACCTCGACGAAGGTTCTAGTGGCTTTACGGTCGAAAACAATTCCTACAAAAACGCTCCGAGTGGTGTTGGCCGTAATCAGCCGGGCCAGTTTACGGAACGCAACAACGGTGGCTATATCGAGTCAGTTGCTGCTGCTGCGGGTCTCCAAGGTGAATTCAAGAAAATCGGTGAAAAAATCAACAACATTCCGCTTGCAGATTTCTCCAATACTGTTCCGCAGACGGCCTTTGTCGAAAACATGACGATTCCGGGCATGATTGAAATGGAAAATTACGATGAAGGCGGCCAGAGCGTTTCCTTCAACGACAAGGATTTTGTGAATGAAGGCAATGTCTATCGCGAAGACGGCGTGGATGTTGTTGGACTTGGCTGCTCCGATACGCTCAACACGAAGGACTGCAAGGGCTATGCCATTGGCTTTACGCAGGCTGGCGAATGGATGGAATACACTGTGAAAGTAACTGAAGCTGGTGAATACGCATTCCTTGCGAATGTGGCATCGGGCCTCGAAGGCTCTAGCTTCCGCCTCTTCATGGATGGCAAGGCGATTAGCGACACTGTTGCGGTTCCGCAAGGTGCTGACTGGAATACATACGGTTTTGTCGATGGCAAGACGACTGCGCTTGAGGCGGGCGAACATGTGCTCCGCGTGGCGATTACGGGAACTTATCTGAACATCGACTGGATTAAGTTCGGCAAGAGCAAAGATGACCTCATGTCCATCAAGCCGAATGTCCGTTACGGTTTCAATATGGATATCTCACGAAGCTCTACGTTTAACGTCTTTGATATCCGTGGTCATCGTGTTGGAACAATTCATTTGATGGGCGTGCCGACGACAAGCTCTGTGCTCCAGCAGATGCATGCGAAGAACTTTAAATCTGGTGTTTATTTTGTCCAAAGCACAAACAAGAGCTTTGGCAAGATGGTTCAAGTAAAGTAAAAACTGGGATAAGGAGTGTAATATGAAACTGAATAAAATTTTGCCGATTGCGTTTGGGCTTGGCTTTGCCGTGAGCGCATTTGCTGAAAACCCGATTATCCAGACGTACTATTCGCCTGATCCGGCTCCGGTCGTGTTTGGCGACACCGTCTGCGTCTATACCGGTAACGATGAAGGCGGTCATTTCTTTACCATGCATGGTTGGCGTGTTTCTTGCACCACTGATATGGTGAACTGGACCGATATGGGCGAACTCATCCTTTCGAACGAAAGTTTCGGTGGCAACGCCAAGAAGAACGGTGACTGGGCTGCTCAAGTCGTCCGCCGCAATGGCAAGTATTATTATTACGTGACCGTCGAATCGACTCGCGGTGGTCGTGCCATTAACGTTGCCGTGGCCGACAAGCCCGAAGGTCCGTTCAAGGATGCACGTAACGGTCAGCATTTGGCAGGCCCGAACTGGGACTACATCGACCCGACTGTATGGATTGATGATGACGGACAAGCGTGGCTCTACTGGGGCAACCCGAAGCTTTATTACTGCCCCCTCAAGGAGAACATGATTGAATGCGCAAGCGAAATCAAGGTGACGGATATGAGCCGTGGTTTTGGCCCGTCCGGTTCTGTCTATACCGAAGGTCCGTGGATCCACAAGCGCGACAAGAAGTATTACATGATTTACGCTTCTCATGGCGTGCCCGAAAAGATTTCTTACTCTACCAGTGATTCTCCGACGGGTCCGTGGAAATGGGGCGGCATCATCATGGATCAGGGGAATAACACTGCATTCACGAACCACTCCGGCCTCATTGATTTCAAGGGGCGCAGCTTCTTCTTCTATCACAACCAGAAGAACGTGAACGGCGGCGGCTATAGCCGTTCTACCGCAGTTGAAGAATTCACCTGGAATGCAGACGGCACGATTCCGACGATTAAATCCACGAATGACGGTGTCAAGAAGCCTATCAAGAATCTCGACCCGTTCGAACGCGTCGAAGCCGAAACCAAGTCTTGGGTGGGTGGCATTGCAGTTGATAAACCGCGCGACCCCGAAGGCGGCAACTATACCATCATCAAGCATGTGGCAAAGCAGGGCGACAACGTCTATCTGACCAACATGGGCTCGAACTTCTATACAAAGGTTCGCTCCGTGGATATGGGCGATGGCGCAGACAAGATTATCGTTTGCACGAGAGGCAAGGCTGGCAAGATTGAACTCCACGCCAAGTCTGAAAATGGTGCGACTCTTGCGACTATCGATGTGCCTGCAAGCGACAGCTGGCAAGAAAATTCATTTGACTTGAAGGATGCCGCTGGCGTTGAAGACTTGTTCTTCGTCGTCAAGCAGGGCGGTTTCGATTTCGACTACTGGTACATGGAAAGTGAAAAGTCCGCTGTTCCGCAAACGGCTTACAATGGCAAGGTTGCTGCAATTCCGGGTAAAATCGAAGCCGAAAACTATGACGAAGGTGGCCACAACAAAGCCTTCTACGATAACGACCGTGCAAATCAGGGCGGCGCCTATCGCGAAGACGAAGTCGATATCGTGCAAATCGATTCTACGGACAAGTCTAAAGGCTACGCTCTCGGTTACACTGAAGATGGCGAATGGGTTGAATACACCGTCAACAACGAAGCCGCTGCCGAATACACGGTTCAGTTGAACATGGCGACTGCCTCAGAAGATGTGGGCGTTCAGTTGTTCATTGACGACAAGGAAATTACCGATGTCATCAAGGCCGAAAAGGGCGAAGACTGGTCCACTTATTCGACGGTTACTGCGAAGACAAAGGAAATTGCGAAGGGCGAACATGTGCTCAAGATGAAAATCGTCGGCAACTTCGTGAATGTTGATTGGATCAAGTTCTGCAAGGAAGCTGATTGCAAGGATAACGTCGGCATCCGCACGGCTCGCGTGAATCTTCAAATTCCTGAAAAAATCTACGCTGTATTCGGCATGACGGGCAAGTTCCTCGGCAATGTCGAAGTCAACGGCCAGAGCATTGCGAAGTCCATCCGCTCCGCAGGCTTTACCCCAGGAGTCTATATGGTCCGCAGCGCAGGGCAATCCAAGACTTTCCGCGTGCTGGTGAAGTAATAAAATGTGACGAATATAGTACAAAGTTGTTAAATCTAACATGGCCTCATTGTTGGGACCATGTTATTTTTTTATATTGTAAGTAATAAAATAAATTAGGGTTGTATGGTTATAGTGTAGGAGGAATATGTGGAAATTAAATTTCTACGTGTATTTTTTTTATGGCTTGTTACTATTGGAATTATTTTCGCGCGAACGGATTCGGTAGCGTCCTCTGTCCGTGTTTTGCCGCCTCATTCTATCATAAACTTTTCGCAGGCCGGCGAATCGGTAGAACTCTCTTGCAATATTGAATTAGACGGTAGCGTTTCGTATCAATGGTATAGAAGCGAATCTAATTCTAATGTATCGGGCATGGCTCTTGATGGAGCGAATTCCTCCCACTATATTACGGAACCTTTTCTCAATAAGGAATTTCGTTTTTATTATTGTGTTGCAACATCTTCTGAGGGTGTAAGTAAATCTTCGAAAGTCTTTGTTGTTGCCTATACGGGTTTGCCAACGGTTAGAATCAATACCCTTAATGGGGAAGAACCGAGTGCCGAATATGCTTATGCTGCAGAAAATTCTTATGGTCGTAGCATAACCAATGTGACGAAGTCTCCTGCATCGATGCAAATTGTTGACAGTAGTGGTAATCTTGTCTATGAAAGTGGAGAATATAAGTATAAGGCTAGCGGTCTTACGATAAAACTTCGTGGTAATACAAGTGCTGTCGTGGGTGGAAAATCTTCTTATAAGTTAAAATTGCAAAAGAAGGCCGATTTACTAGCTCCTTTGATTTCGCGCAGCGGAAAATCTTTTCAAGATAAAGAGTGGATATTGCACAAGACTGCGACAACGCTTGGACATGTCATCGGTTTCACTGTTTGCGATATTGCTGGTGTACCGTGGACCCCTAAGTATGCTTTTGTAAATGTTGTCATCAATAACGATTACCGTGGTCTGTATTTGCTTATGGAATCGGTAAATCGCAGTGAATCGAGGGCTGATGTGTCCGAAAGTGGGTATATCATTGAACGGGATGCGTATTGGTGGAATGAAAATGTCAAGTTTGTAACACCGCTCTATAATCAAAAATTTACTTTTAAGTATCCCGATGATGACGATGTTTCGGAAGAACAGTTGTCGTACATAGAAGAATATATGAATATGCTAGAACAGCATATGGGTGATGGCTCGTATGACGATTATATTGATGTAAAAAGTTTTGCTCGATGGCTGTTGGTACATGATTTTTTAGGATCGTGGGATGCTGCTGGATCGAATATATTCATGTCGAAGTATGACGCAACGGAAAAGACAAAACTCCGTATGCTGACCAATTGGGATTTCGACTCGAATTTTATGCAAGAAGGAAAATGGTCAGTTCAGCATAATGACGAACGTATTTACGCCGCTTCGATGTTTAAAAGCTTTAATAGAACTTTTGCTAATATGTACAGGGACTTATACGATAGTATTGCGCCAGTCTTATGGAGCACTCTTGAAAAAAAATTGAAAAAATTGCAAGAAGCCTTAGGTGTGCAAATAAATTTATCGCGTTATTGTGAATTTTTTCGTTGGAATGTTGATGGGGTTAGTTCTGTGGAATACGATATTTGGTGTGCTAAAAAATGGTTTGAGTCGCGGAATATATGGCTAAAAAATGCGATTGAAAATAAACATGCTGTTTTGTATGAACTAAATGGAGGTGCATTTGATACTCATGATGCTATTCCTGATTCTATCAATTTTTTAGACCGTATTGAAATTCCTCAACCGCAACGGCGAGGATATATTTTTGCGGGGTGGACGCGTGAACTTGAAATGATTCCTCAAAAAGATTTTGTTTTATATGGCTATAATGTGGCCGACAGTGTTAAATTGACTGCTAATTGGATACTGGACGTTTATCCTATCAAAAAAATTGATGAGGACATGTCATTGAATATGGATGAATTCGTAGGCAAGGAACGATTTTCTGTTGAAGTATTCAGTGTGATTGGTTCGTTTTTGGGATACATCTCGTTGTATAACGCAGAATTGCATTTTATTATGAAAACGCTTAGGAATGCAGGATATGCAAATGGTGTATATATCCTTCGCAGCCAAGCCTTGCACATGAATCATCGAGTGCAGTTGAGATAAGACGTTTTTTTATACTGTCACCTCGGATTTGTCACCCTCGGAGCTGTCATTCTCGACCGAAGGGAGGGAATCCATTATTTCTTATATTTGCATTTGTGCTGGGCATTTTTATTTACTACAAAATAAATTCGTGTACTCTTGCGATTGCGTGCGCAATCTTTGCGGGTACTTCGTTCTGCTTGGCGAGTCGTGGCCACTGCTTTACGGCATCTTCAACTTCGGCAAGAATTTTCTTGTAACGACCCTGCTTCAATCCCGCGAACTTGGCGACAGCCTTGAAATCGTCTAGCGAAAATCCGCTGCGTTTCCCGTTGAATGTCATTTGGTGCGTTCCAGTCCATGCTCCTTGTGGATTGTAGGCGTACGTCATGTCGAATGCCGGTGCGAGTGTCCACACTCCGCGTTTATCCATCAAGAATCCGATGTTTTTCGCATGGTCGTCTTGGTTGCGAGCGCAAATGTTGAATGCTGCTCGGCGGTACATTTCTTCGAGCGCGTCATAGCCAAGGCCAAGCCTTTTGATGACGTTGAACGCTTGTTCGTAACTATATGCTCCCGGCATGTTGAAATCGTAGTGTGCAATGCCGCAAAGCGATTGGTAATGCAATTTCTTGCCGCTAGCAAGCCTATCGAATCGCCTCGTCATAAAATGCCTGTGGCCCGCACATTCGTACAATCTGCACTCCGTCATGTTGATGTCCGCAAGCTTTGCCATTTGCGAATAAGTGTATTCGATGGCCCCGTAGCCGAATAAATCTGCACTTTCTTTATCGCGGTTGTTCGCGACATCATCGAGTTTCAAAAGCCAATAGCCAAATCGTGGATCGGTCGCCACTTGCCCCGAACGCATTTCTCCGCTAGTTTCGTCGTAGGCTACAAGAATCTTTGCACGTGCGCCGCCAGCAGATGTGCCGACCCTAAGAATATCTTCGAAAGACTTGTTACCTTTTTTGCTGAGTACTTTTGTCGAAAAACGTTTGCGTTGGTTCAAAACCTCGGCTGCGAAAATTCGCAAATTCTCGATGTTCAAAGAATCGTCTGTTGTTGCATCTGGCCCTTGCAACGGCAAAAATTCCAGTGCTCCCATGCCTCGGTTCCCCGTATAGCACAAACGTTCGAGAGCGGTAAAGCTTTCGGGCGCACGCCCTTGTCGCAAAAGCCACGAGTCGATAATGCTGTTGCCAAATTTATCTGGGAGGCTGTCTGCGAAAAGTCCCGGCAATCCGTGGAAAGTTTTCGATAACATCGGGAACGAATAAATCTGCCTAGATACGGGCATGGCAATAGGTGAGGGCTCGATGCCTGCTCCGATAAAGTTCGGTGCATATTCGAAACGAGCGACGCTTTCGCCTTCCATCATCGAAAGCGCTCCAATTGTCGATCCCCAAAGTTTTACTTCTACCGCAATCATATTGTACCGTTACTTGTCTTCGTCCCAAACCCAGGGAGTTTTGGGTGCGTCGTTGGCTTGGTTGTCTGCGTTATAATCGGTAGTGTTATCTGCAAGAATGTTTGTGTTGATTGCATTCTTGTGTGGCGAACTTGCTCGTTTGCGGTTCTTGGTTTTTCCCATGTACAAAAGCTGCATGGGCGAGGGCGAATCGTCTGGGAAGATGCTTAAAAAGCTTTCGAGCATACCGCATGCACGCAGTACTTTGATGAAATTCACGACTTGTACGGAATCGCCGCGTTCAATGCGTTCGACGGTTCCTTTGCTTACTCCCGACTGTTTGGCGAGTTGTGCTTGCGTCCAGTTGTTCCGAATGCGGAAAGCTGCCAAACGTTTCCCGAGTAGCGTGAGTGCGGATTCATCGGTTTGTGCTGAGTATGCGTTCATGTTCCCTCCTTTTTATTTGCTTAAATAATATACTAAAAGTTGTTGAAAAAGTCAATTATTATCTATTTAAATTTAATGAATAATATGTAGATTTACTATTTAATTCTTTAAATTAAAAGAATTAAATTTTATGAGATGTAAGCCATTTTTGATGGCGGTGTCATGGTGGACTCGATCCGCCATCTGTTCTCCTTGGCGTTGTATTTGTAATAGTTATAAAGTATATAAATCCTTTGCTTTTCGCCGATTGGTTGCCGTTTTTCGTGCAAAAATGATGCTTCTGTAAAAAGTAAGTTTTTAGGAATGTTTTTTGAGGCTTCTGCAGTTTGTGTGGTGCGAGAATGGTGAAATAAAACGGAATGATGTTGATCGTAAGTTGAATGAGGATGAAATTAACTGTGATGATGCTTCCCAATTCATGCGAGAAGTGTGTGAAAGATTGAAATCTGAAGAATGAATGCTTTGTAAAGCGTCTCCATTTGTCGCATACTAAATCTATATTATAACTGTTCAATCACAGCAAAGGAGTATCACCATGCCTCACGAAAGAATTTGGTTCTTTTCCGAAGATGTCGAAGTCTCGTGTTCTGAATGCGGAAAAGAGACGACGATGAGTCCGGATTTTGATGAGGTCGCAGGGGATTTGCGTCTGAATTTTGTCAAGGTTCGCTCTACGATTCCGTCCAGTGACACTTGCCTCCATTGCGGAAACGAAATGGAAGTCGATGTCACGTACTGGCGGCGTGAATTTTACTGCAAAAATAAGGACGGCGATGAAGTTTGTCGGTATTTCATCCTTTGGCTGGACGATGACTCTGCAGGGTGTTCCGTCGAGGGGTTGGAATCTGTGTATGAGTGCTATGCTCTGGACCATCCCGAAGACCTTACGCTTGATAGCTCTAGTGCTCAGGAACTAATCGACCTTCTCTACAAAAAGACTCGTGACGAATCGTTGCTTCCTATCGAGGAATCGTTGAAGAACGGGAGTGATGTGGAATCCTTAATCCCTGAACTGAAACGAATCATCGATTCTCACGATGATGTGCTGAAAGACGCTTATCTTGCTCATTTTCCGGAGTAACTTCAAAAATCGAGGTGGTAGCTATGGCAAATTATGTTCCAACGATGCCCAAAGAAGATTTGCTTAAACTTAGGGAAACCCTAAAGAAAACCATTCAAGAAACAAAAGATGAAGCTGAAGGTCTAACAGGGCTAGATTATGTTAAAGCTACTATTCATTTGCCAACTGATGAGGCCGAACTTGAAGATGTTGAAGAACTGTTGAAGGAACTTGCGTTGAAAGAACTTGCTGCTAGTGCTGAAAAAAAATAGACGTTTGCCCAGGTGGTGTGTATCTATATTATGATTGTACGAATTTAACAGGAGTCCCTTTATGTTTTCTGTCTATAATTTTATCACGATGGATGATGAACAAATTGAAAAGTTCATCAAGCTTTATGGCGAAGGCGATGGAAAATTTTCGCTTGCGAGGGTGCTCCCTGAATATGCCGAAAAAGATGCTCGTGAAAACGAAAATGGCGAGGGGCTTGAATTGCGGTCAATCTTAAGCGGAAAGGTGACTTTTGATACGGACGATTTGCCGCCGATTCCGGTTTACGAGAAAATGGCAAAAGACGGGCTTGTGTTTAAAATTGATTGGCAATCCGAAGATATGATCGAGTGGGGGATTGGTCACGGCGAAGTCCGCGATGGTGTGTTTTATCATTGCATCGATTTCGAAGAAACGGCTAATTACGTAAGAGAATGGACGGGCGAGGAATGGGATCCGCGTCAGAGTGCTTTTGCGGAAGAGTATTCTAAACTTCACCATAACAACTAAATATTTTGCTAATGAATAACTTAAAAACAGATGTTCTTTTCACGGAGGGGCATGCCGAAGCCGTGCCGTCCTGCAATTACCTCACCTTCACAGCCGAGGAGGACAATGCGTCGTTTTCGGCTGTAAATCAAACAAAAAAATTCCCGGATTTGCAATACTCGCTGGATAAAGGTGTGACATGGAATGCCATGAAAAAGAACACCCCGGTTGTACTGAAAAATAAAGGGGACTGTGCATGGCTGAAGGGCGACAATCCAGAAGGTTTCTCGAAGGACCTGAAAAAAAAGAGCACTTCATTTGTTCTAACTGGACGGATCGCCGCAAGCGGCAGCGTGATGAGTTTGATTGACGGAAAGGGGGAGGCTAAAGTCATCCCGAACGACTTCTGTTTCGCAAGATTGTTTCTTCATTGTGCGGGCTTGACGCAAGCTCCAGAATTGCCGGCGACAACGCTCTCAATGGGGTGCTATGAAGGAATGTTTTATGAGTGCTCTAGCCTCAAGCAAGCTCCTCAACTGCCTGCGACTATATTGGCAAAAGAGTGTTATTGTGGGATGTTTGTAGAATGCACTAGCTTAACGCAAGCTCCAGAGCTACCCGCCACCACGTTGGCTGAAGATTGTTACTATGGAATGTTTTCTAAGTGCTCTTGCCTCAAGCAAGCTCCACAACTGCCTGCGCCGACATTGGCAAAAGCGTGTTATTGCGAGATGTTTTGGGAATGCACTAGCTTGACTCAAGCTCCGGAGCTACCCGCCACCATTTTGGCTGAAGATTGCTACTATCAAATGTTCTGGAAGTGCAAAAGCCTTACTCAAGCTCCAGAACTTCCTGCAACCAAGTTGGAAGCATGCTGCTACAGGGGTATGTTCGGTGGTTGCATCAATCTCACGCGAGCTCCGGATTTGCCCGCTACTATTTTAGCCAACAGATGCTACTCTGGTATGTTTCAAAGCTGTACCAACCTCACGCAAGCCCCTCAATTGAACGCAATGACGTTGGATTGTTTTTGTTGCGAAGAAATGTTCGATGGTTGCTCCAATCTCACGCAAGCTCCGGAATTGCCTG
The DNA here is from genome assembly GCF_017545445.1 of Fibrobacter sp. Classification (GTDB taxonomy): domain Bacteria; phylum Fibrobacterota; class Fibrobacteria; order Fibrobacterales; family Fibrobacteraceae; genus Fibrobacter. The sequence goes on from NZ_JAFWOM010000059.1 coordinate 35,145, forward strand.
CCACGACTTTGGCACAAGGCTGCTACTTTCGTATGTTCAGAGAGTGTACGAGTCTTACGCATGCTCCAGAACTACCTGCAACCAAGTTGGAAAGAGCTTGTTACGAATGTATGTTCGAGGGGTGCAAAAGCCTCACGCATGCTCCGGAACTGCCCGCTACGAAGATGGCTAAAGAATGTTACTTGGAAATGTTTTATGGGTGCTCTAGCCTCAAGCAAGCTCCTCAATTGCCAGCCGCAAAATTAGCCGACAAGTGCTACGCTTGGATGTTCCGAAGGTGCTCCAGCTTGACGCATGCCCCGGTGCTCCCTGCTAAGAAATTATACACACGGTGCTATGCTTGGATGTTCCAGGAGTGCGTAAGCCTTACGCAAGCCCCAGAACTGCCTGCTACGACTTTGGCTGTCGAGTGCTACTGGGGAATGTTCCGCGAGTGTACCGGTCTCGTACAAATTCCCACACTTCCCGCTACCACATTAGCAATGGATTGCTACAAGGAAATGTTCGAGGGGTGCACAGGCCTCACGCAAGCCCCGTAATGTTTGGTGTGGAGATAGGAAAGACTGGGTCTAGTTTCTTGTACATTTATGCATCCTAAATTTCTATCTTTCCGCCAAATTTTGAATGAGAGCTTTTGTGAAATTCACTGCGTTTTTGATAGCGTTTCTGTGCACGATTCTTTGGGCGAAACCGAGCGTGTTCGTTCCTGCGGTGGAATTGGACGGCGTGCATCAAGACTATGCAGACGAGCTAGTTCGTTGGACTAAGGGGAACATAGAAGCTAAAAAATACATGTGGGTGGTTGAACGCGAAAGCGAGTGCGACTTCGTTTTGCAAATCAAGATGTTGCGCAAGGGCGATAACATTTTGGTGACGTTCTCGCTCAAAAATTCCGATGACAAAGATGAAGTCTGGAGTTACAAGCACATGGCTTATACGCCCGATGACTTAAAGCCCGTTGCGGATGTGGCTGCGATGAAGTTTGGCCGTTGGAATGGATTTAGATTGGGTGTTGGACTTGGTGCTGTAGGGGTGGCGTCTCCAGAATTTGCCGCTGCACCGTCCATCGATCTTTCGGCTCATTATCTTTACAACAACTTTCTTTTTTCTCTTGATGGAAATTTGGGGATTGACGAAGGGCTGGGTGACGACGATTTTACTTATGCCGGTGCATTCTTTTCTTTTGCTTATGTGCTTGATGGCCGTAACTTTTTCCCTTATGCGGGACCGGGTGCAGGTTTTTCTTATATGGAATACGATTCGGATAAATATTCGTTTGCGGATCTCGAGAGCGGTGAAGGATTGACTTTGTTCTTGAAAGCAGGCGTTTTTTTCAAGCCAGTAGATTATAAAACTATTTTCGCTATAGAAGTTCGCTATTTGTTCAACTTCTATGAAGTCCAGAAACTTTCTGATGAAAGCTGGATGTTTCCCCATGTGTGGAATGTCAGTGCTCAGGTGTGGTGGTGATGATGAAGTCTGCGTTTGCGTTGCTATTGACGATTTTGCTGGCGGGCTGTGCCAATCATTTCTGGGTTACAGTTCCGGGTAGTGAAAATTACGACTTTTACCGGAATGGCGAGTTGGTTTGCGAATCGACCAACAGTTGTCGGATGGGAACCTCTTTTGGCCGGAAAATGCTTTTGGAAATCCGTAAGGATGATGTGACGTACGCCCATCTGCTGGTGTCCAGCAAAGACCGCAAGCGAGACGATGTCGATTTCAGCACGGAGCGTTTTATTGGCAATGAAGTTGCTGACCATTGGATCCGTCAGTCTCATTCTCAGGGCGAAGTGATGCTTTCTGGGGTCGTTGTTGGCGCTGCTACTATCGGCTATCTGATTGCAAAGCCTATTTCTAAGTTAATTCTCGATAATATTACGCAACTGCCGTCGAATTTGACGATTCCCATAGGGGTCAGCGATAGTTCTGCCGTGCCGTTTCCTTGGGATCAACCCTCTAAATAAGAGTATTCCACGTTGGACACTTGGATAAAGTGTCCATGAAACTTTGAAATCGTCATGTAAAAAACCCCGATCTTGGGGGTATTTTTTATGCAGGAATATGATAAGGGAGGACTTATGAACTTTGGTTCTAGTTTGTCTTTGGTTTTGTCTGCCGGGCTGTTGTCCGCAGTATCTTTGTTTGCCCAGCCCAACGATGAATGGAATGGCAAGCCGAGAATTTTTGGCGTGAACAGGTTGAATCCGCACGTGACTTCTATGCCGTATTCAACGGTTGAAGAGGCCGTGAAGGGCGACCGTCACGCTTCGGAATGGTATCAGACGCTTTCGGGTGAATGGAGATTTTTCCATGTTGAAAAGCCGAGCCAGCGCAACAATGATTTCTACAAGGATGACTATGACGTGTCCAAGTGGGACAAAATCAAGGTTCCGAGTTCTTGGCAGCTTTTGGGCTACGACCATCCGATTTACACAAACGTTATTTATCCGTGGTCGCAGAACAACCGCGTTTCTGCACCGTATGCTCCGACGGATTTTAACCCGGTCGGTCATTATCGCCGCAATTTCACGGTTCCCGAAAAATGGGACGGCAAGCGCATCCGTTTGCATTTCGAAGGCGTTGAATCCGCTTATTATGTTTGGGTGAACGGCAATTACGTTGGTTACAGTGAAGATACTTTCACGGGCCACGAATTCGATATCAACAAATACCTCCGCAAAGGTGAAAACAACATTTCCGTACAGGTGTTCCGCTGGTGCGACGGCTCCTGGCTTGAAGACCAGGACTTTATCCGTCTTTCCGGCATCATGCGTGATGTCTATATTTACGCGGTTCCCGAAGTCCACATTCAGGATTTCCAGATTGACGCCACGCTTACGAATAATTACAAGGACGGTCTCTTGAAGACGACCGTTTGGGTCTATAATTCAACCGAAAAAGAATCGGGCGAATATACTGTAGAACTATCTTTGTACGATGCATTGGGTGCCGAAGTTATCAAGCCGAACGCTAAGACGGTTTCTGGCATTGGCTCGAAGGGTGGCGAAAAGAGCGTGCATTTCGATCTCCCGCTTTCTTCTCCGAAGCGCTGGTCTGCCGAAACCCCGGACCTCTATTCCGCAGTGCTCACGTTGAAGGACGAGTCCGGCAAGATTATTCAGGTTGAAAGTAACAAGATTGGCTTTAGAAAAATTGAAATCAAAAAAGAAAATGGTGCTCCGCGTTTGCTCGTGAACGGCATGCCGGTGAAGTTCCACGGTGTTGACCGCCACGAACTCGACCCGGATAACGGACGTGCAGTCACATATGACCGCATGGAAAAAGATGTGATTCTCATGAAGCGTTTCAACATTAACGCTCTCCGTATGTCGCACTACCCGAACAATCCGGTGATGTACGATCTTTGCGACAAGTACGGTATTTACGTGATTGACGAAGCGAACGTTGAAAGCCACGGTGCCAACAACGATTTGCCGAAGAATAGCGATGACTGGCGTGCTCCGGCTGTCGATCGCATGAATTCCATGGTGCAGCGTGACAAGAACCACCCGAGCATTATCTTGTGGTCGTTGGGTAACGAAGCCGGTAACGGTAACGTGTTCGCCTCTGAACGCCAGCGTGCCCACGAAATTGACTCCACCCGCTACGTTCATTACGAAGGCGACTGGAACAACGCCGATGTGAACAGCTGGATGTATTTCGGCCCCGATGCAATACGTAACTACAACGACGCAAACAAGCCGATTATGTTGTGCGAATACGAACACGCCATGGGCAACTCCGTGGGCGACTTGCAGGAATACATGGATGCCTTCTACGGTAACCCGCGTGCTTTCGGTGGCTTCATTTGGGACTTCATCGACCAGGGCCTCCGTCACAAAGGCACGCCGTACTTCGAATTCGGCGGCATGTGGGGCGACTGGCAGAACGATGACAACTTCTGCGCTAACGGCCTTGTATTCCCTGACCGTGCAATTCAGCCGGAAATGTGGGAAGTCAAATACCAGTACAGCCAAGTTCGCGTAAAGAACATCGATGCAGCCAAGGGCAAGATTGAAATCCAGAGCCGTTACCTCTACAAGAATCTCGGCGATTTTCTCGATGCCTTCTGGGAAATTCGTGAAAACGGCAAGGTCATTCATAAAGGCAAGATTGACGGTTCTCAGATGAACATCGGTCCGAACGAAAAGAAGACCGTGACGATTGACATGCCGAAAATCGAAACGACTGTCGGTGCCGAATATCACTTGGATATTGATTTCCGTTTGAAGAAGGATGAACTCTGGGCAAATTCCGGCTTTAGCATTGGCCATGAACAGTTCGGCATTGACTTGGGTCAGCTTTGGTCCACAGAAATCGACATCAGTACGCTTGATGCACACAAGGTTACAAAGAATAACGGTCTCACCATCGAAGGCAAGGATTTCAAGGTTGTATTTGATGAAAAGGCTGGAACGCTTGCAAGCTACGTTCTCGATGGCGATACGATTATCAAGAACGGCGGCATTCCGAACTTCTGGCGTGCTCCGACCGATAACGACAAGGGCTTCAACATGGAACGTGGCCATGGCGAATGGCGCAGCGCAAGCAAAAAGCGTAACGTGACCTCCGAAGTCAAGGAAGTCTCCGCTCAAGAAACGCAGGTGACATTCAACTTCACCTTCCCGGATGTCGGCAGCACTCGCATGAAGATGACCTACACGGTTTATGGCAGTGGCGATATCGTTGTAAATTACACGCTCAACCCGGATGGCTCCAAGAGCTATCTCCCGAATGTGGGTACGCTCTTTACGGTGCCGGGCGGCTACGAAAAGGTTCGTTACTTTGGTCGTGGCCCAGACGAAAACTACATCGGTCGTAACCGCGGCAGCTTCATGGGCCTCTACTCGACATACGCTGATTCCATGACGGTCATGTACATGGAAATTGGCGAAACAGGCCAGCGTACGGACGTGAAGTGGGCTACTCTTACGAACGAAAAGACGGGCAAGGGCCTTATGATTGTGGGCAATCCGCGTATGGAATTCAGCGCACAGCACTACACTCCGGAACAGCTCACCAACGTGAAGCTCCCGTGGGAACTCAAGCGCGACAAAGATATTACGCTCCGTGTAGATTTACACCAGATGGGCCTTGGCGGCATCAACTCCTGGGGTGCCGAACCGCTCGATGCATACCGCTTGAACGCAAGGGCTGAATACTCTCACACGTTCCGCATTGCTCCGGTTCGCAAGCAGTTGAACGATCCGACGGAATACTCGCTTCTCGGTTTCAAGAATTTCGGTTGGAATAAAGAAATTCCGCCCGCAAAATACGGCCGTGACGAGATCAACAAGATTTACGAAAATCAGCCGGAAAAGGATATCACGGACAGTGCCCATATCGATACGGAAAATAGAACCGCTCTTCCGGGCAAAATCGAGCTGCTCTCGACCGCAGAAAAGAACTACAACGTCTTTGATGCTCAGGGTAAGAGCGTAGGCACGTTCACGACTCGCGGTGTCGAAGACCTCCATGCAATCACAGCAGGAATCGTCAAGAACTCTGGCGTGTATATCGTGAAATCCAAGAACGGTGGCCAAACCTTCCGCATCACCGTGAAGAAGTAGCGAGCCATGAGCTGTGAGGTCGGCACCTTGTGCCTTTGAGGTATGAGGTGCTGAACGATAAGCAGTAAGCATTTGTCATGCCGGACTCCGTTCCGGCATCACCTTATGCGTCGTCATCCTGAGTGGCGAGAAGCCGCGAAGGATCCAGAGAACTCTTTATAACACTGTCACCCCGGCCACAGTGCCGGGGTCAGTTTTTAGCTTCTTTTTTATTAACAAGTATTGATAAAAAATCAATGAGAAGATTTTTTTACCACTATGAAAACCCCTCTCCGAGGGGTATTTTTTATAAGGGAAAAGAATACGGTGTGTTTTTGGTTATGAGGAGAACACTATGTTTAGAACAAAGAAATCTTTAGCAAGTCGCGTTTTGGGTACGGCTGCATTAGTTTGTGCTGTATGCTTTTCAAGTGCTGCCGCGACAACGGACAATCCGCTTTTGCTGTGGTACAACAGCGATGCCGGTTCCGAATTTACGAACGCGCTCCCGATTGGCAATGGCTACATGGGTGGCCTCATTTATGGTGGTGTTACCAAGGATTACATCGGCCTTAACGAAAGTACCGTTTGGTCAGGCGGCCCGGGCGACAACAACAAGCAGGGTGCAGCAAGCCACTTGAAAGATGCCCGTGATGCTTTGTGGCGCGGCGACTACCGCACGGCAGAATCCATCGTGTCTAACTACATGATTGGCCCTGGCCCTGCAAGTTTCCAGCCGGTGGGCGATCTCGTGATTACGACATCCCATAACGGGGCGACGAATTACCGCCGCGAACTCGATTTAAAGACAGCTATTGCCAAGACAACTTATACGCACAGCGGTGTCAAGCATACGCGTGAATATTTCGCCAGCTACCCGGATCATGTGATTGTCGTTCACTTGTCTGCGGATAAGGATGGCTCGGTGAGCTTTGGTGCAACGATGACAACTCCGCACCGCAATAACCGCATGACCTCTAGCGGCAACACGCTTATTTACGATGTAACCGTCAACTCCATCAAGTTTCAGAATCGCTTGAACGTGATTACGGATGGCGGCACCGTTTCTGTGTCTAACGGAAACATCTCGGTGAACGGTGCAAACAGTGCAACGCTTATCCTCACGACCGCCACGAATTTCAAGTCCTATAACGATGTGAGCGGCGACCCAGGTGCCATTGCCGAGGGCATTATGGCGAAAGTCGCAAAGAAGTCCTATGAAGATTTGCTTGCCACACACTTGAAAGATTACCAGACGATTTTCAACCGCGTCAAGCTGGACCTCGGTACAGCCGACAAGAGCGCTGGCGACATCACCTCCACCCGCGTCAAGAATTTCAATTCTACAAACGACCCGTCCCTTGTGGAACTCCATTACCAGTATGGCCGTTATTTGCTCATCGCAAGCTCCCGTAAGGGGGGCCAGCCGGCCAACTTGCAGGGCATCTGGAACAAGGACACGAACCCGATTTGGGGTAGTAAATATACGACCAACATCAACCTCGAAATGAACTACTGGCCGGCAGAATCCGGCAACCTCGAAGAATGCGTCTGGCCGCTCATTGACAAAATCAAGTCCATGGTTCCGCAAGGCGAAAAGACCGCCAAGGTGCACTGGGGCGTTGACGAAGGCTGGGTGGAACACCACAATACCGACCTTTGGAACCGCTCTGCTCCGATTGACGGTGCATGGGGGCTTTGGCCGACAGGCGCTGGCTGGCTCACGACCCACCTTTGGGAACACTTCCTCTACAATCCGACCGACAAGGAATACCTCAAGGATGTTTACTCCACTATGAAGGGTGCAGCGCTCTTCTTTGTGAACAGTCTCGTCGAAGAACCTGAAACGGGTAACAAGTACTTGGTGACCGCACCGAGTGACTCCCCGGAAAACGACCACGGCGGATACAACGTGTGCTTTGGCCCGACGATGGACAACCAGATTATCCGCGACGTGCTGAACTACACGATTGAAGCCTCCAAGATTCTCGGTGTCGATGAAGAACTGCGTGCGAAAATGGAAGCGACGGTCAAGCGTTTGCCGCCGACAAAGACCGGTAAGTACGGACAAATTACGGAATGGCTCCAGGACTGGGACGATCCGAACAACAAGAACCGCCACATCTCGCACTTGTACGGCCTTTTCCCGAGCGCTCAGATTACGCCGGAAGAAACTCCGGACTTGATCAAGGGTGCTGGCGTTACGCTTCAGCAGCGTGGCGACGATGCTACCGGTTGGTCTCTTGCTTGGAAAATCAACTTCTGGGCGCGCATGCATGATGGCGACCACGCTTACAGAATGATCCGCATGCTCCTCACGCCGAGCAAAACTTACAACAACTTGTTCGATGCACATCCGCCGTTCCAGATTGACGGTAATTTCGGAGCGGTCTCCGGCGTGAACGAAATGCTCATGCAGAGCCACAACAACAGAATCAATCTTCTTCCGGCACTCCCATCGCAGTGGGCAAATGGCTCTGTGAAGGGCATCCGTGCTCGTGGCGGTTTCGAAATTGATTCCATGGCATGGAAGGGCGGCAAACTCACGTATGTGGCCATCAAGTCTCTCGTCGGTAGCACGCTGAATGTCACGTCGGGTACAAACAAGTACTCTACCGCAACGGTCGCTGGCAAGGTTTATGAATTCGATGGCAATCTTAAGGTGACGAACGCTCCGTTCGAACCGCTTGAAATTACGGACAAGATTCAGGCTGAAAATTATGTGGCTATGGATGGCGTACAGATTGAAGAAGATTCTCTTGGCACGCCTAACATCGGCTGGATCAATGATGGCGACTGGACACAGTACTACGTGAACGTTACGACCGCTGGTAGCTATGTCTTGACGGGTCGCGTTGCAACAGGTTCTGAAAAAGAAAGTGTTATCACGGTTACGGATTCCACGGGCAAGATTCTCGGAACGCTCTCTGTCGATCCGACAAAGTCCAAGGGCTGGAACGACTGGTATGAATCATCGACAAAGGTGACGCTCCCGGCGGGCAAGCAAAAGCTCACGTTCACCTACACCGGCGAAGACACGTACCTTGCCAATGTAGATTGGTATAATTTCGCATCTGATAAAACGTCGATAGCAATACCTGAAATTCGCAAAGGTTCGCTCTCTGTAAGCCGCGTCCCTTACTCTCAAGCATCAATTGCTTTGATGGTGACTGCTCCGGTTTCCAGCGATTATGTTGTACATCTCGTCGGCGTGAATGGCAAGTTCATTGGTTCGCAACGCGGCCATGGCGAAGGTCTCGCCGAGTTCGGCAAGAATGCACCTCTTGCACCGGGCATGTACTTTGCCATCGTCAAGAGCGGCTCTATGCAAAAGACAATGAAACTCACTGTTCATTAGATTCATAAAAAATCCTCCTCACACACCAATGCCCTGAATCCTCGTGATTCGGGGCTTTTTTTGTTTTGGTCGATGTTCATTGGTTATTGGTTGATAGTTGCTAATCATTATAACTTCGTCGATTGAATAAATTGCGGAAAATCGTCATGGTGGACTAAGGTTGGTGAGCCAGCCGAACCATCCGCCATCTGTATAACTATAGTCCATTGACTACTGATTAATGACTGCTGATTACTTTATGTGTATCATGAAATATTCTAAAAAATTTAAGAAAATAATAAAAAAGCTAAAAATTGAACGAAAAAGCTTAATTTTTATCATAAAAACTATTGACTTTTTGATTTTTTGTATTTATATTTAGAAAAGAAAGCAGCACGGACTTTTCAGTCGAGATGCTGTTTGTGTTTGGAGGAATGAATGAAAGATGTACTAAAGTACACGGACTATCATCAGTATATTGCGGATTATTACGCTGAACGAAAGGCGAAATCCGTGTTTACTTGGCAGACTTTTACACGTGCGGCGGGATTTTCTTCGCCGGTGTTCCTGAAATATGTGAGTGAGGGCCGCTCCAACTTGAGCGAGGATGCGGCGGTTCGTGTTGCTTCTGCGATGTCTCTTATGGGCTACGAGCAGGAATATTTCTGCGAAATGGTCAAATTCGACCACGCCAAAACGGACGAAGAAAAAAAATCCACTTTCAATAGAATGCTCGCCATTGCCGATGTGCATAAAGTGAGAATCCTCGAGGGGGATTCTTTCCGTTATTTCGATAGCTGGAAAAATCCTGTGCTCCGTGAACTCGCGCCTGCGATGCCGGGGGCGAAACCGCTTGCGATGGCTCGTGCATGCCGCCCGGAAATTACCGCTGCCGAAGTCAGCGAATCGCTGAGTTTTTTGCTCAAGGCAAATTTGCTCCAAAAGGACAAAGATGGGAATTATGTGCAGACGGAAAAATCCGTGACGACGGGCCCCATGGCGGTGACGCCAGTTGCTGTCCGCGGGATGCATCGCCAGATGGGCGAATTTGCGCTAGAGGCGATTGAAGGCGTGCCGCAGAACAAACGCCATTTTTCGGGCCTTACGCTTGGAATTACGCAGAATGCTTACGATGTAATTGTTCAAGAAATTGCCGAATTCCGTAAACGCGTTATCGCGATTGCAACAAGGGATGACGAAACGGATGAAGTTTATCGTCTGAACATGCAGTTCTTCCCGATGACCCAAAAGAGTGTGGAAAAAAAAGATTAGGAGGATATGAAGATGTCTAGCTCAAATAAAAATGCGATTTTGTGGTATGCAGCTTTGTTTGTTGCTACGCTGCTTGCTTTGATGTTTACGGCTTGTTCTGAAAATCTTGATGATTCTCCGGTTGTCGGGACCCTTGTGGAACAACCTCTGGCTACGCAAACTCAGGATTCGTTATCTGATGCTCGGAATCCTGTTGCGGGGGATAGTGTAATTACGGAAGATTCTAGTACCCGAAATTCTGGCGTTCACGCTTTGTTCGAGAATATCTCGATATCGGGGAATGCTACTGGTTTAAAACGAATTTTATCGTCTTTGGGTTGGAATAACATAAATTCTTTTACGAAATTATATGAATTGGATTCCATTACTTTGGATACGACCGATAGAATCTTTAATGGTTCTTTTGATAAATCGACAGGAATGATCCGTTTCGACAGTGTTTCTTTCAATAGCCCGTATGTGATGGTGGAAATTTGTTTGAGTAATGATAGCGAATGCTGGCCAACGAATGGCTGGGAATATTCTTATAGAAAGAATTTGTCACTTCGTAAGATTGTGGATTTACGAAAAACACAGAACGTCGTTGTCGATGATATAGGACACCTGAAAAGCTACCGTATAGTACGTTTGGTCCAGTCGGGAATGTTGTATGAAGTTGCGGAGCGACAAGCAAATCGCAATATCCTTGATGCATTTGGCTTTTTCAAAAATTCGTTTGATTTGGATCAGAATGAAAACTTAAACCCTGACGATTCTGTTGCTTTATCTTTTTTAAATATGTACATCTCAGGCAAACTCAGATTAATGATGCCTTCGATTGGCATGTATGGCTCGCTTGATAGTTTGTCTGATTCTGTTCGACAAGCGTGGCTTTGGTCGGAATTGCGGTCTCTGGAATATGACTTGCTGAATTCGTCTGAAAATTCTTTGATGATGACTGTCAGTAGTAACTTTGTTGCGGTGCTTCAAGGCTTGGGTGAATGTACTCCGGCGAAAGAAGGAACAGTGGTTGAAACAACGCATAAATGGTTCGATTTAGTCTGTAAATCTGGTGATTGGGGCGTAGAAAACAATGTGGGTTCTATTGATTCTGCGGGAATGATGACGGACTTGCGCGACGGGAAAAAATATAAAACGGTTTCTTATGATATAATGGGAATTACGGAAACGTGGTTGGCGGAAGATTTGATGTTCGACTCTTCGGACGGAAATTACATGTTCATCGATGCGATTGCTTTAGATACTTCCATTGCGTTACAGTCTCTTGAAGAATGCTTTGAATACGAGCTTGCCTATGTTGCTATGGGGGCTGATGGTCCGAAAGAACTGACCGCAAGAGATTCTTCGCTTGTGCAATCAATCTGCGAAGAGTATAAAAATAATAAGGGCAGCATAGACTATGAGCGTTTTTGGCCAGCTATTGATTCTGTCATTGCAGAAAAAGGGTATTTTCAAGGGGTGTGTCCTGATGGCTGGCATCTTCCTTCGGGTTATGAGTGGGAGAGGCTGATGCGCTATATTACCGATACTTATGATAACTCTGGAAGTTTTTATTCTGCACCGATGTATTTGGAAACGGCAGGATTTGGTACGTTTCTTCTTCCTGATGATGTTTACCCTGGACAAACAAAAGAGACTTATTATGCGATGAAACCTGATTCATCGTATAAAGCGACGGGTTTTGAAGAATTTTACCCTATGATGACCTTTGTGAGATTTGTTTATGATTACTGGGATGTTTTGCCCCGTACAGCGACTTGTGATCTTGGAAGTGTCGTTCGTGTCCGTTGCGTCAAAAATTAAAATGTTTGGGGGAAAACCATGTTTAATTTAAAGCATAGCGGACAACTTGTCTGTAAATTGGCTTCATTACGGTTGCTTGTAACGGCGTGCTTGGCGATAGTCTTGAATTTTGCTATTGCGACACTTTTTGCTGTGTTGTTTGTAGCGTGCTCGTTGGGTGGTTCCACTGAAGAAACTAGCATGGGAGGCTCTTCTGAAGAACCGAGTATCGCCTCGCTTGAGAATGTCTCCGTAAAAGGACTCGCCATGGTGAGTGCGCGGCTTGAGCCTTTGGATACTTCGAAACCTGAAATCGATTTGTCTTTGAATGGAATGCAGAAAGGTTCCATAGTGATTCTTTATGAATTGGATTCGGTTTCGCTCGAAAGAACGGGAGTGTCCTATACCGATACGATTGATAATGACGATGGGTTGTTCAATATTCAGCATATGAATCTAAAGTCTCCGTATGTGTGGATTACTGCTATTGAAAAAAAAGGCTTGTCCATGAAAGTGGAGTATATGGACGATTCTTTTGATGGCTTGTTCCGTGTCAATGCTTTTGTGAATGTCCGGGATACGACTCCTGTTACTGTTGATGTGTTCTCTAGTTTAATAGCGTCCCGTGCAAGGGTGCTAATGTTGGCTGGGAATGACTATGATGCTGCTAGGGCTCAGGCTAAACGGGAAATTCTTGAAGCTTTTGGCATCTATGACTCCGCTGAAAATTTGGACGAGAGCGGTGTCGAATATTATGCAATCCAATCGGTTCTTGTGGCTGTTTTAGGTTCAGAAAACAGTGTTGACGATGTTGTGATAAGTGATAGCCTTGTAAAATCCTTTGGGCGGACAGGTTCGTTTTCAAGTGATTCAGAAGTAATCCTCTATGGAGTGGATAGATTGATTGATAATTTGATTTTTAGACTAGCTATCCCGCAGAAAGTTTACGACCGAATGGGTGCCGGTGTTGCAAGAGAGTATCAGGCAATGCTACTTTATGAAAAATATCTTGCGGGAATGTTGTCTGTAGTTCATGATGCTGGACGGTGTACTCCCGAATTGGAGGGCACGACCGTGATTGTTTCTGATGGATATGGCCGAATTTTAGACGTGAAGTTCAATATTGTCTGTCGTTCAGAACGTTGGCATTTGGCCTATGACCAGATTCCCCATACATTTGATACGTTGATTGATGCTCGTGATGGAAAAGTTTACAAGACGGTGACTTTTGATTTAGGCGGCCAGACGCAGACATGGATGGCGGAAAATTTAAAATACAATGGCGTAAGAACAAGTTGTTACAACGATGACGAACAAAATTGCGATATTTACGGACGCCAATATGACTGGCAGATTGCGATGGGATTGGGTGATTCCATTCTGAGTTGTGAATTCGAGTCCATGCAAGAATGTGTTGATTCCTTGTCGCATCAATATTTTACGGCTCCAAGATCGTATGATTCTGTGTTTGTCGCAAAGTGCATTGCAAAACTTGAAAATCCGAATCCAAAGGATATTGAAAAGTGTAAGTATTATGGTGGTGCCACTCCTTCTATCGATTATGATTCTTTGCAAATTGCGTATAATCTAGAAATTCAAGAACGTTGTGAAAAAGCTTTGAACGGTCGGGCGATGTATGTTGATTTAAACAAGGTAAATTTGGATAGCCTTGCGATAACTCAGGGTGTATGCCCGGAGGGTTGGAGGATTCCTAATTTTGACGATTGGAAATTGCTCTTCGATTTTATTCAACGTGAACTACACTCATGCAAAGCTTCATCCCTGCTTGCGGCCCCTTCGATAGGAGACCCGTTTGGATTTAACTTGTACAATATGGTTGACATGGAATGGGATGGAAATCGGTCGCTAAAAGTTGAAAAAGTTTGGAGCGATTATATCATGATTTCTAAAAGTGACGATCGGGATAGAGCTCGTACGGGTTTTTTCAAATTGAACGAAGCGATGAATGCATCTTATTCATTTAACAATGAAGATGTTATGCCTGAGCCTGATTTTAGGAATCTATTTGTCCGCTGCATCAAGAATTAATCCCTCTTATAGCGCTTGGAGTAGTGTAAGGAGGAAAGAGGGATAGGAGACGGGCTGCGGCCCGCCTTCTCTTTTTTTGCATATCCGAGGCTTTAGCGTTGTTCCCGCTTGTATGCATGTCAATCCCGCTTTTACGTTGTCATCCCGCCGTTTGCATTGTCATTCGCGGCTTGGTCGGGAATCTCTTTGCAGAAATATTGTATCTTTACACTATGTTGCACTTTACGTGCGTAATGAAGGATTTGTTATGAAACCTGGTAAGACCGAACTCCGTTTGAATGCTGAAATCGAGAAGCGTGGGGCTTTGTTTGCAGTGCTGTTGGATCCGGATACATCGGACGAAGCGGCGTTTGTGAAGGCTGGTTCTTTGGCTGCGGAAAACGGTGCGGATCTGCTCTTGGTGGGCGGCTCTTATCTTGGAAATTTCACACTGCCTAAGCAGGTGGCGGCACTCAAAGCTGCTGTGGATTTGCCGGTGGTGCTTTTCCCAGGCGGCGCATCGCAAGTTGTTCCCGGTTTTGACGCCATGCTTTTCATGACGCTTGTGAGCGGTCGCAACCCGAACTACCTCATCGACGAGCAGGTTCGCGGCGGAGCCTTGGTGCGCGCCCTCAACATGGAAGCGATTCCGACGGCATACCAGCTCATCAACAGCGGCAAGCGTACAACAGTCGAATACATCAGCGGTACGATGCCTGTGCCTGCCAACAAGCCCAAACTCAGCATGGTGAACTCCATTGCGGCTGAACTCATGGGCATGCGCTATGTTTATCTCGAAGCGGGCAGCGGTGCTGAAGAACCTGTGCCGGTAGAGCATGTCGCTTACACCCGCAAGGCGACTGAAATGACCATCATCACTGGTGGGGGCATCAAGGATCCGCAGACTGCAGCGGTTCGCGTGGCTGCCGGTGCGCAAATTATCGTGACCGGGACGCTTTGGGAAAAGGTTAACGACCCCGCTTTGCTTAAGGAATTCGCTGCTGCAATTCACGTGAAAGGGTAAAAATCTGTGAACTGTAAGCGGTGACGCGTGCATTGCGCCTTGAAACTATTTCTTTATATCCGCAAAAAATTGAATTTTTACTTCCCGATTATCCCGCTGGCGACGACGCCCTTGTCCGCGTAGAGCACGAGCACTTGACCTGGTGCCGATGCAAATTGTGGTTCGTCAAATTGCACGCTGATTGTACCGGCGGAGGCATCGAGTTCCGTAATTTTTGCTGTTGCGCCTTTGTGCCCGAGGCGAATGTGAGCCGTGAGCGGTTCTTTTAGTAACGGCGATGTTTCCGAAACCATCAAGTTTAAGTCAACGGCAGAAACTTCGGTACAGCTCAGTGCACTTCGCGGTCCGAGAATGACTTGGTTATGATGAGCGTCAATGGCGACAACGTAAAGCGGTTCCGCTTGCCCGCCGATGTTGAGCCCCTTGCGCTGCCCAATGGTGTAATGCACAATTCCCTTGTGCTTCCCGAGAACTTTGCCGTTCACATCGATAAAATCTCCGGGAACGTTATCGCTCTCGTCAAACAGCACCGAGTAATCGCCGCACTCGATAAAATCCTGACTTTCGCGCTTTGTTGCAAAATCATCCCAGCCGATTTCCTTGGCGAGCGCTTTCACATCAGCTTTCTGCATTCCGCCAAGCGGGAAAATCACCGTGGAAAGTTGCTCTGCCGAGAGTCTTGACAAAAAGTACGTTTGGTCTTTATGCTCGTCCAGCGCTTCGTACAAGAACGGAACATCGGGATTCTTGAAATCGAGCCGTGCATAATGCCCCGTCGCAAAGTAATCGAAGTCAATTCCAAGTTTGCGTGCAGCATGCTGTAGCGCTCCGAACTTGATGCTCTGATTGCAACGGACACACGGGTTCGGCGTTCGCCCCGCGCGATATTCTGCACGGAAATAATCGAGAACTTCTCGCTTGTAATCGTCTGCGACCGGAACAACATAATGCGGAATCCCGAGACGCTCGGCAACGAGTTTCGCTTCTTCGATATTCTTGTCTTCGCTTGGGCCATAGCAGCCTTCACGGCCTTCGACCGCAGGCATTTTCACGGAGCCGTCCCACGTCGCCATCGTCATGCCAACAACTTCGTAACCTTGCTTCTTCAGTAAATACGCCGAAAGGGCGGAATCCACACCGCCCGACAATCCAACAGCGACACGCTTCTTTTTACACATTTTTTAACCGTTCTTTTGATAATTGGCGATCCCGGCACAGGGCCGGGATGACATGCCGAAATGATGGCTCCAGATGACAATGCGTCGTATAAAACACAAGCAAACGCTAGAGAGGCGAATGGAACCTTCTAGCGTTTTTCACTCAATGATATGTCATCTCAATGTTTTTCGGTTTCTACTGCGAGGCGAATGGAACCGCGAAGCACTTACCGATTTTTTAGACGAGAGACGAAAGACTAGAGACGAGAGATTCTTGACCGCAAGAGATGGCGTTGTCCTATAATTTATCCAATCTCTAATCACTTCCTACCGTCTACTTCCTACTGCCTACTTATTATTAATCAGCGAAAAGCGGAGTGGAGAGGTAGCGGTCGCCGCTATCCGGGAGGAGTGCGACAATCGTCTTGCCCTTGTTTTCCGGACGCTTTGCAAGTTCGACTGCGGCGTGGAGGGCTGCACCAGAAGAGATACCCACGAGCACGCCTTCAGCCTTGGCGATTGCCTTCCCTGCGGCAAACGCGTCTTCGTTCTTGACCGGGAGCACTTCGTCATAGACGGAAGTGTTCAAAGTATCCGGAACAAAGCCTGCTCCAATGCCCTGGATCTTGTGCGGACCAGCCGTGCCCTTGGAGAGCACCGGAGAAGATTCCGGTTCGACTGCGACAACTTTCACGTTAGGATTCTTAGACTTGAGGTATTCACCAACACCCGTGACCGTTCCACCAGTGCCAACACCTGCGACGAAAATATCAACCTTACCGTCCGTATCTTCCCAGATTTCCGGACCCGTCGTAGCCTTGTGAGCAGCCGGGTTTGCCGGGTTCACGAACTGTCCCGGAATAAAGCTGTCCTTGATTTCAGCAGCGAGTTCGTTAGCGCGGGCGATAGCGCCCTTCATGCCCTTGGCGCCTTCGGTGAGAACGATTTCTGCACCGTAGGCCTTGATGAGCTGGCGACGTTCGACACTCATGGTTTCCGGCATCACGATGATGATGCGGTAGCCGCGAGCGGCAGCGACAGAAGCAAGACCGATACCCGTGTTACCAGAAGTCGGTTCGATAATCACGGAACCCGGTTTGAGTTTGCCAGCAGCTTCGGCTTCGTCAATCATAGCCTTGGCGATACGATCCTTCACAGAACCGGCAGGGTTGAAGTATTCGAGCTTTGCCACAATCTTAGCCTGGAGATTGTTTTCCTTTTCGATGTGGGAAAGTTCGAGGAGCGGGGTATGACCGATAAGCTGGTCAGCAGATGCATAAATTTTTGACATGGTAGAATCCTTTTATTTAGTTAAAAGTTAGAAGTAGGAAGTAGGAAGATTTTTGCTTGCGGTGAAGTTTATCTTGCTATAACTTCCTACCGTCTACTTCCTACTGTCTACTGTTATTGTTAAATCTGATCCAGTGCCTGTGCGAGGTCGTTGATGATATCTTCGTAATGTTCCGTACCGATAGAGAGACGGATTGTTGCCGGAGAGATGCCGGCTGCGGCGAGTTCTTCCGGAGTGAGTTCCGAGTGAGTCGTCGTATAAGGATGAACAACGAGGCTCTTCACGTCGGCGACGTTTGCGAGCAGGCTGAAAATCTTGAGGCTGTCGATGAACTTGAAGGCTTCTGCCTGGCCACCCTTCACATCGAACGTGAAGATGGAACCGCCACCGTTCGGGAAGTACTTGGTGTAAAGTTCATGCTGCGGATGATCCTTGAAGCTCGGGTGATTGACCTTTGCAACCTTCGGGTGCTTCGAGAGGAATTCGAGAACCTTCTTGGTGTTTTCCACGTGACGATCAAGGCGGAGCGAAAGCGTTTCAGTGCCCTGCAAGAGGAGGAATGCATTGAACGGAGAAATTGCTGCACCTTCGTCGCGAAGAAGAATAGCGCGGATATAGACAATGTAAGCCGCTGCGCCAGCTGCTGCCGTGAAAGGCACGCCGTAGCTCGGGTTCACTTCGGTGAACTGCGGGAACTTGCCAGATGCAGCCCAGTCGAACTTGCCGCCGTCAACAATCACGCCACCGAGAGTCGTACCATGACCACCGATGAACTTCGTTGCGGAGTGAACGACGATGTCAGCACCGTGTTCAATCGGGCGAATCAGATACGGCGTACCGAAAGTATTGTCGATTACGACCGGAATCTTGTTCTTGTGAGCGAGTTCAGAGATGGCTTCGATATCCGGGATGTCGGAATTCGGGTTGCCGAGCGTTTCAATGAAAACGAGCTTGGTGTTAGACTTGATAGAGCTTTCGACTTCCTTGAGGTTGTGGATGTCGACGAAAGTCGTTTCAATGCCGAACTTGCTGAGCGTATGTTCCAGAAGGTTGTAAGTGCCGCCGTAGATGGAGCGCTGAGCAACCACGTGGTCACCTTTGCGGGCGAGAGCCGTGATGGCATAAGTAAGAGCTGCTGCACCAGAAGCGACTGCGAGACCTGCGATACCGCCTTCGAGAGCAGCGATGCGCTTTTCGAAAACATCCTGCGTGGTGTTGGTGAGGCGGCCGTAAATGTTGCCCGCATCCTTCAAGTGGAAACGGTCAGAAGCATGCTGAGCGTTGTGGAACACATAAGAAGTGGTCTGGTATATAGGAACTGCGCGAGAATCGGTTGCCGGGTCTGCCTGTTCCTGACCAACGTGGAGCTGAAGAGTTTCGAAATGGAGTTTGTTCTGTGTTGTCATATTATTTAAATCCTTTTTTTGCACTTGGCAAGAAATATCGCAGTCGCCCGATCGTTTTGTTACTGTTGGCGTCGGGCGACGCGATTGTTAATAGGTTTGCTCAATTCTGAGCGTTAAATTTTGGCGGTATTAGGCCCGCCCACCTTTGCTTTGGTTACACATTCGACATCGCATAGCGAAATCCTCCAGGCTTTCCTTTTTTCGAGGTGCCTCGTTCGTTTGACGGGTATAATTTAAAAACTAAATCCTACTAGTCCAATAGGAAAGTAGGGTGAATTATAAAAATTTTTTAGAAAATTGCAGTTCTTATAGTTTTTGGTTATAATAAGACGATGATTTTAGTAATAACGGAGATTGTTGAAAAAAATTGAATATCTTCTTTCCCTATATATTCATGTTCTAGGAATATATCTATCATGTTCTGATTTTGATATTTTTTATTAAAATTACTAAAAATGGTAAAATTTGATTAAAAACGCAAATTTCATGTTCTAATTGTATTTAAAGAGACTATATTTGTACTCATGAAGGAAATCGTTGAATATACGGATTACCGCAAGTACATTCAGGATTACTACGACGAACGCAAACGCACTTCGGCGTTTTCTTGGCATATGTTTGCTCAGAAGGCTGGCTTTTCGTCGGATGTTTACTTGAAGTACGTCTGCGAGGGGAAGAAAAACCTAAGTGTTGGTTCTGCGGGTTCGGTCGCAAGTGCCATGGGGCTTGTCGGTTTTGAACAGACTTATTTTGTTCTGATGGTCTCGTATGCCCATGCGAAAGATGACAAGGCAAAACGGGCTGCGTTCGAAGAACGTTGTGCACTTGCGAATGCGCACAAGATACGCGTGCTTGGAAACGACGAATTTGATTATTTCAAGTCGTGGAAAAATCCGGTGCTGCGTGAACTTGCTCCGCACATGCCGGGGGCGAAGCCGCTTGAAATGGCTCGTGCCTGCGAACCGACAATATCTGCAGCGGAAGTGACCGAGACTTTGAATTTATTGACAAAGCTGCAACTCTTGAAGAAGGACAAGAATGGAAACTACAGCCAAACGGACAAGGCGATTACGATGGGGCCTGTAGATGCTGTGCCTGTGGCGGCGCGTGATTTGCAACGCCAGATGGGCGAATTTGCAATCAAGGCTATCGACTTGCCGCTTTCCGAACGTAGCATGTCCGGGTTTGTTTTGGGACTTACGGAACGTTCGTACGGACGCATCCAGAAGGAAATCGCAGATTTTTACCGTCGCGTCGTGGCGATTGCAACGGAAGAGGATGAAACGGAGCGCGTGTATCGTTTGAACATGCAGCTGTTCCCGATGAGCAAGCGGCTTGAGACTAAAAAAGAAGTGAAAATTTAAAGGAGAGGAATGAGATGAGTAAATCTATGCATAAGAATTTTTGGGCAGAACTTGTTTCTGCTTGTGCATTTGTGTCTATGTCTTTTTTTGCGGCTGCGTGTTCCGATAGCAATGATGTTGCGGGCGGTGCTTCGGGCGATGCAGGCGTTGTTGCCGTGAAGGATTTAGATGTGGCTGGCGTGACGCAGAAGGGGCCGTTCTTGGCCGGTTCATCCGTTGCCATTCAAGAACTTGATGGCCAAACATTGGTGCAGACTGGAAAAAGTTTCAGGGCGGGCGTCAAGAATAATCAGGGTGACTTTGTTGTCAAAGGAGTAAGTCTTGCTTCGCAGTATGCATTGCTTGAGGTTAATGGCTATTACCGCAATGAAATTTCTGGAGAGCGCTCAAAAGGCGTAATTGCGTTGAATGCGTTGACGGACTTGTCGGACCGTAACCATGTGAACGTAAACTTGATGACTCATTTGACGGCGTACCGTATTTTGAAATTGGTTCAAAATGAAGGGAAAACTTTCGCTGATGCCAAAAAACAGGCGGAAAGAGAAGTGCTGAACTCTTTTGGCGTTTTGAATGATATGGGAAATAGTGAAGACCTGGATTTGTTTACGGGTGACGGCGGCGCGTTTTTACTTGCTGTAAGCGTGCTGATGCAAGGTAATGGCTCGGAAGCGGATCTTTCGGAAAGGATTTCCCATGTTGCGGCCGCGTTTGCGGATAGCGGTGCTTGGGAAAGTCCTGAAAAAACGGAAATTGCAGATTGGGCGTACCAAGTTGAAAACGAATTTGAAAAAATTGGTGTGGGAATCAATTTGCTAGAACGTATTCGTAAAAATGTAGAATCGTGGAATGTCGTGGATTCTGTTCCGAATTTTGAAATATTTATAAATAGATTTTGGCTTCATAAATATGGCCTTGGTGCGTGTAGCGATAATAATGTTTATGAAGTTAAACGAAATGAAGATGCTTTGAGCAAATATTATGGCATTGAATTTACATGTAATCCCGATGGTCATTGGAGCTGGGCCCGTAAGAGGGAACTTCGGAACAATGTCTATGAAGAAATTCCGTTGCCGCAAACTAAAGATGACATGTATAAAGTTATCAAAATAGGAAATCAGTTCTGGATGGCTGAAAATGCAAGGCAGACATCGGTAGTTGGTGATTATTTTGGCTGCGAGTGTTATGATGGTAAAAAATTAAATTGCGATGTCTATGGTGTGTTGTGCCCATTTGAAAAGGCTTCCGATGTTTGTCCAATAGGGTATGGTTTGCCGGACCCCGCAGATGTGGAGGATTTGTTGCAATCCTATAGAAGTTCTGGTGTGGAAGCCATACAGGGGCTTCGTGCAATGGACGGCTTTGGAGCTTTGTATGCGGGTTCTTCACAATGGATAACCTCAACGCATCGTGTGGATGGTATTAATGAAAAAGCTTGGTTTTGGATTTCCGATAGAACTTTGCTGAAAATAGATTCTACTGGAGTCCGGGTGGAGTCTGCAGAATATGCTGACATTTATCCGATAAAGGCATCTGTTCGTTGCGTAAAAAAATAGGAGGATGATATGAAGTGTCTAATTTTATTGACGTTTATGATGTTGTTGGCTAGCTGCTCTTCGGATGTATCATCTGTGGAGAATCAAGCTCTCGGAGAAAGTAGCGGTAACATTAGCGGCCTGTCGCAGAAGGGACCTGTCTTGGCGGGTGCTTCGGTTGTTATTCAGGAGCTGGATAGCGTGACACTATTGCAGACGGGGAAAAGTTTCAAGGGCAAGGTGGTGAACGATAATGGCGAGTTTGTGGTTGAAAATGTGAATTTGAAATCGCCGTATGTGTTGCTCGAAGTCAACGGTTATTTCCGTAATGAAGTTACGGGAAAAAATTCGCAAGGGCCTGTTTTCATGAAGGCGATTGCTGATGTTGGTGAGCAAAAGCAGGTGAATGTCAATTTGCTGACGCATTTGGAATATCAAAGAGTCCAAACGTTGTTGGAACGGGAAGGTATGTCTATTGCAGAAGCGAAACGTGTGGCTGACCGTGAAATTTTATCGGCGTTCTATGGAGAATCCTTGAACGAAGAAACCTATGGAAAAACGGAAGTTCTAGACATTTTTGGCGATAGTGAAGGTGATGCCGCGCTTTTGGCAATTAATGTTTTACTGCTTGGCGAAGGGAACGAAGCGGAATTTATGGAAAATTTAGCCAAGTTAGGTGAAGACCTTGCTGAAGATGGCGTGTGGAATGATTCGCTGCTAATGGCACGAATTGCAGATGTAGCCTGTGGAATGGACTTTGATAACGCACTCCCTAGAATTCGTAAAAATATTGAAAATTGGAAGATCGCAAATAAAATAGTTTCATTTGAACCTTATGTGAAATCTTTTTGGGAACGTGTTTATGGACTCGGAAAATGCAATGCGTCTAATTTGGGTGCGGTCAAGAAAAATTCCGCAACGTCAAGTGCTTATTATGGTATGGAATTTACTTGTAGTGAATCTGGTCAATGGACTGCTAATTTAAATGTAGTCCGTGCTGGTTGCGATTCTTGCGGATTCATGGTAGATCCGAGAGATGGACATAAGTACCGCACAATTAAAATTGCTGGCTTGAATTGGATGGCAGAAAATTTGGCTTACAGTGGTGATGGTGAAGGAACGATTTTTCATGATGATGAATCTTATGGGCTTTATTACGCGAGTGAATTATATCCTACCATTAAAGGAGCTCCTGATTCTAATGATGGAGAATGGACGGTTTATACGAGGAGCGGAAATGGCATGTATGTGTATGCCTTACGTACGGGTTGCCCAGATGGGTGGCGGCTTCCGACGCGTGAAGATTTTGCACGTTTGATTGAAATAACGTCTGAGAATGATTATGAGCAACTTTTGTCTGAAAATGAATGGAATTTGCGTCTCTATAGTTTGGATGAATCTAGTTTGGATGAATCAATCGCCTATTTGACATCAACAAAAGTTGAAAGTGATAGAATTGATTTTTCTACGCCCTGGTATTCGTATTACATAATGCATGCTTGGTGGGATAAAAATTCTTTATATGTTTCTATGGGCACTATTGCTGCGCCGCGCGGCTTTATACGTTGTGTGGAGGGCGGGGCTTATGAAAGAAAAATGCTCTCGCCGAGCGAAGTCGCTGTAGATTCCGTTGTAGATGAACGCGATGGAAAAGTGTATAAGACTTTGCGATTTGGAAACCAGCTTTGGATGGCGAAAAATATGGAGTATGCGGTCGGGGATTCCTTGATAGATGGTGAAGAACGTAGTGCAACGTTTTTGGGATTGACGCCTGCAATGGGTACTCGCCGTTATGATATTGGTTGGCGTTATAATTGGGACGAACTTCAAAAAGCGTGTCCTGATGGTTGGAGAGTTCCTAGCAGGAACGATGTAAAGAAATTGCTTAATGCAATTGGTGGAGGCTCTGGTGCGGCTCCGCTACTATCGAAAGATGGAATAGATGCTCAAGATATTTATGGCTTTTCGGCGTTCTCGACAGAATTTGTAGAAGGCGTTTGTACGCACGCAGTTTTAGGGTGTGGCTATAAAAATGTTGCTACTCGATTCTGGACGGCAGATTCAGCGGACGGCACGGTTTATCATTGGCATTTAGGCCAATATGACATAACGTTTAAATCGACTGATCCATCGGAATATTTGCCTGTACGTTGTATGAAAGATATTTAAGGTTCTTGTTTTGACGTTGTTGAAGGCTCTTTGTCAAGCTCAAGGACTTTGTTGGTTTTGGTATGATTCTTTTTATGTTCTCAGAACATGTTGCTATGTTCTAAAATCTTTAAAATTTTGAAAATTCTACGAAAATGGTAAAATTTGAAGAAAAACGGCATTTTTATATTCTAAATGTTTGATAATGGGGTATATTTGTATCTATGAAGGATATCGTTGAATATACGGATTACCGCAAGTACATTCAGGATTACTACGACGAACGCAAGCGTAGTTCCGTATTCTCGTGGCAGGAATTCGCCCAGAAGGCGGGCTTCTCGTCGGCAGTGTTTCTGAAGTACGTTTGCGAGGGCAAAAAGAACCTGAGCCTTGGTTCTGCGGGGTCTGTAGCGAACGCCATGGGGCTTGCCGGTTTCGAGCAGACTTATTTTGTTCTGATGGTCTCGTACGCCCATGCCAAGGGGGACGCTGCGAAACGAGCTGCATTCGAAGAACGCTGTGCATTAGCGCAGGCGCATAAAGTGCGTGTGCTCGGGAGAGAAGAATTCGATTACTACAAGTCGTGGAAAAATTCAGTGATTCGCGAGCTTGCCCCGCACATGCCCGGAGCGAAGCCTCTCGAAATGGCTCGTGCCTGCAAGCAAAAAATTTCGGCTGCGGAAGTCTCGGATACGCTAGACTTTCTGGTGAAGGCGAAGCTCCTGAAAAAGGACCGGAACGGGAACTTCTTGCAGACGGATAGGGCCATAACAATGGGGACTGTGGATGCCGTGCCTGTAGCGGCTCGCGATTTGCAGCGCCAGATGGGCGAGTTCGCGATCCAGTCGTTGGACTTGCCCCTTTCGGAACGCGTGATGTCGGGGCTTACGCTCGGGCTTACGCACCGTGCGTACGAGCGGATTAAAAAGGAACTGGAGGATTGTTGCAGGCGCGTCGTGGCGATTGCGACAGAAGAAGACGAAACGGAGCGTGTTTACCGTTTGAACGTACAACTGTTCCCGATGAGTGAATGGTTGAACAAGAGTGGGACAGTTTTGAAAAAGGAAGAGAGAAAATGAAAAATAACTTGTATAAATTAAGAAGATTTGCTTTCATTGCCGTTGCATCTGTGCTTTTGGCGGCTTGTACTTCCGATAACGTTGCTGGAGGTTCTTCGGGTGATGCCGGGATTACTGCGGTCAAGGACTGGGAAGTTGCAGGCGTTTCGCAGAAGGGCCCGTTTGTCACGGGTTCTGCGGTGACTGTGCAGGAACTGGACGGCATTACGCTCAAGCAGACGGGCAAGAGCTTCAAGGGTTCCATCAAGAGCGACAAGGGCGACTTCGCCATCAAGGATATCAATCTGCAATCGCAGTACGCCATCCTTGAGGCTTCGGGCTATTACCGCGACGAGATTTCGGGCAAGAAGTCTTCGGGAACGGTCACGCTTCGGGCGTTGACGGATTTGAGCAACCGCAAAACGGTGAATATCAACTTGCTCACGCACCTGGAATACGAGCGCGTGATGTACTTGGTGACCGAAAAGAAAAAATCGATTGCGGAAGCGAAAGAACAGGCCGAAAAGGAAATCCTTTCGTCGTTTGGCATTGATGGCGATTTCGCGGAATCCGAAGACTTGAACATTTTCGAGTCGGGCGATGGCAATGCGGCACTTTTGGCGGTGAGCGTTTTGATGCAGAGCGATGTCGATGTGGCCGGCCTTACCGAACGCATGGGCAAGTTCAGCATTGCGCTTGCGGAAGGCGGCAGCTGGGATGATGCCGATACGAAGACGGCAATCGCGGACTGGGCATGCGACACGGATCTCAAGGGAACGCTTGCGAACGTGCGCAAGAATATCGAAAACTGGAAGTACGCGGATTCCGTGCCTGCGTTCGAAAAGTACGTGACGAACTTCTGGTGGGATAATTACGGTCTCGGTGTTTGCAACGATAAGCGTAAAAATGAAACCAAGCGTAATGTGAACAAATTGAGCAAACTATATAACGAATACTTTGTGTGCGAAAAGGGACGCTGGCATATTCCGGGCGATGAACCTCCTGCCAGCTCGTCGTCTTGGAACGGAACGGTCGGATCCAGTAGCTCTGGCGGAGAGTCATCGAGTTCTCTCTACGATCCGTTTGTCCGCTCGTCTTCGAGTGAACCCGAAGATACGATTCCGCCTCTTCCTGCGGATCTCGATTTCTTCGATTCGACATATTCGTTCACTGGCTACAGAACTTTTGGCGAGGGTAAGCAGGAAGTGTGGTTCCTCACCTCCCCGATACAGCTGGATGGCAACCGTGAAAGACGGGATTCCGTTGCGAGTGCGTTGGTGAAACTGATGGGGAAGCGTGGGTTCGCTTTTGAAGGCGCCATAAATAATGATTCCTTGGATAAAGTGAGGTGCGATACGCTGTCGTATGTTTATTCGCTGGAAAAAGAAAACGTTGTCTACAAGATTTCCATTACGAAGGAATTGGGCATGGGCATTATGTTTGGCTCCAGTTATTTCTTCAAGGTGAAGGCCGTGGTGCTAAAAGACGGCTTCGAGGAAATGCCGACGACTGATTATAGCTCGCTTCGTTTCGATAAATTGTCAGAAGAATTTGACTTTGCAGCAGAATATCTATCATCGAAAAGTCTAGAGGCTTGGGATGATGACTCTCTTACAACAGTTTGGACGGCTCATCATAAGACGGATACGGCATGGGTTCAGATGCAAACCTTTAGCACGATTCTCATGGACCAGTCAAAAGAGGATGCTGCTGGGGATAGCCTAGAAGTTTTTAGAAAAGTGCTGCTTGAAAATGGCTTTACGTATGTGAAATCGGATACGGTTGCCAAAAATGCGTATGATACTGAGGAATATTCCGATCATATCGTGACGAAAAACGGAATTATTTTACGCCATTTGTACGAAAAAGAAACCGAAATGGCAAAGTATGAAGTTGATGTCCATGTGGGTGCAGGAATGCGTGCCGCTTCGGCGATGGCGGGTAATACTTTGAACATATTTGTATACGGCTATTCTATAATAATTCACACGCAGTATAAAAAGAAATAATTGCGTTAAAGTGTATGTTGAAGAGAAAAGAAGTCTCGCTGGGTCCGGCGGGGCTTTTTGCTTTTAAAGCGTTTCCATCCAGCGGGACATGAACACGTTATAGACGCTGTAGGATTTTCCGCTTAAATCGCTTTGTTCTAATAGCAATTCCTTTTCGACAAGGGCGGTCAGGATTTTTTTTGCTGTTGCCGCGTTTCCGATTTTATACTTTATCAAAAAATCGGCGGCGGTCGGCTTTTTGACTTCGCCTTCTTTTGCGACGGCGACAAGGTATTTCCACTGCTTTTCTGTAATCAGATTGCGACGTTCGATGAAGTTTGGAATCTCAAATCGCATGATTCTCGAAACCGTGACTTTTACGTCTTCCAATGAAACTTTAGCTGCGGAATCTGCAAATACCTGATTGCACACGAACTGCGTGTAATAGGTGTGCCGTTTTGTCCAGTCCAAGATAAAATCAACGGCGTCCTCGTCAATGGTTTTTCCGGCTTTTTTGAAAAGTCCCGTAATGAACTCCTTGTATTTTTCTAAATCGATTCGGTCGATATAGACGGTTCTGGAACTTTCGTAGAAAGGGTGTTTCGCGTTTGTGAACATGTCTGCCATCAAATGCTTTTTGCTTCCGCTGAAAATAAACTTCACGTGGTGTAACTGTTGGATGTAGGTTCGCAGTAAAGCCTCGACATTTGATTCTTTAAATTCTCTAATTTGCTGGAATTCGTCAATGGCGAAAACGATTTGCTTTCCTTGCTTTTCGAGGAAATCGAAAATGGATTTTAACGTCGGCTGTTTTTGCGAATCTGTCAGGAATGATAGCGTGACCTGCGGACTCCCGGAAATGGGGTCATAGCTGAGCAGGGGTCTTGCGTTCTTGAGGGCGTTGAAGAATTTTTTTATCAAAGAATCACTTGCGAGGTTGCTTACAACGGCTTCGGATAAAATTTTGATAAAGTCATCCAAATTTTGTGCCGAGAAAATATCGGCATATATGCAGATGAAATTTTTCTCGCGAAGGTCGTCGAAAGTCCTGAAAATGAGGCCCGTTTTTCCGTAACGCCTTGGTGAAATAAGCGTCACGTTGGAGCCGTTTTTTAGGAACGATGTTATATCTTTCAGTTCCTGTTCGCGGTCGCAGAACAGTTCCTTTGATGTGTATGGTTCCAACAAAAACGGGTTTATCATTATAGCCTCACTATACCTTTGGTATTTTACTTTTAGTAATATACCAAAAGTAAAGTGAAATGTCAATAGAGGCCGTTTTCTGTTGCCGCGTTCTAGGTTTTGTATTCCTGGAATACTTGTTTTGTGTTCTGAATTTCTAAAATTTGCAAAAATAGCTAAAAATGGTAAAATTTGGCTAAAAACGCTATTTTTGTATTCCAAATAATTCGAAAATACCTATATTTGAGTACATGAAGGAAATCGTCGAATACACGGATTATCGCAAGTTCATCCAGGATTACTACGATGAACGCAAGCGCAGCTCTGCGTTTACGTGGCGCGATTTTGCTCGCGATGCCGGTTTTTCGTCGGCGGTTTACTTGAAGTATGTTTGCGAGGGGAAGAAAAATCTGAGCGTTAATGCCGCTGGCTCGGTCGCCGCGGCGATGGGTCTTGTCGGATTCGAACAGACGTACTTTGTGTTGATGGTTTCGTATGCCCATGCGAAGGGGGACGAGGCGAAGCGTGCCGCGTTCGAAGATCGCTGTGCTTTGGCGAGGGCACACAAGGTGCGTGTGCTCGGGAACGAAGAATTTGATTATTTCAAATCGTGGAAAAATCCTGTGCTGCGTGAACTTGCTCCGCACATGCCGGGGGCGAAACCGCTCGAAATTGCGCATGTTTGCAAGCAAAAGATTTCGGCAGCGGAAGTTTCCGAGACGCTTGATTTTTTGGTGAAGTCAGGCCTCTTGAAGAAGGACAAGAGCGGAAACTACAGCCAGACGGACAAGTCGCTTTCGATGGGGCCGGTGGATGCGGTGCCGGTGGCGGCTCGCGATATGCAACGGCAGATGGGGGAGTTTGCGGTGCAGGCTCTTGACTTGCCGCTTTCGGAACGTGACATGTCGGGCGTGACCATGGGAATTACGCGCCAGGCTTACGAACGGATTCGCAAGGAGATTGCGGATTTTCGCCGCCGCGTTGTGGCGATTGCGAGCGAAGACGACGAGACGGAACAAGTCTATCGCTTGAACTTGCAGTTCTTTCCGCTGAGCGAACGGCTCGACAAACGTGATGGAGAGGAAAATGCAGAAGTGTCTAGATGTCATCCCGGATTTATTCCGGGATCAGCTCTTGGTAATCGAGATGAAAAAGTTGTAGATGCAAAAGAAATTAAAATGAGTGGAGAGGGTAAAAATGAATAGTTTGGTAAAAATTCCAAATAGTTGTGTTGGAAAGAAATCGAAAAAGACGGTTCAGGGCAAGGGCCGGATGGGCTTTGCTCTTTTGTTTGCGTTGATTTCGAGCCTTTTTATGGCATGTTCCGATGACAAGATGGCGGGCGGCACCACAGAAGACGCGGGAATCATTGCGGACTTGAACGTGGCTGGACTCACGCAGAAAGGCCCGTTTGTCAAGGGTTCCGCTGTGACGGTGCAGGGAATCGACTGCAAGACGATGGAGTTCACGGACGAGAAGTTTGAAGGCGAAGTCAAGAGCGACAAGGGCGACTTTGAAGTCAAGGACGTTAACTTGTCCTCGACGTGTGCCGTGTTCGAGGTTTCGGGTAATTACTTGAACGAACTGACTGGCAAGAAGTCTTCCGAGAAGCTCACGCTTCATGCGTTGACGGACCTCAAGGACCGCAAGAATGTGAACATCAACGTGCTTACGGAATTGGAATACGAGCGCGTGATGAATTTGGTCGCTCAGAAGAAAATGCCTTTTGCTGAAGCGAAAGAACAGGCCGAAAAGGAAGTGCTTGCGTCGTTTAACATCAAGGGCGATGTCGCGGGTAACTTTGCAGAAGCCGAAGACTTGAACATCTTTGAAAAGGGCGAAGGTAATGCGGCTCTCTTGGCGGTGAGCGTGATGGTGCAGGCGAATGCAAGCGAATCGAAACTTGCGGAACGTCTGGACGATTTCTCCGCCGCAATCGCGAAAAACGGTTCGTTGGAAGATGGTGCAAAAACGGAAATCGCGAACTGGGCCGCTGCTGCAACGGAAAACGGCAAACTCGACACCATCCGCAAGAACATCGAAAGCTGGAATGTTGGGGACACCGTGCCCACCTTTGAAACGTTCATTACGGCTGTCATCCCGGACGGTGGTAGTGTCATCCTGAGCGGAGTCGAAGGATCCAGTAGCAGTAAAACTGGTTTTGGCTCGGAGGCCGCCATGACGAGCTCCTCCTCGACGAAAAACGTATCGTCTAGCAGTGTCACCCTGAGCAACGTCGAAGTGTCTAGTAGCAGTGCTGCAAAGGAAGGTGACGGCAGTGAATACGATGCAACCGCAAATACGCTCAAGGACCTGCGCGACGGCAAGACCTACAGAACGACTAAAATCGGTGGCCAAGTGTGGATGGCGGAGAATCTGAATTATGAAACGCCAAATAGTTACTGTTATAACGATAGTGCGGAATATTGCGAAAAGTATGGTCGTCTTTACACCATAGCCGCTGCAGTAGATAGTATTGGGACTTTTAGTTCAACGGGCGTGGGCTGTGGCCTTGATGTAAAGTGTTCACTTGAGGGGACTGTGCGAGGCGCTTGTCCGAGCGGTTGGCATTTGCCTGATGCCGATGAATGGAAGGCGTTGTTCATTACGGCGGGGGCGGATGTCAAGGATGAGAATCCGCTCCGCCCAGATATGAATGCACACCGAACATTTAAAGTTGCCGATAAGCTTATGTCAAAAAGTGGCTGGGGGCATGTTAGTAACGTTATGGGTGATCGAAAGAATATTGGCACGGATGATTTTGGATTCTCGGTATTGCCCGCCGGTTGTAGAATTGGTGCTCGTGCAACTGCTCTTGCTCATGCAATGGGTCTTGACGGAGGTACTCCCTACTACGGGGAGCTAGGGAATACGGCTGGTTTTTTGTATGTATATGAGCGATCTGGTGATTCAACTTTTTATGGTTGGACTTATAATTACGCTTCGATTATCGCTTATATCAGTTTCAATGCGGAAGACTACGATGTGGAAATAGATATTCAAAATAAAGATAATGCTTACTCTGTCCGTTGCGTGAAGGATGGCAGCTTTTTTATGCCTGTTTCTAGCAGTTCAGCGGTGTCGTCGAGTTCTGCGGAAACCACACCGACTGTTTGCAAGACTGATACTATGGACACTTGCGAGTACGGAAAAATTGTGGATGAACGTGATGGTCAAACCTACAAGACGGTGAAAATTGGCGAGCAGTGGTGGATGGCAGAAAATTTGAATTATGAAATGGATAGCAGCTTCTGCTATAAAGATAGCGCAATTTATTGTAATAAATATGGTCGCCTTTACTCGTGGTCTGCTGCGATGAGCGCTTGTCCGTCTGATTGGCGTTTGCCGAGTGTAGATGACTTTCAAACGTTGACAGATTCTATTGGGGGATCGTGGGATGCGGGAGATGAGCTTAAATCAACGACTGGTTGGGACGACGGGCTTAATGGTAAGGATAGTTATGGCTTTAATGCGCTGCCTGTTGGCTATAAGGATCAACTTGGTATGTATTCTGATGAGGGCCATATAACCTATTTCTGGACATCTAGTGATATCGATGGACGATACGCCTACAACATGCATTCGAGTACGGGTGGCGAAGCGTTTATAGTTAACGCGCGTAAGATTGAAGGTAACTCCGTTCGCTGTCTCAAGGATTAGAGTAGTGGTTAGTGGATAGTAGGAAGTAGACAGTAGGAAGTAGGTGAATAGAATGCCGCGATGAGTCATCCTGGAGCGAAACGTAGTGGAGTGATAGGATCCAGTGACGTTTAGATTGGAGATTAGTGGTTAGTAGGAAGTTGATTGTTGAAAGGAACGAAATATATGAATTTGAATAAGTTATTTAAAAACGTTATGGTGGACGCCTGTCCTCGCTTGACGGGGACGATCCGCCATCTGAAAGCTTTTATTGCGTTTGCCATAGTACCGATGGCTTTTATGGCCTGCTCCGACAGCGATAAGACTGCTGGCGGCACCACAGAAGACGCTGGAGTCGTCGCGGATTTGAACGTGGCTGGACTTACGCAGAAAGGCCCGTTTGTCAAGGGTTCCGCTGTGAGTGTGCAGGGCATCGATTGCCAAACGATGGAGTTCACAGACGAAAAATTTACGGGTAGCGTCAAGAGCGACAAGGGCAATTTTGGCATTGAAGATGTGAACCTCTCGGCGACGTGCGCTTTGTTTGAAGTGACGGGAAAATACCTCGATGAATTGACTGGGAAAAAGTCGGCTAGCGAAGTGACGCTCCATGCGTTGACCGACCTCAAGGATCGCAAGAACGTGAACATCAATATGCTTACGGAACTGGAATATAAGCGTGTCATGAATCTTGTGACCGAAGAGAAAATGTCTTTTGCAGATGCCAAGAAACAAGCCGAAAAAGAAGTGCTCGCTGCATTTAGCGTGAAAGCGAAAGATGGTGAATTTGCGTTGTCCGAAGACTTGAACATTCTTGAGTCGGGTAACGACAACGCGGCACTGCTTGCCGTAAGTGTGCTCATGCAATCGGATTTGAAAGTTGCAAAACTCGTAGAGCGCGTGAATGATGTTGCCGCGGACATTGCGAAAGACGGTTCGTGGGATGACGATAAAACGAAAACGGAAATTGCGGAATGGGCCGCTACAGCCGACAAGAATGGAGAATTTGCAAATGTTGGCAAGAACATCGAAAAGTGGGGCGGTTCAGGCGAAGTCTCGTCCTTCGAAACGGTTGTCGAAAAGTTTGCTGAGGCCGTCATCACGGACTCCGCTTCGAGTTCTTCTGGTGTCATCCTGAGCAGCGGTAGCCGCGAAGGATCCAGTAGCAGTAAGGTCCCTGAGCCTGTCGAAGGGTCGTCCTCCTCCAAAAACGTTCTGAGCAGCGGTAGCCGCGAAGGATCCAGTGACAGTAAGAAGGGAGCATCGTCTTCGTCATCTTGGAGCGAAGCGACGGGATCCAGTGACAGTTCTGAGTATTTTGATTGGAGTCTCCCGAAAGAATCTTATCTGAACCCGAATATTAAATACGATTCTATTATAGACAGTCGTGATGGACATGTTTACAAGACTGTGAAGATAGGCAATCAAGTTTGGATGGCTGAAAACTTGATTTATGCGGATAGCGTAAAAACGCCAAGTCTTAAAGGGAATAGCTGGTGCTATGATAAAGACCCCAAGAAGTGCAATGTTACGGGTCGGTTGTACTCTTGGGCCGCTGCGATTGATTCCGTGAAATTTCTCAATGCTGGAATGAAATGTGGAGATTACACGACTTGTCCTTTCCTTAAAAAAGTGCAGGGAATTTGTCCGGATGGATGGCATTTGCCCGATACGACGGAATGGAATGCTTTAATGGATGCGGTTGGTGAAAATGCAGGGAATGTTCTTAAGTCGCGCAAAGGTTGGTATGATAATGGCAATGGCTCGGATAACGTTGGTTTCTCGGTGATTCCGGCCGGATACTACGAAAAGAATGAGGGACTTTCTAAAAGAGGAGGTCTTAGCGCGGGATTTTGGAGCACTGTTGAATATGGCAAATATACTGTGTTTTATACACCTTTCGAATATTCAAGCGATTTTGCATATAAAGAGAGTGTGGCTCATAAAGGAGATGGTAATGGCATCCGTTGCATCAAGGGAGAGGCCGATGAGATTGTTGGATCATCTTCTAGCTCGGTTTCCTTATCGTCTAGTTCTTCTAACAGTATTTACGATGCGGAAAAGAACACGCTTAAGGATCTTCGTGACAACAATACGTACAAAACGGTGAAAATCGGAAATCAGGTTTGGATGGCGGAAAATCTGAAATACAAAGCTGAAGGTTCCCATTGTTATGATGATGTCGATTCGAATTGTGACAAGTATGGCTCGCTTTACGATTGGGCGACCGCAAAGAATGTCTGCCCGACGGATTGGCGGTTGCCGACAAAAAAAGAAATAGAAACTTTGCTTGCTGCGGCGGGTGGGGGATCTACAGCGGGAAAGGTCCTCAAATCAAAAACGGGATGGCCTAAAGACGATGATGGTTTTGACGGAAATGGCACAGATGATTATTCCTTCTCGGCGCTTCCGGGAGGTCGCTGGGAGGATGGTGGGCCGTATTCTGGTGTGGGAATCTCAGCGTATTTTTGGAGTCTTACGGCGTACAGTGAATCTAGTGCATACTATATGTATTTGGGCTATGAAAACTATGTTTTGGGCTATACTAGTGACAAAGCGGAAATAGATTTTAATCTCAAAATACATGCATTTTCGGTCCGTTGCGTTAAGGCGGAAACATCTGTTGAGCCTGGTTCCAGCAGTTCGGTGGATTTAGAAGGCTGGAGTTGGAATGTCCCGAAAGAATTGCGCCTGAATCCAAAAATAGAATATGATTCTATTACGGACTCTCGTGATGGTAAAGTTTATAAGACGGTTAAGATTGGTGAGCAGACCTGGATGGCTGAAAACTTGAACTATGCCGACAGCGTAAAGACCCTGAGTCTCAGGGGCAAAAGCTGGTGTTACAACGGTGATGCGAAAAAATGCGATGTAGCCGGTCGCCTGTACACCTGGGCCGCAGCAATTGACTCGGTGAAATTGGCGAACGATGCGGATAACCCGCAGGACTGCGGCCACGGCAAGACTTGCTCCCTGCCCGCAAAAGTTCAGGGCATTTGCCCGTCGGGCTGGCATCTGCCCAGTAATGAAGAATGGAAAGCCTTGTTCACGGCAGTGGGAGGGCAATCGACTGCCGGCATGTTTCTCAGGTCTCAGAGTGGTTGGAATAACAACCGCAACGGTCCGAATACTTTCGGCTTTTCTGTGTTGCCTGTTGGGCAAGCATACGAAAATGGCTATTGCTCCTATGATGGCGAAAACGCTTTTATCTGGAGTATCACTGAGGACGTTAGCACCCGTGCCTACAGCATGTACATTCGTTATGGCAGCGAGTATGCGAACCTGACTGCCGACTATAAGTACTACGGTTTTTCTGTTCGTTGCCTCAAGGATTGAATTAGTGGTTAGTAAACAGTGGTTAGTTGGCAGTGGAATGAGACGAGAGACGTGGTTCGGCAGGCTCACCAACCTGGACGATAGACGAAAGATGTTTTGTCATCCTGAGGAACGAAGGATCCAGTGAAGTTATTAGTAGGCGATAGATTGTTGAAAGGAAAAATATGAATTTGAATAAGTTTTTTGCTTTTTTGTTTGCGTTTTTTTTGTGCATTTTTGCGGCATGTTCGGATTCCGAAGTTGCTGGCGGCACTACGGAAGACGCGGGGATTATCGCGAATTTGAATGTGGCAGGACTCGCGCAGAAAGGCCCGTTTGCAAAAGGTTCTGCCGTGACGGTGCAAGGCGTGAATTGCAAAACAATGGAATCGACCGGCGAAAGCTTTGAAGGCGTTGTCAAGAGCGACAAGGGAGACTTTGAAGTCAAGGATGTTAATTTGTCCTCGACGTGTGCCGTGTTTGAAGTTTCGGGCTATTACTTCAACGAAGTTACAGGCGAAAAGACTAAAGGCGAATTGATACTTCGTGTGGCAACCAATCTCAAGAATCGAAAAAAAGTGAACGTCAACATTCTTACGAACTTGGAATACGAACGTGTGAAGAAACTGGTGGATAATAAGGTGGTTGATTTTGATGATGCAAAAAATCAGGCAGAGAAAGAAATCCTTTCGGCATTTAATGTTGATGATGTTGCAAGTGGTGTCTCGGAATTCGAAAACTTGAACATTTTTGAAAAAGGCGATGGCAATGCGGCGCTCTTGGCTGTGAGCGTAATGATGCAAGGCGATGAAAATGTAGATACGCTTGCAAAACGTTTGGAAAACTTTGCTGAAGATTTTGCAGAAGACGGCAAATGGGACGATGAAAAAATGAAAAATGAAATTGCCGAGTGGGCTGCAACCGCTAAGGCCAATGGCAAACTCGATGCTATCCGCAAGAACATCGAAAGTATGAACGACGGCGAAAAAGTTGCCGAATTCGAAACATTCATGAAAGAATTTACGGAGAGCGGCGGTGTCGAAGGGTCTAGCAGCAGCTCCGTGAAAGCGAATGCGTCCAGTGATTCTAAATCCAGTAGTAGCAGCGGCTTTAACTGGAGTATTCCCAAAGAAACTTATTTGAATCAAAGTGTAGAGTATGATTCTATTGTTGATGCTCGCGATGGAAATGTTTACAAAACTGTGAAAATTGGAAACCAGACATGGATGGCTGAGAATTTGAACTATGCGGATAGTACACAAACGCCGAGTCTTTTGAATAACAATTGGTGCTATGAAGATGATCCCCAAAAGTGCAAAGTTGTGGGGCGTTTGTATTCGTGGACTGCCGCGATTGATTCTGTAAAACTTGCATCGAACGATACTGATGCTGACGCACCGCAAGAATGTGGCATATTTAAACAGTGTACGCTTCCATATCAATTGCAGGGGATTTGTCCTGATGGGTTCCATTTGCCGGATACAACGGAGTGGAGTATTTTGCTTACTTCGATTGGTGCGAAAAATCATTATGGTGATTTGCTTAGATCGCAGATTGGGTGGGATTATGGAGAGTATGCTGATGAATATGGCTTTTCTGTGATTTATGCTGGTGATAGATACAGAGATGGAACTTATTCTTATAGCGGAATGACGTCTGATTTTTGGACTGCTGAACAATATCAAGGGAATGATGGTGCCCTGGCCCATACGTATAACATGGTGGATATTACAAGTTCGTTCAAGGATTGCGGTAAGTATATTCGTTGCGTCAAGAATGAAATTGTTCCTCAAACTCAATCGTCTTTGCCCGCTTGCAAGACTGCAACAGAAGATAGTTGTGAATACGGTTCATTGACGGATGCTCGTGACGGAAAAACTTACAGGACTGTGAAAATTGGAGACCAAACTTGGATGGCGGAAAATTTGAATTATGCGGATAGTGCTCAAACGCCGAGCCTTTTAAATCGAAACTGGTGCTATGGCGATAATCCGGAAAATTGCAAGACTTATGGACGACTTTACTCATGGACTGCAGCAATAGATTCTGTGAAACTTTCACAAGATCCAGATGATCCGCTTGATTGTGGATATGCGAAACGATGCTTCCTTTGGGGGCGTGTACAGGGAATTTGTCCTGAAGGTTACCATTTGCCTGATACGACCGAGTGGAGTACTTTGGTGACGACTGTTGGAGGCTGGAATAATGCGGGTAAGGTTCTAAAGTCGCAAGTAGGCTGGCCTTATTTTAAAGGTTCTGATGATTACGGTTTCTCGGCGCTTGCTGGAGGTATAAGACATCATAATAAGGATTTTGAATCGATTGATGGTAGCACTTATTTTTGGGCTGCTACTGAAAAAACATCGGAAAATACGACTCAAGTTTATAGCATTCACATAGGAAATAATAGGATAAATTCATTTGTCGATGGCTATAAGGATAACGGATACTCCATTCGTTGTATCAAGGATTAAAGATGGATGAGGTATGATATGAAAGTCAAATATTTTATTCGTTGCGTAAAGAACTAAAAGATTGTGTCTTACGCAAAAAGGAGCTTGTAAATGAAAAGAATAGTTTTGCTTATTTCTATGGCTTGTGCAATTGTCGGTGCGAAAGTGACCCCGACTGCGCCCACCGTAAAGGATGGTTGCTATTCCATTTCGACTGCGGATGAACTGTATGGTTTCGCCGCCATTGTTAACGGAACACTCGAAGCAGGACGCGCTGCAGAAAGTTCTGCCTGCGGTATGCTTACCCAAGACATTTTGGCAAACGATACAACGACAATCGGATGCTATTATAAAAAAGAAACCAATAGCAAAGATTCCGTTTACACTTGCTATAAGATTGATTACGAGAACGATTCCAAAAGAATTGATATCGACCCCGCGACAATCGTACCCCACACCCAGTGGACTCCGCTCAAGAATTTCTCCGGACGATTTGACGGCCAGGGCCATACGATTTGGAAACTTGAAAATATTAAAGATTCCACCCAAAACAACCTGGGCTTTATCGCCTTGGTCTCTGGCGGGACAGAAGCTAGCCCTGTTGTCATCAAGGATTTAACCATCAGGCATACCAAGTTCTATGGACACGATACCGTTGGTGGTATTGTCGCCAAGAATAGCGGCAACCTCCTGTTAGATAACGTGATGTATCTGTCTCAGGTAAAGGGTCGTAGACAAGTTGCATCCCTTGTTGGCCGAAACGAAAATCAACTTACCATCAAAAAAGGGGTTGCCACAAACGTCACTGGTCAAAAGTTTATTGGTAGCGCGGTCGGTTCCAATTCCGGGACAATCGACATCGACAGTTTATCTTTCATTCATAAGTTTAATGTTGAAGGAAGTGCCTATCCAATAGTTTATAGAACCGATTTAATAGGAGTCAGTCACGTAGGCCTGATTCTCGGCGTCAATGAAAAATCAGCAAAAGTAAACATAAAGAATGTCACAACAGGTATTGACGACTCCTACATTGTAGAGGACGCTTTCGTAGATGCCGATTCTGTATTGGGAGGTTTTGTTGGTTTAAACGATAAAAACGCTACAATTACCATTTCAGCGTCATCTATGCTGAAAATTTCTACTCTTGGCGGAGAGAATCGGCCTTATATTGGCGGTTTTGTGGGTATAAATCGAGGAACGGTGGATATAACGAACTCCTACGCCAAGGGGCCCGTAGCTGGAATTTCTTCAGGTTGCTTTGTCGGACTTAACCAGGATTCGCTTTCTGTAACCAACTCCTACAGCGATTGCCTTAGTGATCTTAAAACAAAGGACCCGGTTGTTGGCGAATGCCGCGTTGGCCATGTTTCGCTCAAGAACACATTCTATAAAGATAATTCCAATACGTATTCTTGCGCCAAGAAATACGGAGCAAAACCCATATCCTCTCAAGAAGTTTCCAATGGCGTGTTGACGATTATGTTGCACAATTACAAGGGTGGCGAAGTTTGGGGGCAAGACATAGCCAATAGAAACTACTGGCCCAAGCAAAATGTGGCTTTTGGACCTTTTTCGTTTAAGTTAAATCTTTGTACCACGGATTATTATTTCGATTTTAATATAAACGGGGATAGTTGCCACCCAGATTCTACAATGAAATCTTACACTTATAAGAATGGTATCGCTCAATTGCCGGTTTATACAAGGTATGGCTATGTCTTTTTGGGCTGGGCTTTTGCGGACAAGCCTGATTCCGTTATCACGTCGATTAGCAAAGATTCTTATGGCGATATTGAACTTTTTAACAGGTGGGATGGTGATGCAAAGGTGCCGCCAAAAGATAAAGATGGTTGCTATCTGATTTCAACCATCAGTGATCTTTACGGGATTGGAATTGCACCAGATAAAAAATGCGTAAAGCTCGTGAATGACATAGTTGTCAATCAGAATATGGAAAACATGATTCTTGATGGTTTGTATACAGGCGATCCTAATCCCCAAAGATCGTGGGATGGAATCAAAGGCTTTAATGGAGTCTTTGATGGACAAGGGCATAAGATATCCGGGTTGTACAATAAAGTCTTTTTCTCGGAAGTCAATAAAGGCGATACGCTCACTATCAAGAATTTAGGTATCGTAAATTCAGCCTTTAAGAATGCACCTGTTTTTGTTGAGCAAAACAACGGTGTTCTTAATATAACCCATAGCTATAGTACAGCAATCAGCAATGGCTTTGTCGGAACAAATAGTGGCGAAGTTTATATATCGGACTCCTACAATACTGGGTTAATTCGTGTTGGTGCCAGCATGATTGGAACCAACAACAAAAAAGCCGTCCTTGACAATGTCTATAATTCCGGCGCGGTACAACGTGGTGCAGGTATCATTGGCACCAATTTGGGAACGGCAACCATTAGCAATTCCTACAACGTTGGCACAATCAGCGAAGAATCGTTGCAAGAGAAATCTACAGCCGGTTTAGTGGGATACAGCAAAGGCAAAACGACTATTATCAACTGCTTTAATGCAGCACCGGTTTATGGATATGCCGTTGTCGGCGGCCTTGTCGGGGCTCATTGGACAGACACATTGACTATCATAAACTCTTACAATGCAGGCCCGGTAAAGGATGCATATTCCGAACACAACTATGGTATTGTCGGAATGGCAGAAGTTTATAATAGCTGGAACAGCAAGACCCACGAATACGACAAACTTGTTCACGATGACAAATACGCCGTTTATATGTACAATGTATTTTCGCTCATGGGACTTGAGGATCATACGCAGCTGAGCATACAGGCATCGCCTGCCGTGTTCAAGAACGGCTATGTTGCAAAACTTCTTCACGATTACGTGCAAAAAGACGTTTACGGCAATGTTGTCAAAGGTGGCATTAATGGTGAAATTTGGGGTCAAGAAGTCGGCAAAGATTCTTTGCCGGTATTCAAAGGAAAATTGGTTGGCGTTGCAGAAAAGGCAAACGAAGGTGATATCATTATGCCTTCTAGTTCGTCAATGGCCATTTCAAGTTCTTCGTCGAGCGTAGAATCTAGCAGCAGCCGTAGCAGTCGCTTTGGTGCTGAATTTTCTTTTGTATTGCCCAAGATGGTTGACGGATGCTACCGCATTTCTACAGCACAGGAACTGCAAGGCTTTGCGACGATTGTAAACGGGTCGCACGGTTCAACAAAGTATTCCGCAGCATGCGGTATTTTAACGGCAGACATCGCTCTTGACGTGGACAAATACGGCGCTTGGGAACCGATCGAAAATTTTGCAGGTTCCCTAGACGGTCAGGGCCATACGATTTCTAACATGGCGATAGATGTCAATCGATACGGAGACAATGCTTCGTTTATCGGTTCCATTAACGGCGGAACAAAGAAAAATCCTGTGGCCCTCAAGAACATTACGTGGGAAAACGCAACGATTTCGGCCAAGACCAGAGCTGCGATAATCAACACCGTGAAAAGCGGCTCCTATGTTGAAATAGACCATGCCCATAACGGAATGAACTTTACAGTAGATAGCGGCCGTGTTGCAGCGTTTGTCGCCACTGTAGAAGAAAATGCCAACTTGAATGTTTCGTATTCTTACAATACCGGTGATATCAAAAATAACACATCCACATCTTCTTATTTTGGTTGCATTGTTAACGTTGCAAATGGCAAAGTAACATTGAAGAATGTGTACAATACAGGTGTCGGAGCAAGCCTCATCGGAAGCGCGCGTGATAGCATTATAATCCTCAATACTTATAACTACCCGAAAAATTCCAGCTATTCCACACTGCTTGACTTTTGCGAAGAAAACAAGAACAACATTATCATAGAAAATTCATTTAACATAAGGTCGTCAAGAGATTTCTGCGACCGTCGTTCCTCAAACTTGGATAAAGAATATTTTGCTAACGGTTATGTAGCCATGAGATTGCATTACCATTACAATGGCCTTGATTATGACGGCATGGAATGGGGGCAAGACATCGGCGTAGATGCAAGCCCGATCTTTAGCGGAACTGTCACGGGAGAAGTACCCGCAAATTCAAAGGTGGTTTCGTTAGACGTTGTTTCTTATAGTGGCGATAAAACGATTTATCCGCGATACTATTTATCCCAAACCAGAATAACATTGCCAGATCCAACACCTCGAACGGGCTACGCTTTTGCCGGTTGGTTCGATGATACTACGAGTTCTGTGCCTATCGACAATCGTATAGACATCTCTTTTGCTGAAGAAGACCTGACTTACTATGCAAAATGGTGGCCCTTACCCAAACGTGACGGGAAGTGCTATAAAATAGGCTCTGCAGAAGAAATGCTTGGATTTAGCGCCATTGTGAACGGAGGCCTCGGCATAAAGAAAGATTCTACGGCATGCGCAATATTAACCGCAGACATCGTTCTTGATTCGAGCAAGTTCTTGCAGTGGACTGCTCCTGAAAATTTCGCAGGTTCGCTCGACGGCCAGGGCCATTCCATTTCATTTGGGTGGACAAAGTACTACTACGACGAAAAGAAGCCGTTTATCAAGTCTATTTCTGGCGGCACAAAAGATAGTCCTGTAACCATAAAAAATGTGGAATGGAAGAATGTATCTGTCGAGGGAACATTTGGAACAAGCTTGATACATTACATCTGGGATAGTTCTTATGTTTTAATAAGCGCCAACCATAACGACATTAATTTTGTTAAAAATGCAAGTTTCATAGGAACTGTTGGCGAAAAAGCACATTTAACCATTTCCAATTCCTATAACACCGGAAGTTTTTCGGGAGACGATGGTTATTTCATCGATTATGTCTTGGGAAATATTTCTTTCTTGAATTTCTATGATGTCGGAACTTCAAACGGTTTTGTAGGGACAGCAAACGATAGCGTAATAATCGAGAATTCCTATAGTCTCGCACAAAATCAAAAAGTCGGATTTGTCAAGTCTGCAAAATACACGAGAAGAATTTCGATTAACAATTCGTACTACCTTGATACCCTTAGATCCGATTTTGGCGGTTTCAAGGCCACTGCAGAAGAATTCGCGAATGGAACAATCGCTGTAAAATTGCGTTATGATTATGACTATGATGGATCCATTTGGGGGCAAAATGTTGGTGTCGATTTAAGCCCGAATTTTAGCAAGGAAATTATCGGAGCAAACGATTCTACGACGGGACTTTATTCTATAGAAATGGTCACTCATAGCGAAGACACGACTCAGTACAAAAAAATCTACGCCAAGGGAATTGGCCTGACGCTACAGAATCCGTCTCCAAAGAAGGGATACGCTTTTGGCGGTTGGTTCAATAACCCCAACTATTTGGGCCATGCCATCAAGAAAATCAGCACGATAGATTCCGGTGACGTAAAGTTCTACGGTAAATGGTGGCCGCTCCCGAAACAGAAAGCAGGGTGTTACGAAATCGGTTCTGTTGATGATTTGTTCGGCTTTGCGGCAATTGTGAACGGCAATATCGGTGCGAAAAAAGATTCCACGGCTTGCGGAAAACTTGTTGCGGATATCGAATTTAAAGAGATCGGAGAACTCTGGACGGACAGCCTCTTGGTTTGGGTTCCGATGTGGAATTTTGCGGGATCCTTTGACGGAAACGGATTTTCCATCAAGAACATTTTCATCAATAATCCCAGCA
Source organism: Fibrobacter sp. (assembly GCF_017545445.1). GTDB lineage: Bacteria > Fibrobacterota > Fibrobacteria > Fibrobacterales > Fibrobacteraceae > Fibrobacter. Next base: position 78,320 of record NZ_JAFWOM010000059.1, read on the forward strand.
ACTATTATCCGGAAGATACTGAAGGAGCAGGCCTGTTCGGAACAATTTCTGGCGGTACGGCTGAAAAACCGGTTGTCATCAAGAATCTGACACTCTACGAAGGCTACATCGATGGTGGATGGAACACAGGATCCATCGCCGGTCTCATTAACGAATCCAATGTTATCTTGGATAGCATTACCGCAGACCTTTATGTTTCTGGCTACATTAAAGTCGGCGGAATCGTAGGTGTTATCTCATCATCGACGGTCTCTTTGACCAATTCCCGCAAGATTTTTAGCAATGCAAAAATGATACCGGCATATTATCCTGGCGATGAGCCAAGCATCGAAAAAAGTTTGTATGGTACATACAATATCGGTGGCCTTATCAGCACCATCACGAACCATTCGCATGTGCGCATTGTCAATAACTATGTCAAGGGTAAACTGTTAGCTTGGAATTGCGGGATCGGTGCCGCTGTTGGCATCGATGATGCAGATACTTACATTAGCCAGTTCTATGCGGAAAGTGACATTGAAGCGGAGAGCTATGCGGGAGGCATTCTCGGTAGTGCCGGTGGTGATGTTCGCATAGAAAATTCCTACCATATCGGTAAAGTCTCTAGCAATATTTCTAACTTTGATGGCGCAGGAAATGTTCGTGGCGTTGTCGTAGGTGGTATTGTCGGCGTCAACGAATCGTATGCAAATATTCACCTTGTAAATTCGTACCACATGGGCGATGTTACTGCAGTAAACGACTACCGTAGTATAGATGGCGTCATTGGCGTCAATCATTCCGACGAAGTGCATATTGATAACGTATTCTACCCGTCGTCGTTATATTCGGAATTCCCTGCAAACGCAGCAGATTCTGCGATGTTTGCGAATGGCTCTGTTGCACATAACTTGCACAATTACGATAACGGAAGCATGACAGGCGCTATTTGGGGACAAAAGGTTGGAGTAGATCCCTACCCCGTGTTCACCTCCAAAGTAGATGGCTACCAAACAGACAAGAAAGTTTCAAACTTGGTTTTGCATACATTTGAAGGCGATTCCAACAACTACATCAACCATTACACAGAAGGTCAAGTCACTTCGTTGCCCACTGTTGCACGAGAAGGACACATTTTCCATGGTTGGTTTACAGAACCCCAATTCTTAGAAGATTCCCTCCTGTTCATTGATTCCAAAACTACTGGAGATTTGGAACTTTATGCAAAGCTCCAAATTAAGAAATTCGTTATATCCGTAAATATTTATACAGAGGAAGGATGTAGTGGATATGTAGAAGGAACCGGTTATTACGACTACGGAACAAAGACCTCGTTGAGAGTGGTTCCCGATTCAGGATGCGGACTTTCGTCTAGTTACATTTATACTCCATTCGATGAATTTGGGGTATATGCTATAGACAAAGTCACAAAGAATGAATCCTACAATGTTCACATTGGCAAGGGCGTTTATAAAATCTGGTATTACGTAGATGAAGATGTATCGTTGCCAGACGCCACCAATACACGCACCTTGGAAGATGCTGTTACATTGCCGATTCCATCAAAGCAATGCTATGAATTTGAGGGATGGTACGACAATGAAAACCTGGAAGGCTCCCCCGTTAAAAACATAAGCAAAGGCGCTTATGGCGACAGAAAATTCTGGCCCAAGTGGAAAGAGAATGCTTCGGAATGCTTGGAATCATCGTCGTCTTCGATTCAAACATCGTCGTCATCCTCGACACTGATCGAAAATCTGTCCAGTAGCAGTGTTGCAAAATCGTCGTCGTCCTCGATTCAAACATCGTCGTCATCCTCGACACTGATCGAAAATCTGTCCAGTAGCAGTGTTGTAAAATCGTCGTCCTCGACTAAAGCATCTTCGTCATCCAACGTCGCAAAGTCTAGCTCGTCGAAAGCAAAATCCAGCTCTAGCAGCGTCAAGAAATCGTCTTCGTCTAGCAAAACAGATGCCATTGATTATATCGTTAGCTCTAACGTGAAAATAGATGTTATTGGCCGCTACATCCAGATTGACGGAGTACAGTCTGATGCAAATTATACGTTGTTCGATTTGCAAGGGAAGATTCTTTTATCAGGTTCTGTTGAAAATGGTTCTTGGCAAATTACTGTGCCGAGGGCGGGTACCTATTTGCTTCGCGTCGGCATGCAAATGCAAAGGGTGACTGTGAAATAAACCCTAAATTTTGGGTTGGTTGATGGTATAAGGGTGAAAGTCTTTAAAAACAATTTAAATTTTGAATACTTTCACCTCTAAATGAAGTTCTTTTGAATTTGTGTGGTGCTAATCGCAAAAACCTCGCATTTCTGCGGGGCTTTTTTGTGTTCTTAGGACACATCTTGTGTTCTAAAAAATGGCGTATTTCGTCTAAAATGGCTGAAAACGTAAAAAATGAGCGAAAAACGACAATTTTTGTATTCCAGTGTTGTTGAAAAGTTATATTTGTATTCATGAAGGCGATTATTGAATATACAGATTATCGCAAGTTCATTCAGGATTACTATGATGAACGTAAACGCAGCTCCGCTTTTACTTGGCGTGAGTTTGCTCGGAATGCCGGGTTTTCGTCGGCAGTTTTTTTGAAGTACGTTTGTGAGGGGAAAAAGAATCTGAGCATCAGTGCCGCAGGATCGGTCGCAAATGCCATGGGGCTTGCCGGTTTCGAGAAGACGTATTTTGTTCTGATGGTTACGTATGCTCATGCAAAAGGGGACGAGGCGAAAATGGAGGCTTTCGAAAAACGCTGTGCATTGGCAAGGTCGCATAAGGTTCGTGTGCTTGGGGGTGAAGAATTCGATTATTACAAGTCCTGGAAAAATCCGTTGCTCCGTGAACTCGCTCCACACATGCCGGGAGCAAGGCCTGCCGAAATGGCCCGTGCGTGCAAGCCGAAAATTTCTGCAGCGGAAGTCTCCGAAACGCTCGACTTTTTGGAAGATGCGAATCTCTTGAAAAAAGACAGAGAAGGGAATTACGTGCAGACGGACAAGTCTATTTCTATGGGTTCCGTGGATGCAGTGCCGCTTGCCGCGAAGGATTTGCAGCGCCAGATGGGCGAGCTTGCCGTGAAGGCTTTGGACTTGCCGCTTGCGGAACGCGCGATGTCGGGAGTTGTGCTTGGGCTTACGGAGGAATCCTATGAACAGATTAAGAAAGAGCTTCTGGAATTCCGTCGCCGCATTATCGCGATTGCTACGGAAAGTGACAAAACGCAGAGAGTTTACCGATTGAACTTGCAACTGTTCCCGATAAGTGAACGGCTTGACAAATGTGAAGAAAACGAGAAAGTCGATGAGTCTGGATGTCATCCCGGACTTGTTCCGGGATCAGTGGGCTCAAGAATTGAGTAGAAAAGTCTGGGTGACAAAGACTAAAGGAATTTTTATGAATTTGAATAAATTGTTTGCTTTTATGCTTGCGTTGATTTCGTGCGTCTTTGTGGGGTGCGCGGATTCCGAAGTTGCTGGCGGTTCTTCGGACGATGCCGGCATTTACGCCGTCAAGGGTTTGGATGTGGCGGGCGTTTCGCAGAAGGGACCGTTTGTGACGGGTTCTGTTGTGAGCGTGCAGGGTGTGGATTGCAAGACGCTTGAACTGACCGGCGAAAAATTTACAGGCAACGTTAAAAGCGACAAGGGCGACTTTGCTATAGATGGCGTCAATCTCAAATCTTCGTGTGCGTTGTTCGAAGTGACAGGTTATTACCTCAACGAAGTGACCGGAAAAGAGTCTTCGGATAAGCTCTCGCTCAAGGCTCTGACCGACCTTAGCGTTAGAAAAACTGTGAACGTCAACTTGCTCACGCACTTGGAATACGAGCGCCTAAAGCACCTTGTGACGGTTGAGAAAATGGACTTTGCGGCGGCGAAAGCCCAAGCGGAACGCGAAGTGCTCACATCGTTTGATATTGCGAATAACGTTGATGAATTTGAAAACTTGAACATTTTCGAAAAAGGCGACGGAAACGCGGCACTCCTTGCGGTGAGCGTGCTGATGCAAGCCGATGCGGATGTCGCAAAGCTTGAAGAACGTACAAACGAAGTCAGCTCTGCCATTGCGAAAAACGGTTTGTGGGACGATGACGAAACGAAGTCGGAAGTCGCGGAATGGGTCGCCGCCGCAAAAGAAAACGGTCAAATTGAAAAAATCCGCCAAAATCTCGAAAGCTTGAATTATGCAAGCGAGATTCCTGCGTTCGAAACGTATGTGGAAAGCTTTGGCGAAAGCTTGACACGGGAATCATTTTTAAATCCGCAAGTGCAGTACGATTCCATTGTCGATAACCGCGATGGACAAGTTTACAAGACTGTAAAAATCGGTGAGCAGGTTTGGATGGCGCAGAACTTGAATTATATCGACACGGCAAAGGCGATTTTCAAAGACAGTAGTTGGTGCTATGACAACAATCCTCGAAACTGCGCGCTTGCTGGCCGCCTTTACACATGGACTGTGGCGAAAGATTCGTTGTGCCCCGAAGGCTATCATTTGCCCGATACGACGGAATGGAATACGTTGTTTGCATCCGTGGGCGGTACGGCCAATGCGGGGACTGTTCTCCGTTCTATATTAGGCTGGGATAGTGTGGATGGTACGAATGATTACGGATTCTCGGCGGTTGCCGTCGGCGAAAGATATCACAGCGGTTCGTTTGATTCCGAAGGAACGAAAGCATTCATTTGGACGGCGACAGCTCTGCCTGAAGAATCTGAAAATTCCGCCTATGCAGCTTATTTTGTTGAAAACGCTACAGTTTCTTTCAAGAAGAATTTTAAAGACAATGGGGCTTCGGTGCGTTGCCTCAAGGATACATTTTAAAGACGAGTGAGGATTCATATGAAATTCCAATACATATTCACTATCGTGTTATCGCTGTTGGCGATTCCGTCATTTGCAGCGAACGGTACCATGAAAGGCGATGGCTCTACAGCCAGACCGTTCCAGATTGAGGATTACGAAGACCTCAAGGCAATTGGCAAGGGCGCTTATCTCTATTCTTTGGATTACGTCTTGACGAAGGATATCGATGCTTCGGCTTCGAAAAACGAGATGTGCAACGAAGACGGCTGCAATGGATTCATTCCCATCGGAAAAAACAAGGATGCCGCCGATAGTACGGTCTTCTGGGGTAATATTGACGGCCAGAATCACACGATTCGCAATTTGAATATTTGGCTTCCGTGTGAAGATGGCGTAGGATTTGTCTATGCTCTTATTGGTTCTATCAAGAATTTGAATTTCGACAACTTGAACGTAATAGGCAGAGTGACTGAATCGAATCACGTTGGAGGTGTTGTCGCAAGGCTTGTGGGGGCTATCGAAAATGTTCATGTGACGAACGGTTTTGTTCAAGGCAATAAGCGTGTCGGTGGAATTGCTGGCTGTGCATTGAGAACCATTGGGTATTCTAACGAAAAATTGGTCATGAAGAATGTTTCGTTCCAGGGCAATATTAAAGGAACAGCACGCATAGGTGGAATCGTAGGTGAAACGGATGGCGCTACGGTCGATAACGCTTCTGCTGACGTGAACATTGTTGTATTGGATGAACGTGCTGGTGGTATTGTCGGATTAAGTGACGGGATTATTATCAATAGCCGTTCCAGCGGTACGATTACGCCGGCTTCCGAAGAAGTGGATGAAGTGGGCGGTATTGCAGGAAGTTCTGAAAATACGATTAGCATGTGTGCTTCGACAATGGATTTGCTGCATTCCGCACCCTATTATTTTGATGAGGATATAGGTGGTATTGTCGGTGACGGAGGCTCAGTAAGTATGTCTTATGCATTTGGAACAATCGAAGGCAAACGGTATGTGGGTGGCATTGCTGGAAGCGGCGGGGTGACAAATTCTTTTGCTATGGGTACGGTACGTGGTGAAGAGTATGTGGGTGGCCTTGTGGGTTACGGATCGGTTGCAAATTCCTATGCGGCGAACATAGTCCGTGGTGATAGCCTTGTTGGCGGACTTGTTGCTAAAGCAAGTGGTGATGTCGTGGGTTCTTATTGGAATACTGAAATCTCTGGCTTAGATACAAGTGCGGGAGGCACGGGACTCTCGACTGCAAAAATGATGAAGTTTGCGTCGTTTGCGGGCTGGGATACTTTGGGCTATGATGAGTATGTCATTGACGGTACGGATACATGTTCTTATTATCAAGATATTGGTGTTTGTTATAGTCTTACGGGTAAGTTTATACGCTATTGGAACATTGACGAAGGTAAATCGTTCCCCTACTTGAACGATAATCCGTTCGTGAAAAAAACGGTTATCCCGATTGCTGTTCCGACATCGGCCCCGAAATGGCAAGAAACTCCGAAAGTTGCAACGCTTTTTAAAGTAGATGGTGAACTTGTTGGTAAATGGCTTGGCTGGACAAAATTCAAAGTGGATGGAAATGCCAATTTTAGGGATTCGCTTTATTACGGCTATAGAATTGGTATTGTTGATGGTAAGGATACGGTTTGGGGAACGTCTAGCTATATGGCTGTTCCCAACAAGATTGAAATTTCGAGCATCGCGGAACTTCAGAAAATCGGAAACGATATTGCGTATCCGCTAAAGGCTAATTACGAATTGACAAAGGATATTGATGCCTCGGGATTTGCCTTTAAGCCTATCGGCGATAGCGTCCATGTCTTTAGTGGAGTGTTTGATGGTAAAAATCACACGATTTCGAATCTCACAATCGAAAATTCGAACTCCGATTTTGTGGGTATGTTCGGATATACAGACTGGGCGGTTATTCAAAATTTGACATTCAAAAACGCAAAGGTGAGCGCTTCATGGTATGCAGGAGTCTTGGCGGGTGGAATAGACAATTCCGTTGTAAGCAATGTGGTTTCCTTGAATGGAAATGTGTCGGGAACGTCGTTTATCGGTGGACTGATCGGTATTACTCGTTCAAGTAAATTAAATGTTGTGGGCACTACGGGTTCTGTAAAGGGGAACGATTATGTTGGCGGCTTAATCGGAGGGTCTGCATCAATAGTCGAAAATGCGTTCTCGGTGAATGTCGTCAAGGGTTATGAAAGTGTGGGCGGAGTCATGGGGGCTACGAATGAATTCTCGGCACCGAGCAGACAAAAGAACATCTATTCTGCAAGCCTTCTTAAGTCTCCCAAGCCGCAAGGAATTATCGGAGGAAATTTCTTCGGCGCGGGCGAAGACATGGAATCATGTTACTTCGACAGTACGGTTACAGGAAACGTGCTTGGCGGAAATACGACCGAAGAAATGCTAAAACAATCGACATACGCTGGATTCAGTTTCGATTCTGTTTGGTCTATTCAGGAAGGCAAATCTTATCCGTACTTCAAGGGCATGGCCCCAATATTGCCGGGTACGCTTGAGGATGACGGAACAGTAAATATGCTCGCTGGTCGCGGGACTGCCGATAGTCCGTATAAAATATCGAAGTATAGTGAACTTAAGTATGTCGGCAGGTATGAATATGCTGCATCGGGGCTTTACTTTATGTTGACTCAAAATATCAATGCGTACGCTTCGATTTATGACAACTGCAATGACGACCGCAGCGTTTGTAAGGGCTTTGAACCGATTCCTGCTTTCGACGGTACGTTTATCGGCAACAATAAAATTATCGGGAATTTGAATATCAACCGCCCCGATGAAGATTCCGTGGGCCTTTTCCGGTCGCTTGAGTTCTCGGCTAGAATAACGGGGCTTGTCATCGATACTTCCTCCAACTTTACTGGAAACGATAACTGGGATTACCAGAGAAAAACGTTCAAGCCGACGGTTCGCGGGAAAAAATACGTAGGCGGCCTCGCCGGTGTCGATAACGGAGCTTTGCTAGATAGTGTTTTTGTGAGGGCGGATGTTTCTGGTGTAACTTATGTGGGCGGCCTTGTCGGCGAAAAGAGCGGTGGCTCGATTACTCGTAGTGCCTCGAAGGGTTCTGTTGCCGGGGAAAATGCTGTCGGTGGGCTTGTTGGAAGCTTGAACAAGGCTGGTGATGCAAACGGTATTGTGGATTGCTATTCTGTTTCTGCAACAACGGGAACCGATTATGTCGGTGGCCTGGTGGGTTACTTGAACGTATCGAAAGTGAAAAACTCCTTTGCGGCGGGCTATGTTTATGGTACGTCCAAGTGGGGTGGCCTTGTAGGTTATGTTAATAACTCTACGGTCACTTCTTCTTATTACGACGGGTCTCTTTGGGGTGTCAAGACTACGGCTGCAGGCGAAATCCGTTCTACGCAGCAGATGTTCCAGCAAGAGACTTATAAAAACTGGGATTTCGCGGAAACTTGGAAACCTGCTACGGATTCCACTTACCCTTGCTTGAATTGGCATAAGGATGTGGTTCAGCCGGCTTCTGAAAGCGATACGTCAATGCTCCACATGGCTGGTTCTGGAACCGAAGCGGATCCGTTCCTTATCAAGACTTACGGCGATTTGAAATCCATTGGCAAGGGACGGTACAAACTCTCCGCTGTTTATCGCTTGGTGAATGACATTGACGCCTCTGCTTCCAAGAACGAAAATGTAGGTCACTACTTTGTGGAGGGCTTTGAACCTATCGGAAATGATTATCTCGATAAAAAGTCTAAGCTGTTCGGGCCTTTTGGCGATAGGGATATGTCTAGGGATTTTACTGGAAAGTTTTACGGTGGCGGACATGCAATTAAAAACCTTTATATGAAATCGGATAATGGTGGTGCAACCATAGAAGACCGTGCATTCTTTGCCAAAATCGCCGAAAAAGGTTATGTAGATAGTTTGTCCTTGGTGAATTTGTACTCTGAATATATGGCGGCTGCTTTTGCTGTGGATAACTGGGGAACCATTGACCATGTTTCTATAGAGGGAAAACTCGAAAACACGCCTTCTGGAATGGTGGTGACGAATCGCGGCTCCATCACGAATTCAAGCGTGAAGGCTTCTATTAGCGGCAATCGCGTTGGTGGCATGGTTGTGTATAACGAAGGAACTGTTTCTAAGTCCAGTGTCAATGTGTCTATTAATTCGTCAAGTGGTGCGGGCGGAATTGTGCTGAGCAATGATAGCGCTGGCGTTATCTCTGAGTGTTCTGCTAAGGTGGATATAGTGGATAACTATCAGGCTGGCGGAATCGCCTATAGTAGTGGGGGTATCATTGAAAACTCGACTGTGTCGGGGAAGATTGTGGGTGTCCCTGATCAAAATTATAATATTGGTGGTGCTGTCGGCGAGGCGTACAAAGGGCGCATAGACCATGTCTATTCTTCGGTCGATGTAACGGGCAGTAGCATTGTTGGCGGGTTTATCGGTATCAATTCTAACTTGTCGGTCATCTCTAATTCCGTTGCAACAGGGAATGTGAGTGTGCCGAAAATGTCCGAGGGCTATTCAGGTGGATTCTATGGACCGATTGTGGGGTCCGTAGGAGGCTTTGCCGGTAGCAATAGCGGAACTATTCGACGTTCCTATTCTACAGGCGATGTCTATAACGGATCTAGTTTTGTTGGCCGCAATTACTGGATTGTGGAAGACGGCTACTCCCTTGGCAATGTGCACTTTGATTCACAAATGCCGCAAAAGGAATTTGTCAAGTTGGGCTTTGCGTTTATTACTTCGGATTCCGCTCAAGTTCGCGGCTATGCGTTCGGCAAGATTATTCGTGAAGGTGAAAAGTCTGTTTGTGCAGCGTTGGCGAGGTCAAACGAATTTCCGGACGGAAACTTTGATGAATTCTATTACCTTGCCGATGCTTGTAGCGATTCCGCGATGTCGGGCAAGGGCTTGACTAACGTACAAATGACGTTGAAAAAATCTTTCAAGGGTTTCGATTTCGATTCTGTGTGGAACATGCAAGAAGGCGTGAGCTATCCGCTGCTTCGCGGTTTGCCGAATCCGCCTGTTGCCGCAAGTGAAAATGTTTCGTACAAAGACAATAAGTCACTTGCGAAAAACGTTCGCGGCAAACTGCTGGACAATGCTTTCGTGATGGATGCGTCTGCGGAAAAGGTGCTCAAGCTGGATTCTGCAAGCGAGGCTTTGCTGGATTCTTTGGAAAATGCAAATGCACCTTCTGGAACGTTCAACGTGCTTTACCGTGTAGGCGTGCTTGTCGGGAACGATACGCTTTGGGGCAAGGCTTCTACGATGGAACTTCGCGTTGAATCTCCGACGGAAGTTCGCTCTAGTGAAATAGCGGTTGTTCGTAACACATCCTTCGGTGCTGTGTTCCAAGGCGGTGACATCGCCGTGCGTTTTGAAATCCCTGCAGCGGCTGCGGTAAAGCTCTCGCTCATCGACATGCAAGGCCGTGTGGTGCGGACGTTTGATTTGGGCCGTCGTACAACGGGGGTGCACTTCGAAACGCTTGCTACTGGAGAAATTGCCCGGGGCCGCTATGTTGGCGTGCTGCAAGTGGGTGGCAAGGCAACCGAAAAAGTGATGTTGCTGAAACGGTAGAACTCCAAAATGTTGAGATAATCCGCTACGAACGGAAAAAAGTCGTTTCGTAGCGGATTATAGAGGTGTTTTCTAATGCTCAATGAAAAGTAGGTAATGGTTCGGCTCAGTTCCTTTCGCCTACGAACCCCTCTCTTCCGGTTGACTTTTTCTCAAAATAATATATGTTTACGAAAAGGTTTTCGGTGGTGTAAATTGAGGGGTTCCAAATGAAGTTCAATGTTCACAGTCTTGCGTTTAAGCAGACTCTTTTGATATTGCTCGGTATCACTGTTGTCTTTGGCACACTGCTGTTTACGCTCCAGCGGCTCGTCAATACCCGCATGTCCGAACTGATTATGGCCCGCGGTCAGGAAATCAGCGAAAAGCATGTTTCCCTTATTGACAATATTTTTGACGGTAGTGCCTCCATTGTAAAGGGCATCGTGGATAAAATTGAACAGGGCGAAATTTCTCAAGCGGACATGGGCGATTTCTTGCCTGCCGCGTACCGGAACGCTCATGACAAAGTGGCGATAACATCTGCGTTGGTCGTGGCTTACGAACCCGAAAATGGAAAGGAGTTTATACGGATTACAGGCGACGGGCTGAATGGAAAAGTTCTCGACGGGTCGGGGTACCAGTCAATGTCTTGGTATGTCGAAGCCAAGACGAAAGGCAAAGGAATTTGGTGCGAACCGTTTATCAGCAATTACGTCGATAAGCCTGTTGCGGTTTATGCCATGCCTTTCTACGAAACTCTCCCCGATGGCAGTAAAAAATTCAAGGGCGTTGTCTGCCTTGACATTTTGCTTTCTTTTTTGCGAGAGGCGGTGGCATTGATCCAGATTGAAAATTCTGGTTATGCGTTTATTTTGTCTGCTGAAAACAAAATTGTGGCGCATCCGCGTGACGACTGGATTTTCAAGGAAACTCTCTATTCGCTCGCGAAAGGCCGTGATGCGAATTTGTCTGATTTCGAAAAGGCGGTCCGTGAACTCCATAGCGGTATTTTGCTTGGAAAAACGTTTAAAGGCGAGAGCGCTTGCATTTACTTTTCGCACATGAAGGTGGATGGCTGGGTGTTCGGCATCGTGTGGCCCGCTGATGAATTTTTTGAAAAACGCCGCAAGATGACTTCGATTTTGGGCATGCTCAGCTTGGTGGGGTACGCTTTGATGTTCGGGCTTGTGCTCGTGATTTCGAGCCGCGTATCCCGTCCGCTCAAGGAACTGGCGGACGTGGCGAAACGTTTGGGCCAAGGCGATTTTGAAGTCGAAATTCCGCAAGTCAAGGGCAAGGACGAAATTGCGGAGTTCGCCGAAGCGTTTGGGCACATGCGCGATTCGCTCAAAGAGAATATCGAAAAGCAGAAGGGTGTGGAGCGTGTACAGAACGAACTGGAAATGGCGCGTAAAATCCAGCTCGGCTTGCTGGCGAAAAACGATGATGACGACGGCGTGAAAGATGTTCGTCATAAACTTTATCCGTTCATCTTGCCTGCGAAAGAAGTGGGTGGTGACTTTTACGACTTTGCGAAGGTGGATGAAAACCGTCTCGCGTTCCTGATTGCCGATGTCTCGGGCAAGGGGATTCCGGCGGCTCTTTTGATGATGTCTTCGCGCTCGATGCTCAAGAGCGTGGTGCTCGCGGGGAGTTCCGTGGAAGATACGTTCAACGTGGTGAACGACCGCCTCGCGTTCCGCAACTACTTGAACATGTTTGTCACCGTCTGGATGGGCATTCTCGACTTGCGGACGGGTGAAGTGGAATTCGCTTGTGCAGGGCATAATCCGCCAGTGATTTGCCATGATGATGGAACCGTAGAATTTGCGAAGAGCAGACCCGGCCTTGTGTTGGCCGCCATGGAAGGAACCCGGTACAAACGTCAGACGCTCAAGCTTGAACCTGGCGACACGATATTCCTTTATACGGACGGCGTGACCGAAGCGACCAATGCGAACGAGGAACTTTTTGGCGACGACCGCCTTTTGCAGACGCTCCGCGAAGCTCACGGTAAGGAACCTGCCGAAATTTGCCCGTTCGTGAAATCGAAAATAGACGAGTTCGTGGGCGATGCCCCGCAGTTCGACGACATCACGATGCTTGCCCTCAAGTTTGTGGGCAAGACTTAATTCGAGAATGTGTATGTTGATCCCGGAATGGTTCGGCAGGCTCACCAACCTTAATCCGGGATGACATGTAAAAAAAGACCTTGCTTTCGCAAGGTCTTTTTCGGGTGGATGACCGGACTCGAACCGGCAACATCCAGAATCACAATCTGGGACTCTAACCAATTGAGCTACATCCACCATGTAGCGAGACCAAATATAAAAAAGCCATCCCAAATTTCAAGGGATGGCAATAAATTTTTTCAAAAAAATTTGCTTTTAAGGGCTGCCGCTTACTTTTTCTGCATAATTCTAAGGAAATTCGCACGCTTGAAGTCGTTCCTGTGTTCCATGCAGAAACGCGGATAGACGTACTGCTTCGGGAAAATGCGGATGGTGAAGGTCTTGTCGCAACCGTCGAGGCAGCACTTGAATTCGAGGTCCATGGCTTCCGAGTAGTTGTGGCGGAAGATGATGTTCTTGGATTCGATGTTCTCGATGTCCTTCTTTTGCTTTTGGCGCTGCTTGATGTCGCGGTGCAGTTCGCAGTACTTCGCGATCGGGTGACCCCAGAATTCACGGCCGCAGCCGGGTTCCTGGCAGACTTTGAGCTTGATGCGTTTCTTCTTTTTGTACTTAGGTAATTGCATAGTGACCTCGGCATGTAAAGATAATAAAAAATAGCGGTTTTGGGCGGCGAGTCCGTTTTTGCGAGGGCGATTTTGGTCCAAATGGGCAAAAAAAGCGTGTTATATAAGTAAGAACGGTAAAAAGGAGCTGTTATGAAACTTTTTTGGGCTTTAGTTGTGGCTGTATCGGCGATTCTCGGCGGCTGCATGTACGTGAATTCGTCGTTGGAGGGCGAGTCTCCTATGCGTCTTTCGGCGATTGACGTGGGGCAGGGGCTTGCGGTGCTCTTGGAATGGAACGGACGCTATGCCATGTACGATTTCGGGCCGGATTCGGTGGGCGTGGTGGATTCGCTTGTGCGGCGTGGGGTGGATACGCTCGATTGGGTGGTGCTGAGCCATTTCCATCGGGACCATATCGGCGGGTTCATGGAGCTTGTGGGGCGGGGCGTTTTCGTGCGGCAGCTGTATGTGGGGCCGGATGAATCGTGCAATTTCTTTTGCGATAGCGTTTTTCGGGTGGCACGTCGGCTTAAAATTCCGGTGGATACGCTTTTGCGAGGCGAGACTGTAAGGTTTGGGGTAGGGGTTAATATGTCTTCTGCGGGCACGGGGAGTGTTATTGCAGGCGAGGACAGCCCACGCTTTGACGTGCTGTGGCCGACGAAGTATGTGCATGCCGAGGGGAATGGAGCTAGCGTTGTGCTGCTCGTTCGCTACGGAGCCGCAAGGGCGATGTTGACAGGGGATTTAGATTCTCTAGGTGAAAAACGGTTGCTAGAGATGAACCCGACGCTTTCGGCGGAGCTCTTGCAAGTGGGCCATCACGGATCGGCGGGGAGCAGTACGCTCAAGTTCTTGTCGCAAGTGTCGCCGAAGTATGCGTTTGTGAGCGTCGGTGTCGGGAATGATTATGGGCATCCGGTGAAATCTGTTGTCCGCAAGCTGAATCTTGTACTTGGCGATTCGACGAAATTGTACCGCACGGATTTGCAGGGCTCCATCCGCTTTGAACTTTACCCCAGCATGGGCGTAGTCGGGGAATGAGGTTGTGAGGTATGGGCGCGCTCCCTTCGGTCGCTTTGGGCTATGGGGTTATGAGGTATGGGCTTGCTGCCGATGATGCCGAAGGGATGCCTCGTCATGGCGGGGACCTGATCCGCCATTTTGACAAACGCTGTCATACTAGAGCAACGCGATAGGGTCCATGCAATTGTCATTTGCGACGCCTTCGCGTTGCCGTCCCCAGCACTTTCGTATTGTCATCCCCGACTTGATCGGGGATCCCCTTACACGGAACTAATCACAGATACGATTCCCATAACACTGTCACCCCGGATTAAGGTTGGTGAGCCTGTCGAACCATTCCGGGGCCGGCTTACACGGAACTAATCGCAGATACGATTCCCATTGCATAGCTAAACGTTCTTCTTACTATTTACTAACCACTAATCACTAACCACTAATCACTTTTTTATATATTGTCCGCAAAATCGTTTTATTCGTTCGAAGAGCTTCAAGAATCATGGTGCACAAAATTCACATCCCTGTCATGGGAATTTGCTACACGGCTGACACGCCGATTCGCGTGGCTCATTTTGGCATCACGTCCGTGATTTCGCTTGTCGATGACGGGCTCCTCGAAGAATACCGCATGGCTTATGCAGAACGCTTGGGGCTTGATTTTGGTTCTCCGCAGACGACCCGGATTGGCCGCATACGCTCGTATTTGGATTTTGTCGCAGACGAGGTGGAACGTAAATTCGAGAGACTTTGTGCGGAACGCTTTGATGGTGGGAGCGACAAGGACCGCTATTTTTTGATGTTGCCGTTGGATTCGCGGCTCCGCGTGGAATACGATGGCATTTTTGCAAAGACGGGACTTGCGCGTATTGCTGCCGAAGCGGCTCTCACCGAAAAAATGGAACCGGGCGAAATCCAGGCGAACATCATGGTCGGCTTGAATCATGAAGAAGCCGCTTTTGATGCGGTTCGCGGATTTGCGGCTTCAAAAGTGAAGGGCTCGCTTGTACTGAGCGCGGGCGTAAATTTGGCTGTATTTGAAGAAATTGCGAAGTGCAAGGATTTTTATAGAACTCGCGATAAGGCTCCGTCAAAGAAGATTATTCTGAAAGTTTCGGATTATCGTTCGGCGCTCATTCAAGGGCGTTACTTGGCGAAAAAAGGCTTAGAAGTCTATGAATACCGCATTGAATCCGGCGTGAACTGCGGCGGTCATGCGTTCTTTGAATCGAAAAAGTTGCTGCTGGATGTCGTGCGTGAATTTGTCGAAAAAAAGAATGAACTTTTTGAAACGACTCGCGGAATGATTGCGAAGTTCGCACAGTCTGTGGCGGATGTTAATGCACGAGGAATGGCGACAAGTGCGTCAAAAATGACAAGCGCGCCGATTTCGGCGAATGTTTGCGTTCGTGAAATTGTTCCACCCTCGTCTCCTGCGCGGATTACTGCTCAAGGCGGACTTTGCTCGCCCGAAGACATCGAAAAAATCATGTCGCTTGGGATTGATGGCGTCGGCGTCGGAACGCCTTTCTTGCTTGTTCCGCAGGCGACAAGCGTCGATAAAGAAACTCGGCATTTGCTAGCCTCTGCGACTCCGAATGACGTTTATATAAGCCATGCGTCCCCGCTTGGATTCCCGTTCGTGAACTTGCGAACATCCACCGCGGCAGAACTTTGTCGCAAAAAAGTTCAAGAGTATTTTAAACCGCAAAGCGAAAAGTCAAATGATCCTGAATTGAAGCCGGGATTTCCGTGCCGTCAACATTACCTTTGTAGGCAAATATTCGGATTTGACCATCCCGTGTGTATGGCTTCCCGCGAATACGTGATGCACCGCCTGGCCGAAATCGAAGCATTGGAAAAAGAAGAACTTCGCGCTGTTTGTCATTCAGCATTGGATCCAATCGCCTTCGGCTCCAGGATGACACAAACAACCTGTCATTCTGGAGGGAGCGTAGCGACCGATAGAATCCAAGAGGCGGTTACTGCGATTCGCGAAAAGTACAATGTGCTTCGTTGTGAAACTCTTTCTCGTGAGTGCATCTGCCGTTTCCTCGGGAACGCGGGCCGCGAAGAAATCCGCGAAAAAAATCCCTCGCTCCATTACCAGCCGGAATGCGTTGCCGTCGCACGCGGTTCGCAACCAGCACGGATCCGTGAACCGGTCACGATTTGCCCGAATCCCGACATCGGCTATTTTGACCGCGAATATACGCTGTTCGAAATGATGCGCCACCTTTACGGTACCGGCCCGCGATTGACTCCCGAAGACAAGCCAAGCGCATTTGAAGTTGAAGAAAAAATTTTGCGAAATATGACCGAATAACGGAAATTTTTATTATTTTGTAAAAAAGATATTTTTCACCATACAAGAAGGGAGTGTAAAGATGAATCGTTTCCATGGTATTCTGTTTATGGTGTTTTTAGCTTTTGTAAGTTCAGCATTGGCTGACGATAATAAATCGTTTGCTGTCGCTTTGCTGCGGGAAGGAACTTATGATGTAGCAACAGTGGATGGCGAAGGAAGGTATGCAATTGGATGGCGGGATACCACAGGTGGAATGTACTTGCATGTGGAGCATGGTTGGGATGGTCCTTGTTGTATTTCTAGAGATTATCTGGGTCTTGCTATTGGAAAAAAATTGGATAGCGGCAAAAAAGAAAATATATGGGTTCTTACAGACCAAACCAATATGGATTCGTTGCAATTAGAACTTAAAAAGGGAAATTCACTTACGTTAGAAAAGTTTACAAAATTGGAATTTGATTCGACTTATGAACAATACTTTTTGCGTTCTACTCCGGATCATCGTAAGGATATAGTAGTAAAGAAAGATTCACTTGTATGGTCTCCAGAAAAGTATTTTATTGGAAATGATTACATTTTGTATCAAAAAGAAGATTCGTTAGTAGTTCTCTGTGGATTAAGCAATGCCATTTGTTACTTTGAAACGGCCTGTTTTTATCGAAATGATGGCTCTTTTCTTTTTGATTCACTACCTAATCCCGGTTTGGCGGGTTCTAGTGGGTGTCCTCAAGGAGGTGGATCTTCTATGTTGCCGATAAATCGAGGGCTAAATGAAAAAAATGCTTTGAATGAAACTTTGTTCAGAATAAATGGTACTGCTACTGTAAACAAATCTTCAAACATTGTCATTCAAAATAAACAACCAAAGCTCCGGCTCAAAGGAAATTGACGCCGTAAAAAATATGCCCTAGATTCCCTCCCCTTTCGAGCAAAGCTCTCCAGGGTCGAGAATGACTTTTGTATTGCGTTTTCTTCCAACTTCCTACCGCCTACTTCCGACTAACTCCTAATCCGCGAATCCGATTCTCGCCTGGAAATGGCATTGCGTCATGTCGTCGGCGTTCATCCCGAAGAAATAGGCGTGGTGGTTCGTGTTCTTGAAACGCACGATGTTCACCTTGCCGCCCAGCGGAATTTGAGAAATGTAGTTTATCTGTATCGAACGGATGCGCCTCGTCTTGAGCTCGACTGCGTCCAGCGAGTCCATCACCCAATCGACGTAGCGGCAATGGTTCACGTGGTTGTTCATGTCGAGGTCACTGTACTTGGCGATTTCCGTGCTTACGACCCTTGGCTCGATTTGCGGGTCCAAAATGTCCATCATCTCGGGGAGCGCGTTTTTGCCTGGAATCAAGGGAATCGGGTACGGCGAGTTTTCCAAATTTTCGGCCTTGCCGGTTTTCAAGTTTACTAAAAGCCACGAAGACGTCGCTTGCGCGATGGAGTGCCCCTGGGCATCGAGGATGGAGTAGTCTTTAAAACAAACTTTGTCCATAAAGATGTCCTTCGCCCACGTCGAGATAGAAAGTTTCTCGCCCCAGACCGGGTGGTGCAACAGGCGAATCTTCAAGCGTGTGATGACCGTGGTGTAGCCCGCCTTCATCATTTTCCAGAGACCGAATCCGTTTTGTTCGGCATCGGCAATGGCGGTTTCTTCCATGAACAGGAAGAGATTTGAAAGTTTGAGTCGGCTGTGGTGGTCGCAGTCCGAGAAACGTACTTCAAAATTTTTTGTGGTTACTTCCGGTTCCATGTTGTCCTCACGTGGTTTATTGCGTTTTTCAGTGGCTTTAGTCACATTTAAATAAAACTGCTTTAACAAAAATGTATAAATTTTCTTGTATGAACGAGTTTCAATTTCGCCCTAGTTTTATCCAGCTCCCTGCCTATCATTCTTTTGAAGGTTCTCTTTGTCTTCCGGGGTCCAAGAGCATCACGAATCGCGTGCTCTTGATCTCTGCGCTTGCCGAAGGGACGACCACACTCAACAATTTGCTCAAGAGCGATGACACTCGCTATATGGGTGAGGCTTTGCAGCGCCTGGGGTCGAAAATTGAATTTACGGACGATTATACCAATGCCGTTGTCGAAGGGCATGCGGGCGTGTTTGACGGCCCGAGTCCGTCTATCGAGCTGTTCTTGGGCAATGCGGGCACGGCGATGCGTTCCTTGACGGCGGCTCTGACGCTTGGTTGGGGCAAGTTCATTTTGCGTGGCGAAGAGCGCATGAGCGAACGTCCGATTCAAGATCTTGTCGATGCTCTCCGTACGCTTGGTGCGGACATCAAGTATCTAGAATCCGAAGGCTATCCTCCTGTCCGCATCAAGGCCGACGGGCTTAACGGCGGCTATGTGAGTGTTCGCGGGAACATTTCGAGCCAGTATTTGACGGCGCTTTTGATTTGTGCCCCGTATTGCAAGACTCCGCTACATATTCATGTGGATGGCGAACTCATTTCGGCTCCGTATATCGAGCTTACGCTCGACGTTATGAAACGTTTTGGTGTGGATGTGCGTCATGACGATCTCGTCGATTTTTACGTGCCGCATGACCGCTACAAGTCTCCCGGAAAGTTCTTTGTCGAAGGCGACGCAAGTTCCGCGAGCTATCCGCTGGCGGCGGCTGCGATTGCAAAGGGCAAGGTGCGCGTGCTCGGTGTCGGCAGCAACAGCCGTCAGGGCGATGTCGGCTTTGCAAAGGTCCTCGAAAAAATGGGTGCGAAGGTGACGATAGGGCCGGACTGGATTGAATGCGACGGTCGCGATTGCGAACTCACCGGGCTTGACATGAACTTGAACGACATCCCGGATGCGGCGATGACCGTTTCTGTGCTTGCTCTCTTTGCGAAAGGAACGACCACGATTCGAGGCATTGGCAGCTGGCGAGTGAAGGAAACTGATCGCATTGCCGCGATTTCTGCGGAACTGCAAAAGGTGGGCGCCCGCGTGGTGGCCGATATGGATCAAATCACGATTGAACCGCCGGAGCAACTGCAACCGGCGACGATCGAGACGTACAACGACCACCGCATGGCGATGTGCTTTAGCCTTGTGTCGCTCGGCGGCGTGCCCATGAAGATTCTCGACCCTGCGTGCGTGAATAAGACTTATCCTCATTTCTTTGAAGACTTCGGAAGACTTGCCCAATGATTAAAGCCTTGAAGAACATCGCATTTCTTATGAGCCTTGTTCTAGGCTTTTCTGTCACGTCTGTTGCGGCGGAAAAAGCTAATTCTGGAGTGGCGTCCGATACGCTTTCGATTTGGGTGATGGATAATGGGTTGGGCTCGAAAATTGCGATGAACCGCCTCGTGAAGAAGTTTTATCGCGAAACGCGAATTCCGGTAAAGGTGACAGCTCTTAGCTGGGGCGAGGCGTTCAACAGGATTACGAGGACGTTTGCGGATTCGAACGAACTTGCTCCCGACGTGATTCAGCTCGGATCGACGTGGGTTCCGCATTTCGCGGCGGAAGGCGTTATCCGTCCGATTGATTTTTTGATGACCAAGATTGATTCGGCCCGTTTTTTGGGCGAGGGATTTCGCAGTTCGCATATCGCTGGGCGGCCAGAGACGTATTCAGTTCCGTGGTTTATCGACGTTCGCGGATTTTTTGTGAACGAGCGGCTATGGCATGAACTCGGGTTCGATGAAGCGGACATTGAAACTTATCCGCAATTTATCGGTGTCTTGAAGACGATTGCAAAAGCGGATTTGAAAAATGATGGCGATACCAAGATTACTCCTTTTGCCTTCCCCGGAAAAGACGACTGGGCTGGCCAGCAGTGCATGGCGCCTCTAGTCTGGAGTCATGGCGGCGATTTCGTTGTTCCGTCGGGCAAGGGCTACCGCAGTGCACTTTTGGATTCGAATACGCTTGTGGGCCTTGCGCTTTATGCCGAAATCATGGGTGATTCGCAAATGGCGCCTTATAGCTTGTCTGAAAACTCCGCTGAAAATGCTAAGGGGTTCGTCCGTTCGGAACGCGTGCTGCTTTACGGTACTTCGGAACTGATCAAGCAACTCGATTACCCGGAAAGCGCTGGCGGCCTTGCCGATTTCTCTATTGCAAAAGACGGCATCAAGGTGATGAACATGGTTTCTGGACCGTCGGGCAAGTTCTCGTTTATGGGCGGGAGCCATTTGGCTTTAGGCCAAAAGAAAGACCGCTCAAAGAATGCACTGGCGGAACAATTGCTAGTTTATATGCTCCGTGCCGATAACATTGACGCCTATTCGCGTCAAGTTGGTTTTTTGCCTGCGGATAGGAGCATTCTGCATATCTGGAACCGCGATTCGCGTTATTCCAAGCTTGTGGCGGGGTTGGAATATTGCCGCAGTTTCCCGAACATTCCCAAGTGGGGCGAGGTGGAAAATATCCTCATTGAATTGTCCAATGGCATAGGGACTTCGCTTGCGAAGACGGGAGATTTGAAACAACGTAGTGAGTATCTTGCAGAATTAGTCTATAACGCCAATGAAAAAATTAACGGTGTCTTGAACCATTCAGAAAATTTAGAAGAAGCGGAACTGCTACCTTGGATTCAACAATTTTTCATGAATAAGTATAAAGTAATTTATCCTAGAAATTCTACAGAATTCGTTAGCCGTGATGAACTTGCCTCAGTCGATGAATTTGGTTTTTCTTCGAAGCTTTTGATTGTTGCTGGTGCGGGATTTTTGGTTATCTGTATCTTCGTCATTTTCGGCTTTGCAAGAAAAAGGAAAAAGTAAATCTCGCCAATGAATAAGTTGTTTAAAATTACGTCTCGGCTGCTGCCGTTTCTTGTGGTTCCTTTGTTTGCGCATGTGGATGTAGCTTCGTTCAAGAATTATGCAGATTCGCTCATTCCGGGGGTTCGTTTTGGTATGGCCCTCCGTTCTGTAAAGCAAGGCAAGGAAATCGGGAACGTACGCGGTGATGAAATGTTCACGCCGGCAAGTACGCTCAAGACGCTCACGACGGCTGCCGCAATCCATTATTTGCCGCTCAATTACGAACCGAAAACAGAAATCACGGTGCTTGGCGATATCGATTACAACACGCTCACGGGAACTGTGAAAATCCGCGGCGAAGGCGACCCGAATATTTCGGCGAGGTATTACGACGACCCGTTCTACATGCTGAACGTCATGGTGGATTCCATCCGTGCGATGGGCATCGACACGATTGTCGGGCGTATAGATTTGGATACGAGCTATTATACGGGACCGTGGAAGGCCGAAAACTGGCGCCGTAATTTTTACGATTCCTGGTATGGTGCTGAAATTGCTCCGTTAGGTTTTAACGACAACTGCGTGACGGTTCGCTTTTGGCCAGGAATTGAAATTGGCGATGATGCTGATGTCGCACTTTACCCAGATGTTGGCTATGTCAAGGTTATAAACAACTTAAAAACAACCAAAGGTAAAAGAAAAAATTGGGTCTATGGTATTGACCCTGATAAGTCAGTGATAACGCTTGGCGGAACGATAGGCGTGGGCATTGATTCTGCAAGTTTGGTGCTCCCGATTCGCAACCCGGTGGGGTATTTCAGGGCGGCTTTCATGCATGCTCTCCAGAATCGCGGTGTTGTTTTCAAGGAAAATTTGTCTAAAGGCTCGAATGCGGAATTGAAAAAGTTCTCGTTTTCGTCGGCGCCGCTTTTGAGCATGCTTGACGAAATCAATCAGCGGAGCCAGAATTTTCATGCCGAAACGTTGCTCAGGAATCTCGGGGCGCAAGTGAGCGGTTCGGGCAGTGTCGAAGGGGGCCGCAAGGCAGAACGCAAGTTCCTTAAAGAAATGGGGCTTGATCCAGCAGATTATGAAGTGTATGACGGAAGCGGACTTTCTCCTGATAACAGAGTGAAACCCTCTACGGTGGCGAAATTACTTTCGAAAATGGCTCGCCACCCGAACAGCGAATATTACATCAACAGCTTTGCAAGTCCGGGAGTCGGGTCTGGCGCCAAGCGCATGCAGGCCTTGGAAACGCCTTGGCTCACGAAATTCAAGACCGGCTACATAGCCGAAGTCTATGGCTTGGTGGGTTACATCTATACGATTGACAACGATACGCTCGCCGTTTCCATGTACTTGAACGGAACAAACGAGAGCCCTGACATCAAGAACAAGGATATTCTCGATACGCTTTGGATGAGAATTATCAGCTATTCGAACAACAGTTACCAATCGCTGATGGAAATGAAAACGATGTGGCTTGAAGCCCAAGGCGTGAACGGGCTGAACAAACGCTTGGATTATTTCTCGAAGTTGCTTTTAGGTCGCCCGTACAAGCTTGGCCCCATGGGCGAAGGCCATATGGATCCTGTTGACGATAAACCGCTAGTTTATCTGGACTCCGTCGATTGCGTGACGTATTTGGAACATGTCGTGGCTCTTGCGATGGCAAAAAGCGAAAAGTCTTTGTTTAAACAGCTCCAGCGCCTCCGTTACAAGGGCGGCAAGGTGAGTTTCTTGACGCGTAAGCATTATCTGTTAGATGATTGGGTTGGTGAAGGGAAATACGCCAAGATTGTTCCGATGAAGGGCGAAGCTTCGATGATGCGCACGATGCCCAAGAAGGATTTCTTCAAGGATCACAACCTGGTATATACGGGCAAGGAAAAGCCTCTCAAAATTCGCTACATGCCTTTGGATAAAGCTATCGACATGGCCAAAAAAACGTACAAAGGAACGATGAAAGTTCTCGGTGTGGCATTCCTCGGAACATCCGACCGCATTGATGCGACGCATACGGGTTTTGTTGTGTTTTATCCGGGCAAAAAGCCGTTGCTGCGTCACGCTTCTTCGCAAAAGAAACAAGTCGTAGAAGTCCCCCTTGCCGAATACCTCGAAACCCGCAAAATCCCCGGAATCACGCTGTTCAGATTTATACAGCATTGAGCTCTGATTGTCATTCCGGCCTCCGTGCCGGAATCTGTTTTAAGTAAATTGTTGTATGTGGAAATTCGTCAAACGCTTAGCTTGGATAGGAGGTCAAAAATGAAAAAGTTGTTTATTCTATTGCTTGCGTTGGCCTCGTTTGTATGGGCGGAAATTAAAATGGAAATGGCTGTTCGTGTAGAAGAAATGCCAGAAACATTATTTGATTTTTATAATTGGGATGAAAAATGTGGTGGCTTTGGTTGTTGGGGGGAGAATGGAATTGTATGTCCGACAGAACTTGATTCTAATATTTTGTACGGCTGGCCATACGAAGGAGTTACTGTTGAATTTTATGTTCTTACGGGAGCAACGCATTCATGGAGAGAAGTTTTTGAAAATCAGTTAAATCGTTATAGAAAATGTGCTAAGGGAATAGACGATGATTCTACATATAATGCTGTAATTGCTGAAATCGAGTCTGTGCTGATTCCTGAAATTGAAGAATATTTACAAAGTGATAGAAAATACTCTAAACATATTATTTATGATTATTCCCTTAGGACTATATTGGGTCCTGTGGATGGAGGCGGCCCTGTCTTTGAGTTTTATGATTACGCAATGAAAATCGTCAACGCTCGCAATGCCGCCGTTTCAAGCATCGCTCCGGCCAAATACAAGCTGGAATCAATCTGCGTGCAAAATCAACAGCTCTCAGTTTCCCCAAAATTGCTTGGCCGCGAGTTTATGCTGTTTGATGTCAACGGTCACGAACTCCGTCGCGGAACGCTGCAAAACAACATGCAACTCCCCGCGTACCCCACCGTCATCAAAATCCAAGGCTTCGGAACAAAATTGCTTGGTCATTAGTCAATAGTCATTGGTCAATAGTTTTTGGCCAATCGTTGAAAGTCGGTGCGGCGTTTGCGATACAAGACTTTACTGGATGCTTCGCGGCAGTTCGCCATTCAGCATGACGCTTTGCTTCCTTTTTACCGCAAGCTTCTTCCTAACCACTGTTTACTAACCACTTCTTACAGTAACGAATCCAAAGCGACAATCGCTACTAAGCTGTAGTCGCCTTTTTTGTCTTCGGGAGCGGTGGCTTCGTCCAAGGCGGTGGATTCTATGACGGTCCATGCGTCTGGAGCCCAGCCGTAGGCGTTCATGGTGAGCTCGTCTCCCATGGCGATTTCAGCCGCTTCGACTTCTTCCCATTTGATATTGCTTGTTGGTGCCTTGTAGTAACGCAACATGCCGATAGCGTCCATCATTTCAGGATAGTTATCGACGAACTCATAGACGCAATCCTTGTAGCTCTTGCCGCTCACGCGTACAACTTGGAACGTTCTGTTGTCCTGAAGAAACGTCGATAAGTCGTCGCGGTGCATGCTGATTTTGGCATTGCCGCTGAAAAATGTTTCGAGTTCACGAAAAACGTCCGAGTCTTCTTCAATGAGCGGAGAAAGTTTCTTGATGAGCGATTTAATATCCACAGCCATGCTTCAAAAATAAAAAATTTGCGGCTCATCGCTAGAGGCTCGTTTTTGAATCTTGGAAAGTACGTCATGCAGGTCGAAAGTGAAAAAAAACCTTTTTTAAGGCTTATATCCTAACCACTAACCACTAACCACTAACCACTTTTTTTATATCTTTAAGGCGAAAAAGGACCTCAAGGAAATACCTCGGGGAAACCGTTTCGGTTGTCAAAGAATTAAAACGAAGGAATTATGGCAAATCGTGTTGTAATCGGCTCCCAGTGGGGCGACGAAGGAAAAGCCAAGGTTGTAGATTTCTTAACGCTCGATGCAGACTATATCGTGCGTTTTCAGGGCGGCGCTAATGCCGGCCATACCGTGGAAGTAGGCGACAAAAAGTTCGTCTTCCACTTGATTCCCTCGGGTATTATGCACCCGGACAAGATTTGCGTCATCGGTAACGGCGTCGTGCTCGACCCGATCCAGACATTGAACGAAATTGCAGACCTCCACACGAAGGGCATCAACCCGGAAGGCCGTCTGTTCATCGCAAACAATGCGCATGTTGTGCTCCCGTACCACTCTACCTTGGACAAGGCCAAGGAAAAGAAGGCAGGCAAGGCTGCTATCGGCACTACGGGCCGCGGTATCGGTCCGTGCTACAGTGACAAGGTGAACCGCATTGGCGTTCGCGTGGGCGACCTCATGGACGAACGTGAACTCCGTCCGCGTGTCGAAGCCATGGCTAAGGTCCACAACGAAGAATTTAAGGTGATGTACGATGTTCCTGAAATCGACCCCGAAGTGGTCATCAAGGACTATCTCGAACTCGGCCAGAAAATCAAGCCGTTCGTCGCCGACGTGAGCGAAATGCTTTACAAGGCCGTGAAGGAAGGCAAGCGCCTCGTGTTCGAAGGCGCTCAGGGCACTATTCTCGACGTTGACCAGGGCACGTACCCGTTCGTGACTTCGAGCAACACGGTTGCCGGTTACGCAAGCTGCGGCGCTGGCATTGGTCCGACGGTTCTCGACCAGGTTGTCGGTGTCGTGAAGGCTTACACCACTCGCGTGGGTAACGGTCCGTTCCCGACGGAACTTTTGGACGAAACGGGCGACAAGCTCCGCAACATCGGTAACGAATTCGGCGCTACGACGGGCCGCAACCGCCGCTGTGGCTGGTTCGACGCTCCGGTGGTCCGTAAGGCGACTGTCGTAAACGGCCTCACTCACCTCGCCATCACCAAGCTCGACGTGCTCGACACGTTCGACTCCATCAAGATTTGCACGCACTACATGTGCGATGGCGAAAAGCTCGATCTCATTCCGAACCAGCTGTCCAAGGTCGGTCGTTGCACGCCGGTCTATGAAGAAATGCCGGGCTGGAAGTGCGACACGAGCAAGTGCCGCAAGTTCGATGAACTTCCGGAAAACGCAAAGAAGTATTTGTATCGCATGGCAGAACTCGTCGGCGTGAAGATTGGCATGGTTTCTATCGGTGCCAAGCGCGATCAGAGTATCGTCGTGGATCTGGACTAAAACTATAAAGGGGAGTATAAAATGGACGCATCTACCGTCGATTTGTTGAAGGGGGTTGAGCTCTTCTCGGAGCTCAATGAAGAACAGTTAGGGATGATTGCCAATTTGGTAATTGTTAAAAACTTCAATCGTGACGAGACCGTCGTTTTGGAAGGTGACGATTCTGTGCAGGCTCTGTACTTGATCGCCATGGGTTCCGTGCAAGTCTATATGACGGGCATCGACGGTCGCGAAACCATTTTGTCTTTCCTTGAACGCGGAGACTTTTTCGGGGAGATGTCGCTCATTGACGGCGAACCCCGGTCTGCCTCCGTCCGTACGGTGACTGACGCGAAACTGCTTGTCATTCATCGCGAATCTTTCCTCAGCTTGCTTCGCAAGACTCCAGAAATTGCAATGGCGCTCATGGGCGAACTTTGCAAGCGACTCCGCAAGGCGAACCGCCAGATTGGCTCGCTTTCGACGATGTCTGTTTCTGGCCGCGTGGCAGGGACGCTCCTCAACCTCATGCAGGAACGCGGCGTTCGCATCCATACGGACAACGGAAATATGGTAAC
Organism: Fibrobacter sp.; assembly: GCF_017545445.1. Lineage (GTDB taxonomy): Bacteria > Fibrobacterota > Fibrobacteria > Fibrobacterales > Fibrobacteraceae > Fibrobacter. The sequence goes on from NZ_JAFWOM010000059.1 coordinate 105,228, forward strand.
TGTTATCCACAACCGTCCGACACAGCAGCAGCTTGCCGACATGTCGGGTACGACGCGTGAAACGGTGAGCCGTATTTGTTCCCTGTTGGTGCGTACAAACGCAATTGCTATGACCGGCAAGGATATCGTCATCTTTGATGAAGATGTGCTGCAGGAAAAGGCAACTAAGGGTTAAACCCCAATAGAAAAGTTATGAATAAAATAAAATCGCTTTGGAATAAGCTTAGAAATACCGCCATTTTCAAGGCTTTCGTCATTTGGATTGTTGTAGTAATAGTGCTTGTCTTTATGGTCGATAAGCTTTTGATGCCTGCGTTTGCAGGGGCTTTCGCTAAGACGGGCGAAGTGCCGAACCTCGAAGGACTTTCGCAACAGGTTGCCGAATCGACTTTGACAAAAGCTGGCTTCAAGTTCGAATGGGTTGAAGAAGGCCGCTACAGCTCCCAAGTGCCGGCTGGCATGGTGCTCGTGCAGATGCCTAAAGCGGGCCGCACCGCAAAAATTGGGCGTACGGTAAAGCTCACGAAGAGCCTTGGACTCCGCAAGGTCATCATTCCGGATTTGCGCGGCAAGAGCCAGAAGCAGGCGGACATTTCGCTTAGCCGTGCAGGGCTTGTCCAGGGCGAAGTCATCAAGGGCGCTCACCAGAGCATTCCTCGCGGTGTCGTGATTCGTACGATTCCGATGGCGGGCGATACGGTCCGCGTGGGTGATACGGTGAAGGTCGTCATTTCGGCTGGCGTTACGACGGGTCGAGTTTTGCTCCCCAATTTCGAAGGAATCCTTATGGATGAAATTTATCCGGAAATGGATAAGTTAGGGTTCAAGGTCGGTTCCATCAAGCGCAGGAAAAGTGAAGACGGTGCTCGTCCCGGCTCTGTTATCGAAACGTTCCCGAAATACGGCGACTATTTGAAGCCGGGTGCCCGTGTAGATTTTATTATTGCTGACTAAAATTTGTTAGGGAGATTTTGATGCGTCATGTCTTTTTTTCGTGGGTGCTGTCTTTGGGTATGGCTGCGTTGTGCGCCTGTAGCTCTACATCTGCGAAAAATATACCTGATGTCGAACCTCCCGCTTTGACGCCTCCTGACACTGTTGCGATAAATAAGGTTATTGAGAAAATCGCAGAAAAACCGCCCAAGGTCGAAGTCGATTTGGAAGCCGCTCATGAATTCTTTTTCCTTGCGAAGAACATGGAATTGCATGGTGACCATCGTCAAGCGGATTTCTTCTGGAAACAGGCTTACAAGGCCGACCCGACGAGTCGTTATTTGGGCTTCGGTGTTGCCGAACGTTTAGCTGCCGCGGGCGAAGATTCCTTGGCGTTAGTTGAGGCTCGAAAAGCTTCTGCTCTAAAGGGGCGTCGCACTGCTGCGCAATTCGCTTTGCTTGCACGTTTATATGTAAAGACGGGAGAGCAGGATTCTTGCCGCAAGTATTTTGTTTTGGCGCTTGATTCTTCGCGTTATCAGGACATGGGCCTGCTTTACGATTACAGCTTGTTCCTGGAAGCTGTTCGTGACGAAAAAGAACTTGTTCGCATCTACGACATGCTTTTACCGAAGGTCAATTACATATCGACATTGTTCCAACGCCAGCTTTCGCTGCTGTTGAACTTGGGCCGCGATTCCGCTGTTGTCGATCTTTTTGGGAAAGTGCATGAAGCCACAGGCGACAAGCAAATGCTCTTGCAGCAGGTGCGTGGCCTCATGGCGATGAAACGTTCCAAGGAGGCGATTGCCATCGTCGATACGCTCACGAGCGCAAAACCCGAAGACGAAGAAATGACGATGATGGTGCTCCCGTCTATACCGGGGGATAGCGCTTATGCTTTTGCCCGTAAAAAGTATTATGAAGATGGCGTACGGACCCCCGCAGTGCTTTGCTTTATCGGTCAGTATGAATATGACATGGATATGCGTGACAGTGCAAAAGTTCATTTGCTGGAGTCTGTTGGCAAATTGCAAGGCCAGCCGAAGTATGCAAATCGCGGATATCTTGGGCTTGTGAATATCTTTCTCTCGGAACAAAATTATACCGAAGCCATCAAGTACGCTGAGAAATCTGATTCAGTGAGTAACGGGGACACTCGAATGCTGCTGGCTTCTGTGTATGCGCTTGCGGATAAGTACGAAAAGGCGTACCCCTTGCTGGATTCGCTCTCGAAGTTTTGGGAAACGTGGCAGCCACTTCCTGGCGTTTTGGATTCAGCAAAGCTCGTGCAGATGAAAAACGAAGCGCAAATCAAGTATCTGCAAGTTTTGGACATTTATTCGAGAGCGCTTATCGGTGAAGCTCTGGATATCGAAAAGGATATGCGTGCCGATACCGTAAAGAAGGCCCGCGCTCTTGATAATCGTAATAGGGCCGAGGCCATGCTCGAAAAGTTTTTTGCCAAGGATTCTACGTACAACCGCGTGCGTCTATCGATGGCGATGAACTTGGAACGTCTTAAACATTATGAAGAATCGTTTAACCATTTTGAATATCTGATAAAGCAATCCGGGTTTTCTCCGCGTGAGATGGCCTCGACGTTGAATTATTACGGCTACTCGCTGATCGATTTGAACCGCTCTCCTGAAGAAGTCGAAAAGGGTTACAAGTTCGTGCTCGATGCCCTTGTCTTAGAAAATAACGGTGACTCGAAAGACGCCTATCTGGATTCCAAGGCGTGGGGCTTGTACCGCATGGGTCGCTACGATGAAGCGTACCAGACGATGCTTTTGATTGATAACAAAAAAATGAGCCGTGACGATGTGTTTTGGGAACACATGGGCGCTATTCAGGCTGCTCTTGGAATGAAAAAGGAAGCTAGAAAGTCTTATAAGGCTTTGTTGAAACTCAACCCGAAGCATCCGGCGGCATTGGAATTTTTAGGCAAAAAGAAATAGGTTTTTATGGCCGCGGCTGTTTTAAAATACGGCAATTTTTTGCGTGGAATTTTTTTACTCCTTCTGCTGTCGCTTTTTTTGACGGGATGCGTGGGGGGAAAACAATCGACTGCGGTTGACGTGAATGTCGGGGCTGCTTCTGATAGCCTGAAGGCAAAATTTACGCTTACCATTTACGGACAAGATGGAAAGTCGCAGGAACTCGATGCCGTGCTGTTTTCTGTTCCGAACAAACGCTACCGCATGGAATTGACGGGCTCGCTCGGCATCGGTGTTGCATCGCTCTTGTGGCTTGAAGATGGCTGGCAGATGGTTTTCCCGACTGAAAAAATGTACATGAAGGGGGCGGGCTACATGGTCGGCTTGCTAAACGATCCTTCGCTTCCGCTGGTGCACATCCATCAGGTGGCGGGATTCTTTGATGGGAAGGTATTGCCTGAAAATTTGGAAGAACTCTCTCAACGTGATTCACTTGGGGTAGATTCTTCCGTTATAAAAATTCATGAGGCTTGCGACCCTCTGACCCGCCATTATACTTATGCCGAAAGAAACGGAGAAGTTCTTTGGATTGCCACTCTTGGCCGCGATGGCAAGGATGAAAAACTGGTCATTGAGGAATATAAGGAATTTAACGGCGTCAAGACTCCGTCAAAAATTTCATTTATCCGTGACGAAACGGTTTCTCTTAAAATTCGTTTGAAAAAGGTCCAGCGCGGCAAGCCTTTCGGTATGGGAACTTGGCGTCTGAATATCCCGAGGAGCTATCAGCTCATCAAGGGATAAATTCATCATTCTCTGAACTTGAGTATTGGCTCAAGTATAAAATTTATCTTGTGACTTTCTTTGTGATGGCGGGCAGGCCTTTGGCTTCGGCGCGGATGACATATGTGCCCTTGGGGTAGCTTTCTGGCACGATGAAATCGCGGACTGAGCCGAGGCGGTTGCCGTTCAAGTCAAATAGCGTGAACTTTGTGTAGGCGGAGCTGTTTTGTATGTTGCCCCACTGAATTTTCGGGAGAACCGTTGTGGTGTCCGCTGTTGAATCTGTTGGGGGTGTTACTGTTGTGTCTTTGGGATGCATCGTTGTATCGCTTGGCGTATCGTTTGCGTTTGGCTTGCGCACTGTGAGACTTTTTGACGTGAACTCGATGATGTAGGAGCCGTCGCTTTCGGGGGTGAGCTTTTGACCGTCTTGTTCGACGACCGCGTTGTCGCTGACTTTTTTCGTGTCGATGTTCACGCGGAGCGGAATGCTTTTGGGCATGTGCTCGTTCGGGATTTTCCAGCTGACGGTGTAGCCGTTGTCAGTATCGGTGGCTTCGGCTTTATCTACGATGAAGTGGGCGCGGTAGTAGGCGCCGATGGTGCCGAAGGGGGCAATCCAGAGCTTGTTTTCGATAGCGTGCTGGAACAGCTTTTTGATGTCTGCGGGATTGATGGCGTAGTCATCGCCCTGATCGTCGGTGACTCCGTGATTCAAGACGACAAGCCATGTGCCGCCTTTGATTTGAACGTCCCACGGATTCGCGCCTTCGAAATTTCCGATGAATGCCGCAGTGTCTAGCGACGAAAGTAGCTCGTTGACGCTTGCGCCGGAGCGGGTCCAGATTTTAGCCTTGATACTCAGCCAGTCGGGCTCGGTGTCCCATTCGTTACGGCCATGCCATCCGCAGTCGCGGTTGATGAAGTGCCGCGTGTCGATAACGCTTTTGACTTGATCGTTGTTTTCGCAGAACGGAGTTGCCAATGATGTCACGTTGATTGTGGCGCCGTTGTCTGCAAGCAATTTTTCGATGTTGTCCGCGAATGTGACGATTTCTTTTTTCAGTTCTTCGTTGCTGCCGACTCCGGTCAAATGTGCATGCGTGTCCGTGTGGTTGCCGATTTCGTTGCCGGCACTTGCAAGCGCTGCGAATCCGGCGGCGTTCTGCTTGAGTCCGTTCCCCATGTTCGTCAAGAAGAACGTGACATGGATATCCTTCATCTCGTCGAGGATTGGTTTTAAGTTTTGCACCTGGTTTTCAAGTGCATCGTCAAAGGTGAAACTTACGGCACCGACATGGCCGTTCCACGGAATCGTTTTGATAGGTGCTGCCATGCTGAATCCTGCAAGCCCGAAGGCGAAAGTGCACGCCGTTACGGCTTTTATATTTGAAAATAATTTGCTGTTCATAATCCACGTCCAAACAACTTAAAAATTAAAAATTAAAAGTTAAAAATTAAAAGTTAAAAATGAAAAATGGTAAATTCATTCTTCATTTTTCATCCTTCATTTGCCTCAGAGCGAAGTGAGCTTGGTGCATTGAGATTATTCTTTGGCGGTAAAGTACAGCCATGATTTAGTGATAAAAATGGAAAGGCTGATTTTCCAATCGGCTTTGTAGTATTTTGCGACATCGAATTCTATTATTGAAAAATCAAATCTTGCGGACCATCCAAAATCGAATTTGGAATCTGTCATTCCGATTTCAGGCCCGGTCGCTAATAACATCACTGTATCGAATGCATAAACAAAGCTGGGGTTTGCATAAATAGAGAAATAATCTTTTTTGAAATGCGTTTTTGCTCGTAAAAAGAACAAATAAGTATCAGTCTTGATATAGGAATCATAAAGCCATCCGCCAATATCGAAGCCTGCGTTTACCATTTTGTCGCCAAAGAGGTATCCGCCAAAGCCTGAGGCTAGCGAAATATTCTTTTTATCTTCGGCAAAAGTCATTCCGACAAGCAGTAATAGAGAAAGCCAAATGATACGCATGTTAGAAATATACAATTTTAAACAAGCGAAAAAATTCCCGGAGGCATTCGCCTTCGGGAATTCTGTAAACGAGCTCAGCGAGCTTGAAATTACATGGCTTCGAGTTTGATGCCCTTGGTTTCTTTTATCAGCTTGGCAACGAACACAAAGCTTATCGCGGCGAATGCCGTGTAAATCAAGTACGTCGGGCCGATGCCGATGCCGTGTTCGCCGACGAGAACGGGGAACGACCAGCTGACTAAGAAGTTTGCTCCCCACTGGGCAAGTCCGCAAACGGAGATGGCCACGGCACGGATGCGGTTGTTGAACATTTCGCCGAGCATCACCCACATGACCGGGCCCCAAGTTGCAGCGAAGAAGGCCACGTAGAAGTTTGCAGCGAGGAGGGCGAAAATGCCACTAGAATGCCCAAGGTTGCCGCTTGCGTCGGAGCCGAAGAGGAAACAACAGGCGAGAATTCCTAGCGTAACGGCCATACCCGCAGAACCGATGAGCAAAAGCGGCTTGCGCCCAATCTTGTCAATCAGGAGAATCGCGGCGATGGTCATGGTCAAATTGATGGCACTGGAAATCACGCTAGTGAGGAAGGCGTCGCTTTCGCCAAAGCCCACACTCTGCCAAAGCATGGAACCGTAATAGAAGATGACGTTGATGCCCACGAGCTGCTGGAGAATGGCAAGGCCGAGACCCGCCCACACGATTGGAGCGATGCGTTTCTTGCCTGCAATTGTTTCGAGAAGGTCGGAAAGCTTCGTCGGCTTGTTGCTCTTGAAGGATTCCTGGATTTCAATCGCTTTTTCTTTGATGCCGACACTTGCAATCAACGAGAGAACCTTCTCGGCTTCTTCCATGCGGCCTTTGCTGACGAGGTAACGCGGAGATTCTGGGAGCTGCCAAGCGGCGATACCGTAAATGAGTGCCGGGATGGCTTCGACCCAGAACATCACTTTCCATGAATGGATGCCCATAATCATATTGCTTGCGGAACCTGAGATGCGAACGATGATGTAGTTCGAAAGTAAAGCCACGAAAATGCCGATAACGATGGCGAACTGCTGCATGGAACCGAGTCGCCCGCGCAAATGTGCCGGGGATGTTTCGGCAATGTAAATCGGGGCGATGATGGATGCCACACCGATACCCACACCGCCAATGACACGCCATGCGATAAAGTCATAGATGGTGAAGGGGAGGCCAGACCCGATAGCGCTTACGAAAAAGAGAATGGAGGCCGCAATCATGCATCGCACTCGTCCAAATTTATCTGCTAGGCGACCGGCAAAGTATGCCCCGACGGCAGCGCCAATCAGCGCAAGCGAAACGGCAAGACCGAGCTGCATGTCGTTGCAGTTGAAATAACCCTTGAGTGCCACGTTGGCACCGTTAATCACGGACGAGTCAAAACCGAATAGAAACCCTCCGATGGCAGCGGAAAGGGTTATCATGATGACGTGTCCAACGTTGTAATTGTCTTCTACTGCCATGATTGTACCTCTGTTGTTTGATAAATAAATTTCGTGCGTTAATTTAGCTATCTGCCTTTTGTAATTTCAAGGATTACAAATAAACTCAATAGTCTAAAATGGACTAACGCTTTTGTTACGGCAAGCCGAAAGATTGCTCCCTCTGTTCCCATCCCGTATGTAATTAGATATATATAATTTTATTAGAATAGGTAATTTTTTTATGTATTTTGTGTAGTTTGGAATTTTATTTTGGTATATTGGGCCAAGTTGTAATACTTTTTTAGAGCGTGTCATGTTTTCTTTTGCTAAAAGATTGTGTACCGGATTTGTTCTTCTCGGCTTGTTTGCCTTGTGTTTTTCTGGTTGTGCAGTGACTTCGTCGGGGAACACGTTGGGCGAGGCGGCGGTTCTCAAGTATTCGTCGGATCAGAAAAAATTCCGTTATGTGGATGTTGGGGGCGTTTTTGCGGGCGATGAAAAAAGGGAAGTTTCGTCGCCGCATCATTCAAAGTCTATCATGGGGCTTGCCGTCAATACAAAAATTGAGCTGTTGTCGTTGGATTACTCGCTTGCTGGGCAAAAGGGCGGCTTATTCTTGTCTGTTCCGATTTCCATACCGATGGATATTGGGTTGCGTCCGAGTTTGGTGCAATGGTTTGGGCCTGCATATTTAGGGGCCGGGGTCTCTTTTGTGGGGGGCTATTATTCCAATGATCAAAAAGAAAATTATGAACCTAAAGAGGACAACCCGAAGGGCCGTTTTGACGGTTTTATTTTGTACAATGTTGGTGGCGGCGCGATGTTTGATCTTGGCGAAGTGTTTTCTTTGGGGGCGTATGTCAATTACGAAAGGATGGCGTTTAATAGTGGCGGCTCAACTGCTAAAAATGATATGTTTTCTGATTGGACGAGTGATAAGGGCCGGGAAAATTACCCAGGGTATGCACATCGCACGAATGTGTTGACTTTTGGTATCAGCACTTTTTGGAAAAAGAAACATCCTTGGGGATTGTATTTTGAATACAGCCCTGAAGTACTCCCTTTAAATGATGAATGCGGAAAGTTCCAGATAGGTTGGGTTTTCTTGTATTGATTTGATATTGGGAGTGGATTTTTCTATCTTTGCACCCGAAAATTTAACGCCTTGTGGTCGGTAGAGGTTCAAGCGGACTCCCTGTCTACTTCCTACTTCCTACTGTCTACTATATCGAGGTAACCCATGTTTCGTGAAGTCAAAAAAGATGAAACCTTTCCACAAATAGAAGAGCGCGTGCTCGGCCTGTGGGACAAGGACGAAAGCTTCAAGAAGTCGCTTGACAGCCGTCCGGAAACCGAACCGTACACTTTCTACGATGGCCCTCCGTTTGCAACGGGCCTCCCGCACTACGGTCACTTGCTCGCCGGTACCATCAAGGACATCGTCCCGCGTTACTGGACCATGAAGGGCAAGAAGGTTCCGCGCGGTTTCGGTTGGGACTGCCATGGCCTCCCCATTGAATCCCTCGTGCAGAATGAACTCGGTCTCGCTGGCGTTGCCGAAATCCAGAAGCTCGGCGTCGACAAGTTCAACGAAACTTGCCGCGGCAAGGTGCTCAAGTACACCAGCGAATGGAAGAAGACCGTTCGCCGCATGGGCCGCTGGGTCGACTTCGACAAGGGCTACAAGACCATGGACAAGAACTTCATGGAATCTGTGTGGTGGGTGTTCAAGCAGTGCTTTGACAAGGGCCTTATCTACCAGGGCTACCGCATCCAGCCGTACAGCCCGGCTCTCGCTACTCCGCTTTCGAACTTCGAAACGAACCAGGGTTATAAGGACCGTCAGGACCCGTCTCTGACCCTCATCTTCCCGCTTAACACGGACGAGGCCAAGTTCAAGGACACGAGCATCCTCGTGTGGACGACGACCCCGTGGACACTTTATTCCAACTTCTGCATTGTTGTGGGCCCGGACATGGACTACAACCTTGTGGAACAGGATGGCAAGAAGTACTGGATTGCCGCAAGCCGTACCGCCGCTTACTTCAAGAACCCGAACATCGTCGATACCTGCAAGGGCTCTGAACTCGTGGGCAAGGACTACGAACCGCTTTCCCGTATCTCTGACGAATACGTGACGCCGGACCAGCTGTCACGCCACTACAAGATTTACCCCGCCGACTACGTGAGTACCGAAGACGGTACCGGTGCCGTGCATACCGCTCCCTCCTTCGGTGAAGAAGACTTCCAGAAGGGTGCAGAACTCGACCTCGGCCTTTTCGACCCGCTCGATACCGAAGGCAAGTTCACGGACAAGGTCCCGATGTGGAAGGGCATGGGCGCCAAGGAAGCCGACAAGGAAATTATCCGCTTCTTCAAGGAACAGGGCCGCGTGTTCAAGCAGGACACGATCGTGCATAGCTACCCGCACTGCTGGCGTACCGGCGTTCCTCTGATTTACCGCGCCCTCAAGACTTGGTTCTTGAAGATCGATGCGCCTGTCACCAGCAAGGACGGCGTGACCAAGACCCTGAAGGAATGGATGGTCGAGAACAACCAGACTGTGAACTGGGTTCCGGACCACATCAAGAACGGTCGTTTCGGCAAGTGGCTCGAAGGCGCTCGCGACTGGAACCTTTCCCGTAACCGTTTCTGGGGTACGCCGATTCCGGTGTGGCTCTCTGACGATGGCGACATGATTGCTGTGGGCTCCATCGAAGAACTCCAGCAGCTCACCGGCGTGAAGCTCGATGACTTGCACAAGCACTTTGTGGACAAGCTTACCATCGAAAAGAACGGCAAGGTTTACCGCCGCACGCCGGAAGTGTTCGACTGCTGGTTTGAATCCGGTTCCATGCCGTATGCCAGCCGCCATTACCCGTTCGAAAACAAGGAACTGGTGGAACGCAGCTTCCCGGCGGACTTTATCGCTGAAGGCCTTGACCAGACTCGTGGTTGGTTCTACACCTTGACCGTGCTTTCGAACGCTTTGTTCCAGAAGCCGGCTTTCAAGAACGTTATTGTGAACGGTATTATCTTGGCCGAAGACGGTTCCAAGATGAGTAAGTCCAAGCGCAACTACCCGGACCCGAACGACCTCATTGAACGCACGGGTGCCGACGCTATTCGCTTGTTCATGATCAACTCCGCCGCTTTGAAGGCCGAAGACCTCCGCTTCAGCGAAGAAGGCGTGAAGGGCATCGTGAAGCAGGTGATGTTGCCGCTTTGGAACGCTGTTGCATTCTTTGTCTCTAACCACAACGCTGACGCCGCCAAGGGCCAGCTCACGTGGAAGCCGGGTCAGGATGTGAAGAGCGACAACGAACTTGACCGCTGGATGCTTGCAACGTTGCAGGACTTGGCCGCCAAGGTCGAAGTGGAAATGAAGGCCTACCGCCTGTACAACGTGGTGCCCGCCGTGATTGCCGCGGTGGATGACCTCACGAACTGGTACGTGCGCCGCAGCCGTCGCCGCTTCTGGAAGAGCGAAAACGATGGCGACAAGAACGCCGCCTACGCTACCATGTACAAGGTGCTCGTAGACTTCTCCAAGATTCTCGCTCCGTTCCTCCCGCTCCTCGCCGAAGAAATCTACCAGATTCTCGTTCGCGAAGTGGACGCCAACGCTCCGGTGAGCGTGCATCTCTGCGAATTCCCGAGTGCTGACAAGTCCCTCATGGACGAAAAGCTCGTGGAACGCATCGCCATGGTGCGTGGCATGGTCGAAATGGGCCGCGTGATCCGCGCTACGAACAACGTAAAGAACCGTATGCCGATTGCTAGCATGACGGTGGTTGCTCACGGTAACGTGGAAAAGAACGTCGCCGAGACCATGAAGGAATTGATCCTCGAAGAACTCAACGTTCGCGAAATGAAGTTCCTCGAAGACGAAACCAAGCTTGTGAAGCTCTCTGCTAAGCCGAACTTCCTCGCTATTAAGGCAAAGGGTCCGGATTACGCGAAGAACATGAAGGTGATTTCTGCTAAGCTCAATAGCCTTACGGTTGATGAAATCAAGGCTCTCCAGGCTGGCGAAACCATCAAGTTCGACTTCGGTGAAGTCGGAGCCGACTGCCTGATGCTCAACCGCATCGTGGCCGACGGCATGGCTGTGGAAGCCAACCAGCACTTCACCGTGGCTCTGGACTTGAAGATCACTGACGAACTCCGCCGCGCCTGCGTGGCCCGCGAACTCGTGAACCGCATCCAGAACCGCCGTAAGGACCAAAACTTTGCAATCTCTGACCGTATCAGCATTGAACTTTACTCTGAAAGCGAAGTGCTGAAACAGGCTGTGAAGGAAAACGAATCTTACATCAAGGGCGAGACACAGGCTAACGCTATCGTGTGGAAGGATTCTACTGCTGGTTTGCAGGAATCTGATGCAGATGGCGAAAGGGTCTTTGTCGAAGCTGTAAGATAAGTACAATTTTGGAAAACGATGCTAGGAGGATGTTTTCTCTGAGCATCGTTTTTTTATTTTGAGGTATATGCGTTATTTAGGTTGCAAAGATTTACTTGTTGACGACATCGTTTCTTTGATACGAGAACGATGCGAAATATCGGAGAGTACAGTTTTCTTTGATGCCTTTTGTGGAACAGGGGCTGTTGCGGTAGCAATGAGTTCCTATTGTCATGTTGTGATAAACGACATATTAAAATGTTGTACGACTTATGCTAAAGGTCGGTTGTGCAATCCAAGTCAGATTGCGAAAAAATTAGGATTTAATCCCTTTGAGGTTCTGAATAATCCAAAAGGAAAACGGAAAGGTTTTTTTGCAACAACCTATTCGCCATATTGTGATAGAATGTATTTCTCTAAAGAAAATGCAGAAAGAATTGAATTTTGTAGGCATGAAATAGAGAAGTGGAAAAAAAAATTATCAGAGAATGAATTCTCCTATCTACTGGCTTGCTTACTCGATTCGGTGTCAGACGTATCCAATACGGCAGGAGTGTATGGTGCTTTTCTAAAAAAATGGGATAGACGGGCTTTAAAGCCATTTGTTTTCAGAAGATTAGATTGCTTGACTAATGAAAGAGCTTCGGTAGCTGGATGCTATAATCATCATACAGAAGATAATATAAAGAATGTTGAATGTGATATTCTTTATCTCGATCCTCCGTACACGCAAAACCAATACGGAACACAATATCATTTGTTGGAAACATTGGTGGAAAATGATTGCCCTAGCGTAAGCAAAATAACGGGTTCTAGACCTGTTACACCTTATAGATCAAAATGGTCGCGTGATATTGATGTGCATGTGGCTTTTGAAAAAACAATAGCGGAAACAAAGGCGAAATACATCATATTATCCTATAGCAATGATGGCTTTATGACGCCCGAATTTATTAAAGATGTGATGTGTCGTTATGGAAAAGAAGAATCTTTTTTGCAAAAGGAACTCGGTTATAAAAAATACACTAATAAAAAAAGTAAGCGTGATGAAACGCATAAAGAATATTTGTTTTTTATTGAAAAGAAAACGAACAGCGATGTTGTTGTTGATGCCCCGCTAAATTATACTGGAAGTAAGGCTGGGCTGGTTCAGAAATTAAAAAAATTTATACCGCCAAAAGAAAAAATATCGTTGTGCGTTGATTTGTTTGGCGGGGGGTTTAATTTCGGAGTAAACATGCCTTATCAGAGAATTGTTTACAATGATATTAATGACAGAGTTGTAGCTCTCATTCAGATGTTTTATGAAAATGATTGTTCTGCGCTCATAAAAAAGATAAAAGCAACCATAAATAAATATGGAATAGAAAAAGGAAATCGCGATTCTTATTTAAAATTAAGGGAGCTATACAAGATTAATCCATCTCCATTGATTTTGTATGTTCTTATATTATATGGCTTCCAACAGCAAATACGATTTAACGGGAAAAAAGAGTTTAACAATCCTCCTGGAAATCGATGGTTCAATGAGTGTCTGCTGTCTAGGTGCATTTCTTTTTGTAGAACAATGAAGAATAACCGGGTTGATTTTATTAGCGATTCGTATGAAACGGTTCTTCAAACACTAGGGGCGGGATCGTTTATATATGCAGATCCTCCGTATTCAGGTACATTGGGTGTCTATAATGATGGAAAAAGGGGATTTTATGGTTGGACTTCAAAATCTGATGCGTTGCTTTTAAACTCGTTGGATGCGGCAAGCCAACGGGGTGCAAAGTTCATGTTGTCTTATGTAGATGACGGAAATACTCTTATTGTAGATTGGGCAAAAAAAAATAATTATCATTTAATTCATCTTGATTCTAATCAGGGTAAGTATAACAGACGAAAAGAACTGATTGTAGTTAATTATGAAAACGAACCCATTGGTTAGATACAATATAAATGCACAGAAAAGATCCGGCTATTTTGCACAGATCTTAACTTCAGATGTACTAAAAGATATATGTTTTAAAGCCACGGGCTGTCGAGAATTTGAAGTTGAGACAGAATCAGAAGGCTATAACAAAGGACGATTAGTCACGATAGAGTATAATAATGTTATTTATTATGTAACTTTGTCTGAAGATAAGGTTGATGGCAGGAATTCAAGTGTCCAAAGCGTTCCGTCTGCATTGAATCTTTTTTATGCCGATGATAGATCCAAGAAAAAATTGTGTTATTATTTTATTCCGTATACAGGTAATTATTTCACTGAATATCATAAATTTATTTTCAAACTTTTGAAAACCGTTGGTGTAGAGTTTCTGAATTTGCCGAGCAATTGTTCCGCAATATATTCATACTCTAGTATAAATGAAATAATGTCAGCGCGAAGGGAAACGCAGGGACAGAATAAATCAAATAATTCAAGTTATATTACTAAATTCAACAACAGAATTCAAATTTTCGGAAAAACATTTGGCGCCAGTAAGTACGAGTCAACTTTGATGGCTTTAGCTGCTGCGAAAATAACAAAAGGTAAAGTTGATTTTTTTAATGTGGCCGAAAATGGCCTTGAAGAATTGCCGAAAAGTTCTCAAATTACTTTAAGTAAATTTGCCAATATTGAACTGCATTCTGCAACACAAACATTAGATAAAAAGATTTCTGATGCATTGCCTGAAACGGCCAGTTTGCGGAATGGCTCATATTTGTATAACCTGTTGTCTAAATTAGGTGAAAAAAAGTGTTGTATGTGTAAATGTGGAATTCCTGAAATTATTCAAGGAGCGCATATTTGGGAAGTTTCAGCCATCTCGAAAACGTCAATGAATTTTAAAGAAAAATTTCAGCATGTAAACAATTCTGATAATGGATTGTGGCTATGTCAAAACCATCATAAGCTTTTCGACTCAAATATTATTATGCTGTCAAAAAATGGACGGTTGTGTGTCCGTTTAGATGTTAATCATGACGATGAAGATTATATAAAAAGTATAACGTCTTGTAAACGACTTGATGCCTCTTTTTTGACTGAAAAAACAAAAGATTATATAGATAAAAGAAATTCGAATTTGTGTAAAGATGATTATCACAGCATCGATGATTAGCGAAAAGAAAAGTCTAGAAAATATTAGAATAAATTAATTTTTTTTCTGATTAAAAGTCCCAGCAATTAAGTTGGGCTTTTGTACTTGTATGCAAAAAAAGTATTTGGAAATCGCTTTTTGTAAATTGTTTTTTGTATATTCGCACTTGAAAAAATACAGAAGTGATACCTTAAAAAAGGAAATTTTATATGTTGAAAAAAGCATTTCTTGCAGCGACTCTATGTGCAACAGCAAGTTTTGCATCTTGGGATAGATTCCCCGTCCTTGAAAATCACAAGGGCGAATTTGCGGTTGGCGTCAATTTTAGCAAGCTGGGTGAACGCATGTGGCTTTTGCCTTTTGTGGGTTCCCGTTATACGGTTGTGCCGAATTTGGAATTGGGCGTGAGTATCCCGTATTATATAAGATTGTATAAGAGCAACGTAAACGGTCTTGCAAATCCAAGATTTATGGTTCGTTATCAGTTCTTGCCTATGTTGAATGCGTTCTTGAATGTTCGAGTTCCTATAAGCAATGATCCTTATAATTATAGTGATTGGGCTTTCAATTTTGGCACTCAGTATTCCCAGAATTTTGGTGTTGTTGATTTTGGCTCGGAACTTGGCCTTACAGTATGTACTAGAGGTGATGATAAGGAGTCTCCTCCGTTGCACCTGAATTTTGGTGCTGAAGCCGATTTTAATCTGGGTATTCCGTTGACCCCGTTTATCGGTGCCAATGTATTGATGAGAATAGGTAAATATACTTATAAGGGGAAAAATTATGGTAAGAGCTATACGGGTGATTTCGTTGTTCGACCTTATGCTGGTTTAAAGTATGCAATCAATTCAAATGTTAGTGTGCAGACTTCCGTAATAACAGAGTTGGGTAAAGAGGAAGTGGTTGGTCCGGAAACTCTGATTGGAGTAACTCTCGAACTCAAGGTGTCGTTCTAAAAATAGGTGGGTGGGGGAGGTTTCCCCCTGATTGCAGCCCCGGCTTTCAAATGCTAAATGCGACGTGTCATGCCCGCCTCCGTGCGGGCATCTCCTTTATTCGTCAAGAAGCTGGTCGCCGGGGCTTCCATCACCCCTTCTAACGGGCTTCAGATGCCAGCCCGTAACGCCCGGCTTAAATTGTGTATAAAAAAAGAAAACCACCTTTGTAGGTGGTTCTCTTTTTTTTAGAGCGGGAAAAGGGACTCGGACCCTCGACCCCGACCTTGGCAAGGTCGTGCTCTACCAACTGAGCTATTCCCGCGGGGTGACCCAATTATAGAAATAAAATTTCCAATTGTAAAGGGTGTGGGTCGAAAAAAAATAAATTTTTTTTTCAAACAACAAAACAAAAGAGCCTAGCTTGACGCTAGACTCTTTTTTAGAGCGGGAAAAGCGCGCAAAACGAGTGTTGCAAAATTATGCTTGCATAATTTTATAATCGAGTGCAGCCGCGGACGCCGTAGGCGTCAACAGGGATTGACGTCTTCGCCATAATCCGCTACGCGGATGGCTCGCCGCCCTCCGGGTTTATCGCTACGCGATAAATCCTAAATTCTTCCCACGGGCTACGCCCACGAAAGAATTTAGTCGCACCCTCTCCCCCGAGGGGTCTCGGGTCCTCGTCCAGCTTCAGACTACAAAATAAAAAAAGACGCTTTGCAGCGTCTTCTTTTATTTTAGAGTGGCCACGGTGTCGCTGATGAGCGGGCTTCCCGACCCTGTTCCTTCATTGAGCACATGCACGATGACATAGTCGGTAGGGTTTCCTTGCACATCGTCGTTGAGCGAATACTTCTTGATCAGTTTCCACGACGTGTCGCCACTACTCACCTTCTGCCGTGCAGAGTTATATAGGTTGGTGAACCACTCCGCGTTCTTGTTCTGCCAGTCGGCATACTCATCCACCTCGTTGTCAGTCTCACTGCATGCCGTAGTCATCATCATGGCCACGGCAGCCAGAGTCATCATGAGCCAATGCCTCGGTTTGCAAGAAGAGGAAAAACGATACATAATGGTCATGCGTATGATGTTGTGTTTATTGCAGTTTCTTGAGCAGGCTGGTGATGCTCACCTTGTCTTCGATGATGCCACGCAGCGCTTCGATGTCGACACGTTCCTGCTGCATGGTGTCGCGGTAGCGCAGTGTCACCTTATTATCATTGAGCGTGTCATGGTCGACGGTCACGCAATAAGGAGTACCGATGGCATCCTGGCGGCGATAGCGCTTGCCGATGCTGTCCTTCTCTTCATAATGCGTATTGAAGTGGAATTTCAGTTCGTTGACGATTTCGCGCGCCTTCTCGGGCAGTCCATCTTTCTTAACCAGCGGCAGCACGGCACATTTCACAGGCGCCAAAGCCTCGGGCAGGCGCAGCACCACGCGTGTCTCGCCGTTTTCAAGCTGCTCCTCCTGGTAGGAGTGACACATCACGGAGAGGAACATACGGTCAACGCCGATACTCGTCTCGATGACATACGGAGTGTAACTCTCGTTGGTCTCCGGGTCGAAGTATTTGATTTGCCTTCCGCTGAATTTCTCATGCTGCGAGAGGTCGAAGTTGGTACGGGAATGGATACCCTCCACCTCCTTGAATCCGAAGGGCATTCGGAACTCGATGTCTGTTGCCGCATTGGCGTAGTGAGCCAATTTGTCGTGGTCGTGGAAACGGTAGTTCTCAGCGCCGAAGCCCAGAGCCTGGTGCCAAGCCATACGCATCTCCTTCCATTTCGGGAACCAGTCGAGTTCGGTACCCGGTTTCACGAAGAACTGCATTTCCATCTGTTCGAACTCCCTCATGCGGAAGATGAACTGACGGGCCACTATCTCATTGCGGAACGCCTTTCCTATCTGTGCGATGCCGAAGGGCACTTTCATACGTCCCGTCTTCTGTAC
>NZ_JAFWOM010000001.1 GCF_017545445.1 Fibrobacter sp.
CAAGGAGAAAAAATTAAGAAAGACGGTTTTTGTCGTACAAAAAAGGTTAAATTTGAAAGGTATGGATCCTTTGTTTTTAAGAAAGAAGCTTTTATAGAAATGACGAACTGGTTTAAGGAACTTAACGCAAACCATGAATGGCCTTCTGAATAGAATATCGCCGAATACAAAGAACCTGTGCGTGTTTATTGCGGGTGGCGCAGTCGGTTTATTTGTTTTTAGGCAAGACAAGTTCAACTTCGTGTTCAAATTGATGGATGGCTTTATTTCGTATTTTGGAATTATGTCATCTGTATCGTTCGCAATATTGGCTGTACTCATGCAGCAGTTTGATAGAAAGAGTCTGAATGCGCAATGTGTAAGCGAAATAAAGAATGAAGCCATAGATGTTGCCAAGGAAATGAATGTAGAAGTGTGGCGAATCGTGTTCATGCTTTTGCCCGTCCTTGCTTATTTCATGATGTCTTTTTTCAATGAATACAACAGATTCGGGGCGTCGTTGCTCGCTTCAATTACTTTCTCTGCGATTGTATTTTCCATATTCTTGCCGTTCAAATATGTGAGTTTCATAAGGCTCCAATTGATAAAAGTCGTTGAAAAGAAAGAAGACGAAGATGCACAAAAGAAAATCAAAAATGCCGATGAACTTCTAGAAGATTTGAAAGACGATTAAATCTTTGTTGTCTAATTTGCTCATTTTAGTTATATTTGAATTACAGATGAGCGTCTGGGATTCCCTTACATTTGATGACTTGCCGAACGAGGATTTAAAGTGGGTTGCAAAGACCCTCGGTCTTGATGTCGCCAAGAGAATCTGGAAACGCTTTGCAGGCAACCATGTAGCCTGTCCATCCCGGATGACTCCGAACGCTGTGCGCCGCTATATGGCTGACAACTGCGAGAAGACTGTCCACCAGCTTGCCTTCGAGACGGGCGTTAGCGAGCGAACCATTTACCGCTACTTGAACTTTGTGCCAAAGAAGCGTGACAACGGGCAGATGTCTCTGTTCTAAGTTCATTCCTTTATCCATTCGCCGGTTCGTGCGTGGTGCAGGTAGTTTTCTGCTTTGCGGATATCGTCTTTCCAGTTGTTGTCGGGCTTGAGTCCTGCGCGGCATTGATACTTGACGGCGGTGCCGATGTCGAATGCGGCTTCACGCGGGAGTTCTTCGCGTTTCACGATGGCGTGGATGATCTTGATTGTTTCCACGGGCATTTCGTTGTAGTAGGTCTGTTTTTTTTGCGGTTGGTTTGGTGTGGGTTTGGTCATTTTGTACCTTGGGTTAAGTGTTCTTGACAATGTGCTGAATCATCATGTTTTCGATAACCTTGATGTCTTCATCTTGCAGGAGCATGTAAGGGCGAGCGGGAATTTTTGAGCCGGTGTGGTTGACTTTACCATAAATTACAGGCGAGCCTTTCCACGTAAAGCTGAGGGCCCTCTTGTTCTTGTACCAGATTTCGTGTGCAGGAGTTTGGCCTCCAAAATGGAGTATCGCTGCATATTTTTGTTTGCCCGTCATGATAGTAACTCCAGCTCCATCATCATCCACTTTGTAGTGAATTTGCCTCATAAGAGCACCTGTACCAATCATCGTTTTACCCTTGGGCTTTTCTGTTTCGGGCCAGCGATTAGGGCGACCGCCTACACGGAAGTTCTGCCTTATGCTCTTGACTGCAAGGTTGCCAATAGCCGCCAAGACGGGCTTCAAATGAACGGCATGGTCGTTCATGACCTCGATTAGAGCGTCAAATTTGTGGTCATCTATGGTTGCGTTGATGAAACTTGCCATGGGGTATTGACTTTCCTTGTGAAAAATGGTATATTATGGGTATAATAATTGGCCTGTGAAGCAAGAACCGTGATTCGTTTGAGTGGAGCAGGTAGCTAGGTGTTTCGTCACGGAGAACATTCTACTTCCATTTATTTTTTCCTGAAAATGCATTTTCCCTTTCTTGTTTTATCGGCATTTTTGTACCCGGTCCAGATGGTAAATTCCTTAAATACGCCTGAATTTGCAACAACTTCAATCATAAATTCCTCTTCGTTGACCTTGAATCTATTGTAAAAGGATGTTCGAATAGCACGTTTGTTCGTTCCACTACTTTTCAGATATAGAACGCGTATTTCTGCAGGATTTTTTAGAGTTTCTATAAACAACGGGAGGAGCCTTTCCCGGTGCTGCTTTTCCTTACTCCCTTCCGTGATGTGTTTCAGAAATCCGTCAATATGCTCCCTTTTTATGATGGTTTCGTAATGAAAACCGGTTTCTTGATTCTCAAAAGGAATTGATACGATATCGTCTTTTTTATTTCCCAATCCAAGAGCTGCGCTCATCTTGTCGGTGAAATTTTCCTTCGTAATGCTATCGTCTGGATTAAATTTTTCATTTTCTATCACTGGTAAAGGCGTATTGTCTTTGGGCGTGTTGCTTGTTTTCCCATCGGGGTCAATTTCAACCCATTCGATTTTTTTTCTTTTTAGTTCATCTCGCTGGATTTGGGTCATATAGGAGCCCATATCCGTAGATGCAATGCTATAATCCCAGTTCTTGCCTATTTTGGCAGTGTCATTTAAATCAAGTTTTTTACGGTCTTTGGTTTCCTTCTCTAGTCCTGCTTCCATTTCGTACTTGCTGATGTACTCTTTTTCGCACATGCAGCCGAAGCCGTTGGGCGGACTATGCTTTTCCCACCAAGGGTCTTCTAACGGAAGCGTTATACCATTCCATGCTTTGTGTTCATCTCGGCTTGTAGGCATCATCATACAGATGTACTTCGCATGGGTGAATACGTCGGGGAGTTCCCTTGCTTGGCGTTCCTGAGCTGCCGCCGCTGCGGTGAGCATGTTCGTCTGATAAATGACTTTCGAACGCCACGACGCATACCCAGACTTATTCATTTTTTCATCAAACTTAGCGTCTGAAGTTCTCCACTTAGCTGCAATTTCGTGAAAACGACCTCTAAATTCTTCAAGCGATTCCCCATCTGCAATAGCAGCATCTACGGCTTTTCTAAAATCAATTAGAATGTCTTCACGCATACAGCCGGCGATCACAAAGGCTCGCGTGTGCATGCTTCCTTCAAGATCCGTCCAATTTTTTGCAGGCATATTGATTTTTTGCCTGAAGTAGTCAACGGCTTCTTTGTATTCGCCTTGTTGAAAAAACAATTCCTTAGCCATCGATGATACCCGCTTTCTTCAGAATGGAAAAACGACCTGCCAGGTCTGCCGCCAAAAACGCCTGTTCCATTTCCTTCGCCACGTCGTCCATCGGCATTTCACCGTAACAGCCTATGAGCTTGTCGCGGACCTCTTCGAGGCTCTTTGCGTTCTCTACGAGTTCGCGGATGGGTGCGAGGAAATCCACCTTTTCGCATTCGTCTGCAAGGTGTTCGGTGAACGCGTTCACTTGCTTGCGGAGTTCGAGACCTGCATTGCGAACTTTCGGCTTCTTTTCAGGGCCTTCCGCGAACAATGCACCGGCTGGCTCTACGGGGCCGCTCATTTCGAAATACTTCTCGTCGATGCCGTAAATGTCGGTGATGTACTGGGCGTTGAATTTTACACCGAGACGCGTGAGCTTCACGTCGCGTTCGAGGCGGGCTTCTTGCAAGTCTTCCGGGAGGATGATGTTCATCCACGGGATTTCTTTTTCGTTCGGCCAGTTGATTTCGTAAATCCAACGGATAAGCTGGTTCACGCTGGATTCGACCATTGCTGCATCATCAAGAGCGAGGTCTGCACGGACATCGTTGTGCACGGTAGCCATGGCTTGTGTGCCGCCTGAACTTGTCTGCTCCGTGGTGAGCGTTTCGCCAAGCCACGCTTTAGACATGGCCCTGTCTGCCCAATTCACGATTTCGCTATGCGGATTGGTGCCGCTCAGGCGGGTTTCCAAGAGTTCTACGGAGCCGGTCTGCGGGATGACTGCGACCGCATCACGGATGAGGTTTGATAGCATTCGCAGGAACTGCTGTTGCTCATTTTCCGTTGCAGTGGGCGGCACCTTGCCGATAGCTTTGGGCATGCCGTATTTTTCGACAAAGATCATCCAGAACTTGAGACCACCCTTCTTGAATGCGAGCGGCCAAAAACAACGCGAGTAGGTAGCGTTGCCGTATGGGTTCGCCGTGGTCGGACGGTTGCGAGTCACGAGGAACTTGCGGTCGGGCATTTCTTGACGAGTGCCGTCCTTCGTCTGCAACAAGAGTTCTCCGTCATTGCCGAACTTGAACCATTCCTGCTTGCGGTCCTTGATTGCGGTCGGCAAAATGAGCACGCCAAAGTCGGTCTGCACTGCATCCCACACGATTTCATGCACGGCATAACCGAAGCCGATTGCTTCGAGCATCTGCGAGATGGTGTTGCGAAGGTCGATGTTCCAAAGGTATTCCTCGACGAACTTCGCTTTCTTTGCATCGCCCTTGCTTCCGTCAATGGTCCATGCACGGCTCGTGATGGCGGCAAAGCGTTTGTTTTTAACTGCATCGAGGTGGGCGTCTATCATTTCGCGATAGACCTTGATGTTCCCGCCGTTCTTTTGGAGAATCGTGTCCGGGTTTGGCAGGTAGTCAAGCCCGGTGATATACTCGGCGACATTCCGGGTTGCCACTTCCTTCGCAAGCTGCAAATCACGCTTGTTTTGGGTCTCGTTCTGTTGTTTTTTGTTCTTTTTGCTCATGCAATCCTCGGTAGTTTTCTAATCCTTTTGAATCGCCGTTCAAACTTTTTGAAAAATGATTTTTTAAAGTTCAATGACCGTTTACTAGGGTTTAGCAAAAAACGGCTAGAAAGGGCCTTTCTGTGCGATTTTTAAAAACCGGTCAAATTCACGTTTTGCCCCTTGAATGGATCTGCCGTTTGAACGAACAGTGGCCCCGCCGCGGTTGCGTTTTTCGCGTGGTATGCCAAAGCTGCTCCCCAGAAAAAGTCGCCGTGTCCTTGCTCGGTGCTTGCCGCATCGTAACGCACATTCCCGGCACTGGTAACGAGCTTTCGAACTGCATGGATGGATTCGGCTTGTTCGTCTTCGATTCGACCTTCGACTCTGGGGAACTTGGGGCATTTTTCAAGGATGATTTTCTGGTCTTCGAACGCCTGCAAAAGATTGATGGCGAGGTCAGCCTTTACGGTGTTCGTAAAAAGGACTCCCTCGACCTTGACGGAGCCGAAGCGTTCCATAGCCCGTTCGGTGAACTGGTCGCCGCATCCGGTGCGGTCGATACAGGCGCGGATGAGGTTCGGGAGCTTGAGAAAATTGTATAGCTTCTGTTCTAGGAAGCTCCACTTTTTATTCTGATAGGCTTCCACGGCTCGGCAAATTAGGCGGTCGCCTATGTCTTCGAAAACGTAGATGACATAAAGGTGGCGGTGGCGTGCTACGTCGCACCCGAGGTAAAGCGGGCCGTTCACATTGTCAAGTCCCAGCACGCCTTGGCGTTCACAGCTGTGGATGAGTTCATAGCTAATCATGGCCTTGGATTCATCCTGCGGATTACAGCAGTATTCCTCTTGCCAAATAGCTTCGGTCAAACAGCCCTTGTGTTCCTGCTCCAGCCATGCTTCGCGTTCTTTCCTGGAGAGCTTTTTGCCACAGATGCGGTCGGCAACGCCTTCCTCTACTGCGAGCTGGATTGGCACGGTATGCACGCTGTAGTCAAGTTCGCCTTTTTTGCACTTATCGATGAGCAGATAGAATAACGAATTAACTCCATTGTGCGTGGAAAGAATTCGGATAGAGTATCCCCACATGGCTGCAGGCTTTGCGGCTGCCCACATTTTGCGGTCATCCTTGTGGTGAGCAGCTTCGTCCCAAACGATTTTTCCGCCCTTGGAGCGGAATGCTTTCGGATTGCTGGAAAGTGCGTAAATCTTTGAACCGTTGTTGAATTCGATTACCTTTGACTTTACGCCTTTGTCTTCATCTGCAAATTCACATTCCGTAATGTCTTCGCAGTTGATTTCTGCTAGAGTTTTTGCTATGGAGTTCAGCTTTGAAACCCAACCGGATATGTAATCCATGTATTCGGCTGCGGCGGTCATGTCTGCGGAACTAAAAAAGACTTTTAATCCGGGCTGCTCAATGCAATCTTGAACATCCTCAAAACTTTGCACGAAAGTTCCACCAATACGGCGAGACTTTTCAAGAATTTTCACCTTACTTTTGTCAAGCAGATACCGCTTTTGGTAGGGGAAAAAGTAGTCTATGAGACTTCGTTCTAACATAATCCAAGAGCTTCCTTCATTTTAGCGAGCGCTGCTTGTTGCTTTTCTTCCGGGGAGAGGTCGGACTTGTTCTGCTTTGGTGCAACGGCTTCGTACTTGCGTGCGTGCTCTGCAGTGTCGATGATTCGTTGCAATGCAGTGTAGCGTTCGGGTGCGACCTTCACGCCGTCGAGTTCGTCCTGCTTGATCTTGCGAGCCATGACTTCGCCCAGCTCGAAAAGTTGTGCGTGGAAGTTCTTTTCGCCGCCGCTCACGGCTGCACGGGCTTTGTCCCAATGTTCTTCGGCCTTCCATGTCTGCAAGGTACGTGTAGAAACGTTAAGCGCCCGGCTGATATCTGCCAGGCTCATTTGGTGAATTGTGTAGAGTTCCTTTGCGCGGGGCTTGAGTTCTGCCTTGCTCATTGCTTCCTCCCGTGGTATTCCATGCAGCAAGCTCTAATTGCTTCCATTGCTTGTCTTTGTTCTTCGGTGTATTTCTGGAAAAGCGTTTCCCAGCGTGTATTTTCAACGGCTTGCGACTTTTCCCATTTGGCATTCTCGTTTGTGTAAAAGACGGCCAACATCACGGCGAAAATGACGCTTATTCCAAACTGCTTAAACGCTTCAATCCAAAAGTTCTTGTCCATATAGTTCCTCGCAACAAACTTACTTGTAACCGAGTGACTTAGGGCATGTCTCTGTCATCTCCTCTTTCGGTTTTTCGCTTGTAACTTTGAAGCCATGAAAGACAAGAAACTTTTGAAATCCGATGACCTCAAGGAACCGTGGGTCGAAGCATTCAAGGTCGGCAAGGTCACTGACATGGCTGGCAAGGAACACGACTTCAGCGAAGCGGACCTCGAAGATCTGAATGAAGGCATCCACGAACAGCTCAAAGCCGGTTACCAACCGCCACTCGTCAAGGGGCACCCTAAAGTCGATGATCCGCGTGTGGGATCCATTGTCGATTCCAAGGTTGAAGACAATGTGCTCAAGGTAAAGCTTGATGACGTGAGCAACGACTTTGCCGAAGAGGTGAAGAAGGGCGGCTTCAAGTACCTTTCAGCTTCTATTTACAGCAACTTGAAAAAGGGCTTAAGACACCTCGGTGCTTTGGGTGCCCACGCTCCCGCCATGAAGGGTATGACCCCGCTTTGCTTTGGCGAAGGCTGCTTTGCAGAAGTGGACAAGGGGGTTACCGAACAGGATGTGTGCATGTTCGCAGAATCGTTCGCTTGGGACAGGCTTGTTCCGGCATCGGTTTTTGAACGCCTTATTTGGAAGCTCGGCTCGCTTGGAACCCTTTTCCGTTCACAGCGTGAACAGCTGATTGAAAAAGAAGGCATTGAAGCGGCGGACAAGATTATCCCGGAATACGCTGTAAAGGATATCGAATCCGTGCGTGATGTCATCAAGGATTCCAACAACTTCCCGAAGCAAGCACCGACTGCAACCGCAACCGATGAAAAGCCCGTTTCGAGCTTCGCGGAAAATGAAACTACCGATTCTACTCCGCTGGAGAACGGGGAGCAGAATCCTCAGCCTACAACGCCCCCTCACGACGAGCCGACCGCATCTATCCCGGAAGGCAATTCTAGCGAAGCGGCGCGGTTGAGCGAAGAGAATGCAGCACTCAAGGCCGAAAATGACGCTCTTAAGGCTGACAAGCTTGCAGCGGAGCGTCTGCGAGCTGGGGCTGCGTTCTCCGAGACTTTGGACAAGGCCATTGCCGACGGTCGCTGCAATCAGGTGCTCAAGGACAATCTTATGAAGGTCTTTGGCGTATGCCAGGAAGTGCCCGTCGATGGCGAAGGCTGCTTTGGCGAAGGCGATGACCGCGTGAATGTCGCTGAAATCCTCGCTTCTACGGTTGCCTCGCTCCCGAAAATCGTGGATTTCGGTGAAGCTCCGGGAATGCACGATACTCCGCAGCTTGCGGCTGGCGAAGCTCTTGCCCGCTACAAGGCTGAACAGGAAGCGAAAGGCCGTGTGCTTTCGTTTGCAGAGGCGGCAGAAGAATACGGCCGCATCAATGTTTAACAAAACAAGGAGAATCCCATGAAGGGTAATGTCCTCAATTTCACGGCGTCTGTCGCCGTTCCCGCCTTCCGATTTGTCGCTCTTGGCACAACCGAAGGTTCCGTTGCACTTGCTTCCGCTGGCGGTGATGCCATTGGCGTAAGCTACGAACTGGATGCCGCACAGGGCGCTCGTCAGGATGTGCAGTTCGACGGTATCGCCGAAGTTACCGCAGGCGGTGCTTTTGCCGTCGGTGCTAAGCTCAAAGTCGGAAGCAACGGCAAGGCCGTTGCCGCTTCTGCCGGTGATGCCTATGTGGCCGTGGCACTCGATTCCGCAACCGCTGATGGCGACGTGGTGCGTATCAAGCTCGAAAAGGGTGCAGCCACCAACGAAACGACCTTCAAGGCAGAAGAAGCCATCGGCAAGAACCTTTTCGTGAAAGCCGGCACCGATACGGACAAAGTCAAGAAGGGCACCTCTGGTGCTGCCGTGCTCGGTGTCAGCGGTGACGAAGACACTGCAAGCGGCTCGAATATCGTCGTACAGACGAGTGGCAATGTGAAGGTGCTTGCTGGCGGTACTGTGGCTGTCGGTGACCGAATCGTTTGCGATGCGAACGGCAAGGCTGTCGCGGCTGGCGCTTCTGCCGAAACTTACGGCGTTGCACTCACGGCAGGTGCTTCGGGCGACCTTATCACGGTTGCTTTTGGCTACGCTGGCAAGACCGCAGCCGGGGTTTAACAATTAACAAGGAAAACGACATGAAGAAGAACTCTATCGCTCTCATGCTTTTGACTCTCGTGTGTGTCCTGTGCTCCTTTGCGGGTGCTGACACGCTTACCGCCTGCGGCGTTCCGCAGATTGTCGCCGAAATTTTCGGCTCTGACGGTGGTACTCTTGCCGCTGGCTTGCTCTTGCCGATTGGCGTGCAGCAGACGGACCTTGTGGCCGCCTACAAAAACAGCAAGATGATTGCAGACCAGGTAATGCCTGTCAAGGTGCTCGACGACAAAGAACTTGCGTTCAAGTATTACGAGCGTACCAAGGGCGATTCTTTTACCGCCCCGGATACCAAGGTGGGTCGCACTTCCGAACCGAACATCATCCACCTTTCTGGCGAAGAAAGAGCCGCTGTTGCTGAAGCCCAGGGTTTGCAGATTATCGTGCCTAAGGAAGATATTGAACAGATCAAGAACAAGGAACGTTATGTCAATACGAGCCTTGAATACTTGATGAAACAGGTGTATCTCGGTCGTGAAATGCGTGTTGCAGGCATTGTGCAGGATACTTCGAACTATGGCGACGGCCTCACTCACACTTACGAAAATGCCCAGGGTATTGGAGCCGACGGCTTCAACATCGTAGAAACGATTCTCGAATACCTTGAAAAGCCGCTCGCCCGTCCGAACGTGCTTGGCATGAACTCTGTCGTGTGGGCAAAGCTCCGCACCGACCCGAACGTGCTCCGTTCTGTCTATCCGAACTCCAACGGTGCAGGCGTTGCAAGCCGCGAACAGATCAAGGCTTTGTTTGAAGTCGATGAAATCCTCATCGGTGAATCCCGCGTGAACACCACCAAGAACGCCAAGAATCCGCAGCTTACTCGTTGCTGGGGTGATAACATCTGGGCCCACTACTCCGAACCGCTTTCCACGCTCAAGGAAGGCATTGCTTGGGGTATGACTGCACAGATTGGCGACCGCTATGCCACTATCATCGAAGATGAAAAGATTGGCCTCAAGGGTGCCGAAATCATCAAGGCCGGCTTCTACCAGAAGGAAGTTGTTGTCGCCAAGGATGCAGGCTTCCTCTTGAAGAACATCGTCAAGAAGACCGCTTAAGGTAACGCATGAACTACTGCACTTACGAGGACATTCAGGGGCACATCCCCGAAGCGCGTCTGGTCGAGGTCACCGATGACCTTGCACCGAACGCCACCGGAGAGGTCAAGGTCGCCATCGTTGAAAAGGCCATCA